>NZ_SMMA01000043.1 GCF_009711345.1 Pseudovibrio flavus
AAAAGACTAACTATACGGAAATTGGATCCCCAGTTAACTTCTAATTAGGTATATTTATATACTGTAATATTAGAGATATTTTATATATCGTTTGACTGGGGAATGCATTTATTTCGACGGGCACCCAATGGCTGAGAAAAATGATTACCAGCGTACTCTAGATTACGCAGAGCGTGCGCTGGACTATATTAAGGCATGTCATCTTCCCGCCTTTCCAAGGAATTACGAGCTTTGGTATAGTTATGTTTCCGGCTTCAATTTGAGCTTGAACCGCGCGATCAACAAGCTGTTGACCAGCGAGGGCAAACTCGACGCCGAACAAGCATCTAAAATCTACAATCGTTTCTTGTCGCCAGATCGCTTGGGTGAGCGTATTGACGAAGTCGGGTCCAAAATTTCCGAGGAAGTGTCCGATCTTGTAAAGGTATTGGACAAGGGCTCTGTAGATACTGCGGAATATGCCCGTGATCTTACAAATGCGCTTGAAAAACTCCGTCTGGACCAGTCCCCTGAACAGTTGAACCAGCTCGTTATGGATTTGCTGCGTGTCACAACGCGCACCGCTGATAACAATCAAGAGCTGCGCACCCAACTTGCTGAATCACGTAACCAGATCAAGACTTTGCAGGAAGGCTTGGAAGCGATCCGTTATGAATCCCATACGGATGAGCTGACCACCTTGCATAACCGTCGTCATTTCGATCAAAGTATTGAACGTGAAATTAAGTATGCACGCGATAGCTATAGCCCGTTGTGCTTGCTGATCACCGATATTGATCATTTTAAGCAGTTTAACGACAACTATGGTCACCAGACTGGTGATCAGGTGCTTAGGCTTGTGGCACTTGCTACCAAGCAGAACGTTTCGTCCCACGATATCGCCTGCCGTTATGGCGGTGAAGAGTTTGCCGTTATTCTTCCGCGTACCAAACTAAGCCAAGCCGAAGATATTGCGGAGAAAATCAGACGCTCTGTTATTTCAAAGGAACTAGTGAAACGCTCCACGGGTGAGAACCTCGGCCGTATTACCATTTCTATCGGTGTTGCAGAGCTTCATGATGAAGACAGCAGCCAGACTTTGATCGCCCGTGCGGACACCGCACTATATGCTGCCAAAGGTGCTGGTCGAAATCTGGTTAAGACGGAGCGTGAACTGGAAGCTGCAAAAGAACAGGCTACGCAAGTTGCGTAGCCTTTGAGCTTCTTCTAGTGCTTTAATGCACGCCCTCTTCGGGCAAGGTTATATCTGGAAATTCTTTGTCTTGATGTGACACGGCGCGTTTCGTTCAGCGCTTTTTCTGCCCATCCCCTAAGTAATTCCGGCTCTTCAATTATAGGGCGCGGTACTGAATAAAACGAGAGTGCGTGATGCTCTCCATGTACTTCATGTACAAATGGCATCTGGCCAACGATGAGGTAGTCGGCAACGTTTGTTTCGCCAGCTCTCAAGTATAACTTGTCTGTATGGACCAGCCCGAACATTTTACCTGCATCAAAGTAGCCGAGTCCCCCAAACATCGGTCTTACATTAACGCCGCAGAGCGATAGCAGCTCAGAATGCGCTGGTTCTATTGGTTTGTGCACCATAGCAATCCCCCCTCTTTGCTATAGATCAATAGTGAGGGGATCACACGGGATGCACAATATTCCTTTAGATAGTGACTTTAGGAAAATAAGTAGTTTTCCACACACCTAAAGGCTAGGTTCAGCCTTCCAAACCCATCTGCCAGAAGTTGGCTTCAAGATCTGTAGCGGTTTTGAAAATCTTGTGAGCGCGTTCGCGGCGGTTATCTGTCAGGTAACGTTGAGCAAGACCTTCCAGTTCGGCAATCGCACCATGCATGTGCTCTTGATACTCAGGGGATGAGTATTCCTTGATCCATTCCGCATATGGGTTGCTGTTATCAAGAGCGCCGGGAACCTTTGCGAGGTTCGCTGCGATTTCACCGTAACCGATAACGCAAGGGGCAAGTGCAATCTTCAGATCAAGAAGGTCACCACGGTTGCCAGTTTCCAAAACGTACTGGGTATAGGAAAGTGTTGCCAACTCGTGCGGTGCGTTTTCGATGTCCTTTTCAGTCAATCCCCAGCGCTCGCAAAGGCGCAAATGAAGATTGATCTCGACATCAAGGATCGCCTTCACGCCTTCCAGCCCTTTGCGCATCTCTTCCAGAGAATGGCTTTTATAGATAGAAAGCGCATAGGCTCTGGCAAAATCGATGAGAAAGAGGAAGTCCTGAACCAGATACTTCTGGAACGCTGCAAGTGGCAGGGTGCCATCTGCAAGACCTCTGGTAAACTCGTGATCGCAATAGCGTTCCCAAGACTGCGCATTAACAGTCTTCAACTCATCAAAAAATGTCACCGGATTTCGCCCTTAACGGTTGAACTGCGGCAGGTCAGACGGGGAGAGTTCTACAGACTCCCCGCAGCCACACGCTGAAACTTCATTTGGGTTTTTGAATGTGAGACCACTTTTAAATTTAGTGGCCTCATAACCTAGCTCTGTGCCCAACAGATAAAGAACAGCGGAAGGCTCCACGAAAATGGTTACGCCTTTTTCCTCAACCACATCATCTCCAGCAACGGGCTCGTCCACCAAACTCATGGTGTATTCCATACCCGCACAGCCGCCCTTTTTGATGCCAATGCGCAAGCCGACCGGATTATCATCCCGCTGGGACATGATATCGCGAATATACTCAGCTGCTGCATCGTTTACAGAAAGAACTTTGAAGCTATTGGCTGCCATCATCTACCTGTCTTCCAAATTCCTGATTGGTGGCGCTAGAAGTAATTCAGCGCCACGCGTGCTTCGTCAGACATACGGCTAGGATCCCACGGTGGGTCAAAGACCATAGTCACATCAACCGGACCAACGCCCGGTACCGAGCTAACTGCATTTTCTGTCCAGATCGGCATTTCGCCAGCTACAGGGCAACCCGGAGCTGTCAAAGTCATGTCAATCTTGATCGAGCGGTCATCTTCAATATCGACCTTGTAAATGAGGCCGAGCTCATAGATATCGACCGGGATCTCAGGATCATAAACAGTTTTGAGCGCGGCAATAATATCGCCGGTCAAACGCTCCAGCTCATCAGCCGGAATAGCGCTTGTCTGTTTGATCTCTGTTTGCGTCAGCGGTTCGTCTGTAAATTCGCTGCGTGCGATGTGATCCGACATTAACTTCCTATCCGAACAGTTTTACAGCTTTTTTGAGGGCTTCGACCAGTTTGTCGGCCTCTTCAAAAGTGTTGTATAGACCAAAACTAGCACGGCAGGTGCTGGTAACACCATAACGGCTAAGTAGTGGTTGTGCGCAGTGGGTGCCAGCCCGAACCGCCACCCCCTCGCGGTCAATTACCATAGAAATATCGTGGGCGTGAATGCCCGCAATTTCAAACGAGAAAATAGCACCCTTTTCCGGTGATGTGCCGAACACGCGCAGGTTTTCGATTTCCTGCAGCTTTTCAGCTGTGTAATCACGCAGGGCCAGTTCGTGCGCCAGAATTTTAGGACGGCCAATTGCATCCATATAATCAAGCGCAGCACCAAGGCCAATAGCCTGTGCGATTGGAGGTGTACCTGCCTCAAAGCGATGTGGTGGATGAGAGTATGTCACCATGTCTTCGGTAACATCTTTAATCATCTCGCCGCCGCCGTTAAACGGACGCAGTTCTTCGAGCGCTTCTTTTTTACCGTAGAGCACGCCGATACCGGTTGGCCCGTAAACCTTGTGGCCAGTCAGGATATAGAAATCACAATCAATATCCTGAACATCGACCGGAAGGTGTACGGCACCTTGTGAACCATCAACCAGAACGCGGATACCGCGCTCATGGGCAATGCGGCAGATTTCCTTTACCGGAACCATTGTACCGGTGACGTTGGACATCTGGGTAACAGCAACCAGCTTGGTCTTCTCTGTGAGGAGCTTTTCAAACTCCTCAATCAGGAACGTACCGTCTTCTGAAACAGGTGACCATTTAAGAACCGCGCCGGAACGTTCACGATGGAAATGCCACGGAACGATATTGGAGTGGTGCTCGAGAATGGAGATGACGATTTCATCGCCCTCGCCGATCTGGTCAGCCATGCCATAGGAAACAAGGTTGATCGCCTCAGTCGCAGAGCGGGTAAAGACGATTTCGTCGTTATCCTTGGCATTCAAGAAACGCTGAACTTTACCGCGGGCAGCCTCAAAATTTTCTGTCGCAGTGTTGGACAGGTAGTGCAGCCCGCGATGGACGTTTGCATATTCTTCCGTGTAAACCTTGGTGATCGCATCAATCACAGCCTGTGGCTTCTGCGCTGAAGCGCCATTGTCCAAGTAGACCAATGGCTTGCCGTAGACCTCTCGGGAAAGGATAGGAAAATCCTTTCTGATAGCCTCAACATCATAGGCGTTTGTAAGCTCTGCGATCCCAACGACGGAATTCATGGCATTATCCTTTTTTGGCTTCTAGCCACTCTTTGACCAAGTCCTCAAGCAGTGTAACCACGCGTTCATTATCAATTTCTTCAATCACTTCGGAAAGGAAAGCGATAATGAGCATTTGGCGTGCCTGTGCCTCAGGGATACCACGAGCGCGGAGATAGAAGAGCAGGTCTTCATCAATATCGCCAGTGGTTGAACCGTGCGCACACTGCACATCATCTGCGAAAATTTCCAGCTCGGGTTTTACCGATACCTGTGCATCATCGGTGAGAACCAACGACTGGACCATCATCTGGCCGTCAGTTTTCTGTGCATGAGGTGCAACGATAATTTTACCCTGGAAGACCGAGTGCGCGTTGTCATCAACAACGGACTTATAGAACTCGCGGCTTTCACAGGCTTGTACAGCGTGATCAACAAGCAGTGTGATATCGCTGTGCTGTTTGCCGGAGAGCATGGATACGCCACGGCAACCGATCTTGGAGTTTTCACCAGCGCATGCCACAAACACTTGAGAGCGCGAAAGCTGGCTACCGGTGTTCAAGGTAAAGTGGTCAAACTCGACTTCTTCACCAAGGTGTACAGCGGTGCTACCGATGTGCTGTGCCTGCTCACCATCTTGCTGCAGCTTTACCCAGATCAGGCTGCCTTTGTCGGCAACTTTGATCTCGCTAAGTGCGTTGATCTGGTAGGCAGCATCGTTGTCGCCAACGTAACGCTCTACGATAACAGCCTCGGCGCCTTCACCAATCTCAACAAGGTTGCGCGGGTAGGATGCGCTTTCACCTTCACTGTTGATGTGAATAATGTGGATCGGCTTTGTAAGCTTCACACCGTCTTTTACGCGAATGGCAAGGCCATCCTGCATAAAGGCGGTGTTGAGGTTTACAAGCGCATCATCCTGCGTCGCAACAGTGCCAAATGCTTCTGGTGTCTGTGCAGCAAGAGCCTTGCTCATCGGACGTACAATCACACCCTGCTCCAGATCACCAAAGCTTGAAAGAGCTTCGTTGAGACGGCCGTTTTCAAGCGTGAACACGCAGGCATTCAGGCGTTCAATGTTCAGTACACCGCCGCTTTTAGCTTCCTTGATTGGAAACGCGGTGCGCATTTTGCTGCGCAGATCCGTATAGTGCCAATCTTCAACACGGCGGTGTGGCAGGCCAGCAGCTTCAAAAGCACCAAATGCTTTTTCACGTACGGCCAAAATGTCAGCAGAGCTTTCGCCAGATGCTTTGAGTGCAGCAAACTGTTCGATGAGCCCCTGCTCGGCTTGCGTACCTTGTACGCGTGCTTCAGCGTTCATAAGTCCACCTCACCCAGTTTAAGCTGCTTTCTCGTCCACAAAGTCGGCGTAGCCGTTCTTTTCAAGCTCAAGAGCCAGCTCTTTGCCGCCGGTTTTTACAATGCGGCCTTTGGAGAGAACGTGCACGACATCAGGGACGATGTGGTCAAGCAAACGCTGGTAGTGAGTGATGACGATCATCGAACGCTCTGGGGAGCGGAGTTTGTTAACGCCCTCGGAAACGATACGCAGAGCATCAATGTCGAGACCACTATCGGTTTCGTCGAGAATGCAAAGGGTAGGCTCAAGCAAAGACATCTGAAGAATTTCAGCGCGTTTCTTTTCACCGCCGGAGAAGCCAACGTTGAGCGGACGGCGCAGCATTTCAGGCGTCACGTTCAAGTCAGCAGCTTTTTCGCGAACGAGCTTCATGAACTCAGGTGTTGGCATTTCTTCGAGACCACGGGCTTTGCGCTGAGCGTTCAAAGCGGTCTTCAAGAAGGTCATGGTCGCAACACCCGGAATTTCAATCGGGTACTGGAAAGCGAGGAACATGCCAGCAGCAGCACGCTCATCGGGACCAAGCTCAAGCATGTCCTCACCATTATAGGTGATGGAGCCCTCGGTGATCTCGTAGTCTTCCTTGCCAGAAAGAACATAAGACAGGGTGGACTTACCGGAACCGTTTGGTCCCATGATTGCGTGGATTTCGCCCGGTTTAACTGTGAGGTTTACGCCGCGAAGAATTTCATTGCCGTCGACTTTTGCGTGCAGGTTCTTGATTTCAAGCATGTGCGTTTATCTCTTCATTCCTAAATTCGTTATGACTGCGATATGCGTCCGCTCGCGTTAGCCGACACTGCCTTCGAGGCTGATACCGATGAGTTTTTGCGCTTCAACGGCAAATTCCATTGGAAGCTGCTGAATAACGTCCCGAACAAAACCGTTCACGATAAGGGCAACCGCCTCTTCCTCGTTAAGGCCACGGGCCAGACAGTAGAACATCTGGTCATCGGAGATTTTGGATGTTGTTGCTTCGTGCTCGAACACCGCAGTTGCGTTCTTGCTCTCGATGTAAGGCACGGTGTGAGCGCCGCACTGATCGCCAATGAGCAAGCTGTCACACTGGGTGAAGTTGCGGGCGTTCTTTGCTTTGCGATGAGCCGATACCTGACCGCGATAGGTGTTCTGGGAGCGACCAGCAGAAATACCTTTAGAGATGATGCGGCTGGAGGTGTTCTTGCCTAGATGGATCATCTTGGTGCCGCTGTCTACCTGCTGGTAGCCATTGGAAATCGCGATGGAATAAAACTCGCCAACGGAGTTGTCACCACGAAGAATGCAGCTTGGGTATTTCCATGTAATAGCGGAGCCGGTTTCAACCTGTGTCCATGCGATCTTGGAGTTATCGCCGCGACAATCGCCGCGCTTGGTCACAAAGTTATAGATACCGCCCTTGCCTTCTGCATCGCCCGGGAACCAGTTCTGAACGGTGGAGTACTTGATCTCCGCACCTTCCAGAGCGACAAGTTCTACCACGGCTGCGTGCAGCTGGTTTTCATCGCGCTGAGGCGCTGTACAGCCTTCCAGATAGGAAACGTAAGAACCTTCATCAGCGATGATGAGCGTACGTTCGAACTGGCCGGTGTTCTGTTCGTTAATGCGGAAGTAGGTGGACAGTTCCATAGGGCAACGGACGCCTTTTGGAATGTACACGAACGAGCCGTCAGAAAAGACTGCGGAGTTCAGCGTCGCATAGAAGTTGTCAGTGACGGGAACGACGGTGCCGAGGTACTGTTTGACGAGATCAGGATAGTCGCGGATCGCTTCAGAAATCGGGCAGAAGATAACGCCAGCTTTTGCGAGCTCTTCCTTAAAGGTGGTCGCAACGGACACACTATCAAAGACAGCATCGACAGCGATGCGATGCTCTGGCGCAATACCTGCCAGAATTTCCTGCTCGGAAAGCGGAATGCCCAGCTTCTTATAGGTATCAAGAAGGATTGGATCTACTTCGTCGAGGTTCTTTGGGCCTTCGGCAGTCTTTGGCGCTGCATAGTAGTGCAGGTCTTCAAAGTCGATCTTTGGATAGTGAACGCGGGCCCAAGATGGCTCTTCCATTGTCTTCCAACGACGGAAAGCATCCAAACGCCATTCCAGCATCCATTCAGGTTCGCTTTTCTTTGCGGAAATGAAACGGATAATGTCTTCATTCAACCCTTTAGGCGCAAGTTCAGACTCGATGTCTGTAACAAAGCCGTATTTGTATTGATCAACGTCGATTGCCTTGACCTGATCAATGGTTTCTTGAACTGCAACCATATTTCACTCCGTAAAGGGCCGAACCCACTCCATATTCTACAGCGTTCTGGCAGCCTGCTTGGCAGGTCCCATGCGCTGGTAAATCTTTGCCCACGCTTCTAAAAAGCGTGTGATATCGGTTTCCTGCGTACTCCAGCCAATACTCACCCGTATTGCGCCTTTTGCCGCCTGCTCTTCAACCCCCATAGCCTTAAGCACGTGAGATATCCCAACTTTTCCTGAGGAACAGGCAGAACCGGACGAAACAGCTACGCCGGAAAGATCAAAAGAGATCAGGGCTGTTTCCGCGGCAATTCCAGTGACGGAAAAACATGTTGTATTTGGCAGGCGGGATGCGCCCTCGCCAAAAATGGTCGCTTCCGGACTGATCTTCTTCAGCCCCTGCTCCAATGTTTCCCGAAGAGCGATAAGCCGCTCATATTCATTTTCGGTGCTGCGGTGGGCTGCTACGGCTGCTGCAAAACCACCAATGCCCGCAGCGTTTTCAGTTCCTGCCCGGCGCCACGCTTCCTGACCGCCGCCCTTGAGTAGCGGAGCTGGACGCAAGTCGCCCTTGCCAAGAACCAGTGCACCAACGCCCTGCGGGCCGCCTAGCTTGTGGGAGGAAATGCTGAGAGCGTGACAGCCGATTAGGCCGATTGAAAGCTCTTGCCTGCCTGCCAACTGGACAGCATCCACATGGAACAGATGACCTGCATCTTCCACCAGAACGCCAATTTCCTGAATTGGCTGCAACACACCGGTTTCACTATTTGCTGCCATCACCGACACAAGAGCTGTTTCACCCTCTGGCACTTTGGCAAGCATGTCGCGGAGGTAGTCAATATCGACTACGCCGTTTTTGTCGACGGGAATGATTTCGATGTTTTCTGGAGCAAAACGCCCACCTGAAAGAACAGATGGATGCTCGACAGCACTGACAAACAGTTTCGAGAGAGTGAACGGCTCGCCGTTCTTCATCCAAACGGGAGAAAGCGCGGTAACATTGGCTTCCGTTCCACCGCTGGTGAAGACGATGTTTTGCGGGATCGCGTCTAGCAGCGCCGCAACTTCTTTGCGGGCAGCTTCCATGCGACCACGAGCACCACGGCCCGCTGCATGGATTGAGGAGGCATTTCCAACCGTGGACAGGCCGTTGACCATCGCCTCAATTGCTTGGGGACGAGTCGGAGCGCCTGCGTTATGGTCGAGATATGTGAGGTTTAAAGTGACACTCATCGTTGATATCAAGGTTTTAAGTTGAAAATTTCCCAAGTTGCCTTTGCAGCTAAACGGAATCCTTGCTATTTGCCGCTACACTTATGATATGACTAATGTCGAACGGCAGCGCTTTCCTCTTTTGTCAACTTGGTAGAAGCTATCTACCGGAGTTCGCTAATAGACACAATTGGAAAGCACTTTCGAACTGTTCTAAACTAGCTGTAATAAACTTGGGTCAAATAGTCAAGTTTTAGACTCGAAAATTGTTGATTACGGGTTAGCTAACCCAAAGATATATATGTAAACAAACAACGAAAAGGACTCCCCACGCTCATGCCAGAGGTGATCTTTAACGGTCCAGCAGGCCGCTTGGAAGGCCGCTTCCACCCTGCGAAAAAGAAAAACGCCCCAATCGCCCTGATCCTGCACCTGCATCCGCAGTTCGGTGGGACCATGAACAACCAGATCTGCTACAAACTTTACTACATGTTTGCGCAGCGCGGTTTTGCGGTTCTGCGTTTCAACTTCCGCGGTGTTGGTCGCTCTCAGGGCCAGTTCGATCACGGTCAGGGTGAACTTTCCGATGCAGCAGCAGCGCTAGACTGGGTACAGACCATTCACCCAGACGCTCGTGCATGCTGGATTGCCGGCTTCTCCTTCGGTGCGTGGATCGGTATGCAGCTGCTTATGCGCCGTCCTGAAGTGGAAGGCTTCATCTCTGTTGCTCCTCCTGCAAACCTTCATGACTTCTCCTTCCTGGCCCCTTGCCCGTCTTCCGGCCTCATCATCCATGGCGAGAACGACAAGGTTGTGCCACAGAAGGACGTTCAGGCGCTTGTCGACAAGCTGAAGACCCAAAAGGGTATCACTATCGACCATCAGGAAATTCCTGGCGCGAACCACTTCTTCGAAAACCATGTCGATATGCTTATCGACCAGTGTGCAGACTATCTTGATCGCCGCCTTGGCGTCATCAATGATCCTCAGTCTCTTTAAGGCTGCCGCACACTACATGTAGTGAATACAAAAAACCCGCTCTCTTGGAGCGGGTTTTTTAGTATCTCGGCTTTGGGCGAGCTTACTGGCCGGGTGTCCAAGCCTCGTAGTCGCCACTCACCTTGTCGCGCTTGGTTCCTGAAAGGATAGAACCTTTCGGACGATAAGCTTGCGGAGAGCCTGTAGGGTTTGGCTTGTGCCCAAGTTCCCAATCACGCGGCTCATAATTGCTTTCAGATGGCGGCACATCAGTTCTGTGGTGCATCCACCCGTGCCAGCCGGGAGGGATTTTGGAGGCATCTGCCTCGCCATTATAGATGACCCAGCGACGTTTGCCGTTGCGCTCTTTATAGTAGCGGTTTCCATACTCGTCATCGCCGACGACGATACCCTTCTTCCAAGTGAAGAAACGGGTACCCATGGTTTCGCTACCCCACCAGGTAAACAGCTGGAGCAGAAATGTCTTCATGGCTCCAAATCCCCTTTACGGTCTGTGGTTCAATTTGTTGGGGCGAATATGAACGCATCCGCATGTTGTGTCCAGTGCTCGCCTTTGTGTTTTTGCGTAAACAAAACAATCAACAGAATGTTTGACCCCGAAAATATTCCGGCACCACGCAAAACACCAAAATAAATGTAGTTTCAGAGCCTTAAGAGAGCGCTCTCACGAACGGTCAAACTTGAAATATATTAGAGGAAAATTCGCATAAAAAATTTTGCAGATGCCTCCATTTTTTTTCCACTGATTTGGAAATTGAGTTCTCCCACAGCGCACCCACTTTTTTACAAGCGGGACACATTGTCGCTTATCCGTTATTTTCTGCTGATTATGCCAGTATGGTACGTAGGTACTATCAACAGAGCATCCACACACCCCTACTAGATTTTGTGTCGCGAAGAAGTGACATACCACAATCACTGGCCCTGTGACGCTTGACCGCGCCCAACGATTCAATTTAATTTCAGTGCTGTTGATTGATCGTTTTAGGGGTTTTGGGCGAAAGCCACGCGTTCTCCAATAATCAGTTAGAAAAATGCTGCGTACCTGCTTCTTTGATTAGACGGGTGACGTATTTTTTTGGCCTGACCGATGGCAGAAATTGTGTTTTCGTTAACCTGCGCATACTATATGTTGTGACGCAGGCGATTTTTGCCACAAAACCCCAAGATGTGGACGGACTGAAGGCGAGAGCCTTCTGCGATACGGCGAGCAAGGGTTAAAGCGGCAAACTGACCTTGTTCCCTATTGGTTTGATTTAGACAGGCACGAGCAGCACATGCTGCGTCAAAGGGGGCTTATATGAAGATCGAACGGCGCTATACGAAAGAGGGGCAATCCCCTTACGCCGACATCGAGTTTCGCACTGCGACCAGTGAGATCCGTAATCCGGACGGGTCCATTGTATTTCGCTTGGAGAACATTCAGGTTCCTGCCCAATTCTCGCAGGTAGCTTCCGACATTCTTGCTCAAAAATATTTCCGTAAGGCCGGGGTTCCTGCAAAGCTAAAGGCTGTTGAGGAAAACACCGTGCCGTCTTGGCTGTGGCGCAAGGAGCCTGATGAGAAGGCCCTCTCCCGCATCAAGAAAGATGAGCGCTTCGGTTCTGAAATTGACTCACGTCAGGTTTTTGATCGCTTGGCTGGCACTTGGACCTATTGGGGCTGGAAAGGCGGTTATTTCGATAGCGAAGCTGATGCGCAGGCGTTCTATGATGAACTGCGCTACATGCTGGCAACCCAGAAGGTTGCGCCAAACTCCCCGCAGTGGTTCAACACCGGTCTGCATTGGGCGTACGGCATTGATGGACCAAGCCAAGGTCACTACTACGTAGACTTTGAAAGCGGCGAGCTGACCCGCTCCGCAACCGCGTACGAGCACCCGCAGCCACACGCTTGCTTCATCCAGTCCGTAGACGATGATCTTGTGAATGAGAACGGCATCATGGACCTGTGGGTTCGTGAAGCTCGCTTGTTTAAATACGGCTCTGGCACCGGCACCAACTTCTCCCGCCTTCGCGGTTCAGGCGAGTCTCTTGCTGGTGGTGGTAAGTCCTCCGGCCTCATGAGCTTCCTGAAAATTGGTGATCGTGCAGCTGGCGCTATCAAGTCCGGCGGCACCACCCGCCGTGCTGCTAAGATGGTTGTAGTTGATGCGGACCATCCGGACATTGAAGAATTCATCAGCTGGAAGGTGACCGAAGAGCAGAAGGTTGCAGCTCTTGTAACCGGCTCCAAGATCTGTCAGCAGCATCTTCAGGCGGTTATGCGCGCCTGCGTAAACTGCGAAGGCAGCGGCGACGATTGCTTTGACCCGAAGAAGAACCCTGTTCTGAAGCGTGAAATGCGCGCCGCTAAAAAGGCGCTCGTGCCGGATAACTACATCCAGCGCGTCGTGCAGTTCGCTCGTCAGGGTTATAAGACTATCGAGTTCCCGAGCTACAACACCGATTGGGATTCTGAGGCTTATCTGACCGTTTCCGGCCAGAACTCCAACAACTCCATTCGTGTGACTGATGGCTTCCTTACTGCTGTCAACGAAGATAGCGATTGGGATCTTGTCGGCCGCACAACTGATCAGGTCACCAAGACCGTGAAAGCAAAGGAAATCTGGGAACAGATTGGCTATGCTGCTTGGGCTTGTGCTGATCCGGGCCTTCAGTACCACACCACCATCAACGAATGGCACACCTGCCCTCAGGCTGGCGAAATCCGCGCATCCAACCCATGCTCGGAATACATGTTCCTTGATGACACTGCGTGTAACCTCGCTTCTTTGAACTTGCTTCAGTTCCGCAAGGAAGATGGTTCGTTTAATCACGAGACCTTCGAACACGGCGTGCGTCTTTGGACCATGGTTCTTGAAATCTCTGTTTTGATGGCTCAGTTCCCATCTCAGCAGATTGCAGAGCTATCCTACCGCTATCGCACCCTCGGTCTGGGCTATGCCAACATTGGCGGTCTTCTCATGACCTCCGGTCTTGCTTATGACAGCGATGAAGGCCGCGCACTTTGTGGTGCCATCACAGCGATCATGACCGGTGTATCCTACGCGACCTCCGCTGAAATGGCTGGCGAGCTGGGTGCGTTCCCGGGTTATGCTGATAACGCAAAAGATATGCTGCGCGTTATTCGCAACCACCGCACTGCTGCACATGGCAAAACCAAGGGCTACGAGGGCCTTTCTACCCTGCCTGTCGCGCTGGACCACAAGTCTTGCCCAGAACCAATTCTGATCGAGCGCGCAACGCTTGCTTGGGACCGCGCTCTTGAGCTTGGTGAAAAGCACGGTTACCGCAACGCGCAGACCAGCGTGATCGCGCCAACCGGTACGATCGGTCTGGTTATGGACTGTGACACCACCGGTATTGAGCCTGACTTTGCTCTTGTGAAATTCAAGAAGCTTGCTGGCGGTGGTTACTTCAAGATTATCAACCGCGCTGTACCGCACGCTCTTCGTGCACTTGGTTATGGCGAAGCTGATATCGCAGAAATCGAAGCCTACGCAGTAGGTCACGGCTCTATCGAGCAGGCCCCTGCAATCAACAGCGCTTCTCTTCGCGCTAAAGGCTTTACGGATGAGGCGCTTGAGAAGCTGGCAGCTTCCCTTGGTTCTGCCTTCGACATTAAGTTCGTATTCAACCGCTGGACCCTTGGTGACGATCTGCTGACCGGTACTCTCGGTGTTCCTGCCGACCAGTTGGATAATCCTGAATTTGATCTTCTTTCCCACCTTGGTTTCTCCAAGGCGGACATTGAAGCTGCAAACACCCACGTTTGTGGTGCAATGACGCTGGAAGGTGCGCCGCACCTGAAGGAAGAGCATTATCCGGTCTTTGACTGTGCGAACCCTTGTGGCCGAATTGGCAAGCGTTACCTGTCTGTAGATAGCCACATCCGCATGATGGCTGCTGCACAACCGTTCATCTCCGGCGCTATTTCAAAGACCATCAACATGGCGAACTCCGCCAGTGTTGAGGATTGTAAAGACGCCTACATGCTTTCTTGGAAGCTTGGTCTGAAGGCGAACGCTCTTTACCGTGATGGTTCCAAACTGTCTCAGCCTCTGAATGCCCAGATTCTCGAAGATGAAGAGGATGATGCACAGGATATTGTAGAGGACATCATCGCACAGCCTCAGGCAGCTCGTGCAGAGCTTGTCGCAGAACGGATTGTGGAGCGAATTATCGAGCGCAACATCCGCAGCCGCGAGCGTCCACCGAACCGCCGCAAGGGTTACACCCAGAAAGCCTCTGTTGGCGGTCACAAAATCTACCTCACCACTGGTGAGTACGAGGATGGCCGCCTGGCAGAAGTCTTTATCGACATGCACAAGGAAGGCGCTGCGTTCCGTTCTCTCATGAACAACTTCGCAATCGCTATCTCCCTTGGCCTGCAGTACGGTGTGCCGCTTGAAGAATATGTAGATGCCTTCACCTTCACCCGCTTTGAACCAGCGGGCATGGTAATGGGCAATGATGCGATCAAGAACGCAACATCCATTCTGGACTACATCTTCCGAGAGCTCGCTGTCTCTTATCTGGCTCGCAACGATCTGGCACACGTTCCGCCAGAGGCGATTACCAGCGCGACCTCCGTTGCTCCGGCAACTGAAAACGCGGGTTCTGAAGAAAAGCGCCCTGCTTTCGTGTCCCACGGTCTTGTTCGTGGCCAAACAGAGCGCTTCCGCCTTGTTCCGGGCGGTGATCCAGCTGTTCAGCTTGCAGGTGGTGCGGTTGCTCAAAGTGCGGCGATTGCGACTGCATTCAACCGCGACGTTGAGCCTGCTCAGGAAGTAAAGGTTAGTCAGGCAGAAGCTGCGCCTCAGGTTTCCATTGCCTCTCAAGTGGCGCAAGCCCGCATGAAGGGCTACGAAGGGGAAAGCTGCGCCGAGTGCGGTAACTTCACTATGGTGCGTAACGGCACCTGCCTGAAGTGTGACACCTGCGGCTCTACGAGCGGCTGTTCCTAAGATGCTCTGCTAAGACGAAAATAATTAAGGCCCTGATGAAAATCAGGGCCTTTTTTGTCTCAAAGGTAGGTCCGTTTGATGCCGCTGAACCTTCGGAATGAGCGGATGATGACATCTGTCGTTTGGAAGTGTTGTGCTGGCCCCAGAATAAGGCTGGGGCCAACAAAATCTAACTTAGAAATCCCAATCTTCATCCTCTGTCGCGACAGTCTTGCCGATTACATAGGATGAGCCAGAACCAGAGAAGAAATCGTGATTTTCGTCGGCATTGGGAGATAGAGCTGCCATGATCGCTGGATTGACCTGACACACGCTCTCAGGGAAAAGCGCTTCGAAGCCTAGGTTCATTAGAGCCTTATTGGCGTTGTAATGGAGGAAGTGCTTCACATCCTCACTCAAGCCCACACAATCATAAAGGCTCTGCGTATATTTACTCTCGATATCATAAAGGTCAAACATCAACGAGAACGCAAAGTCCTTGGTCCTGTTGTATTCGTCAGGGTTTAAGCGCTCACACATGCGTTGGAACTTGTAGCCGATGTAGTATCCATGCACGGCTTCGTCCCTAATGATGAGACGAATGAGATCAGCGGTATTGGTGAGCTTTGCCCGGCTAGACCAGTGCATAGGTAGATAGAAGCCAGAATAGAACAGGAAGCTCTCCAGAAACACGCTGGCGATTTTCCGTTTTAAAGGGGACGAGCCTGCATCGTACTCATCGAGGATGAGCCGTGACTTGGCTTGGAGATGCTCGTTTTCCTCGGACCACCTGAAAGCGTCGTCTACATCACTCATCTGGCAGAGCGTAGAAAATACCGATGAATAGCTGCGCGCATGAACGGCCTCCATGAAGGCAATGTTGGTCAGCACCGCCTCTTCGTGGGGCGTCAGCGCATCAGCCATAAGCGCGGGAGCACCTATGGTGTTTTGAATTGTGTCCAGCAAAGTCAGTCCGGTAAAGACGCGGATGGTCAGTAACTGCTCGTCTGGATGCAAAGTGCCCCAACTTTGGATGTCATTGGAAAGTGGGATTTTCTCTGGTAGCCAGAAGTTCGCTGTGAGCCGGTTCCAGATCTCCAGATCCTTATCATCCTCAAGGCGGTTCCAGTTGATTGCACGGGGAATGCGCAAGGTTGCACTGTGTGTTGCAGTAAGAACGGTCATCGTAAATTCCTTAGAGCGAACAAGAAACGCAGCCCTGCACCTCGGTGCCTTCCAGAGCCATTTGACGAAGGCGGACGTAGTAAATCGTCTTGATCCCCTTCTTCCACGCATAGATTTGCGCGCGGTTGATATCGCGCGTCGTTGCGTCGTCTCTAAAGAAGAGAGTTAGGGAAAGGCCCTGATCAACATGTTCTGTTGCGGCCGCATACGTATCGATGATCTTCTCAGGTCCGACTTCATAAGCATCAGCATAGAATTCAAGATTATCATTGCTCAGATATGGCGCAGGGAAATAGACCCTGCCAATCTTTCCCTCTTTTCGTATCTCGATTTTTGAAACGACCGGATGAATTGAAGAGGTGGAGTTATTGATATAGCTGATGGACCCTGTCGGCGGTACGGCCTGAAGATTTCTGTTGTAGAGACCATGCGCCATAACTTCAGCTTTCAATAGCTGCCAGTCTTCTTTGGTTGGCAGCTCAATACCGAAAGCTTCAAAAAGGCTGGCAATCACTGTTGTTTTTGGTTTCCAGTCCTTAGTCAGATACTTATCAAAATACGTCCCATCGGCGTAGCGGCTTTTTTCAAAGCCTTTGAAGCTCTGTCCCCGCTCCTTGGCCAGCTTATTCGATGCCTTTAAGCAGTGGTAAGCGACCGCATAAAAATAGAGACCCGTGAACTCGATAGCCTCCTTCGAGCCATAGTGGATACGCTCCCTCGCAAGAAAGCCGTGAAGGTTCATTTGCCCTAGGCCAATGGCGTGGCTTTCATCATTACCTTTTTTCACCGAAGGAACGCTTTCGATAGCGCTCATGTCCGATACTGCGGTTAGGCCGCGAACGGCCGTTTCAACCGAAACGGCAAGATTACCACCGTCCATGACTTTCGCGATGTTGAGCGAGCCCAAGTTGCAAGAGATATCGCTGCCCATGTGCTGATAGGAAAGGTCTTCCCTGAACTGCGAAGCTTCATTCACTTGCAGAATTTCCGAGCACAAGTTCGACATGTTGATGCGCCCGTCTACCGGATTGGCTCGGTTGGCGGTGTCTTCAAAAAGGATGTATGGGTAGCCGCTTTCAAACTGGATTTCCGCAATGGTTTGAAATAGATGACGCGCGCGAATTTTCTTTTTTCTAATGCGCTGATCGTCTACTAGTTCGCGGTATTTTTCAGTTATCGAAATCTGCGAGAACGGTACGCCGTAGACCCTCTCCACATCGTGGGGAGAAAACAGGTACATCTCCTCGTCGTTCTTGGCCAATTCAAAGGTGATGTCCGGTATCACCACTCCCAACGAAAGCGTCTTAATACGAATTTTTTCGTCTGCATTCTCACGCTTGGTATCAAGAAAGCTCAGGATATCGGGATGATGGACATTCAAATACACCGCACCAGCACCCTGACGAGCGCCCAACTGGTTTGCATAGGAAAAGCTATCTTCCAGCAATTTCATGACAGGAATGACGCCGGAGGATTGGTTCTCTATCCCCTTGATTGGTGCGCCTGCCTCACGAAGGTTGGTAAGGAGCAAAGCGACACCACCGCCTCGTTTAGATAATTGTAGCGCCGAGTTTATACCTCGGCCAATGGATTCCATGTTATCTTCCAGCCGGAGAAGGAAGCAGGAAATTAGCTCGCCGCGCTGTTTCTTTCCAGCGTTCAGAAATGTGGGTGTCGCAGGTTGAAAGCGGCCGGAAAGTATCTCGTCAATAAACTTTAGAGCCAGTTGCTTGTCACCGCCCGCTAGCGCCAAAGACACCATTACAACGCGGTCCTCGAAGCGCTCTAGATACCGCTTTCCATCACGGGTTTTAAGTGTGTAGCTCGTGTAGTATTTGAACGCGCCAAGAAACGTCGGAAACCTGAATTTCTTGGCATAAGCGCCTTGAAAGGCCTCTTTGACAAACCCGCCTTCATATTGGGCAAGCACTTGCGCCTCATAGTATCCTTCGCGGATCAGGTAGCCGAGCTTTTCCTCCAGACTGTGAAAGAACACAGTGTTCTGGTTTACGTGCTGTAAAAAATATTGCCGTGCCGCATCTTTATCAGCGCCAAATTGGATCTGCCCCTTTTCATCGTAAAGGTTCAACATCGCATTCAAGGCGTGATAATCGGAGCCGACAGTTTCAGTAACAGGCGACGTTAAGAGTTCCATTTCCAAAAGTTTTTAATCCCGTTTTCAACGCGTGAGATGTCGGTCGCCGTACCTGCAAGTTCGAAGCGGTAGAGCAGTGGCACATTGCATTTTTGAGAGACCACATCACCAGCATAGGCAAAGTAACGGCCAAAGTTGCGATTGCCTGAGGCAATCACCCCTCTGATGAGTTCTCGTTGTTGCGCATCATTTAGAAAACCAATCACCTGCTTTGCGACGGCCCCTCGCCCGTACCCATCTGAGTAGGTTGGCAGGACGAGAATGTACGGCTCTTTAACGAGCGGCGTTGGCTCGGATCGCTTGGAGGCTATGCGGTGTGCAGGAGCGCCCAAGCGTTCGATAAAGCGGTGGGTGTTTCCAGATGCGCTTGAGAAATAAACAAGCGTTCCCAATTTGATAGCGCCGGACTATTAGCCGAGGGCAGCTATCTTGTCTGGCCTGAAACCAGCCCAATGGTCGCCGCGCGCTTCTACGACGGGTACTTGCTTGTAGCCTAGGGATTGAACGTGATTGAAGGCGGCATCGTCTTCGCTTAGGTCGACAATGTTAAAATCAACGCCGATCTTTTCCAGCGCGCGATAAGTCGCGTTGCACTGGACACAAGATGGCTTGCTGTAAACGGTGATGGTCATATCTTCTCTCGCACCCCGAAGAACCAAAGGAACCAGAACAACGGGCAACGCAAGAGTTCACGTGCTGGCGCACGTGTTCCCGCCTCACGGACCCGCCGTCCGATGACGTATTAAAACCAAGGCAGGTCTCCTGGCTTGCGGGTCTACGTCCCTTATGATCCACCTTCCCGGTTTCCCAGTGGCATTTGGATCGAGGCTTACCGCTTACAGTTGCGGGGGCAGCACCGGACTTGTAGCTATGCTTCGCACCGGTTTCCCTCTTAGCTGACGAATGCGATGAATCGCCAGACCTTGATTACCAGATATTGATCGCAGAATTACTTCTGGGTCAACATCATGTAGGTGACGTATAGAGATTCATTGGGGACAAGACTTACGCAAATCCATCGTAGCCTTCACCGTTTCCGCCGGTAGTGCGTGGTTTCCGCCTAACGATTGGTGCAACTAAAAAGGCGGCGAAAGAAACCTTCACCGCCTCTCAAATATCTTAAAAGGGCCTGCTAACGTCTATTCAACGCTGCCGTTTGCGAGCTCTTTAGATAGCTTTGTTGGAGAGCCTCCAGAAATTCCAAGTTCGCCAAGCAGGCTATCAACCAGCGGAGCTTGGGAACGGTATTTCAGGGCAGATTCTACGAGCTGGTCTGGCAAAGCACCGCTTGATGCAGCGCCGTTTGCTTCGCCGCCTGCGCCATTACCATGCAGACCATCAACCTGAAGAATTTTGATCTCATCAATATTCTCCATCGGCTTCACAGACTGCTCGATGATGCTCGGCAGGGCTTCAATCATTGCTAGGCGTACCTGCATCGCAATCTGGTCGGCGGAAAGCAGGTTCGATGCCTCGTTCATGATCCGGCGGCCTTCTGCCTCAACCGCCAAACGTAGCTTGTCTGCCTGAGCCCTGTTCGTAACAGCGTCTGCTTCAGCTTGAGCATTCAAGCGTATTTTGTCTGCCTCACCGCCTGCTGCAATGCGCAGGGCCTCAGCGCGGTCCTCTGCTGCCTTTTTATCTGCCTCAGCTCCCACGGTAACTGCAATAGCTTCGCGCTCAGCCTCTCTGGAGGCTTCAACAAGCTCCACCTGCTTTTGACGTTCGGCTTTTTCAATTTCCTGAGCAGTGAGAACCTGTTCTTCGGCACGAATAGCAATAGCACGGGCTTCGTTTGCTGCAGCATCAGCATTCGAAAGGTCTCTGGATTTCTCAGCAACTGCGATTGAGCGTTCCTGTTGAGTAAGTTCAATGACTTTTTCTTTTTCAATGCGAGCGGCTTCAAGAGCGCGCTCTCTTTGAATTTCTTGCTCTTTCACCTGTTTGTCGGAGCTAATGGTCGCTTGCTGAATTTCCTGCTCAGCATGAATTTTTGCCTGCTCAGCTTCACGGCGCCGTTCAGCCTGCTCTGTAGCAATCAGTGCCTGCTGTTCAGCACGGCGGATTTCCAGCTCACGCTGCTGCTCGAGGCGAGCATACTCTTCTTCACGGCTAATCTTGAGCTTTTGTTGTTCCGCGTCGAGGTTTTTACGCTGAACCTCTACCTCGGTATCCTGCTCAATATCGTTTCGCTTCTTGCGCCGCTCTTCAATTTCCTGCGTCAGCTTTGTCAAGCCCTCGGCATCGAACGCATTGTTCGGGTTGAAGAACTCCATTCGCGTCTGGTCCATGCCCGTCAGAGACACAGACTCCAGCTCCAAACCGTTCTTCAAAAGGTCCTCAGATACAGCCATCTGCACCTTTTGAACGAACGAGACGCGCTGTTCATGAAGTTCTTCCATGGCCATTTCTGCAGCAACAGCGCGGAGCGCATCAACAAACTTACCCTCAATCAAATGTTTGAGGTCATCGGGGCGCATGGTGCGCGTGCCCAACGTTTGTGCCGCATTTGCAATGGACTCTATTGTTGGCTGCGCGCGCAGGTAAAACTCTGCAACAACATCAACACGCATGCGATCACGGGTAATAAGTGCGGCGTCATCTGCTCTGCGCACTTCCAACCGCAGTGTGTTCATGTTTACCGGAATGGTTTCATGAAGCACCGGAAGGACGATTGCACCGCCATTCATGATGACTTTTTGACCACCAAAACCGGTTCTAACGAACGCAACCTCTTTCGTGGCGCGGGTGTAGAGGCGGGAGAAAATAATACCAATCGTAAGAAGGGCAATGAGCAATATGCCGATCAATATTCCGGCATCTAGCATTGAAAAACCACCAGCAGAATTCATTGCAGTCTGTTCCAATTCAATAGAGTTAAATCGTTCTGAAAAATTTGTTTGTTCGTCCAATATCTTCACTCAACGCTTGAAAGTGATAGGTGTGGATTCAAAATCGCACGGTAAATGCCATCCTCCTGCGAAATAAGAAGTACTTCCTGCCCACGCCTCAAAACTTCAGAAGGGGAATCTGAGAGGACCTGAATGTAATGACGGGTGCCGTGTTGATCGGTGTATCGCGCTTCTGCTTGTATGCTTGACGTCGCATCGCCCAAGGTGATCAGCGCAATTTTTCCAACGAGCGCATTTCTGGAAATTGCCTCGGTTTCTTCTTTTGGCATCGCGCGGCCGATTATATGCCCCAGCCGGCCTGTGATGATCAGTGCTAGGGCCAGTGTGGGAATGGCGACCAACCAGAATGACGGGAGCACACCGAGGTAGCCCCAAAATAACCGCTGCGTTACAATTCCGATCAGTCCGAAGGAGGTTAGAAACAGTACGAGGAATATCGCAAAGGGCACCTTCCCAACTGCGAGCCAAGCCAAGAAGCCTTCAATTGCGCTCGGTCCTGAAAAGTCGATATCAACATCGGCATCAACATCAAAAGAAGGCGCTTCCATCTCAAGTGATGGCAAAGCGTCATCTACCAGACCAGAAATCGATAGCCCAAATAACAGACCACACACTTCTACCGCAGCCAAGCCAAGCAAAAGCGCCAAAGCAAGGCTAAAGCCAAACACAGCCTCATTCAGCAAAAACTCCAAGAGATCCCCCTAGCCTTCTGCGAGTTACACAGCCTCGGCTTTTGCTTTGAAAGCAGCTAACCGTTCCTCAATGCGGTGATCTCTCGATAACTGCTCTAGCTCTGCTAGCTTTGCACTATCAGCGCTGGTAGTGGAGCCAGTTTGGATCGCTACGCCTGATGCATTTGATAGAGCCCGATCAAATGCATTGGTGGCATTCTCGACCTTTGAGCTTGTATCGGAAGCATTTGGTGCGTTCGCCCCTTCTCTGCTAGCAACCGCTGCCTGCTCTCTTTGTATCGCCTGATACTGGGAGAGTTGCTCCTGCATTTCTCTTTTTCTTGCCTGTAGCGCCTTAATTGAATTATCGAGTTCCTTCTCCTCTTCGGAGGCCTCCACGACCGTTTTTTCGAGGATTGGAATTTGCGCTTCCAAGTCGATTTGACGAGCGATACCGGCTTTGGCTAAGTCGTCCTTACCGTTTGCAAGCGCAAGTGTGATCTTTTCGGCCAATTCCTCATGAGATCGATTTGTTTCAGAAAGGCGCTGAGAGGCATGGTGACGACGAACTGCAGCATCCCCCAACGCACCGCGTACTTCCGTGACAGCTTCTTCGATCTCGCGAATGGCTTCGCCCATTACGATATCTGGAGCCTTATTTTCTACAGCTTCGATGATAGAGGTGGCAGTACCGGACACTAACCGCCCTACCCGTGAAATTAGGGTTTCACCCATGGAATCCTCCTCCATAGTTTCTTGAATGAATTTTTGACTAAACGTTCGCAGCCACTGGCAATGAATGAATGTACTTTTTGAGCAGCCCTTTATTTCGCTCTCTAGGCTCAACCTTCGCAGCAGATAGATAAATTTGTTCGACGATTTCAAAGAACGTTCGGGCAACTTCTTCCTCTTGCGAGGTCAAAAACTCTTCGCTCACTTCATCGGAGATCGACGGCTCCCCCAGATAGCCAACAAGATGGGGAAGCCGTTCGACCATGACTTCGAGGAATGCAGAGCGTTGTTTTGTGTTGTCTAGGCCAATACGAACCGGTTGAAGCAATTCGCGTACTGTGGAGGTAACCGAACCAGTGCTCGTTTCATTTTGTGCTGAAATTAGCGCTCTGAGCTTTTCACTCGGTGTTTTTGCCTCCCCGATTTGAATTCGAGCAAGCTGCTCGGCTTCTTCCGGCGAAAGTCTAACGCTAAGAGATATCGTCCTCTGCGGCATATCGTAGTACCCTTGTAATACAATTGCCTACATTGTTCGGGCGATTCTAGATATATTGCAATGTTAAGTTGTGAAAACTCATCGCCACTTAAGGAAACAAAGCGCAATAAATTAAAGAAATTCCGCTGATGTCGCAGGAATTATATTCGAAATCCCATAGTGTTATAAGGCTCTTGATGGGCGGCACACAAGTGCGGAAGGCGCATACGCCGAGCTGAAGTAATTGGCGTAAAATGCAGGTAACTTACGGTTACAACGCATGAGTAAAAGCTGAAGATTGTCCCGCAATTAACTCATAATAAAAAAGCGCGGTCTCCCGCGCCTTGTAGTGTTCTAGACTAAGCAGTCCATTATCTCTGCGTCACGTATGACGCCTACGGGCTTACTTCCGCTTGTGACGGCAACAGCGCTTTGGGTTTCACGGCTGATGCTGATTACATCCCTGATTGCTCGCTTGGGTTCACAGCTTGGAAGGCTGCTAAGCGCCTCCCTCTCTGTCTGCGTCAATTCCTCCGTTGGCACCATGATGTCCTGCGCCAGCAGAACATTTAGCGGGTTCATGTGGGAGACAAATGACTTCACATATTCATCAGCCGGTTTTTGAACGATTTCCTGCGGCGAGCCGATCTGGACAACGTGGCCACCTTCCATAATGGCGATACGATTGCCAAGCTTTGCAGCTTCATCAAGATCATGACTTACGAAAATGATGGTGCGGTTTAGCTTTTCCTGCAATTCAAGCAGATCATCTTGTAGCTTGTTGCGAATGAGCGGATCGAGTGCGGAAAATGGTTCATCCATAAGAAGGATCGGCGCGTCTGTCGCGAAAGCCCGAGCTAGGCCAACGCGCTGCTGCATACCGCCTGAAAGCTCATGGACGAACTTATCACCCCATCCACCTAGGCCAACCAGCTCCAGCTGCTCGTCAATGCGCTCCTTGTAGCTGTCCTTTTTATGACCTGCGATCTCCAGCCCAAAAGCCACGTTGTCACGCACCGAACGCCAAGGAAGCAGACCGAATTGCTGGAACACCATTGCAATTTGGTTGCGCCTCAGTTTTCTAAGCTGGCTTTTCGAGCAGGTACTCGGATTTACAAAATCAGCACCATCACGAACGAGCACTTCGCCGCGGCAAATCTTATTGAGGCCGTTTACAGCCCTCAGCAGCGTTGACTTTCCTGACCCGGAAAGCCCCATCAGCACCAACAGTTCACCTTCGTAGATATCAAAGGTGGCATTGGCTACCCCAACGAGCTGGCCGACTTCCTTTTGAATTTCAGAACGGCTCAGCCCCTTATCGATCAACGGCAGTGCATGTTTGGGCTTATTTCCAAAAACGATAGATAGGTTTTTAAAAGAGACGACTGGTTTACTCATGACTTGCCCTCTCCCTTATTTCCGCGAAAGAACCTATCGAGAATAATAGCGACCAGAACAATCGCGACGCCAACTTCAAAGCCTTTTGCAATGTTTACAGTGTTAAGCGCACGCAGTGTAGGAACGCCAAGGCCATCTGCACCAACGAGCGCCGCGATAACGACCATAGACAAGGAAAGCATAATGGTTTGCGTTAGCCCGGCCATAATGTTTGGCAGAGCATACGGAAGCTCGATTTTGAAGAGCTTTTGCCAGTAGGTCGCGCCGAAAGCTTCCCCTGCCTCCAATAGCTGTTTCGGTGTTGAGGACACACCGATTTGCGTTAAGCGGATAGGAGCGGGAAGAGCAAACACCACTGTAGAGACAAGACCTGGAACCACACCAAGGCCGAACAAGATCAATGCAGGAATAAGATAAACGAATGTGGGTATGGTTTGCATCAAATCCAGTACGGGTCTGATTGCCTCAAAAAAGCGCGGATGATGGGCACAGACAACGCCAATGGGCACTCCGATGAGCATACACACAAACGTTGCGCTTAGTATCAGCGCGAGCGTTTCCGTTGTTTCCTCCCAGTACCCTTGGTTGATAATGAGGAGCAAACTGAGGCCCACAAAAATGGAAAAGATGACGGACCGGCGTACAAAAAACGAAAGAGCTACGGCTACTGCGACGATCGCTAATGGTGATGGGGTTTGAAGAACCCAAAGCACAGCATCAATCAAGCCTTCAATGGCAATCGATATGCCATCGAAAAATCCAGTTGCGTTGTCAGTTAGCCAGTTAACCCGCTCCTGCGCCCAACGACCAATAGGAAGCTTATGCTCGGTCAGCCACTCCAAAATAGACCTCAAATAGTAATTCAAGACAAAGAATAGAATGCGGGCGGAAACCCGCTCAAAGTCAGCTCCGCCCGCAAGAAATTGACCTTAAAGGCCCAGTGCACTCTTGGCGGCAGGTGCAGCTTCTGCGCCATCAAAAGTGGTTACACCAGCAAGCCATCCATCGATGGAGGATGGATTTTCCTTGATCCATGCCAGAGCAGCTTTGCCCGGCTCTTCTCCATCATTGAGGATGGAGTTCATGATCTTGTTTTCCATATCCAGCGTGAACGTCAGGTTCTGAAGGAATTTGCCCATGTTCGGGCACTGTGCGGAGTAACCAGCGCGAGTGTTGGTAAGCACATCTGCACCGCCGAAGTTAGGACCGAAGAACTCGTCACCACCGCTTAGGTACATAAGCTCGAAGTTGGAATTCATTGGGTGTGGTGCCCAACCAAGGAAGACGATGTCTTTATCGCGGCGTGTTTTACGCGCTACCTGAGAAAGCATGCCAGCTTCGGAAGACTCTACCAGCTCAAACCCCTCAAGACCGAAAGCGTTCTGGCCAATCATATCAAGGATAAGGCGGTTGCCATCGTTGCCCGGCTCGATGCCGTAGATTTCGCCATCAAGATCTGCACTGAATTTCGCGATATCAGCAAAGTCCTTCAAACCCTTGTCATAGGTATATTTTGGAACAGCCAGAGTGTACTTGGCGCCCTTCAGGTTTGTCTGAACCGTCTCAACGGTTCCTGCGTCGCGGTACTTGGCGATGTCGGCTTCCATCGTTGGCATCCAGTTGCCCAAGAACACGTCGATATCGTTGTTGGCCAAAGATGCATAGGTCACAGGCACAGACAGCACTTTGACGTCGGTGTCGTAACCGATTGCCTCAAGGACCGTGGTTGCAACTGCTGTTGTTGCGGTGATGTCGGTCCATCCAACATCGGAGAAACGAACCTCTTTACAAGCATCCGGTTCAGCAGCATTGGCTGCGTGAGACAAGGTCAGCATGGAAACAGAAGCGAGAGCAAGCGCAACAGTTTTACATGTGCTTTTCAAGATTAATTCCCCCTACAAATAATTTAACAAGCACATCAGGAGTAATTAGTTATCCTGACAATAAAAGATACTTTGAGATCATCATAAAAATAATCCAAGGCATCAACTAATTCCGGCCATTGATTAACGTTCGTAGAATCAAAACGCAACCCAGCATTAGGCAAACTATGCCTTTCGACATTGTACCAATACTTCATTTTTACGCTTGAAATTCATTTCATAGCTTTTTATTGATTGAACATTCAATATAAAACCATACCTCAAAGGAGGGGTATCTTGCCAAAGACATGTACGCACAAACGCCTAACAACATCAGCGAGTTACTGCGGGATATGTGCCTTTGGAAATGATAGATGCCCGCCATTGGGGAAGGCGTCACTGCTGTGCCGATCAACGCTCTCTTCGAGCATGATAGGCAAAAAAGCTGTTTAAAACCCCAGATTGTTTTGAGGCCCAAGCGCCGAGAGTGTTGTCTTAAGTGAACCCTATGAATGCAGATTTCATCATCGTTGGAGCAGGTTCAGCTGGTTGTGTTCTAGCCAATCGGCTTTCAGAAAATCCAGCAAACCGTGTTGTGCTTTTAGAGTTTGGCGGCTCCGATATGGGCCCGTTCATCCAAATGCCTGCCGCCCTTTCCTACCCTATGAATATGTCTCTCTATGACTGGGGTTATGAGAGCGTGCCCGAGCAACACTTAGGTGGAAGAACCCTAGCCCTTCCACGCGGTAAAGTTATGGGTGGGTCTAGTTCCATCAATGGCATGGTTTACGTTCGCGGTCACGCTTGCGACTTTGAAAGCTGGCAGGAGTTTGGCGCCTCCGGCTGGGCATATCATGACGTACTGCCGTATTTTCAGCGTATGGAAGCTGCAAGTGATGGAGACGACGACTGGCGTGGTCGCTCTGGCCCGCTGCATGTTTCCCGTGGCACCAAATGGAACCCGCTTTACGACGCATTTGTAAAAGCAGGTGCACAAGCCGGTTATGGAAAAACACAGGACTATAACGGTTTCCGTCAAGAAGGCTTCGGCGACATGGAGATGACCGTTCATAATGGTCGTCGTTGGTCAGCAGCAAACGCCTACCTTAAACCAGTCTTGAGCCGACCTAATCTACAGGTGATTAGCGGTGCCAATGTTCGGCGTGTACTGATGGAAGGCCGGAAAGCTATTGGCGTTGAGTACCTGCGCAAGGGCAAGGTAGATCAACTCTATTGTAGCCAAGAGGTGATCCTTTCCGCATCCTCCATCAACTCACCTAAAATTCTTATGCAGTCCGGCATTGGTGATGCAGATCATCTTCGCGGATTGGGGATCGACGTTGTTGCTGATCGCAAGGGGGTTGGCCAGAACCTACAGGACCATCTGGAGCTTTATATTCAGCAGGCATGTGTTCAACCAATCACGCTTTACAAGCACTGGAACCTTGCTTCCAAGGCAATGATCGGTGCGCAGTGGCTGTTTGCCAAGAAAGGTCTTGGTACCACCAACCACTTTGAAGCCTGCGGATTTATTCGCTCCAAAGCGGGTGTGAAGTATCCCGATATCCAGTTCCACTTTCTTCCGTTTGCCGTTCGATATGACGGTCAGGCGGCAGCCGAAGGCCATGGTTATCAAGCGCACGTTGGGCCAATGCGCTCCAAGTCGCGTGGTTCTGTTACGTTGCAGTCCCCAGATCCCAATGACAAGCCTCTGGTTCACTTCAACTACATGAGCCATGAAAACGATTGGGCGGACTTCCGGCAGTGTATTCGTCTCACCCGTGAGATTTTCGGACAGAAGGCCTTCGATCCTTTCAGAGGAAAAGAAATCCAGCCGGGTAGCGCAGTTCAAAGTGATGATGAACTGGATGCGTTTATCGCCGAGCATGTTGAAAGCGCTTATCATCCGTGCGGAACCTGTAAAATGGGGGATGCCAATGATCCGGCAGCTGTCGTGGACCCAGAGTGCCGTGTGATCGGCGTAGAAGGGTTACGTGTGGCTGACAGCTCCATCTTCCCGCAGATCACCAACGGCAACTTGAACGGTCCTTCGATCATGGTTGGTGAAAAAGCTTCTGATCACATTCTTGGAAAAGGTATGCTCTCTCCAATTCCTCAGGACGCTTGGGTTCATCCCGCTTGGCAGACGCAGCAGCGATAAATTTAAAGGTAGAAAATGTCTGATAAATCCCTCGCCCCATACGCGCCACTGCGCGCGCAGCCTGCCGGCTCCCACTTCATTGGTGGCAAGTACGTCGAGGACACAAACGGTACGCTAATCGAAAGCCATTATCCGGCGACACAGGAACTTATCGCTCGCGTATACAGCGCAACCGAACCAGTGCTGGAAGCGGCAATTGCGGCTGCAGAGGAAGGTTTCAAGGTTTGGAAGAAAACGGCGCCTGCTGAGCGCGCCCGTGTACTGCGCCGCGCTGCTGATATCATGCGTGAACGCAATCACGAACTGTCTGTACTTGAGACCCTTGATACCGGTAAGCCGCTTCAAGAAACGCTTGTCGCAGACGCGGCCTCTGGCGCAGAAGCGCTTGAGTACTTTGCAGGCATTGCAGCAACTACCAACGGTGAGCACATCGACCTTGGCGGCAGCTATGTGCTTACAAAGCGCGAACCGCTAGGCATCTGCCTTGGCATCGGTGCTTGGAACTATCCTATCCAGATCGCATCATGGAAAGCTGCGCCTGCCCTTGCCGCAGGCAACTCCATGATTTTCAAGCCCTCTGAGATGACGGTTCTTAGTGCGTTAAAGCTTGCGGAAATCTTCAAGGAAGCAGGCCTACCAGATGGCGTCTTTAACGTTGTACAGGGTGACCGCGTAGCCGCAGCGGCTATGGTGGCTCATCCTAAGATCGCGAAGGTATCACTGACGGGCTCTGTTCCTACCGGTAAAAAGGTTGCCGAGAAAGCTGCGAGTGATCTCAAGCACATGAGCTTGGAGCTTGGCGGCAAATCACCAATCATTATCTTTGAAGACAGCGATCTCGACAACGCCGTCGGCGCAGCTATGAACGGCAACTTCTATTCATCGGGGCAGATCTGTTCAAACGGTACGCGCGTTTTCGTGCAGCGCTCGGTTCTCTCTGATTTTCTAGAGCGCCTAAAAGAACGTACCCTTCGCATCACAATTGGCGATCCCCTTAATGAGGAAACCCAGCTTGGCCCGATTATCTCCAAAGGCCAGTTTGATAAGATCAGCCAGTATATTGACCTCGGTAGCTCCGAGGGTGCGACGCTGGAAGTCGGTGGCAAGCGCGTTGCTATTGAAGGGCTGGAGAACGGATATTTCGTTGAACCAACTGTATTTAGCGGTGTTACCGACGATATGCGTATCGCACGGGAGGAAATCTTTGGTCCGGTAATGAGTGTTCTTGTCTTTGATGATGAGGATGAGGTGATCGCGCGTGCCAATGATACCGAATTTGGCCTCGCTGCCGCTGTCTTCACCAAAGACTTTCAAAGGGCTTACCGCGTTATCGACCAGATTGAAGCAGGTACCTGCTGGATCAACAACTACAACCTGACCCCAGTTGAAATGCCATTTGGCGGCCACAAGAACTCCGGCATCGGCCGCGAGAACGGCCACTGGGCGCTGGACCAATATTCCCAAGTGAAGAGCATCTATGTTGAAATGGGTGATGTAGAAGCGGGTTGGTAAGCTATCCCGACAATTATTAACGCATAGCTGCACAGTGCTGCAGCTATGCGGACCTCTCCAAGCCTAGCGCATCAACGCAATGCGCTGCTGCTGCTTCAAGTTATATGGGCTGCGAGGTTTATGCCTCAGACGCTCCGCCACCAACTGCTCTGCTGCTCTTTTATTCCGCCCACGAATTGCTGCTTCCAAAATAGTTCGTTCAATAGCGTCTCGCTGGGCGTGACTACCGCCGACCTGTATCAGCGTTTCACGCACCCGCGTTAAACCGTCCAATGCCACTTCGTATTTGCCTGCGCCAAAAGCTTGGAGCGCTGAGCAGACTGGAAGACCCACCTCACGCGTTACCGCATAGTTCGTTTCATGGGCTAGACTAGTATCCGACAAGTATCGTTTTTGCGCGGTGATTAAGTCCGCTACTGCCTTATGATTATCACTACCGACAAAAGCCATGACGGCATGTATGTCGTTAAAGGCGTAGAACGCATGCTCTGCTTCTTTTTCCCAGTTGCCCGCCAGTTCATCCATTCGCACACCAGTATCAACACCATCCAGATGGAGCCGCCAGAGGGCGGACGAGCCATCGATCAGCCCAAGTAGAGCAGCTTTTCTGTCTTTGGGCATAACAAAATTATCGAGATGGTAGAGACATCGATCAAGCTGACCTTCCTCCAGTCGATAGAGGATGGTGTGAATGGCATTGTGGGAGATAAGAACGTTGTTTGCAGACCAATCCGCGATACGATCTTCCATAAAGCGGGCACCCTCTTCATACTCGCCGAGCATTTCCATGGCGTGAGCCACGGCATGAATGCTCCAGACGTCCTTGGGCGCACTTTCCAGCACAGCAAGCCCTACATCCTTGGCCTTGGAGCTTTCGCCAGCTTCCTCCAAACCAAAGGCATGCATGCCAACAACGAACGAATGAAAGGGATGTTCACGGTCCCAATAAGGGAGGACATTGGCTATGCGATCACGGATGCGTTTGGAGTCGCCGATGTAGAAGTCGATCTGATGGCCCATCCACACAGCGAGGGAGTCGGTTGGGTACTCTTCTAGGATTGCGTCCAATAATTGAGCCGCACGAATGAGATCGCCATTTGCCCAAACACACAGCGCTTTGTAATGGGCCGCCTCTCTTGGGGTATAACCACCACGAGAGAGCATATCCGCAATGCGTTGAAGTCGCTCAACAGCCTTGCTCGCATACCTCTTATCCGTCGAAACAAGATCCATGTGCGCCAAAAAAATCTCAGCCATGGCGAATTGAGGGTCAGCTTTTAGCGCGGCTTCAAGAATGCGGCTGGGGTTTCGCCAATGCATTAGTTCACCAATTGCATCGTCATATAATATGGCGCATTCATGCGATGCTGCAGATAAGCTCAAGCCGGCGTTGTCTTTTACTTGCATCTTCAAGCCCCTTTCTTGTTAGGATGACAGACAGGCAACACTGACCAGTCACAACTCATGGCTGTTCTACAAAACGCGGAACTGAATGTAATGATCCCTAAAGGGACAGATCAATTTTCTAATGCTGAAAAGGCACTTCAGTATTTGGCTGGTGCTGCGGGGCAAGTGGGCTCGCCAACATTCCTCGAAACCACCCTGAGCGCTCTTGGAAAGATTGTTCCTGCCGATATGGCTTGGGCGATTGTATATTCGCACGCGGAGCCTCCGCACGTTCTGCTGCATGCCGCGCCAAGGAAGACAGAGGAGCCCTTAGATACAGATTACATCCGCCGTCTCTACGATTCTGGGTATTACCGGTTTGACCCATTTTTCCGCCATTGGCGACAGACAGCAACAACAGGCGTGGTTCGGCTCTCGCAGATACTCGATAGCTCCCCTGAAGACTGGAGTTACAAAATGGGCTTCATTCCCAACACCGGATTTGCCGAGGATGTAGCGCTATTTTGTAAGCTGGATGACCAGCGGGCTCTCGCTTTCACATTAGAGCGGCAAAGTGAGTTTTCAGCTGATGAAATCAGAGGCTTGGAGCTAGCATTTTCGCTCATTCAGGGAATGGTGGAGAGCCATAATCGCTGCTCAACCGACCTTCAAGCAGGGCTAGATATGAAAGGCGGAGACCTGTCCCCGCTCAATTTCGATGCTGCGTTGAAAGTGTTTCTGGCCGATGAGCTAACAGAGCGTGAGCACGAAATTGTGACGCTTGTACTATCTGGAGATAGCAGTGGCCAGATTGCAGAAAAGCTTGGGGTTTCTGTAGGTACGATCAAAAATCACGCAAGCGCATTCACGCTAAACTCAATATTGGGAGCGAAAGAGACCTCTTCAGCCTCTTTCTTAGCTATTTGTCGAGCGCTGAGCCCGCTTAGCTCTGCTCAACCATAAAAAATGAAGGCGGCGCCTGCTGCGATCAGTCCAAAACCGACAAAATGGTTCCAACCCAAAGACTCTTTCAAGAAGAACACTGAGAACAGTACAAAAACGACCAGCGTAATAATCTCTTGCATGGTCTTTAGTTCTGCCGCCGACCAAACACTATGTCCAATGCGATTGGCCGGAACAGCAAGACAGTACTCAAAGAGCGCTATACCCCAAGATATGAAGATAACAGTGATGAGCGGGGCGCCTTTGAAATTAAGGTGTCCGTACCACGCAAAGGTCATGAATACGTTAGATAGGCACAACAAGAGTACAGGCAGCCACGTTGCTGCGAAGGGAGTGATCGACATTGAATTAGGGACCGACAATTTATTGATTGCCAGCCCCATATATCGTCGAGCAAGCTTGCGCAAGCACTGCTGTTAGCTCCGATCCCTAGTGTTTATAGTGTTCTTCCGCCTCATAATAATCTTCAAAGCCCACGACTTTCCGAAGGTCCGCAAACGACATAGGCGGCTCAGGGAATAATCCTTTTTTCATCTGCTCAAGAGCGTCCTGCTGTGCCTTTATCGACGCCATCAACCCTGTAAATGGATAGGTCGCGATGGAATATCCCAGCGCCTGAAGCTGCGCAGGAGGCAGGAATGGTGTCAGACCGCCTTCCAGCATATTGGCCATCTTCGGGCCTTCTACCTCGTTGCAGATCCGCTGCATTTCCTCGACAGACCGCGGCGCTTCGACAAAGGTTATATCCGCACCAAGTTTCCTGAACTCTTGTGCACGCGCTATGGCCTCGTCTAGCCCCTCACCTGCTGCGGCATCTGTCCTGGCAAGAATGAGGATGTCTTGGCCCTCACTTCTAGCATCGACAGCAGCCTTGATCCGCATGAAGGCCTCAGCTCTATCGACAACAGCTTTGCCCTTAGTGTGCCCGCAGCGTTTGGGCGCTACCTGATCTTCAATCATGATGCAAGCAACGCCAGCATTGGCGTAGGCTTTAACAGTGCGCTTAACATTCAGCGCATTTCCATAGCCTGTATCACCATCACCAATCACAGGGATATTCGTAGCGCCAGCAATGTTTCGTGCTTGATCAACGATCTCACCAAAAGACAATAAGCCAGCATCCGGCATGCCAATGCGGGACGCTGACACCCCGAAGCCACTCATGAACGCAAGAGCAAAACCTGCCTGCTCGATTAGTTGCGCAGAAAGAGCATCCCAGCAGCAAGGCGTAATCGTGAGGTCGGCGTTGTTATACAGCGCTCGCAAGTTCTCTATATTTGTTGTCATCGGTCTATCGCAAGCTCGTTGGAATAAAGAGTGCTAGATCCTGCCAGTAGTAAAGCAGGAATGCAGTTGCCAGCATTAGGATAGCAAACGGCATTGCGCCTCTTGCAACCTCCCCTAACTTTGCCCCACTCACAGCCTGAATAACAAACAGGTTCATACCAACCGGCGGTGTAATAAGCGCAGTTTCAACCAAAACTACAAAGAAGATACCAAACCAGATCGGATCGATATTCATACCCATGAGCGCAGGAAACAGTACCGGCACCATGATCAGGATCATCGAAAGGGATTCAAGGAAGAACCCGATTACTAGCAAGGCGGCTCCAACGGCTAGAATGAACAGAGCAGGTTCGGAGATGTTTGTTGTCAGCAGTTCTGAGAGGCTTTGCGGAAGCTGGTAGAGCGTAATGGCATATGAAAACACTTTCGCCCCTGCGATAATGAGGAAGATCATCACCGTTGTTTTTGCAGCAGCATATGTCGCTTCTTTCAGCTTTTCCCAGTCCATGCGCCCCATGGCATAGGTAATCAAAATGGACAGAACAAACCCAAGCCCCGCAGCTTCAGCCGGTGTAGCCATACCCATATAGATGGAACCAATGATGCAGATGGCTAGTAGCAGCGTCGGCAACGCCATAAACGTTGCTCTGCGGCGCTCTTCCTTCGTTGCTTTCGCAACTCGCTCATAGTCGGGATTAAAGCGGGCGTAGATCATGCTGTAGATCATAAAGATGCAGCAAAGGAATAGGCCCGGACCGATGCCAGCCAAGAACAATGATGGAATGGAAGTCTCTGTAACGATCCCGTACAAGATCAGCGGAATAGACGGCGGGATAAGAATACCAAGCGTTCCACCGGCTGCGAGCATACCAAGAACAAACGGTCGGTTATAACCGCGGCTCGTCATCTCCGGAATTGCCACCGTTGCAATAGTTGCGGCCGTCGCAACTGAAGAGCCGGACACTGCAGAGAACAAACCGCAGGATAGAATGGTCGCAACACCTAAGCCGCCCGGCCAATGCCCTACCCAGCTTTGCACAGCTGCGAAAAGATCTTTACCGACGCCGCCCCGCAGAAGCACGTTTGACATCAGCAGGAACATCGGCACAGCCAGCAACTCGAAGTTGTCCATCGCGCTGTAAATGCGAACTGGCACGCCGTTGACTGGTAGTGGAAAAATCCAAAGCAAGAAGATGCCAAGAGAACCCAATGCGAATGCAACAGGAACGCGGAGTACGAGAAGGCTAAGAAGGCCGCCAAGAATATATAAAGCGCTCATTACCTTGCCTCCTACGCCAATTCACTGTGGGCGTCAGCTGGTACGCCTTGCGTCCAAATCTTGCCAAGTTCGGCTAGGGATTGAAGCGCCAAGAGGCCGAAGCCAACCCAAATGGAAGCCTGTGTGAATGCCTTCGGGAGCCCAAGCTGCGTATCTGTCGTGTGGCCACGCAAGGTAGACTTCAACCATAGCTCGTATCCATAAAAGATAACGACGCTACAAAACACGAGGATGACGAGCAGTGCGAACGTTTCTACGACCTTCCGCGCAACACTTTCGGGATTGCGAAACGCCACATCAATCACAATCATTTCGCGGTGTTTAAGAGCAAATGCACCTGCAAGATACGCCGCCCAAATTTGGGCGACTCTTGAGACTTCATCAACCCAGATAGTTGGCATGGTGAACACGTAGCGCATGATTACTTCGTACGTCACCATAAGGCCGATAGAGAAAAATATCCAAGCAGCTAACTTTCCGGTGAATTCGGAAATGACATCAATTGCCTTTAACACGAGTAAACCATCCGATATTTTTTGAGGAGATTAGATAGGAAGGGCACAAATTCCCTTCAAGAAAAAGAACCAAAAAGGAAGCAGGCGCGTGCGCCTACTCCCTGATCCAAAATTTAAACCAGTCAATTATTTCAGGCTATTTGCTGCATCAACTGCAGCCTGTGCCACTGGGCCTGCGCTTTCAATAAAGCGTGCAGCAACAGGCTTAGTTGCTTCCATCCACTGAGCACGTTCTTCTGCAGTCAGGTTCACAATGTTGATTTTGTCAGCAAGTTCTTCAACGATAACGTCTTCTTGAGAATAGACTTCATCGCGAAGCTGCTTTTCAACTTCTGCGGCTGCTTCCAAAAGGATCTTCTGATTTTCCTCAGAGAGGCTCTCGAAGAAGTCGTTGTTAATCACTGCAACAAACTCGACAGCGAAGTCGTAGCTCAAAGTCAGATTGTCCATGACTTCATAGAGTTTACGGCTCTTAACCGCAGAAGTTGCAGTCATACCAACATCAACAGCGCCCTGCTGATAAGCAAGGAACTGCTTTGAACCTGACATAAGCGTCGGTGCGCCGCCAAGTTCCTCAACGGTCCAACCCAGAATCTTTCCGTAGGTGCGAACTTTCTGACCCTTAACATCAGCTGGTGTACGGATCGGATCACCGGAATTAAGGTAAATGTTACGACCAAATGCCTGCCACCAAAGAACACGGGCCCCTGTTTCTTCCAGCATTGCGTTGTCAAGAATTTCGCGCATTGGAGAACCGTTCGCGGTTGCTGCGCGCAGATGCTCGTTGTCTTCGAAGAAGAAAGGCAGGTTAATCAGCTCTACTGCAGGAACTGCACCGGCAAAACGGGAAAGGCTTGAAGAGCCAGCTTCAATAGCACCGCTGCCAACTGCTTCCGGCACTTCTTTATCTTTATAAAGCTGTGCGGACGGGAACAGCAGGAGCTGGAGTTCGCCGCCTGATTTTTCCTCGATGATTTCTTTGAATGCCAGCCAATTCTGGCCAAGGCTATGTGCCTCAGGCAACTGAAGTGTTACGCGGATTGTTTCCGCTGCAACTGTACCCATCGCAGAGATTGAAAGCGCCGCGGCTCCCAGCAACGACAAGACCTTGTTTCTCATTTTGTGCCCCCATTACAAATGTCTGTGAGGCAACTTTTATATAGGTATCGCCACCTACGGGATATAACAATTATGCTAAGGCGTGGATAATTGAAATAATCTAACAGGGCTAAACCGCTGAAGCTCGGACTAATACATCGCCTGCCGCGCCTAATCATTCCCCGGACTTGCTCCAGCATCCAGCCTGGTCAACAGGTGAGGTTTAGCTTTGTGCTTCGAGTTCGGCGTAGGACATCCCTGCGCCCCTTCGTGCTCCCCCATTTTCGCCTATTCCGGAACGCAAAAAGCCCCTTGCATTGAGCAAGGGGCTTTTTTTTTGGAATGATTTGTTCTGTCATTTTGGAGAGATTTGTCTGTGTTCATCATGCCCGGCGGCGACCTAC
>NZ_SMMA01000051.1 GCF_009711345.1 Pseudovibrio flavus
ACACCGCGTTATTAAACCGTTGCCGGGTTACTGTTCCCCAGTACGCATCTTCGTAGGTATCTTCTTGATAGGCGCTGTTGGTGTAGTCGCCAATGGTTGCCCGCCAGAAGGCAATGGCGCGATCTGCCCCTTCAATCTGCTTCACTTCCCAATCGCCCTTGTACTGGTCAAACAGCCATGTAGCGAAGGCTCTGCCGGTTCCGCCTCTCCTGAAAATCGGTAGAACGTAAAAATCACAGACTTCAAAGGTGCTAGAGGGACCGCAGCGAATGGCGGATAACCCAGCAGGAGCACCCTCCACATAAAGAAGATAGCCTTTGTAATCGCCGCCAAGCTCAACGTCTTTGGCAAAGAGGCCGTCGGCATCCGGCTTCTTTTTGGTGAGCGGCGAAAACTCCGCCTCATAGGCCTGAAGAAGGTTGTCGTAGACTTGCATGTCCTTTGCGGTCACTTCGACTATTTTCATGGGGCTGCTTACCTTCTTGTTTTCTTCGCAGGATAAGTTGCTTGGCACCTAATCCTATTTGAAATGCCTATTAAGCTTAATAGCTTGGTTCTAATGGGATTTATGAGGATAGACGCGGTTAGCGAGCCGCTTAACACATTTCGCTAACCGCAGTGTGTAGGGTTTCTTAAAATTTTCCGTTGCTGTGCGCCATCTCAGTGGGGATCGGCGATACCACATCCCAGTGTTCCACGATTTTACCGTCCTCTACGCGCCAGAGGTCAAAAAACGCCCATGGGTTTCCGCCCATAATTGCGTCAGATGCAACGAAGACAAAGTTGCCTTCTGCTACCGCAAGCTTAGGCTCAAACTTGGTGATGACTTGGCCTTGAGCGGCATATGCCTCAATAGCAGCCTGTAGGCCAGCTAGGCCGTCGCCAATTGATGGGTTGTGCTGCATATAGATGGCTGGGTCCATGTAGTTCGTTACATTTTGCGCGGCCGCACCGCCCAAAACATCACGAACAAACCCCAAGACGAGCGCTTTGTTTTCTTCAGTGCGATCACGATCTGTTATCTCGGTTGGGCCGTCGGTCATACCTCTGCCCGACACAGTTACTTCCGGCACCGGCTGAAGGTTGTCCCAGTGCTCAACCACCTTGCCGTCTTGCACTCTAAAAACATCGAAGGCGGCAAGGGTCGGTGCGCCAAATGCGTGGGCGTTTTCGAACGTGCTGTGCAGCACAACCATGTCGCCTTCTGCAATGACCCTGTGCGTAGTCGCTGTCATGCCGGATTGTTCCACAAGGGGTATTAGCTTGGTTAGTCCGGCAACGCCTGTTTCTATCTGCGGGTTGTGCTGAATGTAATCATCGCTCACCAGCTGGCTGGCAGCTTGTGGGTCGTGATCAGAAAATGCTGCCATAAACAAAGCCACGACGAGTTCTTTCGGTGTCATAACGAATCCTCCTTAGTATCGCTTTGCAACATGGTATGGAAAAGCAACTACATTGCAATTAGGTACCTTGAAGAGACCTAGTATGCTGGAGGATACTGGCTTGCTTTACAAAGGCTTGTTATGGCTGGAAACTGCTAGTATTATGCGACTAGGTATCAACTCAATACTGGTGTGAATTATGCTTCCAATTGGTGTGGCGAGTAAGGCTGAAGCCTCGAACTGTTGCATTCGATCCGTGCTTTCCAACGTCACGGGAAAGTGGCGCATGATCATTATTCTGGCGCTTGAGGATGAGCCGAAGCGATTTGGCGATATCAAACGCTGCATTGGTGATGTGACACAGAGTGTGTTGACGGAGAACCTGCGTGGCCTTCAACGAGACGGATATCTTACGCGCACAGTCGATCCGGGGCCACCGATTGCGGTTTCTTATGGGCTTACGCCCCTTGGGCAAGAGTTGTTGGAGATGCTAAAGCCGCTCGTCTACTGGTCTCATGAACAAATGGATCAAGTAAAAGCTGCCCGTTTAAGCTACGAGCGGGAGCAGGCGAAGTAACTTAGTTTAAAAGGTTAACGGGCTTCTCCATGGTGGCTCTTCTGAGCCACCAAAGGCATTTTTTGCTTTAGCCTGCTGACGTCACTTTCTGCTGCAACTGGATGGAAATGTAGAACCTTTTGAGCGACGATGGCTTCTCCACCCTTTCAAGAGGCGTTTGGTTAGCTGGCAAGTTTAACGGGCTGCTGGCGGTTATGCTTGAAGGTGATGTACTCGCGCGTTTCTACGCTGTCTTCAATGCACGCCAACAAAAAGTCTACAAAGCGCTGCGCATAGGGGTGCGTGCTGTCGGCCCGCTGGTAGCTCACCACCGATGTGTTTGGCAGCTTTGGCAAGTCAGCATCCGGCACTGGCATGTCCTTATGAATTGCGGATATTGGAAGGATGCTGATGCCAAGACCGGCCCGAATGGCAGACTGCACCGCCTGTACAGAGTTGGCGTCAATGGAGACCTTCCATGGTCTTGCAGCTTTTGTTAGTGCCTCAAAAGCAACCTGACGATAACTGCAAGGCGGATGCATCAGCACAAGATCTACCGATGCGTTCTCCTTTTGAAGCGCTTCACCATTACCGGTCCAAACCAGCGGCTCTTCCCAGAGTACTTGTCCGTTTTCTCCATCTGGCCCGCAAAATACTATGTCCAGCTCGCCGCGCTCTAGCGCTTCCAGCATTGGGGTTCCGGTGCCCAATATAAGGCTTAGGTCGCAATTTGGGTGGGCTCTTCGAAAGCGGGCGAGCAGTGTGTGAAGATGCTCCGGCACGAGATACTCGGCAAAGCCAACCCGCAGCAGCGTTGCTTCTTCCGGCGCTGTTACTGCCAATACAGCTTCATCAGCCAGTTCCAGAATGCGCCTCGCGTAGCTTACAAATGTCTCACCTGCAGGAGTAAGTACGATAGTCCTGCTGGTACGCTCTAACAGCTTGGCATTTAAGCGTTCTTCCAGCTTGGCAATCTGCAGGCTGATAGCCGACTGTGTGCGGTTGATGCGCTTGGCAGCAGCAGAAAAGCTCCCCTCCTCCACAATAGCAACGAGGGAGCGCAGACTGATGAGATCGGTCTCCAACTTGAACTGAGAACTATTTGCTTTGCTCATAGTTTCCATTTCAATTACTCGTTTTACTAATTGATCGGCTTTCCTCATAAATACTCATAGATCACGAAAGATCAATAAGAGATTGAAATAGACAGTTTGGTCTGACCCGCCCTTTACCCTAGCCAGCAATGTGACGCCCGCGTCCACATTCGGCTGCTAAGGTGGCGACGTAAAGTTCAGAACCGATTGGATCGAGGAAAGATCATGAGAGCAATTGGCTACGATAAGAACGGCCCTATCACTGCCCCTAATTCCCTTTTTGAGTTTGAGGCTCCAACGCCGGAGCTTGGCCCCCATGACCTGTTGGTAGAGGTTCGCGGTGTGTCGCTTAATCCGGTTGATGTGAAGGTGCGTGAGCTTTTTCCGGTTGAATCGGGTGCCCGCATTCTTGGTTATGATGCTGCCGGTGTGGTGCGCCGGACCGGCAGTGCTGTCACCAAGTTCAAGGTGGGTGATGAAGTCTTTTACGCTGGCGATATTGGCCGTCAGGGTAGCAATGCAGAGTTTCAGGCCGTTGATGAGCGTATCACTGGAAAGAAGCCTAAGTCTCTCGATTTTGTTGAGGCTGCAGGTATCCCGCTCACCTCAATTACCGCCTGGGAAATTCTCTTTGACTCTTTCGCTTTCAAAGAAGGTGATGGCGAAGGTGAGGCATTGCTTATTATTGGCGGTGCTGGTGGTGTTGGCTCCATGCTCACCCAGCTTGCCAAGAAGCTGACCAATCTCACTGTAATTGCTACAGCTTCTCGCGACGAAACCGTAGACTGGGTTAAGAAGATGGGCGCCGATCACGTGATCAACCATCGCCAGCCACTGGGTGAGCAGCTTGAAAAACTGGGCATTCAGCCAAGCTATGTTGCAGCGCTCACCGGTACGGAGCAGCATCTGCCTGCAATCATCGACCTCATCAAGCCGCGCGGCCATATCGCGGTGATCGATGACCCAAAGGTGTTTGACATCAACCCGGCAAAATCAAAAGCGCTCACTATCAGCTGGGAGTTCATGTTCACCCGCTCCATGTACCAGACCGATGATATTGAAAAGCAGCATGACCTACTGAACCGTGTTTCTGAGATGTTGGATAACGGCACGCTCGTCTCCACGGTTACCGGCAATCTGGGCAAGCTCTCCGTTGAAACGCTCAAGCATGCTCATGAGTTGCAGGAAAGCGGCGGCGTAATCGGTAAAAACGTGCTCGCCGGTTTCTAGACCTCAGCCACCTGCCAACAAGCATAGTAGCGCCTGTCTATAACGGCGCTCATAAAGGGAGAGGCCCATGGCCAAGCTAACCATCGTCGCCAATATTGTAGCCAAAGCGGACAAGATCGACCTCGTCAGATCTGAACTCATGAAGTTGATTGATGTGACCCGCACCGAAGAAGGTTGCCTGCAATATGATCTGCATCAGGATAACGAAAACCCTGCCCACTTCATGTTCTATGAAAACTGGGCCAGTCGTGAACTGTGGCAGGTGCACATGGGCAACCAGCACTTGAAGGATTATCTGGCCGCTACAGATGGAGCCGTTGATAGTTTTATCGTCAATGAAATGTCCATTATCGGTTGATCTTTCGGTTGTAATCCACTTTGATTTAACCCTCTAAGCAGGGCGCAGTTCCATAAAGGGGCCGCGCCCTGCTAGTTTTATGGCCTAGCAAAAACTGCCAGTCGGCCGTGGTGCGGGGACGAGAGGAAAGTGGAGTATGCCAAGAATAGCCGAGCGTAAAACCGTCTATGAGGGAAAAGGCCTGCTTGAGCAGTTGACGGTAGAGCGCGTGCATGAGGATGGGCGCAAGCATACCAGCACCGAGATGCTCTGGACATATGGCGACTCCATTGCCGTACTGCCCTATGACCCGCTGGCAAAAACGGTTCTGCTGGTTCGGCAGGTGCGCAGTGCGCCGCTAGTGCGCGAGAACACGCTTATTCTGGAAGCCTGTGCGGGCAAGATCGAGGTAGAGGATAAGGATATCTTCACCGCTGCCAAGCGCGAGGCAGAAGAGGAACTGGGCATTACCCCCACGGAGTTGCAACACGTCGGCACCGTTTACATGAACCCTGTGCGCCTTGCCGAGCACGCCAACCTGTTTCTGGCCCAGTACACCGCCGGAGAGCAGCAGCTTGATAGCCGCGATCAGGATGAAGACGAGGATATCGAGGTGGTTGAGATGCCCGTCTCCGAGTTGATCAACCAGTACCGCTCAATGAAAATCCGCTGCCCACGCCTGATGATGCTCACCCAAGCCCTGCTCATCAAACTCTCCGCTGTTTGATAGAGGCGCGCCTCCCCGCGCCTTGCCTGAAGTACCAATCTTGGCAGTTGCCAAAGTGTTATAGGGGAGCTGGAGCGATTGGTGGCTCAAGTAACCAAACCAGATTTGCCATCGGTAGGCGGGCTAGTCTGTTCTTGACCCTCAACTAAAACCCACTCTCCACTTTGCAGCTAATTTCCGCCTTTTGCGGGAATGGAGGTTTGGGCTCACCTTTAAAACTGGGAAGAACTGAAGCATCAATTGAATTGGGCATGCCCAGTGCGCGTAGCCGTATCAGTACATCTTTGTCCGCATGCACAAGCCCTTCAGCCGCTATTTCTTTCCAAAATAGATCAGGCAAAGCGTGCGCCTTAGCGATCCTGCAAATGTTCTCCAATGCCGTCAGGTAGGCATAGCTACGACGGCTTGGTGCACGGCGGCCAATGTCGAGGGAAAACTGTTTGTTTGAAACGAGGATTGAGTAAATCGTCGGTAGGCTCTTCGGTCCGATCTTGTGAAGGCCTGAAAAGATGTAGGAGCCAGCCCGTACAAATTTAACATCCAAGGCGAGTTCGCTAAGATATGGTTCTAGCCTCAGCTGATACTCTCTTGGGAAGCTTGATAGCGCTAGACCAAAGCCTTTCAACTCTTTGCGCGGATAACCCTTGCCATCTGCGACCGCGTTTTTATGTCCAATTATCAAGTGCTTGAAAGCTACATCGCGCTGTTGTGTCGAAAGTGGTCCAAAGACATTCAGAAGTTGATCGGGTCTATAATCTACAAGAATACCCGGCGTGCTAAAGGCGGTAAGCAACAGCATCAGTGCTTCGGGTGATTTGTCCTGCCCATTCTCGATCACATGATGGATATAAAGCCGCACCTCATCGCGTAGTGGTCCAGCTACCGGACCGTTCTGGATTTTATTGATGAGAATTTTGATGTCACTCGGCGGTAACTTTAGTCGCTCAAAGATATCTCCCTCATGAATATCAAATAGCTCGGAGAGCTTTCGTTCTTCGTTGATGGTGGTTTGCCATCTGAGTAGCTCTATGTTGTTGGTACGGGGTTCTTTGATGTTCAACACTTCGGTTCTAACTGGCAAAAGAGGTGCAAATGGAGGAAAGGCAGTCACTTGTGTGTGCCGCAGTAATTCCCGCCCCTTGCGATCCTGCACCTCGAAAACCTGAAGCTGTGATCCAGTTAGGGAACTGTCGAAGGGATTAAGATTGTGGTGCGTTTTTTGTGTGCCCATGCGACGAGTATAGATGAGCAGATCAGGCTCCAAAGGCCCTTCATCGACAAAAAGGCATTGGGATGTCTTGAAAATTTCCCGCGTAAGGGTCTGAAACAGCGCCCAAGCGCACAATGTTTGAAGGGCAGTCGCTCTTGGCTTTGCTAGTGAGGCTAAAGCTTCTCCCTATCAAGCCCCTTTTCAAATCGTCGTAGCTGTCTATTCGGCTATAGGAAACGCGCTCCGCCTTACCTGAAAGCAGCAAGCGTACACAAAGTTGATCGCAGTTTTCTGGGGTATCGCCTGCTTCTAGAAAGGCAATCTGCCCATACTTTTGTGTTCCGTCGAAACGATAAAAATCACCTCTTGTTAGTTCCTTGCCAGAAGCCAGCGCATAAACATATCCCGAAAGGCCAAAGCCAACAGACACACCGGTGGCTAGCGCCAAACGGACAAGCAACTGATGCTGTTGTTTGAAGCGTGAAAGGTTCAAGGGCAGAAGCCCAATGAGCAGCGCTATAAGCCAGATCAGACCAAACGCGGGAAAGTAAAGCAATACGATGCCAACCGGCGTAAGAACGAGGAATATCGCAAGCCAGGGGGAAAGATAGGGCCCTAAAAGCGGCAGGAGGGACCAAAAGAAAATATGGGCATTCGTTTTATTCATTCAAATAATTGGCGATCTAATCAAGAAATGTTCGAAATTGGTGTTAGCCGATAAATGGAGGATTTGAGAAAACTATGTTACCGAGTGCTTTCTGTTTTAGCGGATGTTAGAACTCTCCCCTTTAAGTCTCCCAGAATCATCATTACCCGCCAATAGCTTAACCTACGCTACGTAAGCTTCAAAGTGCACTCGTTCTCCCTCATCCTTTGGGGGGATGCCGTGGCGCGTGGCCTCAAGTTTTCATGCATAATTATAAATACGCACTTGCATTGATTAGGGTTAAGCTCTAGAGCACAGGCTTTAGCAGAACAATTTAACGGGACCTGAAAAATGGCCCATGCATACAGGTAGTGGAGTTACTGGCAAGGGTCAGTGCTGCGCTTTTTGCTGCAACAATGCGCGCGATTTACTTGCGCGTTGCTAGGCCCGTTATTTCCAAAATCTGCCCAAGACATTGCGAATACTATTAGGATCTGAAAATGGCGAATACCCAAGTTCTGGATACGGCTTCGCGCGCCCAGTCGCGCCTGATGGAGCAGTCCATCCTCCCTGTTTGGCTTAACCAGCGTGCAATTGGTAACTGGGGTTACATCGGCCTTTGGATCTCCATGGCGGTTATCATCGCCACCTTCCAGCTCGGTGCTGGCGGTGTAAGCGGCCTGCCCTTGAGCGTTGTGCTTCTCACCATCATCGCTGCTAACCTGCTTCTCGGCGTTGTTATGGCCATGACAGCAGATATCGGCACAGAGCACGGCATTTCTTTCGCCGTTTACCTGCGTGCGCCGTTCGGCACCGTAGGCACACACCTTCCATCCATCACCCGCGGTATCGTCGCAGCGGCTTGGTTCGGCATTCAGACATACCTTGGCGCACTGGCGCTTAACGGTATCTTCGCCTACCTCACCGGCTTTGATAACTGGATTGCATGGTACACCGGCTTTGCGGTGGTACAGGTAATCAACTCCGCTATGGGCATGCGCGCGGTAGAGCGCCTTGCAAAGATCGCGGCGCCGGCAATCATGGCGATCTCTGTGTGGATGTACTTCACCCTCGATAACATCGCGACCGCAAGCGGCAACGATATCTGGACCTTTGTGGGTAACGAACACATCACCGTTGTAGCGCTGCTGGTCGCCAACATGGCTTTCTGGTCCTCTCTGGCGGTAGACATTCCAAACATCACCCGCTTTTTGAAAGTGGAAAGCGGCACCAAGAGCTTCTTCAAGCGTAACCGCAACATCTTCGTAGCCCAGTTCATCGCGCTGCCAGCAGTGCAGGCATGGATCGCCCTCATCGGTGCGATCTCCTTCATCGCAACGGGCGACTGGAACCCGATCACCGTTATTCAGGGCGAAGGCACCGGCCTTACTCTGGTTATCCTGCTGGTAATGATCGTGCTGGCGCAGTGGTCCACTAACACCTCTGCAAACCTCATCCCTGCGGCGCTGAACTTCATCAACGCTGGTGCGCCTTATGTGAACTACCCAATGGGTCTGGCAATCGCTGCGGTGGTGGGTACGCTGACCATGCCTTGGCTGATCCTCGACCACCTGTTCACCTACCTTGCCTTCTACGGCGGCTCTCTTGCAGCGCTCGGCGGTATCATGATCTGCGATTACTTCGTGATCCGTAAGCGCCGCCTGAACGTGCCGGACCTCTACCGCGAAGAAGGTCAGTTCAACTACTGGGGCGGCTGTAACCCTGCAGGTCTGATTGCTTGGATCGTAGGTTCTGTGCTGGGTATCATCTACCTCGACATGTCCTACCTCGTCGCCTTCCCGGTTGGCTTTGCGCTCTACTACGTGCTGATGAAGTTCTGGGTGCTGAAAGTATGCAAGCAGGAAGAAGTCGAAAACCCTTGCGATGAAACCTTCCTTGCGACCAGCGTAGACCGCAACTGGGTTTACCTTGAAGGCCGCGGCATGGTGCAGATGGAAACCCGCCATATTCCAGAGCACGCACTGTCCCGCGAAGACCTCTAAGGCAAAACGAAAGAAGGGCCTGCGAGGCGAAGTGCAAAGCACCGCAGGCACCGGACAAAACATAAGATCCTAAGAATAAAAGAAAACCCCGCAGCGCTCTCAGGCTCTGCGGGGTTTTTCGTTTCTCAGTCTGTTGTGGCTGGCAGGCTGGAGCTCGCCGTTAAGCTGGCTCCGGTACCACTGTATCCAGCAGTGCAGGCTCTGCCTGAGGCTCTTCCTCCCCAGCTGTTCTGTTGCGCTTGAACACAACAGCAAGGCGTAGCAGCATAAGAATAGCTGCAAGGGTAAGGCCTACAACAATGCCAACCCAAAAGCCGCTAGCGCCCATTGCAGGAACAAGCAGGTTGGTAAGGCCGAGGATGTAGCCAAGCGGCAGGGCAACAACCCAGTAAGACACAAACGCGATAACCATCGGTACGCGGGTATCTTTATAGCCGCGTAGGGCGCCGTTGGCTGAAGTCTGCACCGCGTCGGAGATCTGGTAGACAGCCGCAAATACAAGCAGCACGCTGGCGCTTGCAATAACATCAGCGTTGTTGGTGTAGATGCCGATGATCGCTTCCGGGAACAGCAGAATACAGCTTGCCGAGATGCTGGAGAAAGCCACGGTCAGCAGTAGGCCGCTGAGAGAGCGCAGGCGCGCTGCATCCTTATCGCCCTGTCCCAGAATGTGGCCAACACGAATGGTGATACCAAATGCAAGGCTCATCGGCACCATGTACACCATGGCGGAGAAGTTAAGCGCCACCTGATGGGCTGCAATGTTGTTTGCGCCCAACTTACCGATAAGCAGAGCGATAAGCGCAAAGATGCTGCCACAGATGAAGATGTTTACGCCAATAGGCACGCCCAGCTTGAGAATATCCCAGATACGGGCAAAAGACGGCATCATTTCGCGCAGGTTCAAAATACCGCGATACTCTTTGTGGTGCACAATGTAACCCAGCAGCGTGGACGCCATGAGCCAGTACACAAAGCTGGTTGCCCAGCCACAGCCAACAGCACCCAGCTGCGGGAAGCCGAACTTGCCGTAAATCAGAATGTAGTTGAGCGGAATATTGGCAACCAGACCCATAAGCGCAACGATCATCGGCGCGCGGGTGTTGCCCATACCCTCACAGAAGCTGATGAGGCAGTAGAAGATAGCGATACCTGGAACACCGAAGGCCAGTGCGGTCATGTAGTCGCTTGCAATTGGTACGATTTCCGGTGCCACTTCCATGTAGGTAAGCAGTGGCTGGCTGGCGATAATGTAGGCCACCAGCAGTACGGAGCACATAAGCGCGATCCAGAGGGTCTGTCCAAGATCATGCGCGATCTGGTCAAGGCGCCCTGCCCCCACATGATGGGAGGTAATAGGGGTGAGCGCCATAATGGTTCCGCGCATCAGGAGGCTGACGGGAACCCAAAGACTTGCGCCAACAGCGATGGCTGCAAGGTCAACCGCGCTGGCCTGTCCGGCCATGCTGGTATCGACGAAGGCCATGGACTGGGTCGCGATCTGCGTGATGATGATAGGCAGAGACAGCGTAAGCAGCGCGCCGATTTCGCTAAGAAAGCGGGCGAATGAAAACCTTGTATTTGTCATAGAGAAAACTGACACCCATACGAACTGCCACAGTGAATGCGGGATGGCGGAATTGACAGCTGTGGGGTGCGCTCCTTTGCGAGCGGGCGCAAATTACAAAGTTCCTAAGCGAAACTAAATAGGTTTAAATGCTTAGTTGCTAACGTAGCGGATATCTAAGTAGCCCGTTGGTGAGCGATGCAACCTTAAAACTATTAAAAATATCAGGTGATTAGGAACTTAAACGAATAGAAATACAACGCTAGACTGCGGAAGCTGCCCATTCCTTCAGGATGGAGAGAGCCGTGAGCTTTATTAAACTATTCTCGCCCGCTGAGAGCCAAGTCGAGCCTCTTGATAAAGAGGCATGGGTTGAGAGCGCCCGCGTTGTAGACGTTATAAAAGCGATTAGCGAACACAAGGACGTTGAGCTCACCGGTCTGCCCTCTTCTCTTCAGGACGTGCTGACGCTGCTGATTGCACAATCCAAGCAGTTTGACAGGCAAACGCTGTCTCGCACGGTAGACCTTTCCATGCATGCCAGCCAGACAATCGCGGCCGTTGCCAATATCGCGGACTACGTGGTGCGCAATGAAAAAAACACAGATCGTATGTCTGCAACAATCGATCAGATGTGCCAGTCGATTGACGAAATATCCCAGTTTTCTGAAATGGCAGAGGACGTTACCACCGCTTCCAATGAGCAATTGCAGCAAGGTGAACACGCGGCGCAAGCGGTGTATCAGGCCAACAACGATACCGCCCGCTCCTTTGAGGCGATGAACGCGGCCGTGCGTGAACTGACAGAAGCAGCCGAGCAGATCAACACCTTTGCTGGTACCATTGATGGCATCGCCAACCAGACTAATCTGCTTGCGCTCAACGCGACCATTGAGGCGGCTCGCGCTGGTGAAGCTGGTAGAGGGTTTGGTGTTGTTGCTTCCGAGGTCAAGGCGCTTTCTGCCCAGACACAGCAGGCGACAGAAGATATTCGCAGCCGCATCAAGCGCCTGTTTAGTCACCTTGAAGAAATGAGTGATGCCGTTCACATCGCCGAAGACCATGTGGGGCAGAGCATTGAACGGTCTGCCGCCGCTGAAACTATCCTGCGTGAAGCGAAGTCTGACTCAGAGCGCTCGCTGGAGCAGATCAAGGCTATTGCCTACCAGATGGCTGAACAGCAAAAAGCCTCGGTGCATATCGTTGAGGGTCTTCATTCTATTGCGGAGGCATCCCACAGCGTATCGAAACTGGCACGCGGCGTTATTGATCTTGTTTCTTCGTCCGAGCCGGTCATTACCGAGCAGCTTAACGAAATGTCCGAGCGCGAGGTTTCCGGCTACATTCTATATCGTGCTAAGGCCGACCACATTCTATGGAAGAAACGCCTTGCTGAAATGCTTGTAGACTACAAGTCGCTAGAGGATCATGAACTGGCCGATCATCACGGTTGCCGTCTTGGCCGCTGGTACGACGGCGTTTCTGATCTCGGCTTGAAGGACAATGAAGCCTTCAAGGCACTGCTTCCGGTTCATAAGCTCATGCATGAGAGGGCAAAAGAGACCGTAGAGCATCACCGCAACGGCGAGGTGGATGAAGCCCACCGCGCCTTTGCTGAAATGCAGGTCCACTCGGAAGAGATCATCAAGTATCTTGATGTTTTAATCCAAAAGACGCCCCACTAAGTTGGTGCCTTCTTCTAAACTGTGAAAACTAGACCCTTCGCCGTGTGTTCTCGTTGTTAAATGCAACCTAAAGAGGAAAATGCCTCCTTAATAAAAGGGGGCAAATATGACATTCACAGTAATCACAGAGAACGATGAATCTCAGTGGAATGATGTTACCGGAGAGGCCTATCATTTCCCGAAACGTTACCTAGATTTTTTGAAACCCGGCACAAAAGTAATTTATTACAAGGGTAAGTTGAAGAATAAGGTTTTTAAAAAAGAACGTCTAACAAACGAGCCGCATTATTTTGGGGTAGCTACAATTGGGGCAGTAAATGAAGAGTTCGGCTCGGCTGGACGAAAATTCATTGCTGAAATCAGGAACTTTGAGCGTTTTCTCGATCCGGTTCCTATTAAAATAGATGGCCAGTACATGGAGAGCATTCCTGAGCGGAAAAAATCAAATTATTGGCGCGATGGCGTTCGACCAATATCGGAAGAAGTATATATCCAAATTGTGACTTCAGCCGGTCTATACAATTATTCCTCCAAGGAAGTTGAGACCAGTAGCTATGGTTTTGGGGAGGAAACCACTAGCCCCATTTACCGAGAAGGTGAGGAAAAGACGCGCACAACGACGGTGTACGAGAGAGATCGGCGCCTTCGCGCTGCCGCAATCAGACATCATGGAGTAAACTGCGCTGCATGTGGTTTCAACTTTGGTGACTTTTATGGCAAATATGCCGAGGGGTACATTCAGGTTCACCATATCAATCCCCTGTCCCACCTAGATGGGCCGGTGGATGTTGACCCAAAAACCGATCTGGTACCTCTCTGTGCCAATTGCCACGCAGTTGTTCATTACAAGCCTCAGCAAGTTTTATCAGTAACTGATATTAAGGCCCTCATTGCTGTGCACGGAAAACGTTAGAGGCACTGGTTGCTTCTTTAAAAAGAGCCAAGTGCCTTTTTATCCAATGGCTCATTCCGCAGCGATTGGCTCTGCCACTTTGCGTTTACCGAACCACATGCGGCTGAAAAGGCGGTCCTTGAGCACAAACTGGTGGTAAGCCCAGCCCAGTACGTGCAGCACGATCATTGCTAGGAGCAAGCTGCCGATAACACCGTGGGCGATGCGAGCCGGATAAATGGTGAGGTCAGCAGGCAGCGTACCAACACCGCCAAAGGCGATTGCAAACAGGTCTGCGCTTAGCGCCAGTCCGATACCGCTGGCAACCATGGCAAGCATAAGAAAATAGATGCCCCAGTGTGCCGCTTGTCCGGCAAGGTTCAGTGTTTTGTTTCCGGTATCTGCCTTCGGTGGTTTGCGTGTCGTGAAGCGCGTTACCAACCGCACGAGAATGAGAGCTCCAACGGCCGCACCAAACACCATGTGGCCTGCCATCATGCCTGGCTTATCGGGGTTGCTATTGGAAATCTCCGCAAGCATCGGGCCGCCCACGACAAGGGCCATGAAAATCATAATTGCTACAATCCAGTGCAGCGCGACAAGAAGCGGGTGGTAACGGGTCATCTCGGTTGCTCTCCGGTGCGGCCGGCGGTCTTCCGGCTTAAAGGGTGTCGCCGGCGAATCCAGCGGTGTGATCTGAGGCTAGAATACGTTACTAGGTGACAACGAGAATGTGCCAATATACAACATGGTGTTACGTATGTGTAACGCGAAGGGGCTTGTGGTGCGCTCTATCGATTTGGAATTAATGCCGTACTTTCTGGCTGTTGCCCGCGGTGGAAGCCTTCGCAGCGGTGCTGGCCTTCTCAATGCGAACTACGGCACCGTAAACCGCAATGTTCAGGCCTTGGAGGCAAGTTACGGCGTTCCTCTTTTCAATCGTAGTTCCAGAGGTTTCACGCTTACCGAGGCAGGTGAAGCGCTTTTGCCTTACGCGTTGGAGATCGAGGAAAAGGCAGAGTCTGCCCGCAAACGGGTGATCGGACTGGATAAGAGCGAAGCTGGCCTTGTTCGTTTTTCGCTTCCACCAATCCTTGCCTACACGATCATGCCGCCGATACTGGCGCGGTTTCACCTCGCCTACCCGCAAATCGAGGTGGAGATGCGCATCACCTCCACGGTTGAGGACATCAACCGCGATACGACGGACGTTTCCTTGCGCGGGGCCATGGAGATTACCGAAAACGTTATTGCCCGCCGTTTGTTTGCAATGGCTATCGGGCTTTACGCTAGCAAGACCTACCTTGAGGGGGTTCTTGCCACTGCCGAACCAAGCGGGGAAGGTGTCACGACCCTTGGCTGGCCGGAACCGTCTAAGGAAAGTCGCTTCCTGCTAGAGCGCCCCTTCCCGCACGCCCGCCAATCGTTCATGGTGGGTGATGGGTTCATGCGCTTACAGTTGGTGCGAGAAGGCTTGGGCATCGCCTATCTGCCCGTTGTGTTCTCCAAGGTGTTTCCAGATCTTAAGCCAGTGCCTAACGCCAAGCAGTTTCTAGGCCATTCCCTGTGGCTTGTACTGCATAGTGACATGAGAAAAACCGTTCGCATCCGCCGCTTTGTGGACTTTATGGCGGCAGAACTGATGGCTTTGAAAAAAGATATGCAGGGCGACTTCTACGGCGCCGCAACAGAAGACTAACTTATGTCTGGGGCGAGTTTGGGTATTGGTGTTGTTGAACTGGACACCGGATCAGGTCCGGTGTGACGGTGGGGAACAAGCTTAAAAGGCAAGCCTGGTGTGACGGCAACGGGTGTCATCCCGCGCGAAGCCGCACGTAGAAGCGGGAACCAGCGAGACTGAAAGGACCTAAGTGCCAGCAGGGTTCCGAACATTGGGCTCTTCACTCGCTCTTTCTCGTCATCCCGCACATAGATGCGGGATCCAGATCCCACGCTCCGTGACTCGTTTGCGAATTGAACGCAGCCTACCCCTACAAACCCTCGGAGTTTACAAAAGCGACGCCTTTGCTTGTCAGGTGTAGCTCGTTCGGGGCGGGGTTGAAGTCGACCATCACAGGCGTGATCGCATAGCTCACTAGCTTCTTTTTATAGAGCGCGGCGATGTTGATCTTAATTTTCTTGGAAACGGCCCCTTGCGTTATATCGGCAAGGTTTGTTGGCGCAGGATAGTTCCTGCCCATTACGCCTAGGATACGGTGTTGTTCTTCTTCATCAAGGAGATGGGGCATAGTCGCTGCGGCTTTGTGATGGGGTTTGAAAAGGAAAGCCACGCCGTTTATGGGGCACACAAACGATTGTGGTGCCACACTCTAGAGCGTTTTGGACGGAACGAAAACGCCGTAACGCTCTAGATGATTGTTGTGCGCACATTCTTTGTGATGTGCGCCCTCTTTTTGTAAAAGCTGCCGCGAAACGGGCGCTGGAATTAAGCGACCTTGCGGTGCTTTTCGTCTCTGATCACGCCTTTGGCGCGGGCCATCTCAATCACGACAGGGCATGCCTCATCGCTTTCGACGGTGGTTTTCATCTGCGAGCGAGTCTGGGTCACAAAGTCCAGATACTCTTCCTTTTTCGCATTCTGCTGGGCTACCGCTTGGCCGCGCGTGCTCAACAAAACACTAAACAGACTGTGCGTTTTGTTTGACCTTGCCATTATGGTTTGCAACTCCCAGTTATTTTAGTAAAATTTTATCTAACTAAGTTAACACTATGTTTTTTGGTGGTTTTTGCAAGTGCTTTTTGCATATTGGGAATAGGCATTAGGTCGTGTTGCGCAAGGCATTACACGCAAATGGCGGTGAACTGCGGCGCTGAGAAACGCCAAACGCAATCAGGCGCAGCGGTTATTCCCGCATTGTATCCATAAGTTGTACGGACAAGTCCTGCTTATCCACATACCAAAAAGAAGATATTTCTGGCCATTGCGTTGACCCTCACCTGCCGCATTTGCAGCATAAACTCCTGCCCGTCCAGCACGTGGCAGCGTCCTTGCTCTGGGATGCGCCGGTGGAACAAAACCAATAAGATCTGGAGTTTATCAATGGTTTCCCTTTCAAGTCGTGTGGCGAGCACTTCTGCTGCAGTTGTGTTGTTCTGCTCGACCGTTTTTGCGCAGGAGGCTCCTCGTTCGGCGGATGACTACTTTTTCGTTCCGCCAACAGTTTCGGGCGAGGCGCAAAAGGCAATTGGCCAGTTCAGCCGTTCCGCACGCAATGCTTTGGTTGCCCCTGAACCGACCGATCTGGCGGGTTGGAAGGCGCTCAATGAAGCGATGGAACAGCAAACCAACAACAAGCCGCTGTATGCGCAGTACAATCCGTTTATCGAGAAGATTAAGCTGGGCGGTGTGAGCGCGCTGGATGTGCGCCCGCGTCATTGGAAGGAAAACGGCAAAGTCGTGCTTTATCTGCATGGCGGCGCCTACACAACAGGCTCTGCCAATACCTCTTTGGTTGGCGCTGTACCGCTGGCCGACAAAAGCGGGCTGCGAGTGATCGTGGTGGATTACACCCTCGCCCCCAAGGCGCGCTGGCCGCAGATCACAGATGAAGTGATTAACGCCTACCAAGCGGTGCTGGATATGGGCTACGCCCCAGAAGATATTGCGTTTTATGGCGATTCCGCTGGTGGCGGTCTGCTAGGCGGTGCTTTGCTTAAGGCGCGTGACGCTGGCATGCCAATGCCGGCAGGTGCTGTGTTCTGGTCTCCGTGGTCCGATATTTCTGAGACGGGCGATAGCTACCACACTCTCAAAGACGCAGAGCCGACCTACACCTATGCGAACGTGCTGGGCAAATCAGCTGCCGCATATGCTGATCCTGTCGATCATGTGAAGCCGTATGTCTCTCCGGTTTATGGTGACTTCACCAAGGGCTTCCCGAAGAGCTTTATTCAGGTAGGCACCAAGGAGCTGTTCCTTTCCAACGCCGTCCGTCTCTATCAGGCGATGGATATTGCAGGCGTTCCGGTGGTGATTGATGTTTACGAGGGTATGCCGCACGTCTTCCAGCTCACCATGCCAGATACGCCGGAGTCCCAGCGGGCTATCGAGAAGTCTGCACTGTTCTTGAAAGACGCTCTGGGCCTTGAAAGACACGCGACCCCGAAAGCCGCCGCCGCGGTTGCACCGGAACCGCAAGCCAAATCAGAACCTCCAAAGAAGTAAAACAAAAAAGCCGGAGGTTCAGCGCCTCCGGCTTTTTCTTATTTGAATGAATATAAGTGCTTACGCTGCTTGCTGCATGCGGGCGAAGATGTCCTTCAGCTCCAGAATGCGCTGGTTGGAGCTGCCGCGCCAGACCAGCTTTGCGTCGTGCAGTTCCTGTACGAACTTGCCGTCTACCAGCACGTCTACATAGGCCAGAACGTCCAGCTGCTGCGAGCTCATTTCTTCCAGCGTATAGCCAGACCATAGCCAGATGTCTTTGGTTGGCGCTTCTGCCTTTGCACGGCGAACCAGACGGCCCACCGCTTCAATGTTGGAAGGGAAAAGGGGATCGCCGCCAGAAAGGGACAGACCGCGACGACGAATTTTCGTGTCGCACAGATCAGCAATGATCTGATCTTCCATTTCCTGCGTGAACGGGTGACCGCTTGTCGGTTTCCATGTCGTGGCGTTGTAGCAGCCACGGCATTTGTGCTCGCACCCGGAAACAAACAAGGTGGCGCGGGTCCCCGGTCCATTGACAACATCAATAGGAATGTAGCGGTGGTAGTTCATACCTTGATCCCCTTTGAAAGCTACCGCATCACATATGCTTGACGCGGCGCTTTACTTCTTCCTGCTTACCGAAGTTGAAAGGACGAGCGTCCGGATTGCCCAGATACCCGCAAACGCGGCGGATAACAGACACGCGGCCCGGGTTACGGTTGCCACAGCTTGGGCACTCAAAGCCTTTGCTGGTGCAGGTAAACTCGCCGGTGTAGCCACAGTCGTAGCACTCGTCGATTGGTGTGTTGGTGCCGTAGTAAGGCACGCGGTCGTAGGAGTAATCCCAAACGTCTTCAAGCGCTTCCACGTTGTACTGCATGTTCGGGAATTCGCCGTAGCAAATGAAACCGCCCGATGCCAGTTCAGGGTATGGCTGCTCGAAATCGATCTTGTGGTACGGGGTCACCTTCTTTTCCACGTCAAGGTGGAAGGAGTTGGTGTAGTAGCCCTTGTCAGTCACACCATCGACAACACCGTAGGACTTTGCATCCAGCGCGCAGAAGCGCGAGCACAGGTTTTCAGATGGCGTGGAGTAGAGGGAGAAGCCGTAGCCGGTCTCTTCTTTCCAAGCTGCCACTGCATCCTTCAAACGCTTGACGATTGCCACAGCCTTTGCCTGCAGTTCTTCGCTGTCATAGACGTGCTGGTTGCCATATAGCGCGTTGATGGTTTCGTGAATGCCGATATAGCCCAGAGAAATAGACGCGCGGCCATCTTTGAAGATATGCGCAACGTTGTCGTCTGCTTTCAGGCGAACGCCGCAAGCGCCTTCCATGTAAAGGATAGGGGCAACGCGGGCCTTCACGTTCTGCAGGCGCTCGATGCGGGTGTCCAGCGCACGGCGGGACAGCTCAAGACGCTCGTCCAGAAGCTCGAAGAACTTTGCTTCATCACAGCCAGCATCCAGCGCGATACGCGGCAGATTGAGGGAAACAACGCCGAGGTTGTTACGGCCTTCGTGGATGAACTCGCCCTCTTCCTGATAAGCGTTCAGGAACGAACGGCAGCCCATAGGTGCCTTGAAGGAGCCGGTAACCTCTACAACGCGGTCATAGTTCAGGATGTCCGGGTACATGCGCTTGGATGCACATTCCAGAGCCATCTGCTTGATGTCGTAGTTCGGGTCGCCCTCTTTGTGGTTGAGGTCTTTTTTGATGGAGAACACCAGCTTAGGGAAGATGGCGGTCTTCTTGTTAATGCCAAGGCCAGCCATGCGGTTCAACAGAATGGACTTCTGAATGAGGCGGGCTTCCCAAGTGGTACCAAGACCAAAACCGAAGGTCACAAACGGGGTCTGGCCGTTTGCGGTGTGCAGGGTGTTTACTTCGTATTCCAGAGACTGGAACGCGTCGTAGCATTCTTTTTCAGTACGGTCGCGGGCAAACGCTTCAGGGTCTTTGATCTCCCACTTCTGCGCCACTGCCAGATGCTTCTGGTAGCTTGAGGTCACATAAGGGGCCAGAACCTCGTCAATGCGGTTGATGGTGGTGCCGCCATAAATGTGGCTTGCGACCTGCGCAATGATCTGAGCGGTAACTGCAGTTGCGGTGGAGATGGATTTCGGGGTGCCGATCTCCGCATTGCCCATCTTGAAGCCCTTGGTGAGCATTCCTTCAAGGTCAATGAGCATGCAGTTGAACATCGGGAAGAACGGCGCGTAGTCAAGATCGTGATAGTGGATCTCGCCGCGTTCGTGAGACTGCGCGATGTCGCGTGGCAGAATGTACTGGGTTGCGTAGTGCTTTGCGACGATACCGGCCAGCAGGTCGCGCTGGGTCGGAATGACCTTGCCGTCCTTGTTGGCGTTCTCGTTCAGAAGTTCAGCGTTGCTCTGGTCGATAAGACCACGGATTTCCGCGTTCAGGCGGCTGCGCTGTTCGCGCACAAGATCACGCTGATGGCGGTATTCAATGTAGGAACGTGCTGCAGGCTTGAACGGGCCGGACATGAGAATGTCTTCTACCGAGTTCTGCAGTTCGTTGATGTCTACCTCGTCCACGTTCGCAAAACGTGCATGGACCTCGTGTGCCACCTGCTCGGCATATACTGCATCTAGTCCGTCGCCTTCATGGGCGGACTTCATAACAGCATCGCGAATTCTGGTCAGGTCAAAGGGTACGCGGCATCCGTCGCGCTTGATGACTACAGGTTTCACCGAAAAAGCTCCAAGAAAATGTTGCGTTGAAATTCGGTGGTCCTTTTGTCCCACATGGGTACGCGTTCACAATATGTAGTAGACCCTAATAACTCCAAATGCCCCACAAGCCCTAGGTTTTGGTGTCATTTTAATAGTGGATTGGGAGTTTTCCCTAATTTCCTCCAATACAAGGTCTTGACGTCGGTTTTGGGTGGGAAACTGATTTGATTTGGGGCTAAAGCCTAGGAAACCCCTAGGGAAATTAAACTTCGAGTTAACACTCTGTAAAGTTTGCTTAGAGGCCCTGTAAAATACTAGATATTGATTTGCTTGGTGGTTCTACCGATTCAATCCTGCGTTTTGCAGTACGTCCTGTCGCACCCACTAAATATAGTGGCGCGTGTTGTGCAGCACAAAAAGAAGCCCGCAAGGCCAAAGACCTGCGGGCGTGTAATTGAATAGCTTAAACTGTATGTGCGCTATCCTGTGCCCTAATGGAAGGCAAAGAGCGCGCACGTTGCTATTTCCTATTTCTGCTCCCGCTTCTTCAGCGCTTCACGGCGCAACATATAGAGGGATGAGGCAACGATGATCACAGCGCCGATAACGGTGTAGCCATCAGGGATCTCACCAAACAGGATGAAGCCGAGAATGGCTGCATAGACGATCTTGGTATACTCGATTGTGCCGATAACACTCGCTTCACCTTTTCGCAGCGCCTTGATGCCAACCCATTGGCCAGCGGTTGCGATGATGCCCATGCCAAGCAGCAGCATCAGGCCGTAAAGGTCTGGCGTTTGCCAAAGCCAGAAGAGCGGGATGCCGGAAAGCAGCGCTGTAAAGCTGGCTTGGTAGACCAGCATAGTGGCGGTTGTTTCTGTTTTGGTGAGTTTGCGAACGCAGATAACGGCGACACCTGCTCCTAGCGCTCCCAGTATTGGGATAAGAGTGGCCATATCAAAAAGCCCGTCGGTTCCCGGCCGCATGGCGATAATCACGCCAATAAAGCCGAAGAGGATGGCGGTTAGTCTGTGTTTGCCAACCTGCTCTCCAAGAAAGACCATCGCAAACAAAGCCACGAAGAAGACCTGCGAGAACCCAAGCGTTGTTGCTGCCGTTAGCGGGAGAACTGCAACGGCCCATATACCGCAGGAAAGAGCAGTGAACGCCCCAAGCATACGCAAGGCATGGGTGATTGGGCGCTTTGTCTTTAGGCTTTGCGGAAAGCTGCGGGAAATGGCCGGAAGCGTGGAGGCAAGCACCACCAATTGCCGGAAAAACAGGATCTGCAATACGTGATACTCGCTCACCGCTAGTTTGGCGAGTGCAGCGGTTACCGCAAAAAGCGCGGTGGCAAGGAGCGCCCACAAGACGCCCTGAATGTTCTCCGGCACATACTTACCGGTTTCCCCTATTGGAACGGGCGCAGACATTGGCTATACCTTGAAAATGTTATATTGGTAACTTGGTACCAAGTTACCGGAAAATGTAAAGACACTTTTGTCGTGAGGATTTGGAATGGCAAAAAAGAAGGTTGAGCGCGTACAAACTGGCGTTCGTATCGAGAAGCGTATTTTGCAGGTACTCAAAGCTATTGCTGCCAAGCACGACATGACACTGGGCGATCTGCTGGAAGGCATTCTGCTGCATAACTTTGAAGGCAAATCACTGTTTGAAGAAGATAGCCTGAAATTCATCCGCCAGATGTGTGATGCCTATGGGCTGGATCTGACCGCAGCAGACTCTCACAAGCTGACAGAAGACGAGTGAGCCAAAAGTGGGCCGTGGCCTTGGGGTGCGCGCGGGCCTGCGCGCGCAGGTGGCCGATAATTAGATGGGGCGGTTAATGTTATGAAAAGTCTAAGGAATTTGTTTTTGGGTGAGGCGCGGCCGAGCGTTACATGCGCATGGCTTTAGCGGCTGGCTTTTAGTGGTTTTGTCGGCGGCGTAGCCGCAGGCGTTACATGCTTGTAGCACTAGGTTTCATTTCACAGTGTCAGGGTAACAGCTCAGCATGGGAGGGATACATACGCCCCTGCAACCGTTGGTGATGCTGTTCTTGTGGTGAGTAGCTTACGAACTCGCAGCTCCCTCTTATTTGAGGGGAACTATTGCGAGCCGTAGACTGCCTTTCACTTTGCTAACCCCTTCAACGCCGAAGTCGGGCTTAGCAAATTGTGTTGCGTTCAGTTGATGGTTTCGCATGCCCTGCGATGACAACTGAGCTATTAGGCAGTTTTATATTATGTTGTAGTAGTTTGCGGGCGGTTCGTTCCGCGAAGGTTCGCCCGTTTTACGTGTAGGGTGAATGTTTCGTAGCAACACGAAAGCTTGCCCTTAGCTATCAAGTGCTCCCATATAATTTTCATGGAATAGCCAGCCTGTAAGGCCTGCTGTATGTCTTCTTTGTTAGCGTTGAAGGCTACCAGATGCTCGTTTTTAATCTTTTTACGTTTCTGGGTTTCGCTTTGAGCCCACTCGCTAATCTCTGTCAGAAAATCTGAGTTGTCTTCTTCTTTGCCCATCAGGTTAAGCTTTATTTGACGGAGTCTATACTTTTTTATTGTAGGTATTAGCAGCGTATATTCAGGAATCGTTACACAATTTCGTAGTGTTACTATGTTATTAAAATGATATTGTCTACAACTATTATCCTCTATGTAGATGATTATATAAGTATTAGAACTTTTGAAAGAATTGCGGAATATTGAAGATAATTGAGCCCATTTTGATGGGAATTTACTTCCTATTGCTAAAAACTTTCAGCATCACCGAATAGTGGCGTAAATGTGTCGGAAATGCGGCGAAATTATCCGCTTGTTCACGAGTATCTATCCACAGTTGAGTTTATCGCAGGTGGGTAAATTGCTCATTGAGAGAAGTTGGTGAACGTTATCCAACCATCAAAGCGCTAGAACCTGCTATTGCCAAGACGTTAAGCGACCTATGTAAAATCGCGAGGCTATCCTCACCGCAAATTGAGGTTTCTTCCGTAACTTAAAAGCACCACCTAAGTGTAACGCTGGTTACGAGGACCATCAGTTGTCTATGACACCCGTAGAAGCCCACGAAGCGGCGATAAAACATCTTCCCTTTTTTGTTTCAGGGCCGCACCAAACGGACGTTCTGTTTAACGTCACCGTCGGCTTTCTGGTGCTGGCTATTCTACTGGTCGGCGTTTTCTATTTCTCGTTGCATGCCATTCCGGAAAAAATGGCTCACGGCTACGACAGTCGCCAGTTACAGGTGGTCGCGATTTTGTCTTTGATCGCACTGTTTACTCATAACAATTACTTCTGGATTGCCGCGCTATTGTTGGCCGCCATTCGCTTCCCAGACTTTCTTGCGCCGCTCGAGTCCATTGCTCGCTCGCTTAAAAACCTGCGGAAATGGGAGAACTAATAGATGTTCGAGTTTCTGGCTTGCTCGCTTATCACGATTTTCCCAGACTACCTTTATCGCAGGTATGTGCAGGGAAAACGCATCGGTAAAGAGATCAACCTGTTCTCTGTCTGGTATGAGCTGAAATGGGGGATTACTGCCTGTATCATCCTGACGGTTTCGCTCATCACGATGATCTTTTTCTATCACCCCTCCACCAATCTGGTTTCCTCCTACTTCCGCACCATCAGCATTCTGCCAGAAGGTGGCGGCCGCGTTGAAACGGTGGTGGTAGAGAACAACCAGTTCGTCAAAAAGGGGCAGTTGCTGTTCACGCTCAATGATGATGTGCAGCAAGCTCAGGTAGAGACTGCGCAGCGCAAGCTTGAAGAGCTGAATGCGGAAATCGTGCTGGTGCAGGCGCAGATAGCCTCTGCTGAAGGGACCATCGATCAGGCGCAGGCCAACTATGATCAGGCATTGCAAGAAGAAGCCCGTAAAAAAGAGCTACGTTCGCGTAACGCAGATGTTGTAACCGAGCGCGAAATCGAGACTCTCGAAAACCTCTCCCGCTCTCGTCTTGGTACTTTGCAAGCCGCTCAAGCAGAGAAAAATGTCCTCGAAGTGCGGATAAATACCGTTCTTCCTGCTGATAAAGCCAGCGCCGAAGCTCAGCTCGCTCAAGCCGAAGCGGAGCTCGCAAAGAAGTCTGTTTTTGCTGGTGTTGATGGAACGCTGACGCAATTTATCCTACAGCCGGGTGATATCGTGAATCCCCTACTCCGTCCTGCTGGTATCTTGATCCCCAAAGAGTCAGGAATCGAGCGGTTTCAGGCCGGTTTTCAGCAGATTACAGCCAATATCCTGAAGGAAGGCATGATCGGCGAGATCACCTGCGCGTCAAAGCCATTTCAGGTAATCCCGATGGTCATCGTCGGAATTCAAGACACGATTCCAAGTGGTCAGTTCCGCCCGACGGATCAGCTTGTAGACCCTAAGGACCTTGCGCAGCCTGGAACCGTCCTTGCTGTAATGGAGCCGCTCTACAAGGGGCAGGCGCTCGGTATTCCTCCGGGAAGTCGTTGTATCGCAAATGCTTACACAAACAACCACGACAAGATTGTGAGCGAAGATACAGGCTTCTGGGCAGGTGTTTTCTATCACATGGTCGATGCGCTTGCGATCCTCCATGCGCTTATCCTGCGCATGCAAGCGATCTTGCTACCGGTCAATATTCTGGTGCTCTCAGGTCACTAAAGCACCGCGAATATTCAAAACAATAAGCCCCGTAGATGATAGTCTCTGCGGGGATGAAATGCGATTGCGGTTGCAATTGGTGATCAGTGAGATATAGGTAAGTAATAATACCTATTGATTGAAGTTTTAAGATGTTTTCTCGAATTTGTTTATTTTTGGCCGCCTCAGTTTTGGTGCAATTGCCAACAGCCTACGCAGATGAGTTGAGCCCAGATTTTGATTGGGGTGGCTTTTATGCAGGTGTCAAGGCGAATGCTTTAATTTTGGAAGATGACTACATTGACCCTGTCGCTGATTTGGACGGGTTTATCACAGATTACAAGATAGCGCCTACGGTTGTTGTTGGGTACCTTTGGCAGCGTAACCAATTTGTTTATGGCGCTGAATTCGGAGTTTCTTGGGTAGGGTCTGACAAAACTGAGCAGGACGTATCTGATCCATATCTTTATGGTACCATGAAAGTAAACTCCAGTGCCCATATTCTGGGTCGTGTTGGTGTTACCTCGGACAGAACTCTGCTTTATCTTCAAGGTGGAGCAACACTTACTAGTTTCGATTTTGATTACCCTTACGACACTGGTCTGCCCCAGGGTGATGGTTTTTCAGAAACTCTTATTGGAGCGACATTGGGTCTTGGTGTGGAGCACGCGCTGAACGAGAACTGGCGTATTAGCGCCGACTTCACGCATACAACCTATCCAGTGGCGACAAGTACTATTATTAATTGTTGCGCTTCGCCCCCAAATTCTCAAGACCATCAAGTGACTACAAGCAGTTTCAACCTTGGTCTCGCCTATCAATTTTGAATGATCAAGCCCCGCAGAGGATAGCCTCTGCGGGGCTTTTTTCATCGCTATTTCAATTTCTTATTTGAAGTACTTGTCTGCAATGTCCAGATAGTTCTGCCAGTCGTAGAAGCGAACGTTATGCGGACCGGTACGATAGTGGTAGCTCAAAACTGAGTGAACCGGGCTATCAACTGCTGGCTGCTCGCTTTCTGGGAACAGGTCCTTGGTGTAGAGCGCGTAGACTTCCTTTGCATTATGCAGGGAGAGGAACTCGCCTTTCGGATCAGCCCACTGATCATCAACCGCACTTGCTACATAAACCGGACGCGGTGCCAGAAGGCCCATCAACATATGCTGATCGATCGGCAAGGTGTTCTCTTTACCCACGTAGCCACGGAAGGAGCCGGTAAACCAGTGCGGGAACTGCGTGGTGATGATGTCAACGGTTTCGCCGTAGTTGCGGCGGGACAAGGAGTTACCGCCCATACCAGCGTTGTTGGAGATGATGTACTTGAAGCGCTCGTCGGTTGCACCGGTCCAAAGAGCCGTTTTGCCTAGGCGGGAGTGACCCATCACTGCCATACGGTCTTCGTCAACGTCGCGGCGGGTTTCCAGATAGTCTGCAACCGCGGAAAGACCTGCTGCCCAGATGCCGATGGCGGAGTAGTCTTTGTAATCCTCTTCCGGCAGGTTCACCTTCATGAACTCTTGGAACGCTGCTGGATCATCCGGCAGAACGTCACCGTAGTAGATGGTTACAAGACCATAACCACGGGCGGTGATTTCTTGCGCAGGCCATCGGAATTCACGAATGCTGCGGGAAGTTGGAAGGAACTTGTTGTCCTTGGTGGTCATGCGGGTTGGGTCAACCTGATTGCCGCAAACCATTGGGTTCGCCCAGCTTTTGGAAACTTCAATCCAATCGCCAGTGATAACGGAGTGGTTGCCGCAGAAGTTATAGCCCACGAAAACTGGAACAGGTGCGTCTGCATTTGGCATTTGCAGCACTACGGAAACGCGCTGGTTGTCGAGCATCAGGATAACTTCCTGAATATAAGCATCAGCATCCGGCAGCGGGCGCTTATCCGAAATGGAAACAACCTCGACTTTGTCAAACTTATACGGCTTGCCGTACATTTCGCTCTGGAAGAGCTTTAGCACTTCCGCGCGGCGCTCGTTCTCCCACTGGTCGACACTGTCACTTGTAGTGATGGCCGGTAGGGTGATGTCGCCAACTTTAGATTCGTCGTAGTTCGGCTCTGCCGCATGGGCGAGCGAAACGGAAGAGGCTAGTAGCACAGCCAAGCTTAACAGACGCATATTAGACCTTTACTTCAAATAGAAAGAGATTGCTTGTCATTGCGAAGTTGTTTGCATGGACAAGGCTACATCTAGAATATTTGGTGGAATATCAGGAGTGTTACTGCTGAAAAATATTTTCACATCATGCATTGGATAAGTATGTTGTAATTTAAATACATTTTACCAAGGGTAAAATTTAGATTTGCACTAAATTTGCATAGTATAGATTTCAATAGGCGTGGCTAAATGCGCAGCGTAAGAAACGGCGCGAACAGCTCTTGTTGCAACTCCTGTAAGTATTTCTCGTGTTGGTCTACCTATTGTGGAGTTTTGGATATCCACTGCTTCAAATAGGTCAACCAATCTGTTCCAAAAGCGGTTTTTCTAGAGAAACCCTAGCAGATAGGGATTGTATTGGTATGGTAGCAAGGGCAGTGAGTTGCACTACTTATAGATTTAAGGCGAAAGCCTGCTAGCTTCCAAATTGTCGAGTGATATCCCAGATCAGTTTTCAAGGCCGACAGTGGAGTGAGGCTAATATATGAAGACGTGGGGGGAGATAGGCGATTTCGTTACTCACTCGGCACAGGATTGATGGGCGGAGCTTCAAGCTTGAGATGAAGCTCCCACCTTCTCTTCTAAAATGGCTGTTTCTTCGCTGCGGTTCGAGGAGTGCAGGAATAGCCGGAGGCAATCGGGCTGTTGGGCATGCCTAAAAAGAGTGACCATAAAAATCGGTCCTGCCTCAATACAAAAAGAAAGCCACCGGGGAGCAACGCGATAGGAGCAAGTCGCGATTGACATCCCTCTCCGGTCAAAAATGAATTGGGAGTCTTTTGAATGCTTTCTGTAAAATCACTGTTGAAGTCCGCTGCGTTCGGTGTTGCTGCTCTTGGCATGACAGCAAGTGCTGCTCTGGCTGCTGATGTAACCCTGAAACTGGGTCACTTGGCCAATGAAAACGACGTTTGGCACAAAGCGTCGTTGAAGCTCGCTGAAATCGTAAAAGAGCGGACTGACGGTCGTATCGAAATTCAGGTTTTTGCCAATGAATCCCTCGGCAAAGAAATCGACCTGATCAACGGCATGCAGCTTGGCACCGTAGACTTTGCCGTAACTGGTGAGTCTTTGCAGAACTGGGCCCCTAAAGCGGCTCTGCTGGCTGTTCCTTACGCATACAAATCCATCGAACATATGGCTGAAGTCGCTAACAGCGAAATCGGCGCAGAAATTGAAAAGGAAATCGTAGAAAAGGCACGCGTACGCCCGCTGACCGTTATGGTTCGTGGTCCGCGCCACCTGACAACCAACCGCCCGATCAAGTCACCTGATGACCTGAACGGCCTGATGCTGCGCGTACCAAACGTTCCACTGTTCGTGAACGTATGGCGTGAGCTGGGTGCATCTCCGATGCCGATGGCGTTCTCTGAAGTGTTTACCGCGCTGCAAAACGGTACACTGGACGCACAGGAAAACCCGCTGGCCCTCATCAGCTCTGCAAGCTTCAACGAAGTTCAGAAATACGTAAACCAGACCGCACACGTAAACGGCTGGATCTACATCGTAATGTCTGAGATGACCTATCAGCGCCTGTCTCCGGAAGATCAGAAGATCTTGGTTGAAGCAGGTAAAGAAGCAGAAGCCTATCACCGCGCTCTGTTTGAAGCTGAAGAAGAAGCCTTTGCAAAGAGCCTTCAGGAAAAGGGCATGGAATTCGTAGAGGTAGACTACAGCGCCTTTGCTGAAAAAGCCCGCGGTGCGGTTCTTGCCAGCGTTTCTGACGACATCCGTCCAATCGTAGAAGACCTCTTCGCGAAATAAGACCCCAACGGGGCGCCCCCACCTTTTGCGGGTGCCCCGTGCCTTACATGCCGTACCTGTTACCTATGTGCAGTAACCGGTCGAAGCGCCTTCAAAGAAATAGAGCGCTCAAAAACGACTAAGGCTTAAAAGAATGATCTCAAACATCTTAATCAGAGCATTCCGGATTGCGACCGGAGCGGCTTTTGCTGTCATCATGTACGCTGTTGTTGTGCAGGTGTTTGGCCGCGGCGTTCTCAACTACTCTCCGGTATGGACAGAAGAGCTTACCCGCTATGCCCTCCTCTTTCTGGCAGCGTGCGGTGTTGGTCTTTCCATCCGCTCTGGTGACCTTGTAAACGTCGATATCGTAATCAACTACCTGCCGGACAAAGCCCGCAAAGTCTGTCTTATCATCGCCATGAGCATCACCGCATTCGTATGCTTTGCCATGGTGCCACAGGCATGGCTGTTTACCAGCATCGGTGCGTGGCAGACCTCTCCGGCAACCAACATCCGCATGGATATCATCCACTTCTCTATGGTTATTTTCCTTGGCGGTATTGGTCTGTTTGCAGTGCTGCGAGTGATTGAACTCGTCAAGCATTTCAACATCCCGGGCTTGCCGGAACACAATGAAGGAGATGAATACTAATGGAACTCGCTCTCCTTCTTGGCTCCTTCATCGGCGGCCTAATCATCGGTATTCCAGTCGCTATTACGCTGGCTGTATCCTCCGTCCTCTACCTGCTTTACATGGACATCCCGCTCGTGGTGATGCCGCAAAAAATGTATGCAGGTATCGACTCCTTCGTACTGCTTTGTATTCCGGGTTTCATCCTCGCTGGTAACCTGATGAATAACGGCGGTATTACCGAGCGCATCATCCGCTTTGCCAACGCCGGTGTGGGCTGGCTGCGCGGTGGCTTGGGCCTCACCAACATTGCTGCATCTATGCTGTTTGGCGGTGTTTCCGGTACTGCGGTGGCAGATGCGGCGTCCATCGGCGGCATGATGATCCCGGGCATGAAGCGCGCTGGCTATCCGGGCGACTTCTCCGCAGCGGTGACTGCAGCGTCTTCTACCGTTGGTCCTATCATTCCCCCAAGTGTGCCGATGATTATCGTTGGCTCGCTCTCCGGTATCTCCGTTGGCAAGATGTTCATCGCTGGTGCTATTCCGGGCTTGCTGCTTGGTGGCGGTATGATGATCACCTGCTATATCCTGTCCGTGCGCCGCAACTATCCGCGCCAGCCATGGCAGGGTTGGGGTGAGCTTGCCCGCTCCTTCGGTACCGCTGCTTGGGCAATGGCTATGACCGGCCTTATCGTTGGCGGTCTGCTCTCCGGCTGGGTAACACCTACAGAAACTGCGATTATCGCCAGCTTCTACGCCTTCTTTGTGGGCGCGTTTATCTACCGCGAGTTGCCAATCGCCAAGGTTCCGTCTATTGTCATCGACAGTGCGATTTCTTCTGCAGCTATTCTGGCGTTGGTGGGTTTTGCAAACGTCTTTGGCTGGATTTTGGTTTCCGAACGTATTCCTCAGTTCATCACTGAGTCCGTTATGTCCATCACCGATAACAAGATCCTGGTGATCCTTCTGATCAACCTGATCCTGCTGTTCGTCGGTATGTTCATGGAAACCATTGCAGCGCTGATCATCCTGTTTGTACCGCTGCTGCAGCTGGCAACTTCGGTTGGTATTGATCCACTGCACTTTGCAACCTTTGCAGTGCTGAACCTGATGCTGGGTCTTACCACTCCACCTGTGGGCGTTTGTCTGTTCGTTTGCGGTAGTATTGCAAGACTGCCTCTGGCACCGCTTGTCAAAGCGATCATGCCATTCTTGCTGACGAACCTGATTACGCTGTTCCTGGTTAGTTACATTCCGGCCCTGTCCATGTGGCTGCCAAGCGTGCTTATGCCGTAAGCTATCCATCTACTTGCGAGCAAAGAAGAAGCGCCGGAGAGTTTCCCCTCCGGCGCTTTCTTTTTGTCTAGTGTCTGTCAGCTGATCCGCGCTGTAGGTCAGACGAGCGCTGCATCGAAGATCTGACGGATCTCGACAGGTGTTACCGCGCCATGTTCGCCCAGCTTGTCGCGTTCACACTGGATCATCAGCGCTACAAGTGCGTCGAGTGCAGCGGCTTTATCATCACCATATTCGGAAAAGTGTGTTGGAGAGCCAACGCTTTCATAGAAGGACTCAATGGCATTGATGGTGTGCTCTGCCAGTTCTGCTTCGCCCTGCAGGCCAAATACGTTTCGGCCCATTTGTTCCAGCTTTGCGCGTTTGACCTCAATCTGGTTTCGCAGCAACGACGGGTGGACCATGGAGAGCGATGCGCCGTGGTCGATGCCATAAAGAGCTGTAAGCGCATGGCCAAGCTGATGGCTTGCCCAGTCAGCAGGTAGTCCGATGCCGATAAAGCCGTTGAGCGCCTGGTTTGCAGCGAGCATCAGGTTGGCGCGCCATTTGTCATCATCGCGCTCGTCAAAGTCGGCAGCCAGCGCCATCAAGACACGCAGCAGTGTTTCTGCAAAGCCGTCTTGAACCATAGAGCCTTCTGGCGAGGTGATGTACTGCTCGCAGATATGGACCCACGCATCGACAATTCCGTTGATTAGCTGGCGCTCCGGCAATGTCTTCATAGTGTCTGGGTCAAGAACCGCAAACTTAGGACGCACGGCATCGGTTTTGAAGCCAAGTTTTTCTTTGGTCTCGGTGTTGGTAACAACAGCTGTCGGGTTGGTTTCGGAACCTGTTGCTGGCAGCGTGAGGACAGCACCAATCGGAAGTGCGACTTCCGGTACGTGGCGGCGCAGAACGATCTGCCAGCCGTCCCCTTCATAAAGGGCTGCTGCTGCAATGTATTTCGCCCCGTCAACGACCGAGCCACCGCCAACGGCTAGAATGTAGTTGCGGTCTTTCATGCGGCATACTTCAACCGCGCCGTTCAACGTATTGAGCTGTGGGTTTGGCTCGATACCGGAAAACTCGATCCAGTCATAGCCTTCCAGAGCTTTGACGACCTGATCGTAAACACCGTTCTTCTTGATAGATCCGCCGCCATAAACGAGTAGGACACGGGCGTCCTTCGGAATTTCGGAGGAAATAACGGATATCTGACCTTGGCCGAAATGAAGACGGGTTGGGTTCAAATAGGAAAACTGCATTGCGCGCCTTTGCTACCAGTAATTGGTTAACTCTAAAGTGCCGCGCCACTTCTCCCATACGTATTTCATAGTCAAACAGCGCACACTACAAACTATAGTAATAAATGGTGCTGCTACTCATTTTGTAAGACCGTTGAAGTGACTAGTTTCCTGAAATAATTAAAAGTTTAAGCAAATAAAATGGACCTTGAGTTGTGCAACTATTGATTTGCAATAGCGAGAAAAGTTTAGCATAAGTGACCCAACACAAGGAAAAAAATGATGATTTCGGCCATAGTGCGCCCGATCCCCCTAGAGAGACTTGAAACTTTTTCCGATTGGAAAATGCAAGGGAAAAAGATCGGCGAGAAACTGCGGCTTTTTTCTTCAAGTCAAAAGAATAGCGCACAGATAGATTTATCTTTTCGATGGTGATGCAGTTCTTTTAAATCGCAAAACGCCAGTGCGAGTGCAAACTCGGCCCTCCCTATTTGATGTGACTGGTAAAACAGCGGTTCCTGTCGTTGCCAATAAAATCAAAACTGCAACATGAGCAGTTTGTGCCAAGAACTATAAAAATTTAGCTGCCGCCATGCCTCTAGTGAACGGAAAACTGCATAAACTGGTTCGCGCACTCCTGATCGGAGCGGTGCTGGTAGGCTGCGCGGTATATTCTGTGGTTGCACAGCCCGCGACTGTTGTTCGCGTTTATATAGAACCTGACTGCACTATTTGCGAGAACTGGCAGGAGGACATGCGCGATGCTGGTTTTTTCCTTAAGGTCAAAGAGATGCGGGACATAAGTTCCGTGAAAAGACAGCTCGGTGTGACCGAGGAGCTTGAGGGCTGTCTAACCGCGATTGTTCAGAACTACGTTATCGAAGGCCACGTTCCTGTTCGGGTGATTAATCGCTTACTGCGCGAGAAGCCATTGGTACGCGGGTTGGCTCTGCCGCTCAATACAATTGACGGCATTGATAATGATTATGAGCGGCAAAGCCGCCGCAATATCGTCTACTCATTTCGAACAGATGGCAGCGAACCCGTTCCTTATTTCAGCGGGCCGGTGAATGTTGAGTGGAGAAAATAGAAGTCGTGATCTTACCTTTCTCTGATATTTTAGCAATGTGGTTCTTCTTTTATAATAAAATCTCGCAATAGTTGTGGTTAACATTGATTAAAATTGTCTAGGTATTGCCAACTGGATTGAGGTGAATCCACCTATGCAATAACAAGTATTGATGATCAATTATCTGGTTTGTTGGTGCCGATGTCTAAGTACCCGCGCGTTAAGATAAGTACTAGTAAATACCTTCATTTTATTAATCTTTCAGCAGCTACATATCTCTTCATGTCAGCAGGCGGTGTACTGGCTGCCGGCCTAGACTTGAGTGGCTCTAGCCAGAATTGGGCCAACTCGGCAGATATTAGTAGCGCGGACCGCGGCATCAACATTACTGGCAGTGGCAATAAGTTGACCAACAGCGGTGACATTACCTCCGATGAAGATGCAATCGGAGCAGTTGGTGATGGCAACACTGTCATCAACCATGGTGATTTGTTCGCCGGCGAGAACCTCTCCGATATCCTCGCCGGAACCATGGATCCCATTGGCGGTAACAACGATAATGGCGTTGAGTTGGATGGTGACAACAACACTATCGTGAACCACGGGACCGTAAGGGCATCCGATGATGGTCTGGATGTCGAAGGTGATGGCGCTGTTGTTAAAAACTATGGCAATGTAATTGCTTACGACGATGCGATTGATATCGCCGGTGACAACGCGACAGTGTTTAACTCCGGTTTTTTAAAGACCTTGGACGGCAGTGGGATCGAGATTACCGGCGCTAATGCAAGCATCACCAACACAGGTACGATTGATGTAGGTGACACAGGCATTGCTATAAGCGGGACAAACGCAAGCGTCTCTAATTCTGGAACGATTGATGCGGATAACGTGGGCATAGTTTTAAACGGTGTTGATGCGGTTCTTGTAAATACTGGCGATATCATCAGCCAAAATCACGATGGCATTCAGATGTTTAGTGATAGGGGCCAGATTGTAAATCACGGCAATATTGCCGGACTTCACGGCGACGGTATTTATGTTTCGGGCGATCAGGCAGAAATCTACAATTACGGCCATGTAAATGGGACGGTCGATGGCATCTATGTGAACGGTGCTTTTAGCCATATTTATAATGCGGGCGAAATCACCTCTGGCCATGCAGGTGTTGAGATCGCTGGCGGCGGTGCGACGGTGCTAAACACCGGTAGCATCAACGCTGGAACTGATGGCATAAGCATCAACGGCGATGGTGTAACGGTTACAAATAGCGGTTTGATCACCACCCAAATCGATGACGGCTTGGATATAAACGGCAGCCATGCACACATAACCAATAGTGGTGAAATTTCCTCCGCAGATGACGGCATCGACGCTTTTGGTGACCACAATCTCATCGTAAACTACGGACGGGTCATCTCGGATAGTGACGGCATTGTTGCCAATGACAGCGGCGGTGTGATCGGTAGTCACGACAATACCCTAGTAAATTACGGTTTCGTTCAAGCGGCCAGTGATGGGCTGGATGCGAACGGTGATGGAAACCACCTTACAAACTACGGCAGCATAGTCGCGGGAGATAATGGTTTTGAGGCCGGTGGTATCGGAAATGTCCTGTCAAACTTCGGTACTATTGAGGCTGAAGTTGATGGTATCAATATGGCTGGCCCGTTAGGCGAAGTTTATAACTCCGGCTCTATTCATGCCAAAAATGCTGGCATTTCTGTCTCGGGTGACAGCGCGCGGGTAGTAAATTCTGGCCGCGTTTTCGTTGACAATCATTTGGTCAATGCTGCTATCGAGTTTCGTGACCTATCAGCGGATGCATACCTAGCCCTCAACGCTGGTTCCCATATTCAGGGCCGTATCGAGTTTACTGGCACAAACAATACGCTGCACATGGGCTCTGGTTGGGACACCATGATGACGATCACCGGCGACATGGCTGAGGTGAATGTTACAGGCGATGGCCAGAAAGTAGTCGTAGATGGCCAGCGCGTTATTTCCGTAGACGGGGATGGTGCAGCGGCAACAGCTATCAATGCCGCTCGCTTACGGGCCGAACTGACGGGCGCAGTACAACAGGATATCAATAGCCGGATTGAAGCCGCTCAGCGCTGTGAGGATGGCACGACGTACTGCCGGAATGGTTGGTGGATCAACTCCCGTGTAGCGGCACAAGATGGCACAAGCGACAATCCATACTCTCATGTGATGTCCATCAATACAGTTGGCATTGACGCTGCGCTGGATCAGGGCGGCATGGCGGGTCTTCTCGGCGGTATCTCCTTTAGCCGCTCTGAAGTGTTAGCCGAGAACGGAGAGACTGAGGCAACAACTGCCTACTTTGGCGGTTACTATAGCCGTATGTTTGGCCCCGCATTCGCCAACCTTTCTTTGGTTGGTGGTTATATGTGGCAGGACAATGCACGGGTGTTCTACGACAATACCGTTCTTGGCGGCATAGTGCAGTCTGATGATCAGACCATTGGCAGTACGTTTGTAACCCCTGCCTTTACTCTCGGCTATCGCACAGACGTATCGCAGGGCTTTACACTCGTTCCAACCATTGGTGCCCGCTACACTTACTCAGCTCGCAAGGGCTATAAAGAGGCGGTAAACAGCAACATAACCGTAGATGCTCAGCAAGAACACCGCGTGGACGTTCGTGCCCAGCTTGCAATGGACTGGAATGGATATGAGTCAGGAGACTTTGGCAAATGGAATGCCCGTTTGCGCGGTGGTGTCGATCTTTACAAATCGACCACCGTTGGCGAGGGAAGCACCGCCTACGGCACAGCGCTGGCTGTTAGCGACCAGAGCGACTCCGGCGTGCGCCCGTTCTTCGGGTTCGATATTTTCTATGATCTTGGAGAGAGGCTCGACGTGAGCCTTGGCGTGGAAGCAGCCTACGATACCAACGAGGTGTTAGCGGCAAGTGGCCACCTGTCTTCCTCTTTGAATTTCTAGGAGTTGTGGGCAAGAAGAATTGGAAGGGCAGCCGGCTGGTTGCCCTTTTTGAGTTTTAGGAGGGACAATAATGATTGAAGTTGACGGACACCTGCGGCTGTTGGGGCCAGCAGACTATAACGATGCCATGGAGCTCTATGCCGAGCTTTCGCACCACGCCTTTCCGCTGACGGACCGCGCTCGGTATGAAAGCGTTTTGAACCATGAAGGCACAACCGTCTGGGGTATAGAGGTTGAGGGGAAGATCGTCAGTATGGCGACGCTCCACATGTTGCCATCTCTGGGCAATGCCAGTTCGCATTACGCGCTGATCGAAAATGTCATCACTACTAAAAGGCATCAGAACAAAGGGCTGGGGGCTAGCTTGTTGCGTGCTGTCCTTGCCTATGCGTGGGATAAGGATGCCTACAAGGTGATGCTGCTTACCGGTAAACAGCGCGATGCTTTGGAGTTTTATCAAAAGCTCGGCTTTGACGAGGATGAAAAGCACGGCCTTGTTTGCCGGAAGCCAGCTTGATCGGTCGCTTCGACACAATGGTGATTGCTAGGATTTTTGCAGCACCACGAAATTGTCTTGGTTTGATGACAGCCTTTCCCTAACGTTAGAAGGTCTCGCCGCACGGGCCCTTATTAACTGCAAAGCCTGCGTAATAGGCTGGCTAGGGAAAGGAATAGCGATGTCCAAAACGATCTTGATCACCGGTTCCTCCTCAGGCATTGGCAAAGCCACGGCTCATTTGTTCCATGAAAAGGGATGGAACGTGGTTGCAACCATGCGCAATCCGCAAAACGAGCAGGAGCTTAATCAGCTGAAAAATGCGCTGGTTACACGGCTTGATGTAACTGATCCAGATACGATCAAGTCTGCCGTCTCCGCCGGAGTGGATCGTTTTGGAACTATTGATGTTTTGCTGAACAATGCTGGATACGGCGCATTTGGACCGCTGGAAGCGTTCTCCATGGAGGGGATACGCCGCCAGTTCGATACCAACGTCATCGGGCTGCTAGAGACAACAAAGGCTGTGCTGCCGCTAATGCGCAAGCAGCGCTCCGGAACCATCGTCAATATCTCTTCCATCGGCGGCAAAATGGGCTTTCCGCTTGGCACGCTCTACCACGGAACCAAGTTCGCAGTTGAGGGCATGTCAGAGGCCCTGCACTACGAACTGGCCCCTTTGGGTGTTGCGGTGAAGATCGTTGAGCCGGGCGCTATCGCGACGGACTTCGGCGGCCGATCGTTTGACTTTACCAATGATGAGAGCCTGACTGAGTATCAGCCGATTGCGCAAAAGGTTATGTCAGGCTTTGAATCCATTCTGGACATTGCCTCCCCTGCCCGTGTTGTAGCAGAGGTTATCTGGACCGCGGTAACGGACGGCACACCAACGCTTCGCTACACTGCGGGCGAGGATGCACGAGAGTACATCGCTAATCGCAAGGCGCTGGATGATGCTGCCTTCTTTAACAGCGTAAAGCAGATCTTTGATCTGTAAGACGACAAGTGCATATGGATGACTGTAGGGCCTAACAGGTGAGCTAGAACTTGTTAGGCCAGTGCGGGTGATGGTCATCAATATGGAACACATGAGTATGCCTGTGCCCTTTAACGTTTCTGCCTTCGTTCATATGCGGATCGTCCTTGGCAAGCTCGGGGTGATCGTGAGTTAGCTCCTCTTGATCATCAGCGGGCCAGAGGCGGAGGCATAGGAGGATGCCAAGCAAGCCAATCAGGGCAAGAACGCTAAACGCGGTCGTCATTCCAAAGCGTGCGCCTAGGCCTCCGGCAAGCGGATAGGCCAGTAACCAACAGGCGTGGGACAGTGCAAACTGGGCAGCAAATACAGCAGGGAGGTCTTCTTCATTGGCTGAGCGGGTGAGAATGCGTCCGGTTGGTGTTTGCGCGCCGGAATAGCCAAGCCCCATCACGAACCAGAGCGCCAGCAATGTGTTGTATCCTGAAACGAAATTACCAAGCAGCAAGCCAACAACGATAACTGCGCCACCAGTAGTCATAACCAGCCGTTCGCTTAGTTTCTCCAGCACTTGAGGTAGCGCAAGGGCTGCCACCATCGAGCCGCCGCCAAAGGCCGCAAGTGCTCCCGCAAGATATCCCGCGCTGAGGCCCATTTGCCCTTGCACGATGACAACCGTGTTGATGATTACCATCGACCCACCTGCAGCAATACAAAGGTAAAGCGCAAAGAGCCCTCTAAGGCGCGGTGTATGGCGGAAGATGCGCAGCCCTTGAGTGATGCGTTTGAGGCTACGTTGGTTCTCAACGGGCTTGAATGCGGGAAGGGAAACAGAGAGGATGAGCATGGTAGAGGCAAGAAAGCCCAGTGCTGTGCCCCAGAACAGCCCGTGATAGCTCACGGCTAGCAACAGCAGCCCTGCAATGGTGGGGCTGAGCAGGTTCTCTAAATCATAAGCTATACGCGAAAGGGACAGCGCCTTGGTGTAGGTTTGCTTGTCCGCCAGTACTACCGGAATGGTTGATTGGAAGGCAGGCGTGAAAGCCGCTGATGCTGACTGCAGAACGAAGATAAGCAGGTAGATCTGCCAGATTTGGTCAACAAAGGGTAGAAGAACAGCAACTCCCGCCCGAACAAGATCGAGGAGTACGAGGAAAGCGCGGCGGGGTAAGCGCTCGGCGATGGCGGCAGCAATTGGAGCCAAGCCGACATAGGCGATCATCTTGATGGTAAAGGCGGTGCCAAGCACAACCCCTGCATCCTCTCCAGCAAGATCAAAGGCCAGTAGGCCAAGCGCCACCGTGGCAAGCCCGGTCCCGAATAGGGCTGTAACCTGAGCGGCAAACAGGTAGCGGAAGCTTTTGTTCTTTAACGGCTCTAGCATGGTATCTATTGGCGCTCCTATCCCCTCCGGGGGGTTATAGATAGCGGCTGATCCTTGTAAATTCTTCCAATGTCTCGCGTGTGGCTTTCTCCGGCCGGTCCAGCGCATCGGCCAAACAGTGCTCAAGATGATCGTGGATCAGTGTCTTCTTGGCCTGCGTTACCGCTTTTTCAACAGCATGTAATTGCTGCGCTATTTCCACGCGTGGCCGCTGATTGTCGATCATATCAATGATCGAGCGTAGATGGCCGTTGGCTCTTTTCAGGCGGTTTACAACGTCTTTATGGGAGTGATGTTGGGTTTCTTCTGTCATGCTGATATTTGTATCCCCCCTAGGGGGATATTGTAAAGCGCCATATTTAAGTCCGAATTAGCGAGCAAAGAGCCTTTGCCTTCCCTTGCGGCGTCCCCCGCCCGTCTATTGTGAAGCCCTTAGCATCATCTATTGAGGAGTGCCCTCTTGAGCCGTAGATTGTTTTTCACCGGTGTGTGTCAGCTCGCTTTTCTGGTCTTTACCGCAGGCGCAATTGCGCAGCCTTTAGGCGTAATAGGTAACCGCGTGTCATCTACCCTGACGGCTATTGACCAATACAAGGGCGCTGGAGATCGTCTTGTCACCGCTAAGCAGGTTGCGGACTTTCTGGGCGAAGGGCTCACCCCGACTGAACGACGTATTGCAGCTTTTGAGTTTGTGCGCTCCTACCCCTTCCGCCTGCAAGGCGATGGTGGGGTGAGTGATAACAGCCTGTTTAACCTTGGCGCGGGCGACGGGCGCCACAAAGCAGCCGCTCTCAAAGCAATCTTGGAAGTATGGGGCGAAGAGGTTTATTCCATCACTGTGCCGTTTGACTGGGCCGATCTACCGGTTCCGGTTCCAGTGCTTTCAAAGCTCACAGATACCCGTTCGTTCCACAATGCACTGGTGGTCAAAACGGGCGAGCGTTGGATCATCGTTGATGCAACGTGGGATCCGGCGTTAGAAAAGCTTGGCTTTCCGGTGGTTTCTGATTGGAACGGGCATACGTCTACCCTCTCCATCACACCAAAAGCGACGCAGATCGAGCATGCCAGAAGCTTCAAGACGATGGATGAACTCTATACCCGTTATGCGGTTGCAAAACCAAATGAAGAGCAAGTTCATGCCTTCATCAGCGCCTTTAATGGATGGATAGAGCGGGCCCGCCGGGTAGAGCATACAGAGACGTAACCGGGCTTATAGATAAGCAGACTAGAGGGCGGTTGATCCGCCCTTTTTTAGTGTCTGCCTTTAGCGCAATAAAAAAGCCGCGTTGACCATTGGCCCGCGGCTTAGTGGTGATGGAGCACGTGAAATCTAGTCGATAGACACACGGAAATTGTTCTGGCGCAGATGCTTCATAGCAAGAGCGTGGCTGAAGAACTCGCCATTGCAGACATTACAAATCTCAAGCACATTTACAGGTGTACTTCGGCCTTCGTGGATCTCTTCAGGCGAGCAATATACGCTCACGCCACTTTCGTTATCCAGTGGTGCAACCATGATGGAGACGGGCCAGTTTTTGATTGTGCCTTCTACAACAGTTTCCATTTTTCCCCGTTTCTGTTTGTCGGATCGGGTTTCAAAGGTGGTGAGATATCCTAGCGTGTCGCTCGAATTGTCGACAAAGTACTCACTGAAATATCTTCTGACTACTTGCATAACTACGCATGTAGATACCTTGGCTCTTTCTGCCCTGAAATCATGTCATTCCCATGACCCTTTCCAGATCAAAAAGCGGCTCTTGGTGTCATCTATGTCGCGTTGTCAGCTTGTCGCGCATGCTTGGGAGGAGCACCGACTTCCTTAGGAAAAGGCGGCTGAATGCGCTACGGCGGTGTTCTTACTGTGAGTATAGTTGCGGCTCAACCAGCAAAATATCGGGGGCCACATCTCTTTGTGGTTATGTAGAAATGCACATAACTCATTGAAAATAAACAACTGGAAAAAGTCTCATTCTCCCGCCACGAAGGTGTCGCAGCGGGAGGTGTAGCTGTGTAGAGCTTATTCGGCCGGTACGCGGTTATCGACCAGCTGCACCTTTTGGCGGCGCAGAGAGAACAGGCCTGCGCCGATAATGATCACTGCGCCAAGGATGGTAGACCAAGTCGGAATATCGGCAAAAACGAGGAAGCCGATTGGCACAGCCCATACCAGCTGCAGGTACATGAATGGCTGAATTTCATTCGCCTGCGTGAGCGAAAGTGCCTTAACGATTGAGAAGTGAGCCAGCGCGCTACAACCACAAACCATAGCCAGCAGACCCCACTGGATTTCATCAACCGGCGGGATGTTCTGAATGCCCAAAATGGTGCTCACTACAGCGCCAAAAGCACCCACGTAGAAGAAGGAAGTCAGCGCGCTGTCATTACGGCTAGCCACCATGCGGGTGATCAGCTGGTAGATCGCGTAGCTGAGGGCCGTACCGACTGCCAAAATAGCGCCGGGACCCCAGATGTCGCCAGATGGCTGAAGAATGATTACAAGGCCGATAAGACCTGCAAGCATTGCAGCAATACGGCGCCAGCCAACTACCTCGCCCAGAACAGGCACAGCAAGCGCTGTTACAATAAGCGGGTTAGCCATGAAAATTGTTGTAACGTCTGCAAGGCCGAGGTAGCGGAACGCCATTGCGATCAACGCGATTTCGGCAAACAGGAAGAAGCCGCGCAGCAACTGAAGCGGCAGGTTTTTGGTTTTGATGGTCGCTTTCAAGCCTGCATCACTGGCACATGCCCAGCAAACCGCGATGATAAGATGCACCCAGTAACGGGCCATAAGAATGAACCAGACGGAGTGGTTGATAACCAAGGTCTTGGTAACCGCATCCTGTACGGCAAACACCAACGTGGCCAGAATGGCGAAGGCGATGCCTAGGTTTCGTGAGTTAGCGGCGGTGGACATAAACGGTGCCTTGTATTTTTTATAAGGTGGCAATGGGAACAAAAGGTTCCGGCCTTATTCGCGCAGTATAGTCTGCATTGCTTCGGCTCGGTAAGTCGCTAAATGCGCTTGTTTTGAAAAATAAGCAATCACCTGAAGGCAGGCGAGTAAAAGGGCCGCGGTAATAGCCACGGCCCTTGTGAACTTCAATGAAAATAATTTTCAGTTACTGCTAGTCTGTCAGTCCGTCTTAGCGGCACATGCGCTTTTTACCCGAATACGTGGTGTAAAGGCCCGTGTCGGCGTTAAAGCTGCGGAACTTTCTAGCGCAATACGCATACCACTGCGGCGTCCATGGCTTTGGCGCAGTGCGGTGGGTCACTCGTGTTTTGGCTTTGGGCTGAGAGGCAATCATAGCACCCGCAATAAAGCCCATAGCGCCAATGGCGAATGCTGTGCTGGGCTTAATTCCCTTGTAATGCTTGTGCTTGTGAGAGTGACGATGTGGCTTGTAATGGCGGTGCGGTACACAGCGCCCGCGCTTGTAGTAGCACCCATGTACCTTCACAATGTTGCTTTGCTCAAAGCCAATTGTAACGCTCGGTTTTGCCAGCACCACTGCCTGTGCAGGTGCTGAGGCCCCAATAAATGCAGCGGCTATGGTGCCAGCTGCCAGACTTTTAAAAGAATAGGTTCCCATTGTTCCCCTCCCGAACAGATGTCAGCTTCATTTAAGATAACTGCATCTGAACGGTCAGTGAGAGGACTATTCATAGCCTGTTCATTTAAAATATCATTGAAATCAATGATTTAATGGGGTGATTTAAAGGTAAGTATTCTTCAGTTATTGGCACATTCTCTGCACACCGGAATACGTGGTGTATGTGCCGGTGGAAGGGTTAAAGCTGCGGTACTTGGAAGAGCAGTACTGGTACCACTGTGGACTCCAAGGCTGCGGTGCGCCATAGCCGTTGTATGTCGTCTGCGACTGATACGGGTACGGGTACGGCTGCGGTGGTGCATACGCAGGCGGCGGCGGTGTGTAAGCGTTGCTTTGCGCGGAAGAGGCAATCATCGCGCCCGCAATAAAGCCGATTGCGCCCAGTGCGAAAGCTTCACCTGCACCAATGCCTTTTTTGTGCTTGTGGCGCTTCCAGTGCTTTTTGCGGTGATGTCCGCCTTTATGGCGACCACCATTGACCACGACATTCTTGTTAACGATTACCGTTTGAGACTGCGCGTAGGACTGGCCAACGCCTGCTACCGGAACAAGCATGGCTGCTGTGAGAGCTATACAAACCGCACTACGAACCTTTTTCATCACCCTTACCTCCAAACCAGAATGTCTTGATGACTCGAGTTCTAGCCAAAGCCCGCTGAACACGTTCTGATTTACATATTCATATTCGGTTCAGCTTGTCGTTGCGTTGGCGCAAGCCGTTTACCAGCCGCCCATTCTCTTTGATCTGGCGCGTGTGTTTTGTCGTAGTCTCAAGCATCTGTTACTCAGCTTCAGGTTTGATTTATGGCCCGTCTTATTGTGGTTCTTGGCGATCAGCTCACTCACTCAATAAGCTCGCTTTCACAGGCGAGCAAAGCAGATGATGTGGTGCTGATGGCGGAGCCCGTTGGTGAGGCAACCTATGTCCGCCACCACAAAAAGAAGATCGCGTTCATCCTCTCCGCGATGCGCCACTTTGCGCAGGAGCTAAAGGATGATGGCTGGACGGTGCATTACCGTGCCACTGATGAGCGGCTTCCCTCCTTCACCGCTGCGGTGGAAGCAGAACTGCAAGCGGGAGCGTTTGAGAGCATTACTATCTGTGAGGCTGGTGAATGGCGCGTTCAGGAAGAGATAGATAGCTGGGAGCAGCGCTTCGGCCTACCTGTTACGGTCCTAAAGGACAGTCGCTTTCTTGCGAGTAAACAGGACTTTGCGCAGTGGGCAGAAGGGCGCAAGGCGCTGCGTATGGAATACTTTTACCGTGAGATGCGACGCAAGACGGGGCTGCTGATGGAGGGTGATAAACCTGCGGGCGGCAAATGGAACTTCGACTCAGATAACCGCAAGCCCGCCAAGGCTGATCTTTTCATGCCGCGCCCTATCGAATTCACGCCGGATGCTATCACGCAAAATGTTCTGTCACTGGTAGATCAGCACTACGGTGATCACTTCGGTAGCCTTGAGCCGTTCTGGTTTGCGGTTAGGCGGGAGCAAGCTCTAGCGGCTCTGGATCATTTTATCGAAACGGCACTACCCGAGTTCGGCACCTATCAAGATGCCATGCTCACTGGTGAGCGGTTCCTCTATCACTCTGTCCTCTCGCTCTACCTCAACGTTGGTCTGCTGGAGCCCATGGAGGTCTGCAGGAGGACGGAGGAAGCCTATCTCGTCGGCCGAGTGCCGATAAATGCTGCTGAGGGGTTCATTCGGCAGATCATAGGCTGGCGGGAGTATATTCGCGGCTTCTACTGGTTGCAGGGGCCGGATTACGGCAGCAGTAATTTCTTTGGCGCATCGCGCCCCCTGCCCGAGTTCTACTGGTCTGGTGATACAAACATGGTTTGCCTGCGAGAGGCCATTACACAGACCAAAGAGGAAGCTTACGCCCACCATATTCAGCGCCTTATGGTGACAGGAAATTTCGCCATGCTGGCGGGCATTGACCCGCACGCTGTGCATGAGTGGTATCTCGCCGTTTATGCGGATGCCTTTGAGTGGGTAGAGATGCCCAACACACTTGGTATGAGCCAGTTTGCAGATGGCGGTTTGCTTGCTTCCAAGCCCTATGCAGGCTCTGGCAGGTACATCGACAGAATGTCGGACTATTGCCAGCACTGCGTTTATGACCCCGCTGAACGAACCGGTGAAAAGGCATGCCCCTTCAACGCTCTCTACTGGGACTTTTTGGAGCGCAATCGTGAGGTGCTGGCGGGTAATCCTCGTCTTGGCCCAATCTTCGCCACTTGGGGGCGTATGGCAGACGAAAAAAGAGCGGCAGTGCTTTCGCATGCTGCCGCTCTATTAAACAAGTTGGATGCTCTGTAACGCCCTGTTACAGAACGTCGGCCTGTGGGCGGAACCGCTGCAGCAACACGCCAAGGGCGATACCGACACCGATACCAATTGTTAGGTCTGTCAAAACGGTCAGCACCAAGGTGATCAGCAATAGACCACGTTCTTCAATTGGTGCCTGCCAGTATTTTGGCCAGTTTGCAGGTTCGCTCATGCCCCATGCGGTGAGCATAAGCAGGGCTGCCATGGCAGGCATTGCCATATAGCCAGCAAGCGGTGCTGCAACCATCATGATGATAAGAATAACCAGAGCATGGACGATACCGGCGACTGGTGTTTTGCCGCCAGCGCGTACGTTGGTTGCTGTACGCGCAATCGCGCCAGTTGCAGGCAGGCCGCAGAAAATAGCCGAGCCGATGTTGGCAACGCCCATTGCCAGAACTTCCGCGTTGGAGCGGTGTTTGCTGCCGATCATGCGGTCTGCAACCATTGCAGAGAGCAGCGATTCAATGCCTGCGAGGAACGCAATGGTGAAGGCAGATGGCATCAACTCGATGATCTTCTGAACGGAGAAGGTTGGAATATGTGGCATTGGCAGCGTGCTAGGCAGTTCACCAAAGCGCGATGCAATAGTGTCTACCGGCATACCAACCACATAAGCCAGAATGGATGTAACGGTTACGGCGATAATAAGCGCTGGCAGGCGTGGGAACGAGCGGCGCATGAAGATAACGGCGGCGATCGTACCAAGGCCGATGGCACAGGCAGCGATGTTGAAGGTGCTTGCACCATTCCATAGTGCTGCGAGCTTGCCGATGAATTCAGCAGGATCATGTGCCAAGTTCAGGCCAAGGAAATCCTTGATCTGGCCAGTGGCGATGATGATGGCGATACCGATAGTGAAGCCGTTTACGACTGGCTCCGGCACGAACGAGACAAACCGTCCAAGTCGCAGAAAACCGGCAATAACCAGCAGGATACCAGCCATAAACGTTGCCAGTACAAGGCCGTCATATCCGTGTTGCTGGATAACGCCGAAAACGACGACGATGAACGCGCCGGTTGGCCCGCCAATCTGCACGCGGCTACCGCCGAGCAGTGAGATCAGAAAACCAGCGACAATGGCTGTAACCAACCCGTCAGCAGGATTGGCACCCGATGCAATGGCAATCGCGAGGCTCAGGGGCAGAGCAACCATAGCAACAGTGGCACCGGCAAACAGGTCGGCGAGGAACGTATGGAGATTGTAGGTCTCCATTGTGGTGAGCAGTTTAGGGCGTAGCATTTTACAGGCCTTTCGGCCGCCGGGGATTGGCGGTGGCCGCTTTTGTTTTTTATCGAAGCATGGGAGGTGCATAGAAAGCACGCAGCGGCACATTAGTAAGTGCGTCGCGGGGCTTCAATAAAGCTAAATACCAATAAAAGCAAGTTTTCCTGCATAACTTGCTGATCACAAGTTTATATCAAGCCTGTTTACTTTCGTGATCTTGGTGATGATTGGTGTGATTCTATAAAGTGATACCTCATGGGTAAGTAAAGTATAACTCCACGAGCCCCAGAATATCGTGATTTTACCGAAAAATTATTGAGGCGCTGCAGGTCTAACCCTTTGCTTGCTCCAGTGTAAGCAAAGAAAAAGGGCTGCGCAGTGCAGCCCTTATACCGCTAGCAGTTGCTAGATAGATTTACTGCAACTGCCATTTCTCTGCGACTTCATCAAAGAAACCGCGCTGTTTTTTCAAATCGATCCATGTATTCACGTAGTTGATCCATACCTGATCATCCTGCGGAAGCAGCATGGCGACCGGCGTTGGCGCCTTTGGTGCAGAGACCGGTACAATCATCATCTGCGGGTATTTGGCGACCAGCTTGTTGGCTTCCACGTTGGATGTGATGTGCGCATCGGCGCGGCCGGAGAGAACCTCCTGAAAGTCGCGCGCTGGCGCTTCTACAATCTGGTGCTTGGCATTGGGGAAGAAGGCCTTAACCTGCTTTTCCTGTGTGGTGCCAAGTGTTGCCGCTACTGTAACCTCTGGCTTGTCGAGGTCTGCCCAGTCGTTAAACTTGCCCTCGTTCTTCTTCAAAGTCAGTGGTACCGTTACCAGTGCAAAGTAGCTGTCAGAGTAGCCAGCAGCCTTAGCACGGGCTGGAGAGACACTTGCAGAACCAGTGATGTGGTACTTGCCGGAGGTGACGCCGCTCACAAGCGTTTTCCAGTCGGTTGGTACAAACTCAACCTCCACGCCAAGATCTTTCGCCAGTTCGCTCATGACATCAATGTCATAGCCCTTGTAGCTGTTTGTTGCGGGGTCGCGCATTGACATCGGGTTCCAGTCGCCTGTCGTACCGACTTTCAATACGCCGTCATTGAGGATTTGCTTTAGGGCGCTTTCGGCCTGCGCCTGTCCTGCGCTAACTGCCATTGCTGCCATCAATGCGAGTGCCGTAATAAATCTAGTCACAATTGACCCCTTCAGATCGCTGAGCCGTAGGTACACACTAGGTATAAATAAGTGCACCTTGCAAAGAAACTCCATCATTGCATAGGTTGTGCTACGCATTTATTCGCTTCGGGGTTTAACGGGTGTCAGAAAAAAATACAAAACAGCCTTTGGTTCAAATCGAAGGAATTTCCCGCTTCTATGGCAATTTTGCCGCGCTAAAGTCAGTCAGTCTCGACATTGCGCAGGGCGAACGCGTTGTTATCTGCGGCCCTTCCGGTTCTGGTAAGTCCACCTTGATCCGCTGCATCAACCGGCTGGAAAAGCACAATGAAGGCCGCATTTTCCTTTCAGGCGTTGAGTTGAACGATAGCAAGGCCAGTGAAGAGGTGCTGCGTACTGGCGTTGGCATGGTGTTTCAGCAGTTTAACCTTTTCCCTCATCTCACCGTTCTCGACAATCTGACACTTGGGCCGATACGGGCGCGGGGTATGACGCGAAAGGATGCAGAAACCTTGGCGATGACCTATCTGGACCGCGTTCACATTGCCGATCAGGCCGAAAAATATCCGCGCCAGCTTTCCGGCGGTCAGCAGCAACGCGTGGCGATTGCGCGGTCCCTTTGCATGGAGCCGAAAATCCTGCTGTTCGATGAGCCGACCTCCGCGCTTGACCCTGAGATGATCCGCGAAGTGTTGGACGTGATGGTGGAACTGGCAGAAAGCGGCATCACCATGGTTTGCGTTACCCATGAGATGGGCTTTGCCCGCAAAGTAGCTGACCGGATGGTGTTTATGGACAAGGGCGAGATCGTAGAGACTGCCCCGCCGGAGACCTTCTTCTCCGCACCGAAAAGCGCTCGCTGCAAAGACTTCCTTGAAAAAATCCTTGGGCATTGAGAGGCCACATGCTGCGTATTTCTGCATTTGTTTTCATGGCATTGGCTCTTGGTGGATGCTCAGATCAGTGGGGCTGGTATGTGGTGGACCCGACCACAGCGTCCGGCTACGCCAACCTGAAGTTCCTGCTTAGCGGCCTCTACTACACTGTTCTGCTGTCACTAACCGCGATCAGCATTTCCATAGTGGTGGGCCTGCTTGTTGCTCTGCCGGGGTTGTCTGAGAAGAAGTTGCTGCGGGGCTTTAACCGCACCTATGTGGAGTTGGTAAGGGCGGTGCCGATCCTCGTGCTCATCCTCTGGATCTACTACGGCCTGCCACAGGTGTCGGGCCTTACTATCACCGTCTTCTGGGCAGGTGTAATTGCGCTGGCGCTGTCTGATAGTGCGTTTCAGGCGGAGATTTTCAGGGCAGGCATTCAGTCCGTCGATAGGGGGCAGAATGAGGCGTCGCAGTCGATCTCGCTCAACTACGCCGACACAATGCGTTTCGTTATCCTGCCACAGGCCATCCGGCGCATTCTGCCAGCTCTCGGCAACCAGCTGGTCTACATGCTCAAGATGTCGTCGCTGGTCTCGGTTATCGGAATGGAAGAGCTGACCCGCAAAGCCAATGAGCTCGTGGTGGTGGAGTATCGGCCGTTGGAAATCTACACCGTGTTGGTGCTGGAGTATCTGGTGCTCATTCTCATCGTCTCTGCTGGCGTGCGTTGGCTAGAGCGGAGAATGAACGCGGACGCGCGAAGATAGAGTGAGTCGCAATGCAGAGTTGATATATTTACTTGAGTGTAGGTAGTAGTAATTATTTGTCTCTACTGGAGATGTAGGTAAAACTAAGAATATCCGTTTTGTGTCGTGGATGAGTTATTCTGTCGCAGAGCCTTAGTGGTTTATCTGTAGGCACATTTGCGTGTCATAACTCTTTGTAACCTATGGTTTTTCAATTCTACAGACCGTGGCTGCACGGCCTTAACTCTTTAAAGGACTTACTTTTCTTTAACTTGACGCTGTCTGCCCTATGGGAATAGTTTCATTCTTAAATAACAACAAAGCCTTTCCGTGTTGGGGCTAGAAGAATGACAAATAAAGACGTCGCCGAGCGCACAGAAAAACAAACCGCATCAAGCGAGTGGCTTACATTTCTTGTATTTACACTCGTTATTTTGCCTGGAATTGCTGTAGCAGCCATTGGCTCCTACGGCTTGGCTATTTGGATCTACCAGATGATCTATGGCCCTCCAATCGTTGGTTAATTTCCTGTCCTGCCATCGTTGGAGATAAGAATGATAACGAAATTGAAGAACCTTGCCCTATCCTTCTGGCGGGTAATGAGCAAGCCAGCCACCAAGATCAGCCTTGGTGTTCTGGCTTTTGGTGGTTTTCTGACCGGCATCGTATTCTGGGGTGGTTTCAACACCGCCATGGAGATGACCAATACCGAGCAGTTCTGCATTGGCTGTCACGAGATGCGTGACAATGTGTACGTAGAACTTCAGGACACAATCCACTATACGAACAGAACCGGCGTTCGGGCTACTTGCCCAGATTGCCATGTGCCGCACAACTGGAGCCACAAGGTGGCCCGTAAGATGCAGGCATCCAAAGAAGTGTTCGGCTGGGTGTTTGGTACCATCAACACCAAAGAAAAATTTGAAGCCAAGCGTTTGGAACTGGCCCAGCACGAATGGGCACGTTTTGCTGCCAACAACTCCCTTGAGTGCCGTAGCTGTCATAACTACGACTCCATGGACTGGGAGAAAATGAGCCCGGCAGCCAAGTTCTACATGCAGCCGGCTTCTGAACGTAATGTGGGCTGTATCGAGTGCCATAAAGGCATCGCCCACCACTTGCCAATCAACGACAGCGGTGTGAACCCGATTTTGGCAAAGGTCGAACAGGGCGCGACTTCGCAGACCCTTGAAGAAGGCAAGCAATACTTCGTCGTCAAACCGATCGCCATTTATGAGGATGAAGACCTCACAAAACAGGCTGGTACGCTCTCTTACGCGGCTCCTGTGAAGGTGATCGAGAAGAAAGACGACAAGGTCAAACTCCAGCTTAAGGGCTGGCGAAAAGACAAAGGCTTTGGCCGCGTTTACCACTCTGACTTCGGCAAGAACATTCGTGTCGCGGTTATGGAGAAAGACCCGGCGCAAAACCCTGATCTGATATCAGTTGGTCTCTCCCAGAACGACCCTGCAACGGGTTTGGACTGGAGCGAGGTTACAGTTGAGTTCTGGGCAAAAGAGGGTGCATTCATCCCTGATGTTGCAACGCTCTGGAATGCTGCAGGAGAGATTTACTCTTCCAACTGCAGCACCTGCCATGCGCAGCCAGATCCTGCGCACTTTGACGCGAACAGCTGGCCTGCCCAGTTTAACGGCATGGTTGGTTTCACCAGTATGGACCCGTCAACGCAGGCTCTTGTGCTTACATACTTGCAGCTGCATTCCTCCGATTATGCCGAAGGAACGCACTAAGGAATACGGTCATGACAACAAGACGTGATCTCTTGAAAGGCGCCGCCGCTGGTGTCGCCGCGGGCCTTCTTGGTCCATCGCTTCTCACAAAAACCGCTTTGGCGCAGGGCACTGTAGAACCTGCGGCAGATGGCGTTTGGAAAATTACGGGCTCCCACTGGGGCGCTATCAGAGCGCGCGTGGACCGCGGTAAGGTTGCCGAAGTCGTTCCTTTCGAAGACGACCAAAACCCGACCGATATGTACAAAGGCATTCACGGCCTGATCTATAACCCATCGCGCATTAAGTACCCGATGGCGCGTGTAGACTGGTTGAAGAACCGCAAAAACAGCGACCGCACACAGCGCGGCGACAACCGCTTCGTGCGTATCACGTGGGATCAGGCGCTTGACCTGTTCTACGAAGAGCTGGAGCGCGTTCAGACTGAATACGGCCCTTGGGCGCTGTATGCTGGCCATACAGGCTGGCGTCAGACCGGTCAGTTCCATTCCTGCACCAACCATATGAACCGCGCTGTCAGCATGCACGGTAACTATGTGAAGAAGGTCGCGGACTATTCCACCGGTGCTGGTCAGACCATGCTGCCTTATACGCTCGGCTCTACCGAGGTGTATTCTCAGGGCACATCTTGGCCGCTGATCCTCGACAACGCGAAGGTTATCGTCTTCTGGGCAAACGATCCTAAGAAGAACCTTCAGGTTGGTTGGACCTGTGAAACCCACGGTTCCATGAAGTATCTGGACGAGCTGCGCGACAAGGTTGCTGCTGGCGAAATCCGTGTCATCAGTGTGGACCCTGTAAAGACGAAAACCGCCAACCATGTTGGTGCGGAGCATCTTTACCTGAACCCGCAGACCGACGTGCCGTTCATGCTGGGTATTGCTCATACGCTCTACAATGAAGGTCTTTATGACAAAGACTTCATTGGAACCTACACGCTGGGTTTTGATGACTTCATTCAGTACGTACAGGGCAAGGCTGACGACGGTATCGAAAAGACACCTGAGTGGGCAGCAAACATCTGCGGCGTTGATGCAGACACAATCCGTGCCTTTGCACGCCTGATGGCAGCCAACCGTACGCAGCTTGTGTATGGCTGGGCGCTTCAGCGTCAGCAGCATGGTGAGCAGCCTTACTGGATGGCCGCTGTGCTTGCTTCGATGCTGGGCCAGATCGGCCTGCCGGGCGGCGGTATCAGCTACTCGCACCACTACTCAGGCGTTGGCGTGCCGACCTCTGGCGCTGCGATGCCCGGTGCGTTCCCGCTCAACCTTGATCTGGGCATGTACCCAGAGCATGACAGCGAGAACTTCAACGGTGCAAGCCGCGTTATCCCTGTTGCCCGTTGGGTAGACTGCCTGCTCAATCCAGGTGAGCAGATCAACCACAACGGTAACAAGGTCACCTTCCCTGATATCAAGATGTGCGTATTCACGGGCTGTAACCCGTTCCACCACCATCAGGACCACAACCGCATGCGCGAAGCGTTCCGCAAGCTGGAAACCGTTGTAACGGTTGACTACTCATGGAATGCGACCTGCCGCCACTCTGACCTTGTGTTGCCTGCGTGTACGCAGTTCGAGCGTAACGATATCGACGGTTACGGCGCATACTCCAACAGCGGTGTGCTTGCTATGCACCAGCTTGTAGATCCGCTGTTCCAGTCCAAAACGGACTTCGAGATCTTTACCGAGCTGACCCATCGCTTTGGTCGCAACAAGGAATACACCCGCGATATGGATGAGGGCCAGTGGCTCCGCTTCCTCTATGGCGAGTGTAAGAAGGCGAACGAAGGCAAGTTCGACATGCCAGAGTTTGACCAGTTCTGGGAGGAAGGCATTGTACGCTTCCCAGAGGGCAAACCTTGGGTTCGTCATGCGGACTTCCGCAAGGACCCTGAGCTGAACGCCCTTGGTACGCCATCTGGCTTTATCGAAATCACCAGCCGACGCATTGAAGGCTACGGATACGATGACTGCGGTCCTTATCCGAAGTGGTTCGAAAAGGCCGAGCGTTCCCACGGCGGTCCAGGTTCTGACAAGCATCCGCTTTGGCTGCAGTCATGCCATCCGGATCAGCGTTTGCACTCGCAAATGTGTGAGTCTGACGAATATCGTGAGACCTATGCAGTTCAGGGCCGTGAGCCAATCTACATGAGCCCTGAAGATGCAGCAGCGCGCGGCATTGCAGATGGCGACGTGGTGCGTGTGTTCAACGATCGTGGCCAGCTCCTTGCCGGTGCTCGTGTTTCCGACAACTACCCGCAAGGTGTTGTGCGCATTCACGAAGGTGCTTGGTATGGTCCGGTCGATGCAAGCATCGGCGCTTTGGACACTTACGGTGACCCGAACACCCTGACTATGGATGTTGGTACATCCCAGCTTGCTCAGGCAACCAGTGCCAACACCTGTCTGGTGGAAATGGAGAAGTTTGAAGGTCCATTGCCACCGGTAACATCATTCGGCGGACCAACGGAGGTTTAATTTGACCAATCCAGTTAAGGAGGGGGCAGACAAGGCGGTTGCCTGTAGATGGTGGGCATCCGTTCTTTTCAGCGAGATCGACGAGAAACAGCTGGATCTTTACGGCAAGGGGGAGCTTGGCCCCCTGCTGGAAGGTCTGCCCCACCTTATCCCTGAGGAAGACGCCGATCTGGTAGAAGCGCTTCGTCAGGATATCGAAAGCTGGAAAAAGGTCACCTCCGCCCGCCTCATCCTTGCAACCGACTATGCCTCGTTGTTTTTGGGGCATGGTCGGGAAGGCCCGCTACCCTACGCCTCTTACTACTACAGTGAGGGGCGGCGGCTGTTTGCCAAACCCCATGACGATATGGTGGAGCGGCTGAACAAGGCTGGCCTGCAAATTAATGCGCAAGGTCAAGAACCTGCCGATCATCTGGCGATTATGGTGAGCTATCTGGCGCTTCTTTATGAAGAAAGCCATTCAGCAGCCTATATCGCTACCTTCATCACAGAAGGCATTTTGTCGTGGCTGCCGCAGTTTACAAAGCACTGCAACAATGTGACGACAGAGTTCCAATTCTATCAGTTGGTGCTGCAGATTCTGCAGGCGTTCTTGCAAAAGGAAGCCGAAGAGATCAGGGGGGCGTAAGCCCCCTTTTTTGCACCTGCGTTGTGTCTAGGCTAAACGCATCTCTTGCACCGGCTTCCTGCATCCCCTAATAGGTAATACAACCTATTTATGCAGCGGGTATTTCGGCGCAGTGGTGGTCGCTGAAAGACTTGCTCTATTATGATGCTAGGGGAGGCTTCACCATGGCGCAGACACATCTCAAAACCCGCTTGAAAGACCCTACTCTTGTGCGTGAGCAAGGCTACCTTGCCGGCCGCTGGGTTGATAACGGCTCGAACGGTCAGTTCGATGTTCTTAATCCTGCTAAGGGTGATGTGATCGCAACGCTGCCAAACATGGGTGTTAGTGAGACCAAAGAGGCGATTGAAGCGGCCTACGTTGCCCAGAAAGAATGGGCGAAGAAAACCGCTAAAGAGCGTACCAACATTTTGAAGCGCTGGTTTGACCTGATGATCGCCAATCAGGAAGACCTTGCTGTGATCCTTTGCGCCGAGATGGGCAAGCCAATGGCAGAAGCGCGCGGCGAGATTGCTTATGGTGCAAGCTTCATCGAGTGGTTTGCCGAAGAAGCAAAGCGCATTTACGGTGAAACCGTTCCCGGCCATCAGTCAGACAAGCGCATCACCGTTATCAAGCAGCCTGTCGGCGTTGTTGCCTCCATCACGCCTTGGAACTTCCCGAATGCCATGATCGCCCGCAAAGTGGCCCCTGCCCTTGCCGCTGGCTGTTCTTTCGTGGGTAAGCCTGCGGCTGAAACCCCGCTTTCCGCACTAGCGATGGCAGAGCTTGCAGACCGCGCTGGCTTGCCGAAGGGCCTTCTTTCCATCATCCCGTCTCTGGACGCTGCAGGTGTTGGTCAGGAGTTCTGTGACAACCACAAGGTTCGCAAAATCACCTTCACCGGCTCCACCAATGTGGGCCGCATTTTGATGCGTCAGGGCGCGGATCAGATCAAGAAGCTGTCCCTTGAGCTTGGCGGCAACGCACCGTTCATCGTGTTTGATGATGCTGATCTTGATAAGGCTGTGGTTGGGGCAATGGCTTCCAAGTTCCGTAACAACGGCCAGACCTGCGTTTGCGCAAACCGCATCTACGTTCAAGCTGGCGTTTATGACGCCTTTGCTGAAAAACTGGCTGCAGCTGTCAAAGCGGCTTCTGTTGGTGATGCGCTGGAAGATGATGTGGTCTTTGGTCCGCTGATTTCCGATGCCGCTGTTGCTAAGGTAGAAGCGCACATTGCTGATGCCCGCGCAAAAGGTGCTACCGTTGTTACCGGCGGCGCGGCGCACGAACTTGGCGGCACGTTCTTTGAGCCTACCGTTTTGACCGGCGTTACCGATGAGATGATCATCTCGAGTGAAGAAACCTTCGGTCCGGTGGCCCCGCTCTTTCGCTTTGAAACCGAGGCAGAGGTTATCGAAAAAGCCAACGACACTATCTTCGGTCTAGCCTCCTACTTCTACACCAACGATCTCAGCCGTACCTATCGCGTGAGCGAAGGTCTGGAATACGGTATCGTGGGCGTAAACACCGGTATCATCTCCACCGAAGTCGCACCGTTCGGCGGCATCAAGCAGTCCGGTCAGGGCCGCGAGGGTTCCCGCCATGGCATCGAAGACTATCTGGAAATGAAGTACATCTGCACCAGCATTGATGAAGCCTAAGGCTTCTTCATCGTGGATTTAGAGACAGGGGCTTCGGCCCCTGTTTTCGTTTGTGGCTCTTGCACATACCAGCCTCTCCCAAATCTCCGTCCGCGTGCCTGCGTTGGGAGTTTAACGATTTTGCCCTAAGGTAACCTGCATTGACCCAAAAGGAGGCCCCATGGCGCACGATCTTCAAAAAAACAAGCAGAACGCAATCGCCTTTTACAAAATGGCCTATGAGGGCAACCCTGAAAAGGCGGTAGAGCTTTACGTGGGCGATGACTACATTCAGCACAACCCGCTAGTTGGTGACGGAAAGCTTGAGTTTATAAATTATTTCAATGAAATGGCGCGGGACTACCCGGATAAGCAGATCGAGTTTGTACGTGCCATTGCTGAAGGTGATTTGGTAGCGCTGCATACCCACCAGACATGGCCTGCGGGTGACGAATACGTGACCATGGATTTCCTTCGCTTCAACGACAAAGGCAAGATCGTAGAGCACTGGGATTCGATACAGGAAATTCCCGAGGAAACGAAAAACGGCAACCTGATGTATTGAGGTTGTACCCGTCATTTCTGTCGGGTTTTGGCAGGTGCTCCCCAAACAATTTCGCTTGCCTCTACGTGCTCTGCACGGGCCGCTTTTACGTAAGAATAGCAGAAAGCCTTGCTGTTTAGGTGGAATGTGCCGCGCTACGTAGCGTCCTTTGATAGCATATTCTAATATAGTCTAATGTTGCGCAGGATTTGGTTGTGAAACACTTCTGCGGTAACATACATGCAATGTTAGCGAGACCTGTTTGTCTTTTGGGAGGGAGACAAAGATGTACACGCAATCACTCAATACTGCGGTTCAGCGGGACGGCGCTGAAGAAGACCCGCAAAAGCTTGCCGCGTTTCAGGCCAAGATTGACCGTGAGGAAAAGATCGAGCCGAACGACTGGATGCCTGCGGCCTATCGCAAGACCTTGATCCGCCAGATTTCCCAGCATGCCCATTCCGAAATTGTCGGTATGCTGCCGGAAGGCAACTGGATTACCCGCGCTCCATCGTTGAAGCGTAAAGCGGCTCTGCTCGCCAAGGTGCAGGATGAAGGCGGCCACGGGCTTTATCTCTACTCCGCTGCAGAGACACTCGGCATTTCGCGGGAAGAGATGGTGGAGCAACTGCACACCGGTAAAGCCAAGTATTCGTCCATCTTCAACTACCCTACTTTGAACTGGGCTGATGTGGGCGCTGTTGGCTGGCTGGTGGATGGCGCGGCCATCATGAACCAGATCCCGCTTTGTCGTTGCTCTTACGGGCCATATGCGCGCGCCATGATCCGCATCTGTAAGGAAGAGAGCTTCCACCAGCGCCAAGGCTACGAGCTGCTTTTGACCATGATGAAGGGCAGCGAGGACCAGCGCCAGATGGTTCAGGATGCGGTTAATCGCCTTTGGTGGCCTGCTCTGATGATGTTTGGTCCGTCAGACAAGGATTCCGTCAACACAGCCGACAGCATGCGCTGGAAGATCAAGCGCTTCACCAATGATGAGCTACGTCAGAAGTTCGTAGACGCTACCGTTCCGCAAGCCGAGGTTTTGGGCATTACTCTGCCTGACCCTGATCTGCGCTTTGACGAAGAAAGCGGGCACTACGTTTACGGTGAGCCGAATTGGGAAGAGTTCTACAACTCCATTAAAGGCAACGGTATTTGTAACAAGCAGCGCCTGAAAGACCGTGTGAAAGCACACACGGACGGTGCATGGGTGCGCGAAGCCGCGCTGGCCTATGCCCGCAAAGAGCGCGAGCGCCGCGAAGCGGGCAAGCAAGCTGCCGAATAGCCTGTCAGGAATGAGAATATGAGCGAACAACATACACCGCTTTGGGAGGTCTTTATCCGCTCCCGTAATGGTATGTCACACCGTCATGCCGGTTCTATTCATGCTGCCGATGCGGAGATGGCGTTGCAGGCGGCGCGGGATGTTTACACCCGCCGCGGCGAAGGCCTTTCCATCTGGGTTGTGCCGTCTGCGGCAATCATCGCCAGTGACCCATCCGAGAAGGACATGATGTTCGAGCCTACGGGCGACAAGATCTACCGGCATCCGACCTTCTACGAAATCCCCGAGGAAGTGGGCAATATGTGAGGTGTGATGATGGCAAATGATCTATTCACCTACACCATGCGCCTTGCTGATGATGCCGCGATTTTGAGCCAGCGATTGGCTGGGTGGTGCGGTCATGCTTCCCATTTGGAAGAGGACATCGCCCTCACCAACATCGCGCTGGACCAGATTGGCTGCGCCCGCCTGCTCTACGCTTATGCGGGAGAGATTGAAGGCAAGGGCCGTGATGAGGATGCCCTTTGTTTTAACCGCAACGAGCGCGAGTTCACCAACCTGTTGCTGCTTGAGCAGCCGAACGATGATTTTGCTTACGCTATCGTGCGTCAGTTCTTCTATTCGGCCTACGTTCTGCTTTTCTGGCAGGCGCTGAAGAGCAGTAAGGATGAGCGGCTTGCCGGTATTGCTGCAAAGGCCGAAAAGGAAGCGGCCTACCATCTGCGCCACTCTGCGGAATGGGTGGTGCGCCTTGGTGACGGGACCGAGGAAAGCCGGTCGCGCATTGAAGAAGCGATCGAGTTTCTCTGGATGTACACCGGAGAGATGTTCGAGATGGATGAGGTTGCCACTGCGCTTGCCGAGCAGGGTATTGCCGTTGACGCTGCAGCCATAAAGCCTGCTTGGAACAAGAGCATCAACGAGGTGTTTGCTCGCGCTGATCTTAGCGTGCCAACGGGAACATGGATGCAGACCGGAGGGCGCAATGGTGAGCACTCTGAGCATCTTGGGCATGTATTAGCGCCAATGCAGTATCTGCAACGCGCCTATCCCGGCCTTGTCTGGTAGGTGAGCCATGGCCCGCGCCTCTGCCCATCTTGCAACACCAAACGCCTCCGATCTTCTGGAGAAGGCTCGGGCAGCGGCGGCATCTGTCGTTGATCCGGAAATTCCGGTCATCACCATCGAAGAGCTTGGTGTTCTGCGTGATGTTGCGGTGGAGGCCGATGGCAGCGTTACTGTTACCATCACACCCACTTACACCGGCTGTCCGGCTATGACGGTATTTGTGATGGATATCGAGGTAGCGTTAGATGAGGCGGGTTTTGAGCAGGTGCGCGTGGAAACGGTTCTATCACCGGCGTGGACGAGTGACTGGATGAGCGAGGCAGCGCGGGAAAAGCTGCGTGCTTATGGTATTGCGCCGCCAGTCGGGTCTGCGGGCAGTACAGGGCTGTTTGACAAGCCTGATGTTGCCTGCCCGCGCTGCGGATCGCTGAAGACAGAGCGTATTTCCGAGTTCGGCTCAACGGCCTGTAAGGCGCTGTACAAATGCGGGTCGTGCCACGAGCCTTTCGACTATTTCAAATGCATTTAAGCGCTATGGCGCTTTGGGGAGAATGTATCAATGGCCCTTCAGTTTCATTCGCTGAAGATCAGGAGCGTCCGCAAGGAAACCGAGGATGCGGTTTCGGTTGCCTTTGCCGTGCCTGACGCGTTGCAGGAAGCCTTTCAGTTTCAAGCTGGGCAGTATCTGACCGTTCGCCAGATGATCGACGGTGACGATACTCGCCGGTCCTATTCCATCTGTGCAGCTCATAAACCGGATGAAGTTCGCATCGCCATCAAGAAGGTCGAGGGTGGCCGGTTTTCGACCCACGCGCTTGATACCTTCAAAGAGGGGTTGGACGTGGATGTGATGCCGCCGACCGGCCGCTTTACGCTGGCAGGTGACGGTGAGCGCTCTGGTAAAATCTACGCAGGGTTTGCAGCCGGTTCCGGTATTACGCCCATTATGTCCATGATAGAAACCACGCTTTCTCAAGATGATAGCAGTCGTTTCTTCCTGTTTTACGGTAACAAGTCTTCCGGCTCCATCATGTTCAAGCAGAAGCTGGAAGACCTGAAAGACCGGTTTATGGACCGTCTGTGCGTCTACCATTTTCTTTCGCAGGAAGAGACGGACCTATCCCTGCTGCACGGCAGGCTGGATGCTGAGAAGATTGACGAGTTGCTCACCACTGTTCTGCCTGCAAACCATATTGAGCACGCTTACCTATGTGGCCCCGGTTCTCTGGTTGAAGCAGGACGTGAAGTGCTGCTGAAAAACGGGCTGTCGGCCGAGCAGGTGCATAGCGAACTCTTCACTCCTGCGGGTGGCGCTGCTCCGGTGAGAAAAGATCAGACGCTGCGTAAAGATTCAGGTGTAACTGGTTCAAAAGCATCAATTATTCTGGATGGTAATCGTCATAGCGTAACTGTTGAGGGCGATGACACCATTTTGCAAGCTGCACTTAATGCAGGACTTGAAGTGCCCTATTCCTGTACTGCTGGCATGTGCTGCACCTGCCGCGCCCGCGTTACCAAGGGCGAAGTGGATATGGCGGTAAACTACTCGCTTGAACCGTGGGAGGTTGAGGCTGGCTATGTGCTGACATGCCAAAGTCGCCCAAAAGGTGAGAGTGTCTCCGTGGACTATGACGACGTTTGATGCGGCGTGATCTTAAGCGCTGAAATATGCTCCCGAGTAGCTATGTAACTAATCGGGAGTGCTGCACTAATTCTTCAAGGTGGCGACGGATTTTCGCTTCACCAATTTAGCAGCGATTTCCGAGCGTACTGGTCTGCGGTATTTGTTCTTCACGCGGTCGATTAGCTTGCGGACAGCCTCACGGCTCACTTCGGTAAAGTCGATATCAATGGTGGAGATCGGCGGCGTACTGCGCTGAGAAAACGGCACATTATCGAAGCCGAGAACGGAGATATCCTGCGGCACGCGGAGGCCCATTTCCTGAGCGGCTTCCAGACAGGCAAAAGCTACCATGTCATTGGTGCAAAAAACTGCCGTCACTGGCTGCTTGGCCTGTACCTCTTTGATAATTTGCACCACTTCCCAAGTTTCTGGCGGCACGCTAACGCTAAAGACAGGCGGGGTTACATCTGCACCTAGTCGTTCGCGGATTGCATCTCTAAAGCCGCGCTCACGATCATCAGTCGTTTCGCGCTGGTTATGTTTGATGAGAACGATATCGCTGTGCCCTTCATCAAGCAGGTAGTTGGTGCCGATGCGTGCGCCCCAGTACCCGCCCGGAACCGTGGTGTCGTACTTAAACTGGCCTTGTAGCGAATTGATAAGGCCAACGGGAACGCGGGCATTATCCAGCATATCCAACGTCTTATTAGCATCAACGGCAATCGCTAGTACGCCATCAATACCATCCAGACTCTGGGAAACATCGCGCTCGCCAACCTCGGACAGATAGGTGAGCTGAATGTTCTGCTTGGAGCACTCGCCCTCTAGGCCAGCGTAGAGCTGATCAAACACGTTGTACTGAATAATATGCGGAAAGCGGCGGTCACAAATCACACCGAAGTTCAGGAATCGCTCCTGCTTCTTCTGTGGCTTTTTGGAATAGCCAAGCTGCTCTGCAACTTTCAGAACATGGTCGCGTACAACAGGACTGATCGTCGGTACCCCGTTCAAAACACGGGAAACCGTGCTAACGGAAACGTCCGCTTCCTGCGCAATATCGATGAGTTTGACCTTGCTCATTCCGGTTCTTTGCCCTGGTTCTTGGCGTCGCCTGCATATCGAGTAAAATTCGCGATATCAGCAAATTATGTTTATTTCCAGAGTTCTAGCAGCGCCATTCTGGCACTTGCCACAGCTGCCAGCAATTCAAAGTGGCTGGCTAGCTTAATCTCTGCTTGTGTGATGCATTCTCTATCACATGTGTGGCTTATGCAAAAAGATAGCATATTTGCATAAGTGCATAATTTGCATTGATTTTCAGAGTTTTTGCAAATTTTCAGCAATTCCATTTTTATGCACTGTTGAGTTTATGTGCGGTTATACCCCCTCGCTACCTCAAAGATCATGCCTTTAGGGAATGTCGGAAAAAGCTCTAAAAACCAATATTTTGTATGGGAGAGTCGGCGTTGAATACCGCTAATAGACGGGCCGGACTCTTGAAGGTATAGCGTCAAAAAATCTCGTGTCGGTTGTTTTACGGACTTGTGCCTCCTGCAAAAAATCATATTTTTACACTCAACTGATGCAAGTTGCAAAGGAAGCCAATTTGCATTGAGAGTGTGTCTTAGGGTCACGAAAAACAATAATAATAAGAACTACCGTTGGTCCGGTAGTTTGGCAGTACCAACAAGAATACCGATGCTTTGAAAAAGGCATTTATCGTTACAGAGAAAAAGGCACGCAATAAAGAACGTGCTGACCGAAAACGGTCTCCGGTAAAAAACCATGAACGATAGGGTAGCTGAAGTCTTGAAGGTTCAATGAGCGAAAGCTCTAGCCAAGGTCTGGATCAAGGTTCCTTTGGCCTTCTAAGAAAAGCTGTTTCGTGGATATGCGCGAGGCAGCCTGAAACACACTCATTTTATTGGGCTTATGCCCTCATCTAAGAAGTATACTCTTGGTAGATGAGGGCTAGCCAAAAGGCCGGCTGGGACCCCCTCAGTCGGCCTTTTTCTTTGCCCGTCTGCCAGCTTTATTCCTCGCTTCCTCGCCGTCCTATGCTTGGGGTTACCGAAGTTTACTCGCCCCCCAATAATCCAGTGAATGACTGCTGTTGCCTTTAGGTAAGCTGGTAGTTACCGTAAGTGATGACTTACGAAGAGGTGCTTGCCGCCCTCGCGGATGATACGCGTCGGCGCATATTTGAAGACCTGCGCAGCGGACCGAAAAACGTCACAACTCTTTCTGACGGACGCGGTGTGAGTAGGCCTGCTGTCTCTCAGCATTTGAAAGTGCTGCAGGAAGCTCAGCTGGTGCATGTAAAGCAGGTGGGCACCTCTCGTTATTACAGCGTTGACCAACAAGGCTTGCTGAGCCTGCAGAGTTATCTGGAGAGTTTTTGGGAGGATGTGCTGTCTGCCTATGAGCAGGCCACACGCGAAACTGAGGGAGTTGGGAATGATGGAGCCGATTGTAAAGACGGTGCGGGTTGAGTGCTCACCCGAACGAGCCTTTGAGGTTTTCACGGTAGAGATTGGACGCTGGTGGCCAGCGGACAAATACTCCCTCACCGGTAAGACCGGCGTTTCTTCGCCTACGGTTCTAATGGAACCCTTTGCTGGCGGCAGGCTTCAAGAGGTGGAAGACAACGGCACTGTTCACCAATGGGGTTTTGTACGCCTCTACCAACCTCACTCTGCCCTTTCAATTGCATGGCAGTTATCTGGCACCGACTGTGAGCCGACTATCATCGATGTGACCTTTGAGGCAGATGGTGACGGCACCAAAGTTTGCCTTAGCCATCATAACTGGCAGGCGCTGGGGGATCGTGCTGTGGAGGTTAGAGAAAAACACTTTAACGGCTGGGAAGACGTGTTCGTGCAGGGGTATGCTGTGGCCTGTGAAGAGGTTATGGCCTAACGCCTCCATCCTGTTCTTGCCTCTGTGCAGGCGCAGATGCCTCAGGCGCTTGAGGCCTATGAATAGGCGCAAAGAAATGGCGCGGATAGTGTTTCCGCGCCCTCTTTCATATTCTGGTTCTACAGTATCGCTAAAGAGCGCTGAGTTGTTCGGCTCTAACTAGCTGGCTCGATCTGTGCGAGCTGCTGCAATATGGCCTTGTAGTTTTCTACGCCCTGCGCGCCGCTTACCAAGTGCTTCAGATTAAAGATCATTGCCGGAACGCCGTGGATGCCGCGAGAGGTCCACTGCTGTTCTTCATTGCGCACGATTGGAGCATAGCGTCCGTCGCGTAGCATCATCGTGGTGGCTGCGCTGTCCAAGCCCACGTCTTCCGCCACTTGTTGCAGCACTTCGATATCGCTCACGTCCTTTTGGTCGGTAAAGTAGGCTTTGAAGAGCGCCATCTTCAATTCGTGCTGCTTGCCAAACTCCTTGGCCCATGTAAGCAGCTGGTGGGCTTTGAAGGTGTTGACCATGCGCATGTCATCATCATAGGCAAAGGTGAAACCCACCTCGCCGCCAAGCTGGCTCAGCCGTGCCCGCGCCTCGCGGGAACCTTCCGGCGTGGTACCGTACTTTTCTGCAAGGTGTTCACGCAGGTTTTGCCCCTCTGGCGGCATAGTCGGGTTAAGTTCAAACGGATGCCACTCAACCTCGGCTATCGTTCCAGTCTCCTTTAGAGCCTGTTCCAATTGTTTGTAGCCGATAATGCACCATGGGCAGACCACGTCTGATACGATGTCGATCTTTAATGGGGCGGTGTTTTGTGTCATCACGTTTACTTTCTTGAAAAGGCTGAGGCTTTTGACAGGGCGGTAGACTGGTGTGCGGGTTTCTCCGAAATACGGGCGCTTTCTTATAGATAGGTCAGAATGACCAAAAGCCTAGCCTCGGTTCAAGACCTTTCTAGTCAACATAGATCATTTTACGTGTCATTCCGCCGTCGATGGTGAGTACCTGTCCAGTCATAAAACCGGCAGAAGCCAGGTAAAGCACGGCATCGGCAATATCCTCTGCCCTGCCCACACGGCCCACCGGATGCTGTGCATGGTCTTCGTCAGAAAGCGGAACATCAGCAGAAATCCAGCCCGGAGCGATAGCGTTAACGCGCACCTTTGGCCCTAGATTAATCGCCAGCGCTTGGGTGATGGAGACAATACCGCCTTTGGCTGCGGCGTAGATGAAATCGCCCCCTTCTGACATAACAGCGCGAGTGGATGCCATGTTTACAATGCTGGCTCTTTCGTCCATCAGGCTAACTGCCTTTCGGCTCATCAAGAAGGTTGCCGTCAGGTAGCTGTCCAGTGTCTTGCGCCAGTCATCCATGGTGGCGTCTTCCAGCTTCAACGTTAGGCTGGTGGCGTGGCCACCGTTGTTGACCAGAAGGTCGATGCTGTCCCAGTCTAGTTCAGCAAAGGCCTTGTCTACCGCCGCTTCATCACTGATATCGCAGATAATGTCGCGTGCGCCGCTTGTGCCCGCCACGAGGTCAAAACTGGCAACGTCCCATCCCTCGCTTAGCAAGCGCTGGCAAATACCTGTGCCGATAAGCCCTGCGCCGCCTGTAACAATTGCGCGTTTCATTGGTATCTTCTCCCAAAAGAAAAATGCCGACCTGTGAGAGGCCGGCATCTTGATCTTTAGCGCTTATGGGTAAACGCGGTTCAGGAAACGACCCGGTACGCGATCTTCGATCAGCGGCGGGAAGTTTTCGCGGAACTTTGCCAGATGTGGGGTCTTGAGGTGCGCGTCAAACGCTTCGCGGGAGGTGTAAACCTCGTAAAGAATGACGGTGTTTTCGTCTTCAGCGCTTACGTTTACGTCGAATACCAGACAGCCTTCTTCATCACGAACGGAGTGTTCAGCGTCTTCGCGAGCAACTTCAAGGAACTGCTCAAGGCAGCCCGGCTTTACTTTAAATTCTGCAATAACGGCGTAGGCCATAAATGGGTGTCCTGCTTCCAGATGGTGGCTGATGGCCCGCCATCGCTGGCAGGTCCTAGGGCTGCGTTATCTAGCGTATATTAGTATCGCAGCTTCCCGTTCCTTCTTAGCGCAGTCTGTTGCAGGCGCAATCACTTACGCCCACTTCGTCACAGTTCTTGGCGGTATGATTGCAATTTATGCGTTCGGGCCAAGCCTGTCTTCGATAATGGCTTGAACAGCTTCAAGCACAGCTTGCGCTTTCGCCTCATCCTGTCCGGCGGGATGGGGGGCAGCAAAGCGGCCAGAGTCATTGTCAAAGTACTTGCCGTGTGCATTTGCGAACTCATCAGAAAGCGCCGCTTTGCATAAAATGCCCGCGCCGATGCTGAGATCGCTGCCAGCAACGCCAAACGCATCCTTCACCATCTTGCTGGCAAGCAAAGAGCCGGGGTTTACTGAAATAAGCATTGGCCCGTTGCCTTTCAGGTTTTCAGCAAGAGCGCTGGTCCACATGGTAAGGGCCAGCTTGCTCTGCGCATAAGCAGCACCATCAGAAAGGGGCTCTTTCCCTTTTAGCGCGTTCAGACTCACTGGTGCTTGGGCTGCGGATGATAACCCGATCACTCGTCCTTTACTGCCAAGCAGGGGCAAGAGCCGCTCTGTTAAAAGGTAAGGCGCGATGGTGTTCACCATAAAGCGGGTGTCGAAACCATCTTCCGTGCGGGTTTGAGGTGTCTTGTAGACGCCAGCGTTATTGAGAAGAACATCAAGAGAAGTGTGGCTGCTGGAAACGGCATCCGTCAAAGAGACCACCTCTGGCAAGCGGGAAAGATCGGCCACATAGGTGGAGAGTTCACCGTCCCCGCCCTGTTCTTTTATTTGCTCGGCTGCTGCTTCCAGTTTGGCAGGGTTGCGGCCATGGATAAGCAGATTGTGGCCCATGCCCGCCAGTTTCTTCGCCGTTTCCAGACCAATGCCGTCTGTTGCTCCGGTAATCAGAATTGTCTTTGCCATGCGCGGCCACCCTCTCCTGTTTTGGTTCGGTACAGGAAAGTCTAGCTGCTAATTAGCAGTCTGGCACTAAGGAAACGTTGGGGGCAGTTAGGCCTTGAGCGTTTGGGAACCGCTGAGCAGCAACTGGGTAGCAAGGTCGGCGTAGCCATCGCGGGTCAGTTCCCCTTCAGGGCGCAGCCAAAGGTAAGACCAGTTGAGCATGCCGAAGAGGCTCATAGTGATTGGCTTAATCAGCTCGCGCTTGCCTTCAAGATGCGGGTTAGCTGCGGCCACTGCATCTGCAAAAATCGCCACCAGTTGACGCTCCAGCGCATAAAGTTCTTGCCGCCTGTCATCATCCAGATACGACATCTCGTTGATTTGCAGTTTGTGCTCATTGTCGGAACCTTCATAGGCCCTCATCAAAGCGCGGCAGAGCGCGTTAAGGCGGGTTTTCGGCTCTAGTGAGTTGTCGTTGGCTTCGCTCACCACATCCACGAGGTCTTGCAGGTGATACCGCAGAATATCGCAGAGCAGCCCCTCCTTGTTCTCGTAGTAGTGATAGAGCAATGCCTTGGAAACACCGCACACGCGCGCGATCTGCGACATGGACGTCTTATCATAGCCCTTCTTTGCAAACTCCAAAGCGGACTTGTGCAAGATCGCCAAGCGTTTCTCGTCGTAATCGGCAGCTCGTGTACGCGCCATGTGCGGGTGTTTCTCCGTTTTAGTAGCGGGTCAATCTGTCGGACGAAGATCGACAATGCGGCGGGCTTTCCCTGCAGAGCGTTCTACCGAGTGTGGCTGGCCCACGTCCACTCTTACCGATATGCCGACGTTGTTTTTCACATGTGTTGCCAGTTCCTTAGCGCTAGCTGCACGTTGCTCATCGGTGTTGAAGCTCTCCCGCGCTTCCACCAGTACCCGCATCTGGTCCATGCGGCCATCGCGTGTCAGCTCTATCTGGTAGTTGGGCGAAAGGCCCTCACAGCGCAAAAGCTGCTCCTCGATCTGGCTAGGGAATACATTCACCCCGCGCAGGATCATCATGTCGTCACTGCGGCCAGTGATTTTGGCGATACGGCGCATGGAGCGGGCAGTGCCCGGAAGCAGGCGGGTAAGATCACGCGTGCGATAGCGGATTACTGGCATGCCTTCTTTAGTTAGCGTGGTGAAGACCAGTTCACCTTCTTCCCCGTCCGGCAGAACCTCTCCTGTTTGCGGGTCGATGATCTCGGGGTAGAAGTGATCTTCCCAGATGTGCGGTCCGTCTTGTGTCTCTACGCATTCGCTGGCAACGCCGGGCCCAAGAACCTCAGATAGGCCATAGATATCGACGGCCTTCATATCAAAGGCTTCTTCAATCTCGGCCCGCATGGCGTTGGTCCATGGCTCTGCGCCGAAGATGCCAACTTTCAAAGAGCTTTTGCGCGGGTCCAGCCCTTGCTTGCGGTACTCATCCAGAATGGAAAGCAGATAGGACGGGGTGACCATGATGATCTCGGGCTTGAAGTCCTCGATCAAGCGCACTTGTCGTTCTGTCATGCCTCCAGAGATTGGAATGACGGTGCAGCCCAGCTTTTCTGCGCCGTAGTGAGCGCCAAGACCGCCGGTGAACAGGCCGTAGCCATAGGCCACATGCACCTTGTCGCCCGCCTTGCCGCCAGCCGCGCGAATAGAGCGGGCCACAAGCGTTGCCCACATTTCGATATCATCTTGCGTATAGCCAACCACGGTCGGTTTGCCGGTGGTGCCGGATGAGGCGTGAATGCGGGCGATCCTGTCTTCCGGCACTGCAAACATGCCGAATGGATAATTGTCGCGCAGGTCTGCCTTGTTGGTGAACGGAAACCGCGCCAGATCAGCAAGGCTTTGCAGGTCATCGGGATGCACTCCGGCATCATCAAAGCTCTTTTTGTAAAACGGCACGTTCTCGTAGGCGTGGCGCAGTGACCACTTCATACGCTCTAGCTGTAGGGCGGCAAGGTCCTCCCGCGCCGCCGTTTCTATGGGCTCCAAAGCCTCTGGTCTGTCTTGTAACTCTAACATTTCCCCTCCCAAATGCGAGTTAGTGCTAGTCTAGGTCTGGTATGTGCTCACCCTTGATGGTGCGGGATGCGCCGCGGAATTCCGCCACCACAGCGCCGTGTTGATTGAGAACACGCACATCCGTCAGGCCATTACGGCCTGTCCGCGATACTTCCCGTGCAATTGCTTCCAGCAGGTCTCCCTCCTGAACCGGGGCAATGAACGTGATGTTGCAGTGCTGGGCGACGGCCCGTTGGTTGTGGCTGTTGCAGCAAAACGCAAAGGCGCTATCTGCCAGCGTAAAGATGTAACCGCCGTGACAGGTGCCGTGGCCGTTGGTCATGTCTGAGCGCACTGGCATTCGCAGCACGGCATAACCTGCGCGAACCTCAACGAGCTCCATGCCAAGAGCGCGGGACGCCTCGTCCGCATCCCACATCACCTTGGCGACGGCCTGTGCCTTTTCGTTGGCCGTCATGGCTTTTTTCCGCTGAACTGGGGTTTGCGCTTCTCCATAAAGGCGCTTACGCCCTCTTTGTAGTCAGGCGAATAGCCAGCCTTTTGTTGCAGGTCGCGCTCCAGATCGAGCTGTTCATCCAGCGTGTTTGTCTCGGATGCATTCAGCGCTTCTTTAATCAGCGCGTAGCCGTAGGTCGGGCCAGTGGCCAGCTCTGCGGCCATGCTACAGGCTTCTTCTTTCACTGCTTCAGCGTCAAAAATCTGCCAAATTAGTCCCCATTCTTGCGCTTGTTCTGCGGTGATTGGCGTTGCCAGCAAGGCAAGAGCGCGGGCTCTGGCGCTGCCGATCAAGCGCGGCAGAAAGTAGGTTCCGCCGGAATCGGGCACGAGGCCGATTTTAGAAAATGCCTGAATAAATTTTGCGGAACGGGACGCCAGAACGATGTCGCAGGCAAGAGCAATGTTGGCACCTGCTCCTGCAGCAACGCCGTTTACAGCGCAGATTACCGGCATTTCCAGCGCACGGAGTTTGCGAACCAGCGGGTTGTAAAGCTGCTCGATCGTGCGGGAAAGGTCCGGCGGCGGTGCGTCGGCGCCTGCCTGCATCCGGTCGCCTAGGTCTTGCCCTGCGCAAAAGCCTTTGCCGTTTCCCGTTAGCACTATCGCGCGGCAGGTATCATCAGCTTCTGCCCGCTCAAGCGCTTCGTAAAGCGCACGGTGCATTTCCTCGTTAAAGGAGTTCAGCTTGTCAGGACGGTTCAGCGTTATGACAGCGTAGCCACCTTTATCCTCATAGAGAACCGAAGGTTCACTCATGTTTTCCCTCCCCAATGCTACAGCGGGCTGTGTCGCCGATCAGCCCGAATACCGCTCTCAAAATTGCTACTTGAATTAATCGACCGGTCGGTCAATTATTGAAGCTAAGTATTGTTACTGTCAACTGTGCGGGAGGCTTTTTGAAGTCAGCAGTTGGCAGAATACGGGATCGGGCATGGGAGGAGGATGTCATGCAGTCATATTTTGAAACCCACAAGCAGACCTTGCTGGATGCGGTCGCAGCGAGCAAAAGCCGTGACCACTGGTCCGCTTATCCTGAGGTTCCATCGGGGAAAATCTACGGCGAAACAGCCAAGGACGACCAGAAAGCTGCGTTCGACGCGCTGCTGGGTAAGCCGTTTGATCTGGGCCAGCCGACAAATGGAAACCGTGTTGGTGCAGAGGTTTCTCCCTACGGTCTAGAGCTTGGCGTAACCTATGAGGATGCAAGCGTTGACCAGCTTGTTGAAGCCTCCAAAGCTGCCGGTGAAGCCTGGGCGAAAGCTGGCGTAGAGGCTCGCGTTGGCCTTGCTCTTGAGCTGCTGCACCGTCTTAACCGCAATTCCTTCCTTATGGCGAATGCGGTTATGCATACATCCGGTCAGGCGTTTATGATGGCGTTTCAGGCTGGCGGACCGCACGCGCAGGACCGTGCGTTGGAAGCGGTTGCCTATGCCTATGATGCAATGGCACAAATTCCGAAGGAAGTGCGCTGGACCAAGCCGCAGGGCAAGCACGATCCTATCGTTCTGGATAAGACTTTCACCATCGTTCCGCGCGGTGTTGCGCTGGCAATTGGCTGTTCTACATTCCCGACTTGGAACACCTATCCGGGGCTGTTTGCGTCCCTCGTTTGCGGTAATCCGGTTATCGTGAAACCACATCCTGCCGCCATACTGCCGCTGGCGATCACTGTTCAGATGGGCCGTAAGCTACTGGAAGAGCAAGGCTTTGATCCAAACGTGCTTCTGCTTGCCGTGGACACTGAGAGCCAGCCGAAGGCCATGGACCTTGTGAACCACAGGGGCGTGGAGATTATCGACTACACCGGCTCCAGCACGTTTGGCCGTTGGGTGCGCCAGAATGCGATGGGCAAGCAGGTCTACACAGAAGAAGCCGGAGTTAACGCGATCACCATCGAATCGACGTCAAGCCTTCGGGCGATGACCGGTAATATCGCCTTCTCTCTGTCTCTTTATTCCGGCCAGATGTGTACTGCCCCCCAGAATATTTTTATTCCCAAGGGCGGCGTTGAAACCGATCAGGGCCACCTCAGCTTCGATGAAATTTCTACAGCCATCGCGACAGCGCTCAACAAACTGCTTGGTGATCCAGAGCGGGCATTGGCGATTTGCGGGGCGATCCAGAACCCTCTCACCATTGAGCGTGTGAGCGACGCGCAGTCCCTTGGGCAGGTGGTCCGCCCATCATCTGCAATTGAGGGTGCAGATGATGTGCGAACGGCAACGCCAGCGTTGATATCTGTCGATGCGAAGGACGAGGAAGCCTACTTGACCGAGCGTTTTGGGCCAGTTGCGTTCCTTGTTGCTTGTGAGGATAGTGCGGACGCACTTCAACGCGCTGCCCGTTCTGCAAAGGAACATGGTGCAATTACCGGCGCACTTTATTCGACAGACGAGGCGTTCATTGACACGGCAGAGGCGGCCTATGCCAAAGCAGGCGCGCCTCTTTCCGTCAACTTGCTTGGCGGCATCTACGTGAACCAGTCGGCGGCGTTTTCTGACTATCACGTCACCGGAGCCAACCCTGCGGGCAATGCCAGCCTGACTGATAGCGCGTATGTGGCGAACCGTTTCCGCGTTGCCACCGTGCGCCGTCAAGTGTAGGTGTAAAAACGTAAGTCGCCTCGCTGTGGTGGGGCGGCTATCGTTTTATTGATTTCAGGAGTATCCGGTGAGCATAACGTCACCTTCATCCGGCACGGTTCACTATAGTGTAGAGCAGGATATTGCCGTTCTTGCTATTGAAAACCCACCGGTAAACGCCCTCAGCAATGCTTTGCGCTCTGCCCTTTTCGAGGCTATCGAGCGCTTCGAGAATGATGAAACCGCTTCAGCCGCTGTTCTATATGGCGTTGGTGCTGGCTTTATCGCCGGTGCGGATATTCGCGAGTTCTCGCTGGAGCCTTGGGGGCCAACTCTTCCAGAACTGATTGCCCGTATTGAAGCCTGCGAAAAGCCGGTGATTGCCGCGCTGCATGGCAACACGCTAGGCGGCGGTGTTGAAGTGGCACTTGCCTCTCACTACCGCATTGCGCAGGAAAAAACACGCCTTGGTATGCCGGAGGTTCACATCGGGCTTATCCCCGGTGCCAGCGGAACCCAGCGCTTGCCGCGCCTGATCGGTTATGATGCCGCAATTGCGATGATAACTGGCGGCCGCCCTGTTAAGGCAAAAGACGCTTTGCAGATGGGGCTGGTTGATGAGCTGACATCCGAGGCGGGGATAAAAGAAGCAGGCATTGTCTTCGCTCAAAAAATAGTGGCGGAAGAACGTGGCCCGCGCCGGCTCGCGCAGGTAGGCGCACCCGCCGCCGATGCGCAGCTGTTCGACACTGCCCGCGCAGAAGTCGCAAAAAAGGCGAAGGGATTGGAAGCGCCCAGCATCGCGCTAGAGATGATCGCCAATGCGGCGCGTATGCCGTATGACGCTGCTCTTGCTATCGAGCGCCGGACGTTTCTTGAGCTGAAAGAGTCTGCACAGCACAAAGCACTGGTGCACGCATTCTTTGCTGATCGGAGCGCTGGCCGCTTACCGGAGTTGAAAGGCGTTGAGCCGCGTCCGCTTTCTCAAGTGGGTGTTGTTGGCGGCGGTACTATGGGCGCGGGCATTGCAACAGCGCTGTTGCTCTCCGGTTTCTCTGTTGTACTGGTAGAACGTGATGAAGCTGGCCTTGATCGCGCGCGCTCGGTAATCACCGCAAACCTTGAGGGCGCGGTTAAGCGCGGCAAGCTCTCAGCTGATGGCCTTGCCAAGCTGACGGGTGAAGCGCTGGTTCTGGCTTGTGAGTATGAAGCGTTCTCCAATGCTGACCTTGTTATCGAGGCGGTGTTTGAAGAGATGAGCGTCAAGCATGACGTGTTCTCCAAGCTGGACGCGGTGTGCAAGCAAGGCGCAATTTTGGCGACCAATACATCCTACCTTGATGTGAATGCCATTGCTGCATGCACGAGCCGACCGCAGGACGTTATCGGTCTGCACTTCTTCTCTCCTGCCCACATCATGAAACTGCTGGAAGTGGTGGTTGCCAATGCAACGGCTGCTGATGTGCTGGCCACCGGTTTTGCTCTAGCCAAGAAGATGGGCAAAGTCGCGGTGCGTGCTGGCGTTTGTGACGGGTTCATCGGCAATCGCATTCTTGCCAAAACCCGTGCGGCGGCGGAAGCGATGATCCTTGAAGGTGCTAGCCCGAAAGAGATCGACAGCGCCATTCGCGGCTTTGGCTTTGCTATGGGGCCGTTTGAAACCGCTGATATGGCAGGTCTTGATATTAGCTGGGCACGGCGCAAACGCTTGGCCGCAACCCGTGATCCGCGTGACCGTCAGGTGGGCTTTGCCGATGCCATCTGCGAGCAGGGCTGGTTTGGTCGCAAGACTGGTTCTGGCTACTACCTTTATGGCAAAGACGTTGCCAAGCATACGCCGAACCCAGATGCGTTGGAGCTGATTGAAGCAGAGCGCGTTGAAAAAGGCATAGCTCAGCGCAGCTTTAGCGCGGAAGAAATTGTCGAGCGTTATATGGCAGCCATGGTCAATGAGGCGGCGGCTATCATCAGCGAAGGCATCGCGCTTCGTCCGGTGGATGTGGACCTCACCCTGCTCTATGGCTACGGCTTCCCGCGTTGGCGCGGCGGGCCTATGCATTACGCCGATGCGGTGGGTGCTGCCAAAATCCTCGATGTCGTCAAGCAAGGTGCGAAGGATGATGATTACTTCTGGCGCACTGCCCCGCTTTTGGAAAAGCTGGCGGAAAGAGAAGCCACCTTTGCAAGCCTGAATGGCTAGGGTTGAGCTAACAGAGCACTGAAACAAAGAAACGCCCCGCAGGTGAACCACTGCGGGGCGTTTTGCCTTTTTTCTTCGGGAACCCGGGGGGAAACGGCCGGGTGTCTGGTTCAAGGAGAACCGCCTTGGGGTGCTGCCTTCGGCGGGGGAGAACACTCCTTGAGCCTTTGCGAAGTATTAGGCTGCAAGACGCTCTTTGAATGCTTTCATGTCAGTTGCGAAAGCAATTGCAACACCACCAACCAGGGACCAGAACGGCGCGGTAATACCAAGGAAGCTTACGCCGCTCAGTGCGATGATGAATGCGAAGAACGCTGCAATCTGGAATGCCTGGGTCTTCTGGAATGCTGCCTGCAGGGAAGACAGGAGCACGTTGACCATAGCAAGACCTGCGATTGTCATGATGAGGGACACAGGAACCAGCTTGAGGAAGTTGATTGCGTAAGAAGAGAACCAACCGAAGGTGAGGCAGATTACACCACATACGATAGCTGCAACGTAACGCTTTTCTTTTTCCGGACCAGAGGTGTCAGAAGCGGAGATTGCGGTCATTGGGCCAGCGATGTTTGCGTTAGGGCCGCCGAAGGTGGAGGTTACGATACCGCCGATACCAGACCAGATGGTCATCTTCTTCACTGGTACGTTGTAGCCTTCGCTCATCAGAACGCCGGTTGCCTGAGCGTTTTCTGCACCAACAACAAGGATTGCGATTGGAATAGAGATCGCGATGATTGCGCCGATGTTGAACTCAGGAGCCATGAACTGCAGACCAAGGTACGTCGCATCGAAGTTTTCGATGTTGGAGTAACCAAGGGCGAAGGACAGGATCATACCGATGATGAAGGCAGGAATGATCGGGGAGATCTTCTTAACCAGCTTCATCGCGATGAAGTAAGCAATAACGGTGATGCCGGAGATAATAGGCAGAGCTTCAACGCCGGAGATAACGCCGGTACCAAAGCGCATCAAAGCGCCTGCAATCATAGCCATGATGACTGGTTCAGGAATGAACTTGATGATGCGGTTGATAAGACCGGAAAGACCAAGACCCAGAACAATAAAGCCAGCAACAAGGTACGCGCCAATTGCCTGCTCTACAGGGTAGAGCTGCAGGGTCTGTGCCATCATAACGCCCACAGGAATGGACCATGCACCGGCAATTGGCTGTTTGGTGGTGTAAGCAAGGAACACGCCCAAGATACCGCCGAAGAACCATACAGAGGTCAACCAGCTGGATACGAACGCGTCCGACATTCCAGCTTCGGTGCCGGAATTGATGATGATGAAAGATGTAGCTACGCAGCCAAAGATAGCGGCGAGGATACCGGCAGATACGTTTTCTGCGTTAATGTCTTTAAGCAGATTGCGCTTTTTAGGATCAGTATCGACAAATTTGCCTTCTTGGATACTCATCACTTTACTCCCAACGATGCTTCGTTTTGTTTTTTGGGCGGACCGCATGTGCCATGTCAGTCCGCCAGACCGGATTAAAGAGCGCTGCCGCGTTCTTTCATGATGGCGCGTACATCTTCACCCTTAATGTCACGGAACTTGACGTCCTGCTTAATGGAGATGTCTGCTGCTACTGCTGCTGCATGGCCGTATTCAAAGCACTGTGCGGTTACGCGGGCAGAAGCGAGTGCTTCGTGCTCGGCGCACAGGTTGCGACCTGCAACGATGATGTCTTCACCGACTTCAGGAACGAGGGTCAGGTAAGGGATCTCGTAGTAGTCGTTGTAGAGCCAGTGCAGTTTTGGTGCGCTTGCAGAATGCAGCTCAATCGGCCACGGGCTGCGAACGACGCCGTCATCGCACTTGCGGCATTCCACAACGTGCTCGTTGGTCAGAACCTTCACACCCTTGATGGAGCGGGTCTGGCGTACACCAACTTCCGTACCGGTGTCAAAGAGATATGCGTCCTGACAGCCTGGAACGTGCTCGCGGAAATAACGCTCGTACTCCCGGGTGGAGCGACGGCCGTAGATCTCAGCTTCAGTGCGGTCTACAGGGTTGATAACGTTAAGAACGCGTCCGTCCTGACCTGCAAGGCGGGTGGTGTTCATCATCAGCACGCGGTCGTGGGTGGATGGGAAGACCCAAACCTTGTTGCGTGGCAGAGAGTATTCGCCGCTTTCGTTCTTCTCGGTCAGATCCTTGATCATTTCCGGCGGGCAGATGGTGTCGCCCTTGAAGTATTCAAGGAATGGCTCCATGTCCACGTTCGCCATGCGGAACATCATGGTAGGGTTCTGAATGACGCCGTTGTCGCCGTAGTAGAACTCGAAACCAGCGCGGGCGATAACTGCCGCATCACCGGTCGCATCAATGAACTTCTTTGCCTTAATCAAGGAAGTCCCTGCGGAAGATTCCACTTCAACAGCGCGAACTGCGTCGCCGTCCATTACAACACCGGAAATAATGGTGTGGTACAGACATGTCACGCCAGCTTCCAGCAGCATATCATCAGCAACTTCGCGCCAGATGATAGGGTCGTGGGTGTGTACGTGGGTCTTGCCGTATACCTGTGGCTCGGTCAAGCCGCCGCGTGCTTCCATACGCTGACGGAACTCCTCGGTGAAGCCGTATACAACCTGCTCAGCGCCAGTGGTCGGGTCTTCTTTGCCGTAGTACATACCGCAGATGGTTGCGGAAAGACCAGCAACAGCTGCGCCACCACAGAAGCCGTTTTTCTCGATAAGCAGGGTTTTCTGGCCCAAACGGCCAGAGGTTACAGCCGCTGCCACACCAGCAGGGCCGCCGCCGCAAACAACTACATCATAGCTATCGAAGATTGGGGTCTGACCATCATCGGCAACAACGCCGTTCAGTCTCCACTTTTCCATTTCTTCTTCTCCCGTTCTCGCTTCTTTTTAGGAGCAGATACGGCGCTTTTTTTGATATGTTATACGCCGAAAAATGCTCCGTCAGGGCTCTTATTTTGGCCGTTATTGCTATGAATAATGGTCTTAATGGCCCGTCTTGAACTTACTGATATGGCAGCATGACATATTACGAAAGTTAGGGAATCTACTGTCTTGGGGGTTTCCCGCCTTGCAGGTACTGAGAGATAGCGGCAGAAAACAGCGCATTTTGAAGAATGCTGTAGAACGAGTTTACTCAATAAATGAGTAAGTTAGCGCAGAGTGTGAAAGGCTAGAAAAACAATAATGGAAACTCTTGCAGAGCAGGCGCGTGCTTCAATAGAGCACATGATCATTTTCGGAAAACTCGATTCTAACCGCCTGTATTCAGAAAATGTTCTGGCTTCCATGTTAAATATTGGCCGAACACCAGTACGAGAAGCCCTCCAGCGACTGGAACATGACAAGATGCTTGTCATTCACCCTCGCAGAGGCGTCCAAGTGCCCGAAATTACTGCAGAAGAACAGTTGAAGCTTTTGGAAGTAAGGCGCTGCATCGAGCCGAACTGTCTTCGCGTCTGCGCTATCAGAGCGTCGGCAGAAGACCGCAAGCAGCTTCTTGATATGGCAGATATTATGATCGCTTGTTCGGCTGCAGAAGACGACATTGGCGTATTGGAAGCACTGCGCGGAATTCATGATCTGATCGCAAAAGCGACAGGAAATGAATACTTTGAGCAGGTGATGGGTACAGTTCAGGGCATGTCTCGCCGGTATTGGTTCGCCAATAAAAGTCGCGGTGAAGGCACAAAAGGCGGCGACCTGCACAAGGAAATTGCCAAGGCTGTCGCGTACGGCGATTCTGATATGGCAGAAAAGTGCTCCAAGGATTTGTTGAACTATCTTACAGAATTCACGTTCCGCACTATGAAACAAGAAGCCCCTGCCTTAACCACTGCCATTGGAGACTAATCAACAGCTCAAAAGCTGTATGTCAGAGCGTTTAGATAACAGAATCGTTTCTTTAGGTGCCATAGCGGGTTCGGCCTCTGCTATGGCACACGATTCATTTTGCTTACTGCGATGCTGAATGGTCTGCGCGGCCATCAGGTGCCCTGAATTCACAGTTTCATCTCTCCTAAATTGGCTAATCTGCGGGTCTTTTGATAACTGCGCAGTTTCCTTGGGAAAAATCGATAATTTTGCCGTCGCTGCGATTATCAATAATGCTGCACTGCGATTAGCACTTGGAATAATTATCGATAATTTTACCTAGTTATTTGCACATAATTAACCTTAGGAGCTTCCTCCTAGTGGAAAGTTTGACTGTGCCGAACGGGGGGCAAGTATGTCTTTTGACGCAAACACACTAGGAACACGGCTGGCGTTTCACGGTATTGATGAAGCCACACGCAAGACGCTTAAGGCCAACCGCGATTTCATTATGTCTCTATTGCCCAAAGGCTTGGACGAATTCTACAAACACGTAGCGCGTTTTCCTGAGACAGCCAGTTTCTTCAAAAGCCCCGAACACATGGCACACGCCAAGGAAATGCAGCTCAAACATTGGGCTTTGATTACCGAAGGCACCTTCGATGCGTCTTATGTGGCGTCCGTTACCAAGATTGGTGAGGTGCATAACCGCATTGGTCTGGAGCCGAAGTGGTACATCGGCGGTTATAACTACCTTCTGTGTGGCTTGCTTTCTGCTCTTGCCGCAGGTAAGAGGCGCGGCTCCCTCTTCCGTTCCAAGAAAGGCAATGCGGGTGAAATCCAGCAGGCAGTTACCAAAGCGCTGATGCTCGATATGGATTTTGCCATTGCAGTTTATACCGAGGAAGGCCGTAAGGAGCGCCGTGAGACGCTGGACCAGCTCGCCAGTACCTTTGATCAGAAAATCGGTAGTATCGTCTCCACGCTCTCCGATGAGGCCGTACAAATGAAATCTGCGGCTGAAGATCTGACGCTGACGGCAGAGCATACTGCAACGCAGGCAGATATTGTTTCCACCGCCTCTGGTGAAGCAAGCGCCAACGTACGTTCTGTTGCTGCTGCGACCGAAGAAATGTCTGCGTCTGTTCAGGAGATTGGTCGTCAGGTGTCAGCATCGGAAGAGATTACAGTACGTGCTGTTGGTCTTGCTAACGATACGGTGACCAAGGTTGGCACTCTAGCAGAAGCTGCTAACAAAATTGGCGTGATTGTCGATCTTATCAATAACATCGCAAGCCAGACCAACCTCTTGGCGCTTAACGCCACCATTGAAGCCGCTCGCGCTGGTGAAGCAGGCAAAGGCTTTGCCGTTGTTGCGCAGGAAGTGAAGTTGCTTGCCGAGCAAACTTCGAAAGCGACTGCCGAGATCAGTTCCCAGATTGATGGCATCCAGCACGCTACAAACGATGCTTCTGACTCCATCGCCAGCATTGCCGAGGTTATTGGCCAGATCAACGAGATTGCCATGACCATAACAGGCGCAGTGGATCAGCAGGGTTTGGCAGTTCATGAAATTGCCGGCAACATCCAAAAAGCTTCGCAAGGCTCCGATGATGTAGCAAGCACAATCGGCGGTGTCGGTCAGGCAGCGACAAACACCGGTAGTTCTGCTTCGCAGGTTCTTTCGTCTGCGGAAGAGCTGGCCGTTCAGACCGAGCAGCTAAGTGTTGAAGTGCGCGAGTTTCTTGAAAGCGTTGCGGCAGCGTAGGGTACGCCTGCAATAGTCAGCTCTACATTTTGATTGCAAAAAAGCGGGGCAAGGGCCCCGCTTTCTCGTTTTTAAAGCCTTTCGGGTGGAAAGGGCCTTAAGCCTTTGCGTTTTTGACCAGAGCGGCGGCGCG
>NZ_SMMA01000036.1 GCF_009711345.1 Pseudovibrio flavus
TCTGCGCTTCGCTATCCGCGAAGGTGGCCGTACCGTTGGTGCAGGCGTTGTAGCTGAAATCATCGAATAAGAATTGGGTTTGAGGGCGGCTACTTCGGTAGCTGCCTGACCTTACCCAGTAGGGATAAGTCATGAACGGTCAGAATATTCGGATCCGCCTAAAGGCGTTTGATCACCGTGTTCTTGACGCCTCCACTAAGGAGATCGTCAACACGGCGAAACGGACTGGCGCACAAGTGCGCGGACCCGTACCGTTGCCGACGCGGATTGAAAAGTACACAGTACTTCGTGGTCCGCACATCGACAAAAAAAGCCGTGATCAGTTCGAGATGCGCACTCATAAGCGTCTTCTCGATATCGTCGATCCAACTCCACAGACAGTAGACGCTCTTATGAAGCTCGACCTGGCTGCTGGTGTGGACGTCGAGATCAAGCTGTAAGGCGGACCAAGGGGATGCCGATGCGTTCTGGAGTGATCGCACAGAAAGTGGGTATGACTCGCGTGTATAGTGAAGCTGGTGAACATGTGCCAGTGACTGTACTGCACCTGGACAAGTGCCAGGTAGTTGCCCACCGTACTGAAGATAAAAATGGCTACACAGCACTGCAACTCGGTGTTGGCGCAGCTAAAGTTAAAAACACAAACCGTGCTATGCGCGGCCACTTTGCAGCAGCAAAGGTTGAGCCAAAGCGCAAGCTGGCAGAGTTCCGCGTGGACGCTGACAACATGATCGACGTGGGTGCAGAACTTACTGCAGACCACTTCGTAATTGGTCAGTTCGTTGACGTTACCGGTACTTCTATCGGTAAAGGCTTTGCAGGTGCTATGAAGCGTCACAACTTCGGGGGCGGTCGCGCTTCCCACGGTGTGTCCGTTTCTCACCGTGCACACGGTTCTACCGGTCAGTGTCAGGATCCGGGTAAAGTGTTCAAAGGCAAGAAAATGGCCGGTCACCTCGGTGACGAACGCGTTACTACCCAGAACCTGAAAATCGTTCGCACTGACGTAGAGCGCGGTTTGATCATGGTTGAAGGTTCCGTGCCTGGTTCTAAGGGCGGCTGGATCCTCGTTCGCGACGCAGTGAAAAAAGCTCTGCCGGAAAACGCACCTGTTCCAGGTTCTTTCCGTGCGGTTGACGCTGCTGCGATCGAAACCGGGAAGGAAGGTGAGTGATGGAACTCGAGGTTAAATCCCTCGGCGGCGGTGTAGCCGGTTCGATCACCGTATCTGACGAGATCTTTGGTCTTGAGCCTCGCGTAGACCTGATCCAGCGTGTAATTCGCTGGCAGCTGGCTAAGCGTCAGGCTGGTACTCACAAATCTTTGGGTCGCTCCGAAGTTTCTGGTACCACCAAGAAATTCGTTCGCCAGAAAGGTTCCGGTGGCGCTCGTCACGGTAACCGTAAAGCTCCACAGTTCCGTGGTGGTGGTAAAGCATTTGGCCCAGTTGTTCGTGAACACGGCTTTGACCTTCCTAAGAAGGTTCGCGTTCTCGGCCTGAAGCATGCGCTTTCTGCTAAAGCGGCTGCGGGTAGCCTCATCATCGTTGAAGATGTAAAGGCAGCTGAAGCAAAAACCAAACTCGTGAAAGACCAGCTGTCTTCCATGGGTCTGAAAAACGCTCTGATCATTGATGGTGCAGAAGTAGATGCAAACTTCGGTCTTGCATCCCGCAACATCCCAATGGTCGACGTGCTGCCAGTTCAGGGCATCAACGTTTACGACATTCTTCGTCGTGATACGCTGGTTCTGACCAAGGCTGCCGTAGCTGCTCTGGAGGAACGTTTCTAATGAACATTAATCATTACGATACGATCGTCTCTCCGGTGATCACCGAAAAGGCAACTTTCGCTTCTGAAGAGAACAAAGTGGTTTTCAAAGTCGCTCTTTCTGCTACAAAGCCAGAAATCAAAGCGGCCGTAGAAGCCCTGTTCGGCGTGAAGGTCAAGGCTGTAAACACCCTGGTACGCAAAGGCAAGTCCAAGCGTTTCCGTGGTATCCTTGGTCGTCAGTCTGACTTCAAAAAGGCAGTGGTCACCCTCGAGGACGGTCAGTCCATCGATGTGACGACCGGTCTTTAAGGGCGAGGTAGGACAAAATGGCACTTAAGACATTTAATCCAACATCTCCTGGCCGTCGTCAGCTGGTACAGGTAGACCGTTCCGAACTTTGGAAAGGCAAGCCAGTCAAGAAATTGACTGAAGGTCTCACAAAGTCTGGTGGTCGTAACAACACCGGTCGTAAGACTGCCAACAACATTGGTGGTGGTCACAAGCGTACTTATCGTCTGGTTGACTTCAAGCGTCGTAAATTCGACGTAGTTGGCACCGTCGAGCGCCTGGAATACGATCCAAACCGTACCGCATTTATCGCACTGGTAAACTACGAAGACGGCGAACAGGCTTACATTCTTGCTCCACAGCGTCTTGCTGCTGGCGACAAGGTTGTAGCTGGTAACTCCGTAGACGTGAAGCCAGGCAATGCGATGCCTCTGGCGTCTATTCCGGTCGGCACCATCGTACACAACATCGAAATGAAGCCAGGCAAGGGCGCGCAGATTGCACGTTCCGCAGGTGCTTACGCTCAGATCGTTGGTCGTGACGCTGGTTACACTGTAGTCCGTCTCCTTTCTGGTGAGCAGCGTCGTGTACTCGGCACTTGCATGGCCACGATTGGCGCGGTATCCAACCCTGATCATGCCAACATCAATCTTGGTAAGGCTGGTCGTTCCCGTTGGCTCGGTCGTCGTCCACACACCCGCGGTGTAGCTATGAACCCTATCGATCACCCGCACGGTGGTGGTGAAGGTCGTACATCCGGTGGTCGTCATCCGGTTACCCCTTGGGGTAAGCCAACTAAAGGTAAGCGTACGAGACGCAATAAGGCGAGTGATAAGTTTATCGTTCGTTCGCGTCATTCGCGGAAGAAGTAAGAGGGACGGATCGTGACACGTTCGATCTGGAAAGGCCCGTTTGTTGACGGTTACCTCCTGAAAAAAGCGGAGAAGGTACGTGCGTCCGGCCGTAGCGAGGTCATTAAGACCTGGAGCCGTCGCTCTACCATTCTGCCGCAGTTCGTGGGGCTGACCTTCGGCGTTTATAACGGCCAGAAGCACATTCCTGTTTTGATTAGCGAAGACATGGTTGGTCAGAAGTTGGGTGAATACTCCCCAACCCGTACCTACTACGGTCATGGCGCTGACAAAAAGGCGAAAAGGAAATAAGGATGGGCAAGCAGAAGCAAGAGCGGACGCTCGCCGACAACGAGGCAAAGGCAGTATGCCGCATGCTGCGGGTTTCCCCGCAGAAGCTTAACCTCGTTGCAGCATCTATCCGCGGTAAGAAAGTTGGCGCAGCACTTGCTGATCTGACCTTCTCTCGCAAGCGCATCGCTGGCGACGTCAAGAAAACTCTGATGTCCGCTATCGCTAACGCTGAAAACAATCATGACCTCGACGTCGACAACCTTGTCGTTGCCGAGGCCTTCGTAGGCAAAGCGCTTGTAATGAAGCGTTTCCAGCCTCGTGCCCGTGGTCGTGTAGGTCGCATTCAGAAACCGTTTGCTAACCTGACCATCGTTGTACGCGAAGTTGAGGAGACAGCCTAATGGGACAGAAAATTAATCCAATCGGTTTTCGCCTCGGCATCAACCGTACTTGGGACTCCCGTTGGTTCGCCAGCAAGAACGAATACGGTGATCTTCTTCATGAAGATTTCCGCATCCGCGAATTCTTGCAGGAAGAACTGAAGCAGGCTGCTGTCTCTAAGATCGTCATCGAGCGCCCGCACCGCAAGTGCCGCGTTACCATTCACTCTGGTCGTCCAGGTGTAGTGATTGGTAAGAAGGGTGCAGACATCGAACGTCTTCGCAAGAAGCTGTCCGAGATGACCTCTTCTGAAGTTCACCTCAACATCGTTGAAGTGCGCAAGCCTGAAACCGACGCTACCCTTGTTGCAGCATCTATTGCTCAGCAGCTGGAACGTCGTGTTGCGTTCCGCCGTGCTATGAAGCGTGCAGTTCAGTCTGCAATGCGTCTTGGCGCCCTCGGCATCCGTATTAACTGCGGTGGTCGTCTGGGTGGTGCGGAAATCGCGCGTATCGAATGGTACCGTGAAGGTCGCGTGCCGCTGCACACTCTGCGTGCGGACATTGACTACGGTACTGCTACTGCGCACACCGCTTATGGTGCATGTGGCGTGAAGGTATGGATCTTCAAGGGCGAAATCCTTGAGCATGATCCAATGGCTTCTGAGCGTCGTGCAACCGAAGCTGGTGGCAAGAACGAACGCCCAGGCGGCGGTCGACGCGAGCGTGCTGCCTAAGGCAGCACCTCAGTTCGACAGATTAGAGAAGCGAGAGAGAAGCGATGCTGCAACCTAAGCGAACTAAGTTCCGCAAGCAGCACAAGGGCCGTATCCATGGCGATGCCAAGGGCGGTACAGACCTCAACTTCGGTGCTTTCGGCTTGAAAGCAGTGGAGCCTGAGCGTATTACTGCGCGTCAGATCGAGGCGGCCCGTCGTGCCATGACCCGCCACATGAAGCGTGCTGGTCGTGTGTGGATCCGTATTTTCCCAGACGTGCCGGTTTCTTCGAAGCCTGCTGAAGTACGTATGGGTAAAGGTAAGGGTAGTCCTGAGTACTGGGCATGTAGGGTCAAACCAGGCCGTATCATGTTTGAGGTTGATGGTGTGTCTGAAGAGATTGCTCGTGAAGCAATGCGCTTGGCCGCCGCCAAACTCCCGATCAAGTGCCGGTTTGTCCAGCGCATCGGCGAGTGATCGGACAGTAAAGAGGTAAAGCCATGAAGGCTAGCGACGTAAGAGCAAAGACTGAAGATCAGTTGAAAGACGATCTTGCAGCTCTGAAGAAAGAGCAGTTTAACCTGCGCTTCCAGAGAGCTACTGGTCAGCTCGAAAACACTGCACGTGTACGTCAGGTTCGACGTGAAATCGCGCAGCTTAAAACCATCCTGCGCGAAAAGCGCACGTCTGCTAACGCATAAGGAGTAGAGGATGCCAAAGCGTATTTTGCAGGGCATCGTCACGAGCGATGCGAATGACAAAACAGTAACTGTGAAGGTAGAGCGTCGCTTTACCCACCCAGTGCTGAAGAAAACTGTGCGTCGTACTAAAAAGTACCGTGCACATGATGAGAACAATTCTTACAAGGTCGGTGACACTGTCCACATTCAAGAGTGTGCACCTATCTCTAAGAATAAGAATTGGGTTGTTGTTTCGGAAGAAGCAGCGAGCTAATGAACGCATCCGGTGCCTTAGGCCACTAGGGCGCTGAGAAAACGAATAAGGCGACGAGTCATGATTCAGATGCAAACAAACCTCGACGTAGCCGATAACTCCGGCGCACGTCGTGTAATGTGCATCAAAGTGCTCGGCGGTTCCAAGCGGAAGTATGCTGGCGTTGGCGACATCATTGTGGTGTCTGTCAAAGAAGCTATCCCTCGGGGCCGTGTTAAAAAGGGCGACGTGATGAAAGCGGTCGTCGTGCGTACAGCGAAAGATATTCGCCGCGCCGATGGCAGTGTGATCCGTTTCGACCGCAATGCGGCCGTACTGATCAACAATAACAAAGAACCGATCGGAACTCGTATTTTTGGCCCTGTTCCTCGTGAACTCCGTGCTAAGAATCACATGAAGATCATTTCGCTTGCGCCGGAGGTGCTCTGATGCCCGCGAAGATCAAAAAGGGCGACAAGGTCGTCGTAATCGCCGGTCGTGATAAGGGTAAAACTGGAGAAGTTATCCAGATGCTCCCGTCCGAAAACCGCGCTGTCGTGCGTGGCGTAAACTTGGTGCGTCGTCACCTACGCCAGACCCAGCAGAGCGAGGGCGGTATCGTCACGAAGGAAGCTCCAATCCATCTTTCCAACATCGCACTTGCCGATCCGAAAGATGGTAAGCCGACCCGCGTCGGTTTCACGACCAATGAAGGTGGCGCCACTGTTCGTGTCGCCAAACGTTCTGGAGACGTGATTGATGGCTGACGCTACTTACACTCCAAAGCTGCGCGCGCACTACGATAACGTAGTGCGTCAGCAACTGCAGGAGAAATTCAACTACGCAAACCCAATGGAAATTCCGAAGGTCACTAAGATCGTTCTGAATATGGGTGTTGGTGAAGCTGTTGGCGATAGCAAGAAGGCTAAGACTGCTGCTGCAGATCTTTCCTTGATTGCTGGTCAAAAAGCAGTTATTACCCACGCGAAGAAATCCATCGCGACCTTTAAGGTTCGTGAAGGCATGCCACTGGGTGCGAAAGTTACCCTTCGTCGTGAGCACATGTATGAATTCATGGACCGCCTGGTCACCATCGCGCTGCCGCGCGTACGTGACTTCCGTGGCCTGAATGCTAAGAGCTTCGACGGCCGTGGTAACTACGCAATGGGTCTTAAAGAGCACATCGTGTTCCCTGAGATCGACTATGATAAAGTTGATCAGATGTGGGGCATGGACATTGTGGTCTGCACCAACGCGAAAACCGATGACGAAGCGCGTGAATTGCTGCGCGCGTTCAACTTCCCGTTCCGCAAATAAAAGCGGTATACGGGAAAGGAACGAGGACAGACGATGGCGAAGAAAAGCGCGGTCGAAAAAAATAAGCGGCGCGAGCGTCTTGTACAGAAGTACGCTGCTAAGCGCGCTGCCCTGAAGGCGATGGCCTTGGACGAGAGCCTACCCCTCGAGGAGCGGTTTAATGCACGGCTTAAGCTCGCGGAGCTGCCGCGCAATTCCGCGCCAACACGGGTACGCAACCGGTGTGAAGTTTCGGGTCGCCCACGCGGTTTCTACCGCAAGCTCAAGATGTCGCGTATTGCGCTTCGTGAGCTGGGTTCCCTGGGCAAGATCCCGGGTCTCGTGAAGTCGAGCTGGTAAGGAGTTACTACGATGTCGATTTCCGATCCAGTCGGGGATATGATCACGCGCATCCGTAATGCGCATATGCGTGGCAAGGCAAAGGTTTCTACACCTGCGTCAAAATTGCGCGCAAACATTCTGGACGTGCTGGTAGCTGAAGGTTATATCCGTGGCTACACAGCTGTTGCCTTTGATGGTGGCAAGTCTGAGCTTGAAATCGAGCTGAAGTACTTTGACAACGAGCCTGTGATCCGCACCATTGAGCGCGTATCTAAGCCTGGTCGTCGTGTGTACTCTTCAGTGAAGAACATCCCACATGTGGCCAATGGCCTGGGCATCGCGATCCTTTCCACCCCACAGGGTGTGATGGCTGATCACGAAGCTCGCGACAAAAATGTGGGTGGCGAGGTACTTTGCCGCGTCTTCTGATGCGGCTTAGTTTCTAGTTTAATTACAAAAACTGACAGGTTGATCCTATGTCTCGTATTGGCAAAAAGCCAGTCCCCGTGCCTAGCGGGGTAACGGCATCGATCAACGGCCAGAACGTAGTTGTCAAGGGTCCGAAGGGCGAATTGTCCTTCGTGGCCCACGACCTCGTTTCGGTCGAAATGACTGATGCTGGTATTCAGGTTACACCTCTGAACGATTCCAAAATGGCTCGTTCTATGTGGGGTATGTGCCGTACCATGATCGCTAACCTTGTTACTGGTGTTTCTGAAGGCTACAAGCGTAACCTTGAAATCACCGGTGTTGGTTACCGCGCCCAGGTCCAGGGAAATATCCTGAACCTTGCTCTTGGTTTCTCCCACGATGTCAAATTCGACATCCCAGCTGGTGTGGAAATCAAATGTCCGAAGCCGACTGAAATCGAAATCACCGGCATCAACAAGCAGCAGGTTGGCCAGATCGCGGCAAACATCCGTGAATTCCGTCCACCAGAACCTTACAAGGGCAAAGGCGTTCGCTATGCAGGCGAATACATTGTCCGTAAGGAAGGCAAGAAGAAGTAACGGGTACGATCATGGCGAATGGAAATTCCTTCGAGCGTCGCCGCGCACGCGTACGCCGTTCGATCAAAAAAGTAGCGAATGGACGTCCACGTTTGTCCGTTTTCCGCTCTTCCAAACAGATCTATGCTCAGATTATCGACGATGCGAATGGCCTGACCGTTGCAGCAGCGTCTACTCTTGAGAAAGATGTAAAAGGCACTCTGAAAACCGGTGCTGACTCTGCAGCTGCTGCAGTAGTTGGTAAATTGGTTGCTGAGCGTGCTCTGGCTGCAGGCGTTAAACAGGTTGTGTTTGACCGCGGTGGCTATCTGTTCCACGGCCGTGTAAAAGCGTTGGCTGATGCTGCACGCGAAGGCGGACTGGAATTCTGATCGGCGCCCCTTGGTGCTTTTAGAAAACGGAAGACGATAAAATGGCGAGACAGGATAACCGGGATCGTGAAGAGCGCGACAGCGAATTTGTCGATAAGCTCGTTCACATCAACCGCGTTGCTAAAGTAGTAAAAGGCGGCCGCCGTTTTGGTTTTGCTGCACTGGTAGTGGTCGGTGACCAGAAAGGCCGCGTAGGCTTTGGTCATGGTAAAGCTCGTGAAGTGCCTGAAGCAATTCGCAAAGCAACGGAAGCTGCAAAACGTACAATGATTCGCGTACCACTACGCGAAGGCCGTACACTCCACCACGATATTGAGGGCCGTCACGGCGCTGGCAAAGTAATCCTTCGCGCAGCACCTGCTGGTACCGGTATCATTGCTGGTGGTCCTATGCGTGCAGTATTCGAAACGCTCGGCGTTCAGGATATTGTTGCAAAATCTCTCGGTACATCTAACCCGTACAACATGGTTCGTGCGACGTTTGATGCGCTGAAAAAAGAAGATAGCCCACGTTCTGTTGCAGCACGTCGTGGCCTCAAGGTTTCTACCCTGCAGGCTCGCCGTCGTGACAAAGACGATGCGGCAGTAGTAGCATCCGACGCTTAAGGCGCGGGTGCAACTGCAGATTAGAGAACAAGGGTTAGTGTAATGGCGAATACTGAAAAGACCGTAACGGTCGAACAGATCGGCAGCCCACTGCGCCGTCCAGCTGACCAGCGTGCAACGCTGATCGGTCTTGGCCTGAACAAGATGCACCGTCGTCGTACTCTTCAGGATACTCCTGAAGTGCGTGGCATGATCCGCAAGGTTCAGCATCTGGTTCGCGTCGTTGACGAAGCGTAACGAGAGCCGGGAGATAATAGGATGAAACTTAACGAACTCTGGGATAACCCAGGTGCTGTTAAGGACCGTACCCGCGTTGGTCGCGGTATCGGTTCTGGCAAGGGCAAGACCGGTGGCCGTGGTGTCAAGGGTCAGAAGTCCCGTTCGGGCGTAGCCATCAAAGGCTTTGAAGGTGGTCAGATGCCTCTGCATCGTCGTCTTCCGAAGCGCGGCTTTACCAACATCTTCGCTAAAGACTACAACATTGTGTCTTTGGGTCGTGTTCAGACTGCAATTGAAGCTGGCAAGCTTGACGCTTCCGCTCCTGTTACAGTTGAAGCACTGAAGGTAGCTGGTGTTGTTAAGCGCATTCGTGATGGCGTACGCCTTCTGTCTGACGGTGAGCTTAAAACCGCTGTGACTTTCGAAGTTGCTGGCGCTTCCAAGACTGCTGTTGAAGCAGTTGAGAAAGCAGGCGGCAAAGTCGTGATCAAGGGAGTTGAGGCCGAATAGGCCTCACTCTTTTTTGTGTTCCCAAACTGACCGGAGCGCGGAATGGCTTCTGCAGCCGAGCAACTTGCATCAAATTTAAATTTTTCCGCCTTTGCTAAGGCCGAGGAACTCAAGAAGCGGATCTGGTTCACACTGGGTGCGCTTTTGGTGTATCGACTGGGTACCTATATTCCTCTGCCTGGGATTAACCCAGACGCATTGGCACAGGCCTTTGGCCAGGCTCAGTCCGGCATCATTGGTCTATTTAATATGTTCTCCGGCGGTGCCGTTGAACGTATGGCTATCTTTGCACTGGGCATCATGCCTTACATTTCTGCGTCCATCATCGTTCAGCTGATGACGTCGGTTGTTCCTTCTCTGGAACAGCTTAAGAAAGAAGGCGAGCAGGGCAGGAAGAAAATTAACCAGTATACCCGCTACGGCACTGTGCTGCTGGCAACTTTCCAGGCATACGGCATTGCTGTTGGTTTGGAAGCCGGTACCGGTATCGTAGAAGATCCGGGTATGTTCTTCCGCATTGCGACAGTCATTACGCTTGTAGGCGGTACCATGTTCCTGATGTGGCTGGGTGAGCAAATCACCTCACGCGGCATTGGTAACGGTATCTCTCTGATTATCTTCGCAGGTATTGTGGCAGGTCTGCCGTCCGCGGTTGTTTCCACTTTGGAACTTGGCCGTCAGGGCGCACTCGCGACCCCAATTATCCTCGGAATTATCCTACTGGCCGTTGTAGTAATCGCAGTTATCGTGTTCATGGAACGGGCGCAGCGTCGTCTGCTTATCCAGTACCCGCGTCGTCAGCAGGGCAACCGCATGTTCGAAGGTCAAACTTCGTTCCTGCCGCTCAAGCTGAACACCGCAGGTGTGATTCCGCCGATTTTTGCGAGCTCTCTGCTTCTGGTTCCAGCTACGATTTCTAACTTCCAGACGGGTGAATCAACTTCAACCGGAATGGAGTGGCTGACCACCATTACCGCACTTCTTGGCCACGGCCAGCCTGCGTACATGGTGCTCTATGCGGCATTGATCATCTTCTTCTGTTTCTTCTACACAGCTATCGTGTTCAATCCGACCGATACCGCTGATAACCTGAAGAAACACGGTGGCTTCATTCCTGGCATTCGTCCAGGTGAGCGTACCGCACAGTATATTGACTATGTCCTCACTCGGATCACAGTCGTAGGTGCTATCTATATCACCTTGGTCTGTCTTCTGCCTGAGTTCCTCATTTCCGCAACTGGCGTACCGTTCTACTTCGGTGGTACTTCCCTGTTGATCGTTGTCAGTGTAACCATGGATACTGTTTCGCAGGTTCAGGGGCATCTGCTGGCTCACCAGTACGAAGGTCTGGTGAAGAAAACGAAACTGAGGGGGAAACGTAAATGAGGCTGATCCTTTTGGGCCCTCCTGGTGCTGGTAAAGGTACCCAGGCGGCGTTCTTGGTAGACAACTATAAGATCAAACAACTGTCTACCGGTGATATGCTTCGTGCAGCTGTTGCAGCTGAAAGCGAAGTTGGCCTTAAGGTGAAGGGTGTTCTTGAACGCGGTGAGCTCGTTTCTGACGAGCTGATCGTATCCTTGATCGCCGACCGGATTGAGCAAGACGATTGCGCTAATGGTTTTATCCTGGACGGATTTCCTAGAACCATTGCGCAGGCGGATGCTCTGGGTGAATTGCTGAATTCCAAGTCCATGGGTCTTGACGCCGTTGTGCAGCTGGCCGTGGATGAAGGAAAACTTCTGGAGCGTATCGAAAAGCGTGCTCGTGAGAGCGCCGAGGTTCGTTCCGATGATAACGCTGAGGCGCTGAAAAAGCGTCTCGCTGTTTACAGAGAACAAACGGCACCGCTAATCGAGTATTACGGTGAACGTGGAATGCTCAAAACAGTCGATGGAATGCAGGCCGTTGATAAAGTGGCAAGCGACATCGAAGCGATTTTGAAGGCTGTGTAAACCCACGTAATCCCGTGGGGGCGCTTGCGCTTCATCAAAATATCAAGTATATGCCGGCGCACATCGACACCATTTTCGATTGGCGCCGGTTTTCCTTGGGAAACCGAGGCTGATCTTTTTGTGTCTGTCGTCCATAATGGCGCAGACAGAATGGGAGAGGGCATGGTGTTGTGCCCTCGCTAAAGGAGAAACAAAGTGGCCCGTATTGCTGGCGTCAACATTCCGACGAACAAGCGCGTAGTTATCGCGCTGCAGTACATTCACGGTATCGGCCCTAAGTTCGCTCAGGAAATCACCTCTAAGGTTGGTATTCCTGCAGAACGCCGGGTTAACGAACTCTCTGACGCAGAAGTTCTTCAGATCCGTGAAGCAATCGACGCTGATTACCTCGTAGAAGGTGACCTGCGCCGTGAAACCGCAATGAACATCAAGCGTCTGATGGACCTTGGTTGCTACCGTGGCCTTCGCCACCGTCGTGGCCTGCCTGTCCGTGGTCAGCGCACTCATACCAACGCACGTACCCGTAAGGGTCCTGCGAAGGCAATTGCCGGTAAGAAGAAGTAATCTCTCCGCTGGCAACTGCTAGGTGGAGCCGCCGGTGAATACGGCGGTGTAGATATCAAAGATAGGAAATACTATGGCTAAGGATTCGACGCGTGTGCGTCGTCGCGAGCGGAAGAACATCTCTTCCGGTATTGCGCATGTGAACTCTACGTTCAACAACACCATGATTACCATCACCGATGCTCAGGGCAACACCATCTCTTGGTCGTCTGCTGGCGCGCTCGGCTTCAAGGGGTCTCGTAAGTCCACCCCTTATGCTGCACAGGTCGCAGCCGAAGACGCAGGTCGTAAAGCCGCTGAACATGGTATGCGTACTCTTGAAGTAGAAGTTCGTGGCCCAGGTTCCGGACGTGAGTCCGCACTGCGTGCCCTGCAGGCTACCGGTTTCGTGATCACTTCCATCCGCGACGTGACCCCGATCCCACACAACGGTTGCCGTCCGCGCAAGCGTCGTCGCGTCTAATACTTCTATTGGGCAGTTTATAACCTATGGCAACGGATGGTTGATCTGAAACCTTAAGAGTTGCAGATACAACGAGATAGCCGAAGGGAACACTACGTGACTATTCAGAAAAACTGGCAAGAACTGATCAAGCCAACCAAACTCGACATTCGTTCTGGCGATGATGCACGCTTTAAAGCTGCTGTCGTTGCTGAGCCTCTTGAGCGTGGCTACGGCCTCACTCTTGGTAACGCTCTGCGCCGCATCCTGCTCAGCTCCCTTCAGGGCGCTGCAGTAACTGGCGTACAGATCGACGGCGTTCTGCACGAGTTCTCCTCTATTCCTGGCGTTCGTGAAGATGTCACCGACATCGTACTGAACATCAAGGAAGTTGCTCTGCGCATGCAGGGTGAGGGTCCTAAGCGTATGGTACTGCGTAAGCAGGGTCCTGGCGCTGTATATGCAGGCGACATCGACACCGTTGGCGACATCGAAATCCTGAACCCTGATCTGCTTCTGTGTAACCTCGATGATGGTGCAGAAGTTCGTATCGAGTTCACCGTTAACACCGGTAAGGGTTACGTTCCTGCTGCTGCAAACCGTCCAGAAGACGCTCCAATCGGTCTTATCCCGGTTGATAGCCTCTATTCTCCGGTTAAAAAGGTTTCTTACAAGGTTGAGAACACCCGTGAGGGTCAGGTTCTTGACTATGACAAGCTGACCTTGACTGTAGAAACCGACGGTTCTGTTGTTCCTGAAGATGCAGTTGCTTATGCAGCCCGCATCCTGCAGGATCAGCTCTCCATCTTCGTCAACTTCGAAGAGCCTCAGCGCGAGGTTCAGGAAGACACCGTGGCTGAACTTGCGTTCAACCCTGCGCTTCTGAAGAAAGTTGATGAGCTGGAACTGTCTGTACGTTCTGCGAACTGCCTGAAGAATGACAACATCGTCTACATTGGGGATCTGATCCAGAAGACTGAAGCAGAAATGCTTCGCACACCGAACTTCGGTCGTAAGTCTCTGAATGAGATCAAAGAGGTTCTGGCGCAGATGGGTCTGCATCTCGGTATGGAAGTGGCTAACTGGCCACCTGAAAATATCGATGAGCTGGCTAAGCGCTACGAAGACCACCAATACTGATTCAATCAGGGTCCCATTCTTCTCTATGGAACCCGTAGCGGCTTTGTGATAAATGCCGCACAGACTGATTAAAAGGAGAGGGCCATGCGCCACGGAAAATCCGGCCGCAAGCTCAATCGGACGTCTAGCCATCGTAAAGCAATGTTCGCTAACATGGCTGCTTCTCTCATCAAGCATGAGCAGATTGTTACGACACTTCCGAAAGCAAAAGAGCTTCGTCCAATCGCAGATAAGCTCATCACGCTTGGTAAGCGCGGTGACCTCCATGCTCGTCGTCAGGCGATCTCTCAGATCCGCGACGTAGCAATGGTACGCAAGCTGTTTGAAGCTCTGGCAGAACGCTACAAAGACCGTCAGGGTGGCTACACCCGCGTTCTTAAAGCTGGCTACCGCCACGGTGACAACGCTCCAATGGCTGTGATCGAATTCGTTGATCGCGACGTTGAAGCAAAGGGTGCAGAAGACCGCGCTCGCGTTGAAGCTGAAGAAGCTGCTGCAGAAGCTGCTGCTTAATTGAATTCCCTTTATGGGTTTCAATGAAAAGGCGTCCCGTTTGGGGCGCCTTTTTGCGTTTGGGGGAGGGGTGCATAGTCTTTGGGCGAGAAGCGCTTGCTTGCGAAATATTCAGCTGTGGCGCCTTCTATGCGTGCTTTCTGCGCCCAACTCTTTAAAACGATTTAGGCTTATCTTGATAATACCTTGGGACAGTTGCAGCTGCTTTGCTGGTTATCGGGAGATGGGCGTAGAGTTCATTTGCTTATTGTCCGCATT
>NZ_SMMA01000055.1:0-102949 GCF_009711345.1 Pseudovibrio flavus
TGTCATGCCGGACTTGATCCGGCATCCAGCCATTAAGTGCATAGGTAGAGCATTGAGTTTGTACGGGTGAGAGCGGAAACTGGCCTGATCGTCTTCGTAACGATGTTGGCTTGGAGCAGGTACGCAACTAAGACCGGCAAAGGCGAATTGATAGCAAGGCCTTTGTCTCAGCCTCGAACAGTGGTTTTGCATCCACGCTTGTCAGACGGGACAAGCGCAAGCGTGGGCCGGTATCCTATCGAACTGGAAGGAAAGGATAACCTCCATAGCATCGCGGTCTAACTGTAGATGAGAGTATACGCCGTCGCAGAATAACGGAGCACCAAATGGCAACGGCTCCCTGCGCTTCACCGCCAGAGAGCCGTCATATTTCTTCCGTTATGAAGACCTTTAGCGCGGTAGGTTGGAGCTGCCAGTCAGGTACTCGTCGATAGAGCGGGCGGCCTGACGGCCTTCACGAATAGCCCAAACAACCAGAGACTGGCCTTTGCGCACATCACCTGCTGCAAACACACCTTCCATGCTGGTGGCGTAGCTGTCCGTGTCTGCTTTCACGTTGGTGCGGGCATCCAGTTCCAGATCGTCGCCAGCTTCCTTGATGTAGGTGTTCATCTCAGGACCAGAGAAACCAATTGCCGCCAGAACCAAATCTGCCTTCAAGATGAACTCGGTTCCAGCCAGTGGCTTACGAGCTTCGTCAACGCGGGCGCATTTTACGCCGACCACTTCGCCGTCCTCATTGCCAACGACTTCCAGCGTTGCCGCAGAGAATTCACGCTCTGCACCTTCTGCCTGAGAGGTGGACGTGCGGAACTTTGTAGGCCAATACGGCCAGAAGGCCATTTTGTCTTCTTTGGCCGGTGGCATCGGACGAATGTCCATCTGGGTCACAGAGAGCGCACCCTGACGGAAGGCTGTTCCCACACAGTCTGAGGCCGTATCACCGCCGCCAACAACAACAACGTGCTTGCCGCCCGCCCATACTGGTTCTTCCCTGCCTGCAGGCTCACCGCCAACGCGTCGGTTCTGCTGTACAAGGTAAGGCATGGCGTACATGGCGCCTTTCAGGTCCATACCCGGAAGGTTTGGATCGCGCGGACGCTCGGCACCAGCGCAAATCAGCGTGGCGTCATGACGTTCACGCAGCTCCTGCATGGTCATGTCCTTGCCAACTTCGCAGCCGTAGTGGAAGGTAACGCCTTCACCTTCCATCTGCTCGACGCGGCGGTCGATGTAGTGTTTTTCCATTTTAAAGTCTGGAATGCCGTAACGCAGAAGGCCGCCAGCTTTTGGTTCACGCTCGTAAACGTGAACCGTATGACCCGCGCGGGCCAACTGCTGCGCTGCTGCCATACCCGCAGGACCTGCGCCGATAATCGCAACGGTCTTGCCGGTTTTATGGGCTGCTGGTTCCGGTTTGATCCAGCCGCTTTTAAATGCTCGGTCAGCGATAGCCTGTTCTACAGTTTTGATGGAAACAGGAATGTCTTCCAAGTTTAGCGTGCAGGCTTCTTCGCATGGCGCTGGGCAGATGCGGCCTGTGAACTCCGGAAAGTTGTTGGTAGAATGCAGGTTGCGTGCCGCTTCCTCCCAATCACCGGAGAAGACCAGATCATTCCAGTCTGGAATCTGATTGTTAACCGGACAGCCAGTCGGGCCGTGGCAGAACGGAATGCCACAGTCCATACAGCGCGCTGCCTGTCGCTCAACCTCTTGGGTTGGCAGCGGTACGGTAAACTCACGGAAGTGCCGGATGCGGTCAGCCGCTGGCTGGTACTTCTGTTCCTGACGGTCGATTTCAAGAAAACCGGTAACTTTTCCCATATCGCTCCCCTTTACTCAGCTGCGGCCATGCCGAGGCGGTTTTTCTGCATTTCTTCAAGTGCGCGGCGATATTCAACCGGCATTACCTTTACGAACTTGGAGCGGTAGGCCTCCCAGTTCTCCAAAATCGCCTGAGCCTTTTGGGAGCCGGTGTAAGTAATGTGATCCTTGAGGATCGACTGGATACGCTCGTTATCGTGGGCGGTCATATCGGCTTTCAGGTCCACACGGCCCTTGTGCTCAATATCGCCGCCGTGGTGGTGAAGCTTTTCAAGCAGATCATCTTCTTCCGTGACCGGCTCAAGGTCCACCATGGCAAGGTTACAGCGACTGCGGAACGTGTTGTCCTCGTCCAGAACGTAAGCCACACCGCCAGACATACCAGCCGCGAAGTTACGGCCCGTTTGGCCGATGACGATTACAACGCCGCCCGTCATGTACTCGCAGCCGTGATCGCCTACGCCCTCAGCGACAGCGGTGGCGCCGGAGTTACGAACCGCAAAACGCTCACCTGCGACGCCGCGAATGTAGCAGGAGCCTTCGGTTGCACCGTAAAGCACGGTGTTACCGGCGATGATGCTTTCTTCTGGCTTGATGCGAGTGTTGTGCGGTGGGCGCACGATGATACGGCCACCGGCAAGGCCCTTGCCGACGTAGTCGTTGGCATCGCCCTCAAGGTCCAGCGTGATGCCGCGTGCCAAGAAGGCTCCGAACGCCTGACCGGCGGCACCGTTCAGTGACACGTGGATGGTGTCGTTCTTCAAGCCCTTGTTGCCATAGCGCTTTGCCACCTCACCGGAAAGCATTGCCCCAGCGGAGCGGTCCAAACTCTTGATTGTCTGTGTAATGGAAACCGGTTCTTTGCGCTCAAGGGCAGGGGCTGCCTGCTCAATAAGCTTGCGGTCCAGCACATCATCAATCGGGTGGTTCTGGGTTTCTGTCCATCGGCTCTTCTCGTCCGATGCGTCAGGACGGTAGAAAATGCGGGTGAAGTCCAGACCCTTGGCTTTCCAATGGTCAATTGCCTGCTTTTTATCGAGGTAATCGGAGTGACCGACGATCTCTTCAAGGCTGCGCATACCCATTTCAGCAAGCAGCTCACGCACTTCTTCCGCCACATAGAAGAAGTAGTTGATCACATGCTCTGGGGTGCCTTTAAAGCGCTTGCGCAAGACAGGGTCTTGGGTGGCAATGCCAACCGGACAGGTATTGAGGTGACACTTGCGCATCATCAAACAACCCGCTGCAATCAGCGGTGCGGTTGAGAAGCCGTATTCGTCAGCCCCCAGCAGAGCGCCGATGACCACATCGCGGCCCGTACGCAAACCGCCGTCTACCTGCAGGGCAACGCGTGAACGCAGGCCATTTAGAACGAGGGTCTGCTGCGTTTCAGCTAGGCCCATTTCCCAAGGCGAGCCTGCGTGCTTAAGCGAGGTGAGCGGGGATGCGCCAGTGCCGCCGTCATAACCGGATATGGTGATGTGGTCTGCACGGGCCTTTGCAACGCCTGCTGCAACAGTGCCAACACCAACTTCTGACACCAGTTTGACGGAGATATCCGCCGCCGTGTTTACGTTCTTCAGATCGAAGATCAGCTGCGCCAAGTCCTCGATAGAGTAAATGTCATGGTGCGGCGGCGGCGAGATAAGCCCCACACCCGGTGTGGAGTGGCGCACCTTGGCGATAACAGCGTCAACCTTGTGGCCCGGCAGCTGGCCGCCTTCTCCGGGTTTTGCCCCTTGTGCCACCTTAATCTGGATCATGTCGCCATTGACGAGGTACTCGGTGGTCACACCAAAGCGGCCAGAGGCAACCTGTTTGATTGCAGAACGCTCAGGGTTGGCAGAGCCGTCAAACAACGGGTTGAAGCGCTCTGGCTCTTCACCGCCTTCACCGGTGTTGGATTTGCCGCCTATTCGGTTCATAGCAACGGCCAGTGTGGAGTGCGCCTCTTTAGAGATAGAGCCGAAGGACATCGCGCCGGTAGAAAAGCGTTTTACGATCTCCTCCGCCGATTCCACCTCATTGATCGAGATCGGTTCACGGCCCAGCTCGTTCGCGGATTTAATGCGGAACAGGCCACGGATGGTGTAGCGGCCGTTCTGCTCGTTCACTTCCTTGGCAAACTCGCGGTATTTCTCCGGCAGGTTCTGACGAACGGCGTGCTGAAGATGGGCGATGTTATCCGGCGTCCACATGTGGCTTTCACCGCGGATACGGTAGGCGTATTCACCGCCAACATCCAGCGAGCGGCGTAGGATTGGAATATCTTCAAACGCGTTGTGGTGACGCTCTTCTGTCTCGCGGGCAACCTCAGTAAGGCCGATACCTTCAATGGTCGTTGCAGTGCCGAAGAAGAACTTTTCTACAAAGGCGCTATTCAGGCCAACAGCGTCAAAAATCTGTGCGCCGCAATATGACTGATAGGTGGAGATGCCCATCTTGGACATAACCTTGAGGATGCCCTTATTGATGGATTTGATGTAGCGGGTGACGACTTCCTGCTCGTCCACCTCTTCTGGCAGCAGACCTTCTGCATGCATGGAGCGCAGAGTTTCAAAGGCAAGGTAAGGGTTCACCGCTTCCGCGCCATAGCCTGCCAGAACGCAGAAGTGATGCACTTCGCGGGCTTCACCTGTTTCAACCACAAGGCCAACTGAGGTGCGCAGGCCCTTGCGGATCAGGTGGTTATGGACAGCCGCTGTTGCCAGCAGCGCCGGAATGGCAATGCGGGCACGGGAGATGAGGCGATCAGACAGGATGATAATGTTGAAACCTGCATGAACGGCTTCTTCTGCAGCATGGCATAGCGCCTTGAGCGCCAACTCCATGCCTTCCGCGCCCTTTTCAGATGGATAGGTGATATCCAGCGTCTGGGTTTGGAACTGGTTGTCCTCCCGCTCGCCAATGGCGCGTACCTTTTCAAGATCAGCGTTGGTGAGGATCGGCTGGCGAACCTCAAGGCGCTTGGAGTTGGAAAGGCCTTTCAGGTCAAACAGGTTTGGGCGTGGGCCGATGAACGACATCAAGCTCATGACCAACTCTTCGCGGATCGGGTCGATAGGCGGGTTGGTTACCTGCGCGAAGTTCTGTTTGAAGTAGGTATAAAGCAGCTTCGATTTGTCAGAGAGGACCGAAACTGGGGTATCGGTGCCCATGGAGCCGATTGCTTCCTGACCAATGGTTGCCATTGGCTGCATGAGGAGTTTCAGGTCCTCCTGTGTGTAGCCGAAGGCCTGCTGACGGTCGAGCAGCGTTTCACCGGCAACGGGTGCACGCTCGCGTACCTGCGGCAGGTCTTCCAGAACGATCTGTGAGCGGTACAGCCAATCCTTATAAGGGTTTGCGGTAGAAAGCTGGTGCTTGACCTCGTTGTCGGAAACAATGCGGCCTTCTTCCAGATCGATCAGCAGCATTTTACCCGGCTGCAGACGCCACTTCTCGACGATCTTCTCTTCTGGGATAGACAGCGTGCCGACCTCGGATGCCATGATAACAAAGTCATCGTCAGTCACGATGTAGCGGGCAGGGCGCAGGCCGTTACGGTCCAGCGTCGCGCCAATTTGCAGGCCGTCGGTAAAGGCTACCGCTGCCGGTCCGTCCCACGGCTCCATCATCTGAGCATGGTATTCGTAAAAGGCTCTGCGGTTTTCGTCCATCAGCGGGTTGCCTGCCCAAGCCTCAGGGATCAGCATCATCGCTGCATGAGAGAGGGAGTACCCGCCCATGACGAGGAATTCGAGTGCGTTGTCAAAACACGCCGTATCGGACTGACCTTCATAGGAGATCGGCCAGAGCTTGGAGATGTCTTCGCCAAATAGCGGCGAGGAGACCGAAGCCTGACGCGCAGCCATCCAGTTAACGTTGCCGCGAAGGGTGTTGATCTCACCATTATGGGCAACCATGCGGTACGGGTGCGCCAGATCCCATGAAGGGAACGTGTTGGTGGAGAAACGCTGGTGAACAAGGGCTAGTGCCGATGTAAAGCGCGGGTCTTTGAGATCTGCATAATAAGCGCCAAGCTGATAGGCTAGGAACATGCCTTTATAGACGATGGTACGGCTGGAGAACGAGACAATGTAATAGCCGTGCTCTACCGCATCGGATTTGGCGCGGATGCTGTTGGAAATAACCTTGCGCAGCACATAAAGACGGCGCTCAATATCCAGACCACTGACAAGATCGGGCGTCGTAATGAAGAGCTGGCGGGAAACTGGTTCTGTGCCTGCAACATCCGGCTCTTTGGAAAGGGAGGCATTGTCTACCGGCACATCGCGCCAGCCAAGAATGTCAAAGCCTTCTGCTTTCACGCAGCCTTCAATTTCAGCAATACAGGCTTTGCGGCGCTCTTCATCCTGAGGCAGGAAGAAGAAGCCAACGCCGTATTTTCCCGCCTCCGGCAATGTGAAGCCGCATTCTCGCGTCTCTTCCTTAAAAAACTCGTGGGGGATCTGCACCAGCATTCCGGCGCCGTCACCCATCAAAGGGTCTGCGCCAACCGCACCGCGGTGGGTGAGATTTTCCAGAATCTGAAGACCGTTTTCGACAATGCTATGAGATTTCTCACCCTTCATTTGGGCGATGAAGCCTACACCACAGGCATCATGCTCCTTTTGGGGCATGTAGAGACCGTTGCGCGCTGCTTCGCGACGTTTCTCATGAACGGTGCCTACTGAGGTTGCTCTCGTCATGGGTGCCGTTTCCTCATACTTACATCGCCGCCTTTTGCCCCTAAGCGCCTCAGGCTGCGCAACGTTACTTTTTGTGCTCTTCAGGCAACTTTCCCGTTCGGGTCGCGTGTTAAACCCACGCGGCTCGTTCGAAGTCCGGCAATTCGGATCTGTCGAATGAAGAGCGATTGTATCGGGAACCCGCTTGGTCGGGTTTCCTCGTGTCATTTGGTCGGCTCGCGGTGCCGTCTAGGCGCTCACAACTTTTGTGATCAAAGTTGATTTCGAGCGGTGTCTTCCGACCTTCGAAGTGATCCTAGCACACAATAAGGCTAATCACCTACCTCTCAAAGGACAGGAGAGCTGTCCTATATTTAATTGATAAGCCAGAGTTTGTGCAACTGCTAATATGCGAGGTATTAGGGCAGTTGTAGGTATAGGGTTTCAATTTTATGCAAAATCTGAATGAAAATTGGAACCTGTTTGCCTTAGGTGAAATAAACTTCCCTAAAGTTACAGTTTTAAGTCTGATATTTCCTTTTTTATCATGCCGCTCGCGTGAATGTAACGGGGCTTTGATTTCCTGTTGAGCAGGAAAGTCGCCAAACTTTTGGACATGCAGCAAAATTATTGTTGCTTTCACTCGATCCGGAGGAGACCACGAATGTCGACGAAAATTCTCTCATCAGCCGTAATTGCAGGCGCAGTAGCTACCGCCGTGGCTGGTATGAGTGCCCCAACCGTTGCCCATGCCGAAGCAAAAGAGAAGTGCTATGGCGTGTCTATGGCAGGTAAGAACGATTGTAAGGCCGGTGCTGGCACCACATGCGCGGGCACTTCTACCGTAGACTATCAAGGTAACGCTTGGACCCTCGTACCAAAAGGCACTTGCGAAACAATGGAACTTCCAGATGGCCGTAAGGGCTCATTGGCTCCTTTGGACCGTGATCTGCCGAAAGCTTAATTATCTAGTTGTCTAGATGACTGCGGCGGCGGGTGTTCTGCCGCCTTTGGTCATTTTGGTTTGTTTTGAGGGGATGGGCGTTATGTCAGATCGTGAACCCTATGAGGTTATAAAGGTTCCTAGCCGAAGTGGTGTAGGGCTGAAGGCCGAGCATTATCACGATATTCTGGAACAGAAGCCATCTATGGGCTTCTTTGAGGTTCATGCCGAAAACTATATGGGCGCAGGCGGACCGCCACATGCCTATCTTGAGGCTATCCGGCGTGACTACCCATTGTCTCTACATGGGGTTGGACTTTCCATCGGCGGGGCAAGGCCGCTTGATAAAGACCACCTTGCACGTTTGAAGCAGGTGCATGATCGCTATCAACCGGGGCTCTTTAGCGAGCATCTGGCTTGGTCATCTCATCAGCCTGCCTACTTCAATGATCTTCTTCCGCTCCCCTACACCAGCGAGACCTTAGCGCGGGTAGTTGAGCACATCGATGAGGTGCAGTCGGTTATCGGTCGGCAAATGCTGCTGGAAAATCCATCGACTTACGTTGTGTTTGAACAAAGCGAGCTGGAAGAAACGGAATTTCTGCGCGAGATCGCAAAAAGGTCCGGCTGCGGATTGCTGCTGGACGTGAACAACGTTTTTGTTTCGGCGTCCAACCATGGGTACTCGCCGGAAGAGTATTTGGAAGCGTTTCCGGTAAGCCATGTTGGTGAAATCCATCTAGGCGGTCATGCGCCTGATGAAGACGAATTCGGCCATACACTGCTGATTGATGCTCATGACAGGGAAGTCAGCGATCCGGTCTGGGCACTCTACGCCAAGACAATCAAGCGCATTGGCGCACGCCCAACTTTGATTGAATGGGATAGCGATATCCCGACATGGGCTGTTTTGTCCGCCGAAGCCCAGAGAGCCGACGAGATTTTGCGTGCTCACGAAAATGGAGGGCAGCCTGTTGCAGCAGAATAAGCACAGTAGCGTCCATTTGAATGTAGAGCATGCCTTTGCTGAGGGGCTTCTCAATCCATCTGCCGCCGTTCCCGAGGGAGTTCTGGGGCGTGATGGTGAAGTTTCTGCCAAACGGTACGGTGTTTACCGCAATAACGTGGTTAGCAGTCTTGTTGGTGCTTTGGCTGCCAATTTCCCTGCGATCCAGAGATTGCTGGGAGCGGACTACTTCAAGGCGCTCGCGGCAGAGTTTATTCGCCATCACCCTCCGGTACAGCCCGTCCTTTCCGAATATGGAGGCGGGTTTGCTGATTTCATTCAAAGCTTTCCGCCGCTGGCATCTTATCCCTACCTTGCAGATGTTGCCCGCATAGAATGGGCATGGCTGAGCGCCTATCACAGTGCTGATGCGCCCATTTTGGATGCGCAGAAGTTGGCGTCAGTTTCGCCTGAGGACATGCCGCGGGTCGTTCTTGTGCCTCACCCTTCAGCGTCGCTTCATTTTTCCGAGTTTCCGGCTGCGAGCATCTTCCTGCAGAACAGAGAGTTTGCGCAGATGGAGAACAGTGAGCAAAGGCCTCAAGCCGTAGTGGTTTGCAGACCGGAAGTTGCGGTCAACATCGCTTGGATTGAGCCTGCTGATTTCACATTCGCATCAGCGCTTTTTGAGGCGCGAACACTTGGGGAGGCGGCAACTTTAGCAGCTTCCGGCGGAGGCGGCTTTGATCTCAACAGAGCGCTTCAGGCGCTGCTGGCCGCGCAAGTTTTTCAAGACCTTGAAATTAGGAAATAAAACCGGAGTGAAGAGGAACTACTATGGGTATCGTTCGATTTTTTGCCGGACTTTATAATGGCTTCTTTTATGGCATTGAGCGGCTTGCCGGAGATTGGTTTTTAGGAGCTGTGGCGCGGTTTGTGTTTGCAAGCACATTGCTCCTTTATTTCTGGAATTCGGCGATGACCAAGATAGGTCCTGGACTTTTCGGATTTCTGGAACCGACGACCGGAGCGTATGCGCAGATTTTGCCGCAGATAACCGAGGCCGCCGGATATGACACCACGGCTATTGCCTTCTTTCCTTACGGCTTGATTGTTATTGCAGGAACGCTGGCCGAGATTATCCTGCCCGCTCTTGTGGTTTTGGGGCTGTTTACGCGGGCTGCCAGCCTTGGCATGATCGGCTTTCTCATCGTGATGAGCTATGTGGATATTGTGGGTCATGGCGCGGATGCAACTGCTATCGGCGGACTGTTTGACGGCAATCCTTCTGGTTTAATTCTAGATCAAAGAATGTACTGGGGTTTTGTACTTCTCTACCTTGTGGTGCGTGGCGCTGGTGCACTGTCGCTTGACGCGATTTTCTCCAGTGGGACGAAGGATCATCCACGCGGAAAAACCGAGGTAGGCGGCGCGTAATTGTCCTTGCGTGCCAGTATTTACGTGATATGTCGAGCGCATGATTTTTTCGAGTGATAATTGGGCTGGCGCGACAGAGGCAGTAATGGCTGCACTTGCACGCCACACTAGCGGCTTTGCCCCCGCTTATGGTGTAGATCCGCTCAGTCGGTCCATTGAAGCGAAGTTCAATGAAATCTTCGAGCGGGAAGTTGCGGTGTTTCTGGTGTCTACCGGAACGGCGGCGAACTCGCTTGCGCTTGCACAGTATGCGCGCCCGGGTGGCGTGATCTTCGCTCACCGCGAAGCGCATATCGTCGTTGACGAGTGTAACGCACCAGAATTCGCGACCGGCGGAAACAAGATTTTCCCGATTTTCGGTGCTGATGGCAAAATCACGCCAACCGGTCTTGAACGAGCAATGAACGCTGTGCCGGAAGGCGTTGTGCACCACGGTCAGGCTGCTGCGGTTTCTATTACGCAGGCAACCGAAATCGGAACGCTCTACACGCTGGACGAAATCGGTGCGATTTCCGAAACAGCAAAGTCTCGCGGTCTGCCATTGCACATGGACGGCGCTCGTTTTGCCAATGCGCTGGTTTCTCTGGATACAACGCCAGCGGAAATGACTTGGAAGCAGGGCGTTGATGTTCTGTCTTTCGGCGCGACGAAGAACGGTTGCTGGTGTGCGGAAGCAGTTGTCTTCTTCAACCCTTCCGAAAGCCGCGGCTTTGAATACCTTCGCAAGCGCTCTGCTCAGCTCTTCTCCAAGAGCCGCTTCATTTCTGCGCAGTTTGAAGGTTACTTCGAAAATGATGGCTGGCTGGAAAGTGCCCGTCACGCTAACCAGATGGCGCAGGTCCTTGCAAAGGGCCTAAGTGCTGCTGAAGGTGTGCGTCTTCCGGTTTGGCCTCAGTCGAACGAAGTGTTCCCGATCATCTCCAAAGCACAGGCTGAAAAGTTCAAAGAAGCCGGTGTTGGCTTCTATGAATGGCCTGCTGAAGGGCTTTCTGAAGGTGAAGTTATGATCCGCCTTGTGACCAGCTTTGCGACAACGCAGGACATGGTAATGCGGCTGTTGGGCCTTCTTGACTGATAAGCATTTGAAAGGGCGCCCCGTGGGGCGCCTTTTTTGTTACTGGCGTGCGAGTGCCATTAGCTCAAGCGCTGCTTTCAGCGTTTTCGGATTCACGCCGTTTACAAGGTCATCTGTTGGTGCTGCACTTGTCTGCCTAGCTGCTTGGTTACCATTGGCCGCGTCGGTTTGCTGGCTGGATTGCAGCTGAGGCTGCACCATTTGAACGGCCTGAACTCCTTGAACCTGCCCACCTGCAGCATTGATCGCTTTGAGTGCATCCCCAAGGTCAGAATAGGTCTTAAGGTCGCCATCACTATTTGCCTGCTTCAACTCAAGCGAATTCATTTTGATCAGTTTGTTGAATGCCTCACTTGCCAGATCTGCATTATCACCGAAGCCTAGCTCTTGCAGATACTGTGAGGCGATTGCAGCAAGGCTCGGGGGCCTGTCGTCATAGTGATAGCCTGTGCTGCTCATCATTTGTCGTTGCCGCGTTTGCGAGAAGGCGGGATAGGCTTTAGCAAGGTTGAAAACCTTGGAGGTGTCAGGTTTTGGGATGAGCGCGGCAATCTCCACGTCTGCAAAAGGGCTGCCATCGATATCCGTTAGGTCTCGAAGGATCACGAGGCCGCAGCCTGCTAGGTCTTTTCCCAGCGTTGCATTGCCGTTGTCTGTTACGGCCTTAACCGCAGACACAGTGGAGTTATTGGTAAGCGTAGAAAAGTCGTAGAAATTGAACGACTGTAAAGCGGCGTCGCTAGGCTGGCCTTCCATGGATTTTGATGCGAGGCTTAGCGCTAGGCCCGTCTCCATCAACGTATGATGATACTGCAGTACCATTGTTGCGATTGGTATGAGTTCATCGCCTTGTTTGATCGCCGCTTTAGCGCCTTCTACCAAACTGGGCTTGCTGAATTTATCTTTCCAGTAATAGGCGAGCACTGCCAACGCATCAGTTGTGGTGCCGGAAATATCGGCTCCAATGTAAGGGCCATAGTATCGCTCCATGTAGGCGACGACACTTCTATCCATCAGCGTGTTTTTGAAAATGCCCAAATCAGGCCATCCGCTAAGGGGGAAGTCTTGAATGGATACGCGAGCACGATTGGTTTGCTTGTTGAAAGCTGGCTGCGGGCGTAACCCATCTCTAAATTCGTTCAGCGGGTTATCCTTGCCGAGGTTCTCGATGTACTCACCCGCATATCTTAGCGCGTCACCAATAGCAAAGAGATCGTAGATCGTATCAGCGCTATCAAATTGGTTGAGGCGCATTATTGCATTGTCGAGGGCCTCTTTTGCAGCTTTCGGCGGATCAGCCGGAGCAAGGCCCGTTAGCCATGTTTTGAAGGTATTGGCAAAGGCGCTCGCGGAGAAAAAGTAACTGGACTGCGACGCGGTTGATGAAAACAAAGCCGATCTCAGAACTTCCACCATGGTTGAGATCTGGGCGGATTTTAAAATGTTGCGCGCATCTTGTACCGCGCTGCCATACAAAATAATGGGAGCCTGCATCTTCCCCTCCATTCATAAAATGCCAATTGGCAAAATGAAAACCTCATTAGGAAGACGGGCAGGGCGCTTGCTTGTGAAGCACAAACGCAAAGCGCCCCGTTCGGGATTAACGGGGCGCATGGGGTGTTGGTCGCCTGACGGGGAGAATCAGTGGGAGTCGCGACCAGGAGGAAGGCAGAAACGGCCTTTTATTTTAGTGCGTGCTTTCACCTTCAATCTGCTTAGGTGTTGTGCCTTCGCCAGCTTTGATTTCAATGCGGCGAGGTTTTGCAGCTTCTGGAAGCTCGCGAAGCAGATCAATGTGAAGCAAACCGTGCTCCAAGGAAGCGCTGGATACGATTACGTATTCGGCGATCTGGAAATGACGCTCGAAGGCTCGGGAGGCGATTCCGCGATACAGAACCTCTCTGTCACCGGATTCGGCAGCTTTTTCGCCGCGAACTGTGAGGGAGTGTTCCTTCACTTCGATGCTCAGTTCACTTTCCTTAAAGCCCGCAACTGCCATGGTGATACGGTACTTGTTCTCTCCGGTCCGCTCGATGTTGTAAGGGGGGTAAGCGGAGTTCTGTTCTCCACCTTTGGAGTCCAGATGATTGAACAGTCGATCAAACCCGACGGTTGAACGGTACAGCGGTGTGAAATCAAAATGTCTCATGGTTTTGTCCTCTCTTGAGCAACAAAGATTGGAGGCTATTTGCCCCTTGGTTCAGTCTTTCCGACCATTCCCATTCGTGGCGAATGAGCCGGTAACAGACCCGTCTTCGGCGCCTGTACCTAAACATTTATGATGGGGTTTTCCGGTTTCAAGAGAGGTGGAGAAAAATTAATTCGCCGCTGAATAGTACATGAACAGTTGCTTCCGCTTCGGTTCAAAGAGCCCGCGCTACCTTGGCTTCAATTGATCACTTGTGATCCCAAGCTGGAGGAGCCGGAAGATGCGCAAGAACATTATCGTAGCCCAGATCGCGGGTATTTTGATTTCTGGCGGCATGACCATGAACGGGGCCAGTGCAGAAATTCTGCCAACCGTTTTAACAAATTCGTCCCAGACTCAGATCGCTGCAAACGTTGAACAGGTTCATCACAGAAAGTGGCGCGGACATAGAATTTCCGAGCGCCGCGCTGTGCGTATTGCCAAGCGAATGGGCTTTCGCAAAATCTTGGCGGTTCGTGACAAAGGCGACGTTTACGTTGTGCGTGCCAAGGCCCCGCATCGTTACCGCGCACGCATCGTAATCAATGCCTTTAACGGTCAGGTTATTGCGGTGCGCCCAATCCACAAACGACCAAACTATGGCTGGTACGGCCACTGGCACTAAGTGTCTCTACTTTCAAAAGTTATACCCGCCCACTGCATCATGAACGCTAGATGAACGAGTGCTTCCGAAAGCGTTCAAACTGGGCGGGCTATACCAACATTCAGAAAAACAAATCCAAGATTAAATTAACAAAAAATCGGTAAGAAAATGTTGTCACTTCGTCGTTGCCTGAGCGCGTCTATCCTACTTGCTGCTGCTTCCACTATGGCTGTTCCTGCGTTTGCGGCGCAGGCTCTGCCAATCGCACCTGCTGTTGCATCTGCTGCTGATGTCGCCTCCATGAACATGGTTGAGGTTCACTATCCGGTTCACCACCGCGTAAACCGTAAGGAAGCTCGCCGTATCGTTCGCCGTCAGGGTTATGCTCTGATCAAGAGCATCGAACGCCGTGGTGACCGCTGGGTCGTTCGTGCAAGCCGCACCAAACTGGGCGCACACACCTGGCGTATCGTTGTGAGTGCTCGCAACGGTCGCATTCTCAGCGAAGTCCGCGTTCGCTAACCGATTTAGCCCCCTCAAAATTTGAGGGGGCTATTTTTTAGCTCTGTCGGCTGTCACGTTCCTGCGCTATTCAGAAATCTCCGGTTGCGTCTCTTTATGAGGGAAGGGTATCACCTGAGTTATGTTGCAAAAACTTAAAGGCACGGCATTGGCGATGGAGCTGACCGCAAGCGAAGGAAACCCTATTCCTGCAAACAGCACCGTTGGTTCGGTAAAGACCAAGGATGGTGTTTCGTTGCGGTGGGCACGTTTTGCCCCAACCGGTGGTGGCCTGAAGGGCACTGTCACCTTGGTGCAGGGGCGCGCAGAATTCATCGAGAAGTATTTCGAGGTGATCAGCGAGCTTCAGGCACGCGGGTTTTACGTTGTGACCTTTGACCTGCGCGGGCAGGGTGGCTCTCAACGGCTGTTACCAGACCCGCTTCGTGGCCATGTCGATAGTTTCGATGAATATGTCACCGACCTGCTTTGCATCATGGAAGAGGTTGTGCTGAGCAATTGTCCAGGCCCGCATTATCTTCTTGCCCATTCCACGGGCGGTGCAGTTGCACTACTGGCGCATAAGCGCTTGAAGACCATGATTGATCGTGCGGTCTTCTCTTCCCCTCTCATTGAGCTTGAAATGAACAGGCGCGCTCTTCGTGCTAGCCGTCTTTTGGCCCAGTCTCTCATTTGGATCGGCATGAATGGGCGTTATGTACCGGGCGGCAACAGCAGCCTCTACTGCGATTTTGAAGAGAATAAGCAGACAAGCGACGAACGCCGCTTCAAGCGCATGGTCGATATTTTGAAAGAAAATCCGTCGCTTGGTGTGGGTTCGCCGACGATCGGCTGGTTCCATGCCTGTTCGCGTGCTCTTGCCAAGTTCAAAGAGGAGCGGTTCGGCTTCAGCCTCGACGTACCATCACTTGTGATTACTGCCGGTGCCGACCGCATCGTTTCCAGTGATGCGGCCGAAGAGCTTTGCAGGACGAGCCCCGCGCTCGGCTTTTTGCAGGTCCGCGGATCCAACCATGAAATCATGATGGAGCGCGACTGGTTCCGAGAGCAGTTCTGGGCCGCGTTTGATGCGTTTATTCCAGGCGCTGGAGATTAGCGCCTATTTAACCTGCGACAGTTCCTTGAGTAGTTGGTCGTGCAAGCGTGGATCGCCAGATACCACGACACGGCCACCGTTTTCGCAGTTGCCACCGGTCCAGTTGGTAACGAGAGCGCCTGCGCCTTCCAGAATTGGAATAAGGGCGTGGATGTCATAGATCTGTAGGCCGGACTCAATCACGCAGTCAGCGCACCCTGCCGCAACCATCGCGTAGCCATAGCAGTCTGTGCCATAGCGGGCGAGGCGAACTTGCCGTTCGATGTTGTCATAGGCTGGGCGCTCGCTCTCGGTGAAGAGGGTAGGCGTTGTCGTGAGCATGATCGCTTGGGAAAGGTCTGAGCAGCTACGCACCTTCAACTGGCGCTCGCCTACGGGGCCTTTGTACCAAGCTGTTTGTGTGTCTCCCCAGTAGCGCTCACGGCCATATGGCTGGCTTAACATGCCTAGCTGTGCTTTGCCCTTGTGGCGCAGGCCGATAAGAGAGCCCCAAAGCGGAATGCCCGTGATAAAGGCGCGTGTACCATCTACAGGGTCAAGAACCCACACGTTCTCACTGTCTTCGTTCATGCGGCCGTGTTCTTCACCGATGATGCCATGGTCTGGATAGCGCTCGTTGATGAGAGCACGGATGGCCAGTTCAGCATCACGGTCGGCAACGGTCACGGGGTCGAAGCCTTGCTCCAGCTTGTTGTCCACGCTGAAACCACTGCGGAAATGCTTCATGGTTTCGTTGTCGGCGGCGTCTGCAAGCTCGTGAAGAAACTCAATAGGAACGGGTGTGTTCAGCATGGGATCATGCGCCTTGAGATTAAGAGGATGTTGTAGGCGCAACCTAAGCGGAAAACGGTGAGGGGTAAACGGCTAAGGCAAGGATTAGAGGCGACCCTCTGGAAAACGATGAGGGAACCTAAAAGTCAGGCCACTTCAAAGCCGGATTTGCTGTGCGGGCAGGAGTGCAGGGTAAGCGATCTCCACGACTGCTCTTCTCTACCCCAAGTTTATACTGGAGTGCGTAAAAGCCCTTGACAATGCTGCGATGCAAACTAATTATATTGCAGTGCGGTATTTATACCGCTTCGCCCTCCTTGGGCGTTTCCTCCCTAGACTTTTGGCCGCCGATAGAATGGGCGGCCTTTTTTTTGGAAGGATGCCGGTTGAGGTTTACTCAGCAGCGGCTGCAAGCGAGCCAAAGTCTGTCAGGCCGTAATGCATAAACTCGTTTGCAAAGCGGAACAGACGCTTCTTCACATCTAGATGCCCATCGTGCAGGCGATGGTTTTCCTCATCCATGTACAGGGCGCGATTCACCTCGATCTGCAGCGCATGGATGTTTTTGGCCGGTCTTCCATAATGCTCGGTGATAAAACCGCCAGCGTATGGCTTGTTTTTCACAACGTGGAAGCCCAGGTCGGAAAGAATCTCGTAGGCTGCGTATGTCAGCTCCGGCGCGCAGCTGCTGCCATAGCGATCCCCTAGAATGATGTCTGCCTTCTTGCCGGTTACCTTAGCCTGAGAGCAGGAAGGCATGGAGTGACAGTCAACAAGGATAGCGTGCCCGAATTTTTTCCTGCATGCGGAAAGTTGGCCAAGCAAAACAGCATGATAAGGCTTGTAGAGCGTATCAATTCGCTCCAGCCCTTCTTCCACCGGAATACGGTGGCGGTAGACCTCACGCTTCTCGCTAACCACTTTTGCGATGGTTCCAAGACCGTAGCCAACGCGCAAAGAACGAGAATTAACGTAGCTTGGCAGACGGCCAACAAACATCTTCGGGTCCAGCTCATACGGTTCCCGATTCACGTCTAGATAGACACGAGGGAAGTTTGCGCTGAGTAACGGAGCGCCCAAAGACGGGACGTCAGCATAAAGCAAGTCGAGGAAGGCATCTTCAGAGCGGCGGATCTGATGGTGATCCAAACGCGATGCTTCCACAAAGCTTTTAAGGTAATGGCGGCCGGAGTGCGGAGAATTGAAAACGAACGGTACACGCCAGTAAGAAGGAGCAGTCAGCTCAAACGGCTCACACTGTTCAGCGTGAGATGGATGGCTGTTGTACTCTTCAACAATCTTCATTTCTTGTGCACTTTGTCTTGCCGACAAACGACGCCTCCCTTTTTGGTTTAGTTGTCATGCCTGCAGAGCGAAGGTAATGTCCACAGTTGGTTGGCTTTCAAATCAAATACTAGTGATTCTATGTATATTGTCGAGCCTACTAAGTTATAAGATGAAATTCTGACAACCTCAGGGTTGTTTATCGTTACCTCATACGACGGATTGGTACTAATAGATGTCTCGAATTCTGCTTGCGGAAGATGACAATGATATGCGTCTGTTCCTAGCCAAGGCTCTTGAGCGGGCCGGCTATGACGTTGTCTCATTCGATAATGGCCGGAGCGCGTACGAGCGGATTTGCGAAGAACCTTTTACCTTGTTGCTAACAGATATAGTTATGCCCGAGATGGATGGCATTGAGCTTGCGCGCAAAGCAACGCAGCTCGATCCAGACTTAAAGGTTATGTTTATTACAGGTTTTGCGGCTGTAGCGCTGAATCCTGATTCCAAAACGCCAAAGGATTCCAAGGTCCTTTCCAAGCCATTTCACCTAAGGGATCTGGTTCAGGAAGTGGAAAGAATGTTGGTAGCCTAAGAAATTCAGGGCTGATGTGGAAATAAGCCCGCTTTTTTTGAATTTGGCCTTGCGCCGTTTCAAAATAGCCCTTATACGGCTCTCCACCGCAGCAAAACGGGCCGGTAACGGTTCGGCTGCAACGAAATTAGGGCGTGTAGCTCAGCGGGAGAGCACTACGTTGACATCGTAGGGGTCACAAGTTCGATCCTTGTCACGCCCACCATTTTCGGTGAGATACGGCATCCGGGATACGTCTCTCACTCAGATGCCTCGATACATTACCTGCGCCGCGAAAAGTGAATTGCTTTTATGCTGCGCGGAGTGTTATCAGGGGTTCCATCGGCGCCTAGGCGCTATTTTTGTTGGCGGATCATGCTTGGTCAGGGTCCAAAGGAAATCATCCCGACCAGGGGAAAAGACAATGAAGATTAAGAACTCTCTCAAGGCTCTGATGGGTCGTCATCGTGAAAACCGCATGGTTCGCCGTCGTGGTCGCGTATACATCATTAATAAGAAAGCACCTCGCTTCAAAGCTCGTCAGGGCTAATATAAAGAGCTAAGGCTCTTTTGAAGTGACCCGCTTTTCTTAGGGTTGAAGACCGCATTAGGAAGTGAGATGCTCTCCTAATGCGGTTTTTTGCGTTTGTATCTTGTGTTGCATCTCTACCGCTTCGTTCCTTACGAGAACGAAAGGCGATGTCCTATTCCCTCAAAGCCAAGTTTGTTGCGTCTACAACGGTCGGTCTTTGCTGCCTGTTAGGTGGTTTAACGGCCGCTGGAGCGAACGATGGCGTTCAATTGCCCGATCCTCGGGTTATGCCTCCATCCTTGGAGGAATATGGCCAGCATCCCAATCTTGAAAATCCGATTGAAGAGGATGTGCCTCCTGCTGAGGGGGAAGGGGAGGCTGGTGCCGGCACAACGCGCGCGGACCTTCTAGATAAGCTCTTCAATGATTTGCGAGACGCGGATGAGCAGCGGGTTGCAGAGGGCATTTCTGTGCGGATACAGGGGCTTTTGCTGCATTCAGGTAGTGCTACCGCCGATTTGCTGATGAAGCGCGCTGGTGAGGCTATTCGGGCGGGTCAGTTACCATTGGCGCTAGATCTGCTTGATGGCGTTATTCGGATCAAACCGGAGTTTGTCGAGGCTTGGAATCGCCGTGCGACTGTTCATTACCTCAGAGAGGATTACGGCAAGGCGATTGCCGATATCGAGCGCGTACTTGTTCTGGAGCCGCGCCATTTTCCTGCTCTAACGGGCTTGGGTATGATCTTGCGGCGGATCGAAGAGCCCGAGCAGGCGCTGGATGTGTTTGAGCATGTGCTCACCATCAATCCCATGCAAAAGAGCGCTCAGGAGGCTATTAAAGAGCTTCGTGTGACCCTCAAGAAGCAGCCTATCTAACCTTTTGTGAAGCTAAACGAAAATACCCCCGCAAGTTGCCTTGCGGGGGTATTCAATCGATTAGATTGTCGGCAAAAAATTAGTGTTCTTCGCCAACGAATGCGATGCGCAGCATATTTGTAGAACCTGGGGTGCCGAAAGGAACACCAGCGGAAACTACGATACGCTGACCTGGCTGTGCGAAGCCTTCGCGAGCTGCCAGTTCACATGCGCGTTCAACCAGATCCTGCTCGTTTGCTGCATCCATGGAAGCAACGCAGTGCAGACCCCAGCCGAGGGTCAGGCGACGTACGGTTTCAGCTTCTGGAGAGAAAGCGATGATCGGGGTGCTTGGACGCTCACGGGAAGCGCGCAGAGCGGTAGAACCGGAAGCGGTGTAGCTAACGATAGCTGCAACGTCGAGGGTTTCTGCCACCTGTGCAGCTGCACAAGTAATAGCGTCGGAGCCAGTGGATTCTGGTTCGTTGCGCTGTGCGTGAATGATGCCGCGGAAGTGGGTGTCTTTTTCCACTTCGATAGCGATCTTGTTCATGGTCGCAACAGCTTCTTCAGGGAACTGACCAGCAGCAGATTCAGCGGAAAGCATAACTGCGTCAGCGCCTTCAAACACAGCAGTTGCCACGTCGGACACTTCTGCGCGGGTAGGAACTGGAGCGGTGATCATGCTTTCGAGCATCTGGGTTGCTACAACAACAGGCTTACCTGCTTTGCGGCAAGCGCGGATCATGCGCTTCTGCAGACCTGGAACCTGTTCCAGAGGCATTTCAACGCCAAGGTCACCACGTGCAACCATGATAGCGTCGGACAGCTCGATGATTTCTGGGAGACGGTCGATAGCCTGTGGCTTTTCGATCTTCGCCAGAACGCCAACGCGGCCCTGAGCAACTTCACGTACTTCTACGAGGTCTTCTGGACGCTGTACGAAGGACAGAGCAACCCAGTCAACTTTTGCTTCAAGAGCTGCAACGAGATCCTTGCGGTCTTTGTCGGTCAAAGCGCCAACAGGGATTTCGGTGTCAGGGCAGCTTACGCCCTTACGGTTGGAAAGCTTGCCGCCCACTTCAACAATGGTTTCGCAGCTTGCAGGGGATGCTTTGGTTACGCGCAGGCTGATTTTGCCGTCGTCGAGAAGAAGGCGGTGACCTACTTCAAGGCTGCCCAGGATTTCTGGGTGCGGCAGGTAAACGCGGGTAACATCACCTGGGGTGCTGTCAGCGTCCAGAGTGAAAGTTGCGCCGTTTTCGAGCATAACTTTCTGGTCGCCTTCGAAAGTACCAACACGAAGCTTTGGTCCCTGCAGGTCAGCAAGAATACCGATTGGACGGCCGACTTCCTGCTCAACTTCACGAATGGTGTTAACGAGGTTGTTAAGCACTTCGTGGCTGGAGTGACTCATGTTGATGCGGAATACGTCCGCGCCAGCGAGCCACAGCTTCTTGATCATGTCCTTGTTGGAAGAGGACGGGCCCAGGGTTGCGAGGATTTTGACCCGTCTATTGCGCTTCATTGTCCACCAGTTCCTTGTTGTATTGGCTCAGTCAGCTGCACAGTCCAGCTGCTCTGCTCGTTAGTGTCTATTTCGAAAAAACCAACGCGCTCGTATCCGCGAGCAACGCAGTTCTCAATTCCGCGAATTGTGAACTTCTTCTGGCGTACACACATGTACGCCTTTCCGCTCCATTCGCCAATCTTTTCATTGTCCGCAGCGTAAATGTAATAATAGCGGGCCTGAAGATCGCCGGGAATAATGGTCTGGCAATCGGCTTTGCCTAGCTCCCACCAACCTTCGGTGACCCATTCGCCGCTGTCGTTGTAACCAATTGCAATGCTTACCGAACCCTCCGTCTTGTTACAGACGCGGAGGTCAGCTCTGGCCTCGCCAGGCGCGCCGAGCCAAACAAAACCGGCAGCGCCAATCCCGATCATCAGGTTTCGCGCCCAGGAACTTTTTTCAAATTCTGGTAGTGTTTTGCGTTTGATTGGTTTCATCTGCAATCTTTTAACTGCGACCAAAGGATAGTCTAATGGTCCGAGAACGCTCTATTGTCAATGGCGCGCTGAGCATGCCTGCAAAGCTACGCGCGGCACCTAAAAACTGGAGCTGCTCTATCAAAATACGAAAGTCGGGTTACGCTATTAGTGTACCCGCATGAAGGCGGCATTTGTATGGTCTAAATTTTCCGCCAAAAGCGCAAAAAATGCATGTTTTGAGGTTTTCTGTAGGAACCAACAGGCTGTTTTGCGGCACTGAAGGTGTGGTTTGGTTCACATCTGGTAACGGAAATTCTCAAAGGGATCGTTCCGCCTAGAAATGCTGCGACGTCGGCAGAGCTTTGTTTGTGTTCGGGGCTTGAATTGTTGGCTACCATGTCAGTTATCAATATATTGCTGTTAGTTCCATATGTTAGCGGCAACATGAAGTGTCGCTCAGTTGCGCTGTTGCAATCTCAGTGGCGTGAGAAGTTCGATGGGTAACGATCGGTACTCCTCGTTTGGTGGAGTGATCGTAGCCCACGGAGCTATCATTTAGTGAACTAAAGTGGTCTGATACTTCTGTGGTATATGCAAGAAACTCCGTATAAATGACTCTAAAATCGCAGATATATTAGAAGATCCCTCGTTAAAAATAGGTATATTACCATAGTGGCGTTTTGGCGCACAATTTCCCGCAATCTTCCGATTTTCCGAGCAACGGGCGTTGCGAAAAAAGAGTGCATAAATTGCGCCTTTTAAGATTCTAGCTAGCAGTTTGACCCGCGCCGCAGGGGCACCCTTGGAAGAGGTGAGGGGCATGTTCGATATCTGCATGGATTGCCTAGGAACTAATGCAGGGCGTGGATGAATAATTTTTTCTTAGGCTGTGAAGCTTGGCGATAAACCTGTTCAATCAGTTGACCCTCAGTCGTGGATCTGGCAGGCAGTGCCTCAGTGTTTTTGTGAGACTTAACGTATTCAAAGGAAGTCATAGATGTCTGATAACGGCGGAGTAGCAGCAGACCAGCTGCGTTCGTTCATTGAGCGTGTTGAGCGTTTGGAAGAAGAAAAAAAGGTCATCTCTGACGATATTAAGGACGTATACGCAGAGGCTAAAGGCAACGGTTTCGACGTTAAGGTTATGCGCAAAATTATCGCGCTTCGTAAGCGTCAGCCACATGAGCGTGAAGAAGAAGAAGCGATCATGGACCTCTATCTGCATGCTCTTGGCATGGCAGGTGTCGCCGCCTCCGATAGCTAATCGGTTGCCTATTACGGCAATAAAAAACCCGCCATGTGGCGGGTTTTTTTGTATCTGCCGACTGCGATGGGCGTTCTAGCTTGGGCCCACCGTCAGTATGTAGAGGTGGTTTTAAGCCAAGTGACAGCATTGCCAGAGAACGCGCCAGATGTCGGGATCTGATTGGTGCTCGTATTAAAGCCGTTCGCTACGATTGTGTTCACTGCGGTGGTTACTTCGCCAAGATCTACCTGATTTGGATGGTAGAGGTGGGCGAGGTTCCAATCCCGTTCAACCTGATCTCCGCTCAGCAATAAAGTGGTGTTCGCGCCCGGTCTTGCTGTGAAGTGAGCCATCGGGTCCAGATTGCTACGCGTTTGCGTTTGTGCCTGCGCTTTTGCAGGTTCTGCGCTGCCAGTTGATGCAGTTTGCAGTGCCGCCATGCTTTGACGCGGATCGGCCGAAGCAAGAACAACCGGTGCTTCAGCGTTGGCCCCTGTGCCTTGATCATTCGTTACAAGGTCAATGGCGCCTATAGCATCTAGAGGTTTACGCGGCGCGCGGAGGATCGATGGATCAGCGTTATATGCGCTGAGCGCGGCGATCTGCGTTGGCTTTGTTCGTGGCTGCGCGATGGAAGCCAAGAGCGTTGGGGCAACTTCTTCCTGCGCTGCGGGTTCTTCTGCAACAACGGTGCGCTCGGAACCTGGTTTAGCGTAAGGAACAGCTGCTGCCAGCTGGACCGGTGCATTCGCTACCGCTTCAACCTCTACAGCTTCTGGAGCCAGTTGAGCCGGCGCAGGCGTTGTCGCCGCTACCTGCTGAGTAGATGGCGGAAGTACGATTGGTGTTGCTGCCGCAGGTGTTTGGGCTTGCGGCTGAGCTGGTGCTTCGGCACTTGCCAGAACGACTTTGGCTTTCGGCGTTACGGATACCGGTTTGTCTGCTTCAACGCGGCGGCCCGGATCTTCCTGACGGCGGCGAGTTGTTGTCTTCGCGCTGTCTTTTTCACCGGAGTTGGAGAACAGGCGCTCAAAGAACGTTCCCTTGTTGTCCTTGTCACCGGAGTTCGGGCTCACGCGTTGATGCTTGGTACCAGAATTGTCGCTGCTGCGGCGAGCAGTGCGGATGGAGGTGTCGCTGGTGTTACCTTTGCGGTTAATTTCTGCAAGGGTTTCGCCGTAGCGTGCCATGCGGCGGCCATCGGACGGCACGTGGATGGTGTCGCCGCGTGGGAACACTTTAGCAAGCTCGGAGCGGGACATGCGCGGCCAGTGGCGCACGGTGCCGGTGTCCAAGTGCACAAACGGAGTATTGGAGCGCGGGTAGAAGCCAACACCGCCAACATGCTGGTGTAGGCCGTAGTCGCGCAGGCGGCGCGTGTTAACGCCCGGGATGAAGAAGTCCATCGCCTTGCCTTTGGTATGCTGGCTGTTTTTGGCAACGCCGCTGGAGCGGCTGCGCAGCATATTGTTGGTCTTGGGCGAGCGGTAGGACGAAACGACGTGGATGTACTCTTTGGTCTTTGCCTTTTGGTAGACCTCCCAAACCACGTCAAAGAGTTCAGGGTCCATCTTGGTAGGCTCATTACGACGCCAGTCACGGAGAAACTGGTTCAACTCTTTCAAGCCAGAGCGGACATAACGACCGTTCTTTTTGAAGGTGATCTCTGCTTTCTCACGAGTATGGGTATTGTAGAGCTTGAGGGTTCGGGTTTCTGCGCTAGCATAGATGGACGATGCCAGCACGAAGGTGCAGCCCAGTGTTGCTATTGCAGCGAAATATGCACTTCTGAAACTGGCCAGTGTGAAGTGCCCGAGTACTGGCAGGTTACGCAATTCGAACTCGCTTTCTAGCGTCTATCTGAACTATAGCCCCATGCCCATTTAGATGCTTCAAGGTTAATGAGCATTTACCTCGCTTTCAATTAGGGTGAGATAGTTGCAAAACCGCCACATGCCAAGAAAAACCGCAGATTTCCAGTGTTCTGGATAGGCAAAACCCCACATACCGAAGGGATATGTGGGGTGTCTATCTGTGGATAATTGTGTTTTACGGTGATTTATAGAAGGCCGAGCGCGTCAATTGTTTTCTGATTGTGGCCATAGATGTCTGGCCTGCGCTGCAATTTGCCTTGGTCATCTACAAAGGCCGTAAAGTAAGTGATGTGAATCGGGAAGTTTGTTTGCAGGTTCACACGGGTTTCGCGCTTGCCAACAAGGCTGCGGATATAACGGCCATTCAGCTTTGGCTGGAACGACATCAGCGCATCTGCAAAGTCCATCGGGTTACGAACGCGGACGCAGCCGTGAGAGAAGGCGCGCTCAGAGCGCTTGAACAGCGACTTGGACGGTGTGTCGTGCAGGTAGACGCTATGCTTGTTAGGGAACATGAACTTGATGTTGCCCAATGCATTGCCGCGGCCCGGACGCTGGCGAATACGCAGTTGCTTGAAGGTGACAGCATCCCAGTTAACACGCTGTGGGTCGATAATGCGACCCTTGGCGACGACCTCGTAATTCCCTTTCGCAAGGTAGGCGATCGGGTTTGGACGCATCTCCGGCAGCAATTCTTTTGAAGCGATGGAGTAAGGCACGTTCCAGTATGGATTTACAACCACGTGGTCCATGTTGTCTGAAAAGACCGGCGTTTGGTTGGCAGGTTTGCCGACGACCACGCGCTCTTCATAAAGGGTGAAATCTTCCTGACGAATGCGAACTAGGAACTCCGGCACGTTCACATGAATGTAGAGGTCGCCCATATCGCGAGGCATCCAGCGCCAGCGCTCCATATTAGCAATAACATCATGGATCGGGTTGCCGGTGATGCGGGAATTGAGAGCGAGTAGGGAGCGGGAACCAACAACGCCGTCGCTGTTCAGGCCGTTATCCTTCTGGAACTTCTTAACTGCCGCTTCCAAATCTGCGTCGAAGACCGCTTCCGTTTCGGGGGTAGATGGTACCTTCAATCGCTGGCGAAGCAGGGCAACGCGCTCACCTTTTACGCCCAGCTTGAGCAGTTTGCCGGTCGGAATCTCAACAAGCTCTTCTGTTGCCGGTACGCCTGTGCGCAGGACCTTCAGCTGCTCCTTGAGCAGGCGGTACCCTTGATGTGGCGGGTTGTAGGCTGCAAGAACGGAGGCGGGATTGGCGGAGACAGCAAGAGCCCGCAAAGCGTCTAGCGGATCTGGGCGCTCAGGGTTCTGGGTGATGTTCTTAGAGATTTTCTTCGGCGAGATCCGGCCACCTTGCGCATCTTCTGCATACATCAGAGCAGATTCAGTTATCTGAACTTCAGCGGCCGCCAGTTCAGCTAGGGCGGCAGTGCCAGTAGCGTTGAAATCCGCAGGTGGGACAGGGTAGTCCGCCGGATTTAAACCTTCATCCTCAGCCGCTCTTAGTACCTCAATGACTTCCAAAGCCAGAGTGTTTAGCTCAGTGCCAGTAACCCAGACCGGCTGGAACCCGCGCTCTTCATAGAACAGTTTGGATGCTGCACGGTCTCTTTTATGGCGGAAGGTTTTGGTGCTCGCCGCTTGCTGTAAGACAGTTTCAAGCTCTTGAGCCATAGGTGAAAGGGGAAGGGCGCTTTGCTGATCAAACTCAGTCATTAAGTCAGGGAAAGCCGCATTGGCACCTGACAATGAGACGAAGGAAGCCAGACCTGCCGCAATGGCAAGTCGGCGCAAAACACCGCTAGACCGCATTTTCTTCCACCCTGTTTTAAAAGTTCCGACCCTTCTCTATCGTGGCCTTATCATGATTTTTACTTATATGTAATCTCTAGTAGTGCTCACATTATTTTGTACTCACTGGTTTCTGTGCGCATTCGAGTTTTGCCTCGAATTACGCCAGCTCCAGTCTGCATTTCACGCGTGGTTTACCAAGGGTATCCGTATGGAAACCCCGGTATCCGCGTTATGCTGCACTCTGGTCGGAGTTGTCCTCCAAGCCGTATTCTTTGAGTTTCCGGTAAAGCGTTGAACGCCCAATGCCCAACCTCTTGGCGACCTCAGTCATTCGCCCACCGTAGTGGGTGATTGCCAAGCGGATCATCTCTTCTTCAACCTTCTCCAGCCTGCGCGTATGGCCGCTGTCGTCCAGAGAGCGCATAAAGCCAAACGGCGGCTGGTCCGCGCCAAAGCCAGAACTAGCCTCGGCTTGACGGAACTGTTCGTCCTGCTGTTGTTCAACAGAAGGCCCATTTGTAGCGGTAGGGGAAATAGAAGCGGATGCAGGTACCAGCGACTCCATACCAACTGACTGGGCGATCTGCGGAAAATCATTAACTGTTAGTTGCGCACCATCGCACAAAACCACAGCCCGAAATACTGCGTTTTCCAATTGGCGAATGTTACCAGGCCACTCGTAACGCTGGAGCATATTCAAGGTTTCTGCGTCGCAGCCGCTGACCTGAGGCTTTTTCTCCTCGGCCGCAAAACGGGCAACGAAATGGCGCAGTAGCTCAGGAATATCTTCCAGCCTGTCTTTCAGTGGCGGTATCCAGATCGGAAAGACATTCAGGCGGTAATAGAGGTCTTCGCGGAATTTGCCTTCCTTAACCTGCTCCATAAGGCGGCGGTTGGTTGCTGAGATCAGGCGGAAGTCCACTTTAACCGGCTTGCGTGCGCCAACAGGGTCAACCTCTCCCTCCTGTAAGGCGCGTAGCAGCTTTACCTGAACGTCGAGGGGTAGTTCACCCACTTCGTCCAGAAACAGTGTGCCGCCGTTTGCTTCTTGAAACTTGCCGATATGTTTGTCTACCGCGCCTGTAAACGCACCTTTCTCATGGCCGAACAGAATGGATTCCACGAGGTGATCAGGAATTGCTCCGCAGTTTACAGTGACGAACGGCTTGCTGCGGCGATCGCTGGAGCCTTGAATAGCGCGGGCAATCAGTTCCTTACCAACGCCGGATTCCCCTTCGATAAGGATCGGAATGTTGGAAGCGGCAGCGCGTTCGCCAAGGCGGAGCACACGGTCCATGGCATCAGAACGGGTGACAATGTTTGCGAAGGTAAGAGTGCCGGAGGACTGGCTGCGAATTCGGGTGATCTCGTCTTCAAGCGCTGAGACCTTTAGCAGGTTATTGATGGAAACCTGAAGGCGCTCCGGGCTGATCGGCTTAACGACGAAATCCTGCGCACCGGCACGCATGGCTCCAACAACGGTGTCGATACCGCCGTGGGCTGTTTGCACGATTACGGGGACACCGTTCTTGGCCTTGCGCAATTCTTGAAGAACCGCGATGCCATCCAGCTCCGGCATGACCAAATCAAGGATAACAAGATCAATCCGTGCGGACTGCGGACCATTTAGAATAGAGAGAGCCTCAAGGCCGTTTTCTGCGGTTTTCGACTCGTATCCAAAGCGTTTTAGTGCCTCCTCAAGAAGGCGACGTTGAACCGGATCATCGTCCACTACCAGAATACGTCTGCCCATGACGCGCCTTCCCTCTCAGCTAAACTTTCATGTGTGCTGTGCCATTACGGGCCATCCTGCGTCGAATTTGGTAAACAAATTGCCCCCTATAAATCCAAGGAGAGTGAAAACTCGCCATTGGACATGTTCAATGTCACGTCATATTTAATAGAAACGAAGCCAGTCGTTTAAAATTGGCGGCGAAATCATAACCAGACTTTGGGTCAGCACATCGATGAGAACAACATTGCCATCCATTCCTTCCTATGCCCTCAGTAACGGTGAACCGGTCGCTAGCGATGCAGCCCTTGGCGCATTGCCGAATTGGGACCTTACTGCCCTTTACGCTGATATGGACGCGCCTGAGCTGCGCGCCGATCTAGAGCGTTGCAAGACCGATGCCGTTGCTTTTGAAGAGCGTTACAAAGGAAAGCTGGCCGAGATTGCAACTCGTTCTGGCGATGAGCTGGCAGCGATTTTAGCTGACTATGAAAAGCTCGAGGACCTGATGGGCCGCATCGGTTCCTTCGCGGCGCTCTCCTATACTGAAAACACCACGGACCCGCAGCGCCAGAAGTTTTACGGCGATGTGCAAGACAAGCTGACTGCTGCCAGCGTGCACATGCTGTTCTTCGTGCTGGAACTTAACCGCATCGAAGACGCTGTTTTAGATAAAGCAGCTGAGTCTGCAGCGCTTGCTCATTATAAGCCTTGGCTTGAAGACATTCGCATGGAACGGGCGCACCAGCTTGAAGACCAGATCGAGCAGCTTTTCCATGAAAAGCACGTTACCGGCGCTGGCGCGTGGAACCGTTTGTTTGACGAGACCATTTCTGCATCCCGCTATGAAGTAGATGGGCAGGAACTGGCTATCGAGCAGTGTCTCAACCTGCTTCAGGACTCTGATGGCGCAGTACGTGAGAAGGCAGCTGCTGCGCTTTCCAAAACCTTCGCCCGTAACCTGTCCGTCTTTACCTTGATCACCAACACGCTGGCCAAGGATAAAGAAACCTACGATCGCTGGCACAAGTTTGATGATATTGCCGACAGCCGCCACCTTTCCAACCGTGTTGAGCGGGAAGTGGTTGATGCTCTCGTCGAGGCTGTTCGTGAAGCGTACCCGCGCATCTCCCACCGCTACTACGCAATGAAAGCGAAGTGGTTGGGTATGGAACAGATGAACTTCTGGGATCGCAACGCGCCGCTGCCGAAAGCCGATACCAAGGTCATCCCATGGGACGAAGCTCGCAGCACCGTTCTTGAAGCGTATGGTCGTTTCTCTCCTGAACTGGCCGGTATTGCAAAAGACTTCTTTGATAAGAACTGGATTGATGCGCCAGCACGTCCGGGCAAGGCGCCAGGTGCCTTTGCTCACCCGACCGTTCCATCTGCGCACCCATACATCCTGCTGAACTATCAGGGCAAAATCCGCGATGTGATGACCCTTGCTCATGAGCTGGGTCACGGCGTTCATCAGGTTCTAGCCGCGCCGAATGGTGCTTTGATGGCACCAACTCCGCTCACCCTTGCTGAAACCGCAAGTGTGTTTGGCGAGATGCTGACCTTCAAGGATCTGCTGGCAAAAGCGGAAACACCTGAGAAGCGCAAGATCATGCTGGCCTCCAAGGTTGAAGACATGATCAACACCGTTGTGCGCCAGATCGCGTTCTACACCTTTGAGCGTAAGGTGCATGAACTGCGCAAAGAAGGTGAGCTAACTGCCGAACTGCTGGGTGAAATCTGGCTGGGCGTTCAGGAGGAAAGCCTTGGCGATGCCATCAAGCTGAATGAGGGCTACGAGAACTACTGGACCTACATTCCGCACTTCATCCATTCACCGTTCTACGTTTATGCCTATGCGTTTGGTGACTGCTTGGTGAACTCGCTTTATGCGGTTTACGAAGAAGCTGAGGATGGTTTCCAGCAGAAGTACTTCGAGCTTTTGAAAGCGGGCGGAACCAAGCACCACAGCGAGCTTCTGGCGCCGTTTGGTCTTGATGCAACCGATCCTGCGTTCTGGCAGAAGGGCCTTTCTGTCATCGAACGTTTGATCGATGAACTGGAAGAGATGGATCAGGCAAGCTAAGGCTACCTTTCTCTAGGATTAGAATTTGAAGGGGCACCCATTGGGTGCCTCTTTTTTGTTGGTCTGAAGGGGCGCGTGGTTTCAACCGTAGATGTATTGCTGAAGTGGTTCGGATTAATTATACGGCGTATAGATAATTCACTAGGAGCCCACTATGACAACTGGCCGCGTTTTCATTGCGACAAGCCTTGATGGCTATGTTGCCCGTAAAGATCACTCTCTCGATTGGCTCATGAAGCAGCCACAAGGGCCGGACGATACTGGGTATGAGGCCTTCGTTGAAACAATCGATGGTCTGGTAATGGGCCGTGGGTCCTATGAGACTGTGAAGGGCTTCGGCACTTGGCCCTACACCAAGCCTGTTGTGGTGTTGAGCAAGACCTTGTCGCAGAGTGATGTTCCGGCCGAGTTACAAGATAAGGTGCGCACTGTCGATCTTAGCCCGAAGGCAGCAATGGATATGCTGCACGCTGAGGGCTGGACGAAAGCTTACGTTGATGGTGGCCGTTTGGTGCAGTCTTTCATGCGCGAAGGGTTGATTGAGGAACTGGTGATCACCACTATCCCAATCCTCATTGGTCAGGGTATTTCTCTCTTCGGTGAGCTACCTCAAGATATTGATCTGGAATTGGTTTCTTCAAAGGTCCTAAATGAAAATATGGTCCAGTCCCATTACCGCGTAGAGCGTTAGGCGAGGCTGAACCATGGCTCGACCGAAAAAGCAGGACAGCACCTTAAGCCGCGAACGTATCTTGGTTGCGGCTCTAGCCTTGCTCGAGGAAAATGGTGCCGAGGCGCTGACCTTTCGCGGCATAGCCAAGCAGATGGGTGTGACCGCCATGGCGATAACCCATCACGTTGGGACACGGGAAGAACTGGTGGCATCACTTGCGCGAAAGGCCTTTGAAGAACTGCAGTTGGAATTCAACGCGCCGACGCCTCAGCAACGCATTAGGGATATGCTTGGTGCCTACTGTGAGTGGACGCTTCGGTATCCGCAGCTCATGCGCTGTGTCATTCTCAACCCCGCAAGCCTTGAGGGCGTTGCGGGGGAGTTTGACGCATTGCTTAGGCGCGAATTGGAGCAGAGCGGCGTTGCGGCTAGCGATATTCAAACCGTGGTGAGCGTTTTGATTGATTACACTCACGGTTTCGCAATCGCCGCTACAGGCTCGCGGACTATTGTATCCACCGCAACCGAGAGGCTTGGCATCGAGGAATTCTTTGCTGGCATCAACTGGGTGCTTGGCCGTCTAGACGCTTAGTGCATTTCTAGAGTGAATATCAACGGCGCCGTTTGAACATCGCTTCCAGTTGCGCTTTGGTAATTGTGTTGTTTTCTTCCTGAAGGCAAAGGGCGAGGGGCTCAATCATGGCACCGCTGCCTGCTGCCTGACGGTTTTTACCGCGCAAGTCCAAGCGGGAAAAACACTCCTTCAATTTGTACTCAGAGACGCCGAGGGTGTCGGAGAGGGTCGCAAGGCGGTTGCCTGCGCGCTGGGCATCGGCAGATGTGATGAGCATCGCCGCAATTGGCAGGCAGCAAAGAATCGGGATGGTTACTTTTTTAGCATTGTCGAGTTCCACAGTTGGTCGTTGGCTATTAACTACTGGAAAAATGGTCTTCGAACTGTCTGGAAGGTGTAACGGGCTGTAACCGCTCAAAAGGGATTGCCTGTATTGAGAAAAATATGACCTCGGGCGGCTGTTTTTGTCGCCAAATTCATGTTCCAGCATTGAGGATTGGGGGGCATCCTGCTAAACCCTGCGCAGAACAGACACACATACGAGGATAGGCATGATCCCGCGCTATTCGCGACCGGAAATGGTCGCCATCTGGTCCCCTGAATCCAAGTTCCGCATTTGGTTCGAGATTGAAGCCCATGCTTGTGATGCGCTGGCTGAAATTGGTGTAATTCCAGCCGAAGCTGCAAAGACGATCTGGGAAAAAGGCGGTCCTGCCGAGTTTGACATCGCTCGTATTGACGAGATCGAACGTGAAACCAAGCACGACGTTATCGCATTCCTTACCCATCTGGCAGAAATCGTAGGTCCGGACGCACGCTTCGTGCATCAGGGCATGACGTCTTCTGACGTTTTGGACACCTGCTTCAACGTTCAGCTGGTAAAAGCTGCTGACCTGCTTCTGGCGGATATGGATAAGCTGCTGGCAGCCCTGAAGCGCCGCGCTTACGAGCACAAAGACACCGTAACCATCGGTCGCTCCCATGGTATCCATGCTGAGCCGGTCACTTTCGGTCTGAAGATGGCGCAGGCCTATGCCGAGTTTGACCGCTGCCGCAAGCGTCTTGAAATTGCTCGTGAAGAAATCGCGACCTGTGCAATTTCCGGTGCTGTTGGTACCTTCGCAAACATTGATCCGCGCGTTGAAGAGCACGTAGCTAAAGCGCTGGGCCTTGGTGTAGAGCCGGTTTCTACGCAGGTTATCCCGCGTGACCGTCATGCGATGTTCTTCTCCGTACTGGGTGTGATCGCGTCTTCCATCGAGCGTCTGGCTGTTGAAGTTCGTCACCTGCAGCGTACCGAAGTGCTTGAAGCTGAGGAGTTTTTCTCCAAAGGCCAGAAGGGTTCTTCCGCAATGCCGCACAAGCGCAACCCTGTGCTAACCGAGAACCTTTCCGGTCTGGCTCGCATGGTTCGCGCCTACGCTATTCCTGCAATGGAAAACGTTGCCCTGTGGCATGAGCGCGATATTTCGCACTCTTCCGTTGAGCGTATGATCGGTCCTGATTCCACCGTTACTCTCGACTTCGCGCTGGCACGTCTTACCAACGTAATGGACAACCTCGTTGTTTACCCAGAGCGTATGCTGGGCAACATGAACCGTCTTGGCGGTCTGGTGCACTCCCAGCGTATTCTGCTTGCTCTCACTCAGGCTGGTTGCTCCCGCGAGGACGCATACCGTCTGGTGCAGCGTAACGCTATGAAGGTTTGGGATAGCTATCAGGTGTCTGGTGAGTCTAAAGTAGACTTCCTGACCGAACTGCTGAACGACGAAGACGTACGCAAGTACCTTTCTGAAGAGCAGATCCGCGAACGCTTCGATCTTGGCTACCACACCAAGAACGTTGATGTGATCTTCAAGCGCGTTTTCGGTGAGGCATAAGCTCATGATCTAGTTGATGAGGAAAGCCCATGAAACTCTATGGCCTGCGAATTTTTGTAGATGATCTTGCTGCGGCAAAGTCTTTTTACACGGAGGCACTGGGCCTTCCTCTCAATTGGGAAATGCCGCATTTGCATGCGTTCGGCGTTGCATTGGACAATGCCGAACTCATCATCGAGCTGGCTCAGGATGAAGAAGAAAAGTCCTGGACAGGTCGGTTCGTCGGCGCTTCTTTGGAAGTTGACGACATACACAAAACCCATGATTGGCTTAGGGCCGCTGGCGTTGTCTTTGTTATGGAACCCACCAAACAGGAGTGGGGCGGTGTGCTGGCACACTTCCATGACCCGGCTGGAAACATCCTCACATTGTTAGGCACGCGGCAAGAAACATAGTCCACTCTATGGTTCGGACTATTCGAGCGTTGGCGATTTAACCTCAATCGCCCTAACGCTAACGATCTTTGTTTTCCTGCATGTTCTTATTGGTGAAGCGCCAGAGCTTCATTCGGAATGTGCTTTAGAAATGGAGATGTCATTCCATGCGCCTTGCGATTTTATCTGACATTCACGGCAATCTTGCCGCGCTGGAAGCTGTAAAAGCAGACCTTGAGGCGTATGCGCCGGACGAGGTCGTTAATCTGGGTGACTGTGTTTCTGGTTATCTGTGGCCGGAGGAGACGGCTCAGTTTCTTATTGCCGAGCGATGGCGCACCATTGCCGGAAATCATGACCGTTATTTGAGTGACCGCTGTGCCCACAAGATGGGGCCAACGGACCTTAATGCGTGGGGTGAGCTTACGCCCCAGTCGAAGGACTGGTTGCAGCAATTACCGCAAAGCATGGAACTCGATGGCGGGGTTCTTTTGTGTCACGGTACGCCGACTAGCGATAATGATTATCTGCTTGATACCAAGGAAAATGGTATCTGCTGCATTGCTACGCCAGAAGAGGTCGAAGCGCGCCTAGGTGACGTTCGCTTGCCTCTTGTTCTGTGTGGTCACTCCCATATTCCCCGTGTTGTGATGGTTCGTGGAGGGCAGTTTGTGCTTAATCCCGGAAGCGTTGGTTTGCAGGCCTTTAGCGGCAAGAGCGCGACTTCTGCCAAGGTCGAAAATGGCAGTCCGCATGCCCGTTATGCTATTGCCACCCGCGTTGGGACGCGCTGGACCTTTGAACACCGAATTGTCGAGTATGACTGGGATTTGGCAGCCAAACAGGCTATGAGGAACCAACAAGGTGACTGGGCTGGTGCGCTTAGAAGCGGATTTTTCACACCGCTGGAGATACCGCCACAAGCCCGGAAAGACTTTATTGAGGCCCCATATGAAGATTTCTGAAGTCGATATTCTTATCGTTCCCGGTTGGAAGGGTTCCGGACCGGACCACTGGCAGAGCCGGTGGGAAACCAAGTTGAGCACTGCTCGCCGTTTGGAGCAGGACGACTGGATGGAGCCGCATCTGGAAGCATGGGCCGACAAGCTCGTAAGCGAAGTTGAAAAAGCAACTAAACCTGTTGTGCTTGTTGCTCACTCGCTTGGTGTTGCCACGGTTGTTCATGCCGCACCGCGCCTTCAACATTGGGTTAAGGGTGCGTTTCTGGTGGCTTGCCCTGACGTGGATGATAGCCGCTTTATCGACGATAACGGCGCGCCAGAATCCATGAAGTCGTTCCACCCGCTGCCGTCTTCGCCTCTGCCGTTCCATGCTCGTCTTGTTGCAAGCCGCGATGACAAGTACTGCACGTTTGAACGTTCAGAGCAGCTGGCAAAGCTTTGGAACGCCACCTTGCAGGATGCAGGTGAAGCGGGCCACATCAATGAAGAAAGCGGAAAAGGCCCGTGGCCGGAAGGCCTTCTGTCCTTTGCGCACTTCATGAAGGCACTGGGCTAAAGTTCTAGATACTACGGAAATATCCCTATTAATTTTGTCCCTCTCGTCGCATTGTGCGCGGCGAGGGGGATTTTTATGTCGAGATTCGCTTACACGCCGTACGATGGATCGAAAACGCCGTTTACAGTTGGTCTTGAGCCGCTTGATCTTGCGCACTGGATTGAGCCGGACCGCTTCTTAGCCAGCCACCTTGCTGAAAAAGCGCGTCTGTTTGCCGAACGGCAAGACAAGGTGTTTGCAGCAGAAGAGGGAACACACGCTGCACAGCAGGAGGTTCTCGACCTTATTGCTGCACATGTGCTTAAGCAGTTTCCGCAGGACTATTCCCGCAGTGATAACAGCAGCATAAGCATCCGCTCGACAGGCGGGAGGATCGACCTTGCGAGTGCAGAACCGCCGCTGCTTACCGCTGCAAAGCTGGTGCAGGAAGATCTTGTTTTGATGCGCGCGGGAGAAGACGGCTATCGCCTTGCTGCTGCAGCGCTTTGCTTTCCCTCCTCATGGGCGCTTCTTGAAAAGTACGGCCGCTCCATGACGCAAATCCATGATGGTGTGCCGGATTTTAACGGTGCCCGCATGGGGCAAATGACCCACCGCATTTTCGAGCGCTTGGCGGTAGAGCGCCCCGTATGGCGGCTCAATTGGTCTCTTTATCCTGACGGAGCACTACACAATCCGGTTCCCCGTAGGATCGCGCCGTTGTCGGCGGATCGAAGCGTTGATGAGCTGCTTGATACCATCCACTTGCGGGTTGAAAAGCAGAGCTTGCGGCGGCTGCCTGAAAGCGGCGATATTCTTTTCATGATCCGCATCTACCATGATCCGCTGCGGCAGCTGGCCGAGCAGCCCAACGCGGCAGAACTAATTGCGGGCTTAAAGCAGCAACTGCTTGGTCTAACCAAGGAGCAGCGCGCGTATAAGGGGCTATGCGATAGTCTGGAGAGCGTCGTTGTGTGTCTTGATGCTCTCGCGGACGGCGTGAACGAGACATCTGCTGATCAAAACAGACAAAAGGTTTGCGAATGAGGGATCGCGAAACAAATAGATTTTCGGCCCGTGTTGGCCGCTATGCTCGTGTTGGCTCCAACATGAGCGGTATTGCCGCTAAGCTTGCCGGCGCAAAGCTGTTGGGTAAGGATCTGGATAAGGCGAAGAATGCTGAAGAGATCGCGGCAGCGCTTGGTGACCTCAAGGGGCCGATGATGAAGGTGGCGCAGCTGCTTTCCACAATCCCCGATGCGGTTCCGCCGGAGTATGCCGAGGCGCTTGCAACACTGCAAAGCAACGCTCCGCCAATGGGCTGGGCCTTCGTAAAGCGGCGCATGCGGGCAGAGCTGGGCGCTGACTGGCTGAGCCGGTTTGGCGAGTTTGACCACGCGCCATCAGCGGCAGCGTCTCTTGGGCAGGTGCACAGGGCAACAACGCCTGATGGGGAACCGCTGGCGTGTAAGCTGCAATATCCAGAGATGGATAGCGCTGTGGAGGCCGACCTTTCCCAGTTTGCCATGTTGCTTTCCCTTCATCGGCGCATGCGCCCTGCCATCGACACCAGCGAGATTGCCGAGGAGATTTCCGGTCGCTTGCGGGAAGAGCTGGACTATGAGCGCGAAGCAGCGCACGCCGCGCTCTACCGTTCTATCCTTGCAGCTCATGAAAATATTCGCGTGCCGAAGGTTCATGCCGACCTTTCCACGCGGCGGCTTTTGACCATGAGCTGGCAGGAGGGCAACTCACTGCTTTCCTACAAGGATGCGCCGCAGGAAGTGCGCAACAGACTAGCGCAGACAATGTTCGAGGCGTGGTGGTATCCATTTAGCCATTTTGCCGTCATTCACGGTGATCCGCATTTGGGCAACTACACGGTCTTTGAAAAAGACGGTGAAGCTGCGGGAATCAACCTGCTGGATTATGGCTGCGTTCGCATCTTCCCGCCGCAGTTCGTGCAAGGGGTTGTCGAGTTGTATAGAGGTCTTCTCCATGACGACGACGCCCGCATTGTTTCTGCCTATGAGCTTTGGGGCTTCCAGAACCTATCGCGTGAACTGATCGATGTGTTGAATGTCTGGGCACGGTTTATTTACGGCCCGCTGCTTAGTGATCGTACCCGATCCATTGCCGATGGTGTTTCACCTGCCGCATACGGGCGGCAAGAGGCGTTCAAGGTTCATCAGGCATTGAAGGAGCTGGGGCCTGTGCGTGTGCCGCGCTACTTCGTGTTTATGGATAGGGCAGCTATCGGCCTAGGCGGCGTATTCCTGCATTTGCGGGCAGAGCTCAATTTCTTCGCCCTCTTTAACGACCAGATCGCCAACTTCTCCAGCTCTGCAGTAGCACGCAGACAGGAGATGGCGCTTAAACGAGCGGGAATCTCCGAGGCGGTTTAAGCGGCGTGATCAGTGGGGTTTGCAGGCTACCAACAGCAGGTTGGTAGTGTGTACCAAGGTTGCGTTGCGTCGGCTTGCTGCTAATGATAGATGTTTGCTACGTGAATTTACTATTAGGGGGTCATATGTCCGAGGGGGGAGTTCCTGCAATGGACTATAATGAACACGAGCGGACCTACGAAGGCTTCATCAAGTTTTCTATTGTCGGCACACTCTGTGTGATTGGTGTTGTAATCTGCTTGGCTATGTTTGGCTTTGGTGGCACCGCCGGCACTGTACTGGGCTCTATTATGCTCATTCTCAACCTTGTTGCTGCCGGCATTGGCCTTGCCTCTAAAAAGAGCGCGAGCAAGATCCCTAGCATCGTTCTTGGTTTGACAGCGGTCGCGGCACTTTTCACCGTCGTTTAATTTCGCTGGTTGATGCTTATTATAAGCCGTGGCTCCGGCGGGAGCCGCGGCTTTTTCGTTCGCATAACTACAATTGCGTTCGTGTTAGGTCTTTGTTAACCATCCCCGCAGAAAGGTTTAAATGCCTTTCATTGTCTTGCGTGGTTAAAAAGATAAATGCCAAAACACTCCACCAAGCGGTTTGCCGCTGCGCTCGCTTTTTCCCTTTCTGTTGTGCTGGGTACTACAGCTGTTGTGCCGGTTGCCCATGCTTTGCCTGCGGAAATAGGCAGCCTTGAAGATGTGCTGCGCAGTGAGGATATTATCGGGCGCGGTGCCAACTATCAGGTGGTGGCGCCAGTTCGCCTTAAAGGCACATTGCTTGAGTATCAACTGCAAACCAACTACGGCCGTTTCACCGTTCGCGGTACCGCTGAGCTGCGCAAGCGTATTCAGGAAATGGGTGCAGTGCAGCAGTTGGAACATACCGACTGGGCGGAAAATGCAGGTGAGGGTGTTGTTGATGCCGTGACCCGGCCAATCGGGTTCCTTGGCAACCTTGTCACTAAGCCGGGTGAAACCATCAGCAACAGTGTAGAGCGTGCTGGTAAAATGGTGGGCGGTGTTGCTACCTCGTTCACACAGTCCTCAACGGATAAGTCCCCGCCAAGCGGCAGTGATGAAAGCGCTGGCGAGAAAGTTGCCGCTGCTGTTGTTGGCCGCGAAAAAGCCCGCCGCCGTATCGCTGTAGAACTGGGCGTTGATCCTTACACCGAGTTCCAGCCGATTTCTGACAAGCTGGATGAAGCGGCTTGGGCGTTTGCCTCTTCTTCAACCGCTGTGCGTGTCGCGACCTTCTTCATTCCGGGCGGTGTGGGCGCTGTCGTAACCGGCGCTTATGCGACTTCGGGAATCGGCCTGATGTTGGTGGAAAGCCCGACTGTTGCCGACGAAACCATGCGCCGCTCTCTCATGAGCCTTGGTATCTCCAAGGAAACGGCCCATCGCTTTGTGACCATGCCGGCGATGACACGCGGTGAGAAAGCTATCTTCGTTGGTGCTCTTCACACGCTAGGCAAGCGCGATACTACGGCAGAGCAGATCAACCTGTTCCTTTCATCCAATCCGAATCCAGATGCTGCGAACTACATGGTTATGTCGCTGCTGATGGCTGCGCAGTATGACAAGCATGAAGCGCCTCTCAAGAGTTTGAAAATGGAGCATGGCGTTCCGGTTGGCGTTACTGCCGCCGGAAAGCGGATTGCTTTTGTAGCAGCAGACCGCGTTGGGTTCTCCGACCGCCAGATTCAGGATGCAGATTACTTGATCAAGCAGATGGCAGCGTCTGCGCATGAAGGGCAGGTGGAGCTGCGCGTTCTTGGTCTTGCAAGCAGCAAGCTGCATGAGCTTTCATGGAACAGCGGCGCCTTCATTCGCGAACGAGCCCCGTTGATTAAGGTTCCGGAATTGACGCTTGAATAGCACTGCAAAACGGGGAGCTACTGCTCCCCTTTTTTGTAGTTTGGCTAGGCATTTTTCGCCGCTTCCCATAGGGTATGCGCAAAGCCAGAGGTGATGGGGAATTTGATGGCGCGAAAGATTTGGATCGGACTGCTGCTTTCAGCAGTGTTTACAGCTACCCATGCCAAGGCAGAGGCGCTTGCGCCCTATAAAGACGAGCTTTTTAGCTATCCATCGGTGCTTGAGCAGGCCGATAACGGCCAGTTTGTGCGGGTGGATTATAACGAGATGCGTGACATTAACGGGCGTGATGCAACGCCTGTTGTGCAGGCAAAGCGCAAATACATTTCCACCAAGCCAAGTTGGCATCAGCGTGATGCGACCTTCAAACAGGGTGAGCTTCGTCTGGACTATTTTCGCGTTGGAAAGGCTAATGCGAAGACACAGGTGATTACCATCTATCTCCATGGCAAAGGCGGCTCTCGTCTTGATGGGGTCAAAGATGGCAGCTTTGGCGGAAACTTCAATCGCATCAAAAACTTGATGATCCGCAACAAAGGCGTTTATCTCTCCCCCGACTTTAGCGATTTTGCCGATACAGGTCAGCGTGAGCTCTCAACCTTGATCGCGGCCTACGCAGAAAAAGCGCCAAATGCCTCGATCTTCCTGTCCTGCGGTTCTATGGGTAGCTTACTCTGCTATCGCCTTGCCAATGAAGAGCGAGCAAGCCGTCATATTGATGGCTATCTGATCCTTGGCGGTTCATTGGATGAAAGCTTCCTGACCAGCCCAGCCTTTGCGCGCAAGGTACCGATCTACTTTGGTCATGGAACAAAGGACATCGTTTACCCGTGGCAGCAGCAGGTTGGCTTTTACAAAGCTATCCGCGCTAAGGATGACACCTATCCGGCAAGCTTTGCGCTATTTGAAGCGGGAACTCATGGCACGCCGATCCGCATGACTGATTGGCGGTTGGTGCTCAATTGGATGATGAGCCAGCCATAAGGCAATAAAAAAGCCCGCTTCGATGAGCGGGCTTTTTCGTTAGATCAGTTTGTCGCTTAAGCGGCTTTGCCACCCAAGCGGGCGTAGCCTTGCGCTGCCATTGAGTTGTTGGCATTGAACTGAAGCGCTTTCTGGTAAGAGCGGCGTGCTTCTGCAGCGCGGCCCAGTGCTTCTTCTGCGCGACCCTTGTTTGCCCATGCGGAGGACGAACGCGGGTTCAAAGCAACTGCGTTACCCAGATCGCGGAGCGCTGCCAGATTATCACCCTGTTCCAGATAGATGGTGCCACGGGCGATGAGCGGCGAATAGGCTTGCGAGTTCAGGCCGATAGCGCGAGAAAAGTCAACGATTGCAGACTGTTGGTGACCCTGTGCCTTATAGATGAGACCACGGTTGTGGTAGGCCTTCGCATCGTTCGGGTTAAGGCGGATCACTTCGTTATAATCACGCAGAGCTGCGGTGTTCTGGCCAAGGGCGCGGTAGGTGTTGCCGCGGCCGTTCAGGGCCTGAACGTAATCCGGCTTGATAGCAAGCGCGCGGTTATAGTCGCTGATGGCGGAATTGAAGTCTTTCTTCCGGCGTTCAACGAGGGCGCGGTTTGCGTAAGCCTGATAGGAATTCGGGTTAAGCGCGATTGCCTGATTGAAGTCTTCAATCGCCTGATCGAGGCGACCGGCTTCTGCATAGGCAATGCCGCGGGTGTTGTAGGCAAGAGCACTCGTCGGGTTCGCCTCGACAACATTTGTCAAGGAACCGATGTTGCTGCTGGAGCCTACTGCCTGATTGATTGGAACGTCTTTATAGACAGTGCCCGTGGACTGACAGGCGGCGAGGGTCGCAGCAAGTGCGCACGTGGTGATGACAGGTCGCAGTTTTGCGCCCCAACGGTCAATCTTCATGTGCCGCATACGGCCTTCCTTTAATTTTGATATGGAGGTGTAGTTTGACAAATTCTAGGAAAAAACACCACCAGAAATAGCAAACGGACCAACCAGAAGCTTCCGGTGGGTCCGTTTTGAAGAATATGGGGCGCTAGACGCGCCTCATCCTATTCCGAGGCAGGCGTCAAGAATTAACGACGGCCTTTGCCAATCAGAAGGCCTTCACGCTGAGCGCGCTTACGAGCGAGCTTGCGGGAACGACGTACTGCTTCAGCCTTCTCACGTGCCTTCTTTTCAGATGGCTTTTCGTAGTGGCCACGAAGCTTCATTTCACGGAAGATGCCTTCACGCTGCATCTTCTTCTTCAGCGCTTTAAGCGCCTGGTCGACATTGTTATCGCGAACGAGAACCTGCACGCGTTGATCCTTTTTCTCCAACACCTATCGCAATTGACCGGCGTTGATCCATCTAGAGACTATGACGAGAGCGATGCAGAAAGCCGCATAACCAAAGGTACGCCGCCACGAAGGGCCTCGCTCAAGTGTTGGGGGTTCCTACCAGAATGCGATGATCGTGTCTACAGTCGATACTCTGAAACTTGCTTAATTTTTTTCGTAAGTTCAGAAAATAATGTGTAGAGGACCTGTTGTGCACTCAGATGTAGGTCAAAGGGACCTTGGTCGTGTCCTTAATTTCTTCCATTACAAAGCTAGATGAAACGTCTGAGAGGGCCACTTTACTAATGAGTTGCTTGTAAAGTCTATCGTACGAACGCATATCCGGAACAAAAGCATGTAAAACGTAGTCTACATCTCCAGTCATTCGGTACATGCCGGTGATCTCAGGGATTTCGCTTACCGCCTTGTGGAAGGAATCGAACCACTGTGAAGAATGGGCTTCGGTTCGCACAGAAATAAACACAGTCAGACCCAGATTCAGCTTGTCGCGGTCGAGTCTGGCCACCTTCTCCCGGATGAATCCCTCGCTTTCGAGTCTCGTGAGTCGTCGCCAGATGGCATTGCGGGACAGGTTTATGCGCTCAGACAGCTCAGCAAGGGACAAAGTCGCGTCGGTTTGGAGTTGATCGAGCAGCGCTTTGTCGAATTCATCCAGCTTTGTCATCAGTATTTCCCGATTCTTGGTATGATTGTCGCATAAATATACGTATTAATGCGAAGAATGGGAAGCGCGTCCTGCAGGTTCTCTTTAAGCTTGGCTCGTTCAAACAAGAAAATTAGAAATCCGGAGGACTTTATATATGCGCATTCTGACCGCTTTTACCGATCATCCACGCTCTGTCGGCGAAACCTATTTCCAGCATATGGCCTTTGCCTTCCGCTTTGGCTGTATCATGCTCGGCGCAAGTCTTGCTGCCTTTGTTCATGCAATCTTGCCATTTGCGTTTGAAAAGACTGCCAGCACGATCATTATCGAGACAGCCGACAAGCTGCGTAATCGCGGCCGGTGATCAAACGGCTTTGCAGAAAGTCTAATATTAAAGAAGTGTATTTGCTGGGAAGGTGAGCCTAGCAACAGGTGAGGGGAACTATGTGTCGTTGGCTGGCCTATAAAGGCAAACCTATCTTTTTGGAGGACCTTGTCCGGCAGCCAAAACATTCTCTCATCGCGCAATCGCTCAGTTGTAGCGAGGCGAAGGTCGATACCAACGGGGACGGCTTTGGTATCGGCTGGTACGGCGCGCGTTCTGCGCCCGGTCTTTATCGTGACACGCTTCCGGCATGGGGTGATGAAAACCTCAGCCGCCTTGTGCATCAAATCCAGTCGGGTTTGTTCTTTGCCCATGTGCGTGCGTCCACCGGAACAGCGACATCGCGCAACAATTGTCACCCGTTCGCGGTTGGCAACTATCTCTTTATGCATAACGGGCAGATCGGCGGATATCAAAAGATCCGCAGACAGATCGAGAATATGATCTCGGACGAGTATTACGCCCACCGCCAAGGCACGACAGATAGCGAAGCGCTCTTCCTTGCGCTGCTCAGCCGTGGTGTGGCGGTGGACCCGTGCCGTGTAACCCGTGAAGTGCTTGAGGACGTGCTCGACATTATGAATCAGAATGGCGTGCGGGAAGCATTGCGCTTTACTGCGGCCCTTTCTGATGGTGAGCGTCTTTATGTAATGCGCTATTCCAGTGACGCTATTGTTCCCAGCCTTTATTACCGGCTGTGTGATGGTGGTTTGACCGTTGTCTCGGAGCCTCTGGACCCAATCAATAATGACTGGTTTGAAGTTCCTGCTGGACAAATGATTTATTTTGGGGGCATAGGTGCTCCTAGTTTTATGCCTCTTGAAGTGAAAAACTTCAAAAAAGAGGTCGCCTAACTGATCACCTAATCAGTTTAGGTCAACTCCATCCCATCAGTTAACCGAGACTGGAATCCGGTCTGAGGTATGAGCTGTCTGTTTTTGTGCAGGAGCAATGCATGGCGTCGTTTGAAAAATTCGGCGGCAGAAAAGCCGGACCACTGGAACTTTGGCTTAAGGAAGCCAAGGCAACATTGTTGCTGGGCCTGCCGCTTATTGGTGCGCAGCTGGCGCAGATGGCAATCAACGTTACCGATACGGTGATGATTGGTTGGCTTGGCGCAGATCAGCTTGCTGCTGCGGTTTTGGCAAACCAGCTCTATTATATTGTATGGCTCGCTGGCCTTGGCTTGGTGCAGGCTGTTATGCCACTGGCATCACAAGCTGCAGGGCAGGGTGATGTGCGTGGTGTGCGCCGTGCGGCCCGCATGGGTATGTGGATCGCGCTTGGCTTCTCCACTTTGGGCATGGGAGTGCTCTGGCAAGGGGAGCAGATACTGCTGCTGCTTGGTCAGGACCCTAATGTTTCCGCGCTGGCTGGTGAATACCTGCGTATCTTGCAGTGGTCGATCTATCCATCGTTGTTCGTTATGGCGGTGCGTAGCTTCCTGACCTCGCTTGAGCGTGCGCAGATCGTGCTTTGGGCAACGGTAATCAGTGCGCTGTTTAACGCGGTGCTCGATTATGCCTTCATCTTCGGTAAGTTCGGCATGCCTGAAATGGGTATTGTCGGCGCAGGTGTTGCCTCCGTTGGTACCAACGCTTTGGCTGCTGTCATTCTTATCTGGTACGTGCTCAACGAACCGACCGTGAAGACCTACGAGGTGTTCGTTCGCTTCTGGCGTGCGGACTGGGGTGCATTCTTTGAAACCCTGCGCCTTGGCTGGCCGTATTCTTTGGCGCTGGTTGCTGAAACAGGTCTGTTCAGCGCTGCTGCCTTTATGATGGGCTGGTTCGGTACGCTGGAAGTTGCTGCACACGGTATTGTCGCGCAGCTTGCCGGTCTTGCCTTCATGATTCCAATCGGCTTCTCCAACGCGACTGTTGTGCGTGTTGGCTTGGCTCTGGGCCGTAAAGATGCTCAAGGCATTATGCTTGCTGGCTGGTGTAGTATCTTGATGGCTATGGGCGTCGCTGTCGTTGGTGCTTCGCTCTTCTGGCTTCTGCCGGAAATCTGGATCGGTTTCTATCTCGACCAGACCAACCCGAATGCGGCGGCAGTTCTGGCGCTTGGCGTTCCTCTGCTCGTTTGGGCTGCTGCGTTTCAGGTGTTTGACGGTATTCAGGTCGTAGCAGCCGGTGCGCTGCGCGGTCTTTCCGATACCCGTACCCCAATGATTATTGCGTTCATTGGCTACTGGGTCATCGGTATCCCTATGTCCTACGTGCTGGCGTTCAAGCTTGGCTTTGGTCCTGAAGGTATCTGGATTGGTCTTGCTGGCGGTCTTGCTGCCTCGGCTGCGATGCTGACATGGCGCTTCTATCGCCGCAGGGAAACAGGCTTGGAGTGCTGCTAAGCAATTGCGGGCGGCAGTCCACTTAAAGACAGAATGCAAAAAGGGCGATCCGTGGATCGCCCTTTTTTATTAGCTATACTCTAAAGCGTTGCCGCCTTTAGCTCTTAGGAGCGAGACGGTTTACGTGGCCCATCTTGCGGCCGTCGCGGGTCTCTGCTTTGCCATAGAGGGTCAAGCGAGCGTTCTTTTCCGCCAGAATATCCTTCCAGCTATCAGCATCGTGGCCGATCAGGTTTTCCATCACCACGTCGTAATCGCGCTCTGCGCTGCCCAGTGGCCAACCTGCTACAGCGCGTACGTGCTGCTCGAACTGGGAAACCTGACAGGCATCCTCGGTCCAGTGACCGGAGTTATGCACGCGCGGCGCAATCTCGTTCACTTTCAGCTGCTGGCCGCTTTCATCTTCCAGAAGGAAGAGTTCAACGCCCATCACACCCACATAGTCCAGCCCTTCAACGATGCGTGTTGCCATGGCAACGGCTTCCTTGGAAGTCGCTTCATTGACGGAAGCAGGAACTGTGGAGGTTTTGAGGATGTGGTTTTTATGAACGTTCTCTGCCACGTCGTAGCATTCGATCTGTCCATCAACACCGCGAGCAACGATGACGGAGACTTCTTTCTGGAAAGGAATCAGTTCTTCCAGAATGAGGCCTGAGCCGAGCTTGGCGACTGCGCCTTGCGCGTCCTCAGCTGAGCGGATCATGATCTGGCCCTTGCCGTCGTAACCGAAGCGGCGGGTTTTGAGAACGCCTTTACCGCCAAACGCTGCGAGCGCGTCTTCCAGCTCTGCCTGTGTTTCCACTGGCATAAAGCGGGCAACAGCCACACCGGCTTCGTCTTGGAGGAAGGTTTTTTCGTGGAGGCGGTCCTGAGAAACGGCGAGTGCCTTGGACCCTGGACGGACCGGAACACGGGCTTCAAGGAAAGCTGCGGTTTCACCCGGAACGTTTTCAAACTCATAGGTGACAACAGAAACGGAAGCGGCGAATTTTTCGAGGGCTTCTTGATCTGTGTAGTTTGCTCTGGTCACCGCCGCACAATTATCAAATGCGGGGGAATTGGCATCAGGGCAGAAGATGTGGGTCTTGAGACCCAGACGTGTTGCTGCGCTGGCAATCATACGCCCCAGCTGGCCACCGCCAAGAATGCCGACGGTATCTCCGGGAGTAAGGGCTTTGGTCATTCAGAGCCTTCTTTCGCTTGAGTATGCGGGCCTTTTATGCCGGGTCGTCTACTGGTTCAAGTGCAACTGCGTCGGTTTGTTTGGCGCGCCATGCATCAAGGTTGTCAGCAATGGTCTTGTCGTTCAGTGCAAGCACAGATGCGGCCATCAATGCAGCGTTAACTGCGCCAGCGCGGCCGATCGCCAAAGTGCCTACAGGAACGCCCGCTGGCATCTGCACGATAGAAAGCAGACTGTCCTGACCGCTGAGGGCTTTGGACTGAACCGGAACGCCAAAAACAGGGAGAGGGGTCATTGCCGCAGTCATGCCCGGCAGGTGCGCTGCACCACCAGCACCGGCGATGATGATCTGGTAGCCGTTATCGCGGGCGTTGGTTGCAAAGTCATAAAGACGGTCAACAGTGCGGTGAGCGGAGATAATCTTCGCGTCGTAGGAAATGCCGAGTGCATCAAGAGTGTCCGCGGCGTTCTTCATTGTTGGCCAGTCGGACTGGCTTCCCATAATAATAGCAACGGAAGCGCTGGAGGTGTTTGCCATACCCCGATCCCCTGAGAGTTTTGAAAAGAAGGCGCGAAGTATAGGGATCCGCTGCACTGAGGCAAGGGGGACGCTCTAACCTTTTTGTAGCGATTAACTCAGTTACGCAATTATGTCGGGTAGGAGCTGGTTTTCTAGAAGGATTATCCGGTCGCGCAGCTGTAGCTTTTTCTTTTTGAGCCGCTGTAGCTGAAGATGATCGCTGGTGCCGGAAGCTGTGAGAGCGTTGATCGCATCATCAAGATCGCGGTGTTCGAGTCGCAAGGATGTAACGAGGGCTCTTATTTCTTCCTGATCTGTCGCGTCATCTGTCATGAAACCTCCCGGTCCTGTGGCAAGGGGTCGCAGCTATGGGTAATGCTGCGTTGCGCAGAGTATAGGCGGGATTGGCTCTACCACGCCACCGGTTTTCCATAGTGCTTACAACTTGTCGTGGCGTTTCTAAGGAGATACGTGAAATAGCGGAGACCCCTATGGTTAATTAGTGGTTTTTTGCTGGAGCACAATTACGGATAAATGGTGGCAATATGCCTATCGTGCGTTGCGGACCTTACGGAAATTACATCCATTCCTCGTTCGACAAGCCGAGAATTTGGTGTCACACTCACTTCGTAAACGCTAATGGCAGGAGGATTTTTATCTATGTCCATCCAATCTCATCTGTCCGAGCTGGAACGTCGCCACGCTTCTCTTGAAAAAGAAATCGCAGTTGCTTCGCTTCACCCTTCCGCAGACTCTTTGGAAATCGCTGAGCTCAAGCGACGGAAGCTCCAGATAAAGGACGAGATTGCCAAGCTAAAGACGGAAACGCGTCACTAAAATTTCACAGTTGAACCCTGATATACTGGGTGTAAGCGTCATATCTCACGATGTGGCGCTTATTTTATGATTATACTTTGGTATATATAAGCTGAGCGATTGAGCAGAATTGTTGATAAATTTAATGATACTTGCCGGTGTTGTTTGTAATTTTACGATGTTTGCGCCGTTATTCTACCATTCTTGAAGTTATTTTACTGCGGGCGACAATTTGCGCCATCTTCGTCTTTAAAACTTCTGCCTATACTGAGCTCATAACGCGGTCCAAGGCCTTTCTGTAAGGAGCGGTCCAAAAGACGGAAGAGCACCCATGCAACGATTCAATAAAAAACTCCACAAAGACGTGGCGACTATCGTGCTTGGCGCGTGCTTTGGCGCAGCTGGACTTTTCTGGGCGTTGAATAATTTTGCCGGTGGAGCTGCATCTGAAAGTGTGTCTGTTTGGCTGCTTGGTCTGATCGGCTTGGCGTTTGCCGTAAACCTTTACCTATGCCGCCATGTGGCCGTGCATCACATGCGCCGCACTTGGTTCTTCTGGGTTTCAGTGCTGCTGGTATCGGGCGTTGTTGCTCTCATCGTGGGAGTACGCGAAAGCCCTTTTAGCGGAGAGGCTCCGCTGAGTGTGCTGCGTTATAGCTGCCTCTCGTTTACCGGCGTTGCCTAACTCTGTTTTCAAAGAGCTTAGACAAGACATTCAAGCGGGTCATTCGGCCCGCTTTTTTATTTTATGCGGTCAGACCGTCGTAAATGAGCTTCAGCGCTACGAGAAAGACCACAAAGTAGGTGATGCGGTAGTACAGCGTAACGTTGATGATGCGCACCAGGTGAACGCCTGCATATGTGGCGATAGCTGCAAGGGGTAGCAGAACAAGCGACGTCGACAGGTTCGTTGCATCGAACTGGCCGAGCAGGAAGTAAGGTAAGACCTTCGAGAAATTGATGGTCGAGAAAAAGATGATCGCGGTGCCCGCATAAAGGACCGGCGATAGCCTCAAAGGCAACGTGTACATTTGATAGGGCGCGCCGCCTGCGTGGGAGACAAAGCTGGTGAAGCCGGAAAGCGTTCCCCAGAACAGGCCTTTGAGCGTGTTGTGTGGTGCAGGCTCTGTCTTTTTGCGCCCACCGAGCCAATAGTTCAGCACAAACATGAGCGAAATAATGCCGACGATGAGCCGTACGTGCGACTCAGACACGTAGGATGCCGTCATCCAGCCGATGAATACGCCTGCCAGTCCTGCCGGTATCAACATTATCAGCGTGCGCTTGTCGTAGGTGCCGCGAAAAGAGATGAGCCCGACCGCATCCATCACCAAGAGAATCGGCAGCAGGATACCGGCTGCCTGAAGCGGGGGTATCGCCAGCGAAAGAAGCGGAACACCGATCAAAGCCGCTCCACCACCCAAGCCGCCCTTGGAGATGCCGATAATCAGAACGGCAGGGATCGCGCAGAGGTAAAAGACGGGATCGGCAATAGGTAGCATTTTTCGCTCAAGATAATCTGGGGTGGTGCCCTTCTGTGTCACGGGTAGCCAACTTCTTCAAGACCCAAAGGAAAGGAACAGCCGAACTCATTCCATTTTCCAATGTCTAGCCTCTTGCCTTAGCGTCACTCTCTGGCCACTCTAGGGGAACGGAGGTAGCTGGTTGGAGGTCGCTGGCTGCATATGTGGACATGGGAGGTGGACCGCAAATGGTAAGCCATTACAAAGAAGTCTATGAAGACTGGAAGGCAAACCCTGAGGAGTTTTGGGAAACTGCTGCGGGCGCGATTGATTGGCTGGAGCCATGGTCAAAGGTATTTGATGGGTCCCGAGGGGCGTATGGGCGCTGGTTTGTGGGGGCGCACACCAATACTTGCTACAATTGCCTAGACCGTCATGTGGAGCGCGGCCGCCCCGGTCAGCCTGCTCTTATTTACGATAGTCCTGTCACCGGCACCAAGAAGACCTACACCTATTCCGAGCTACTGGATCAGGTAAGTGCCATGGCCGCGCTTATGGAGCGTCACGGCGTAGCGAAGGGCGACCGCGTTCTCATTTATATGCCGATGGTGCCGGAAGCCGTTATGGCGATGCTAGCGTGCGCGCGTATCGGAGCTATCCATTCCGTAGTCTTTGGCGGATTTGCTGCACAGGAACTGGCAACGCGTATTGAAGATGCCAAGCCAAAGCTTGTTGTTGCTGCGTCTTGCGGGTTGGAGCCGGGGAGGGTGGTTGAATACAAGCCGCTATTGGATGAAGCGATCGCGCTTTGTGATTTCCAACCGGACGCTTGTTTTATTCTTCAGCGCAAGCAGTGCATTGCTTCCATGGTGCCGGGAAGGGATTATGACCTTGGCGACATGATGACAGAAGCTCTCCGCGAAGGGCTGACTACTCCGTGTGTTCCTGTTGCTGCCACCGATCCCCTTTATATTCTCTACACCTCCGGCACGACTGGCCAGCCTAAAGGCGTGGTACGTGATAACGGCGGTCACATGGTGGCTCTCAAGTGGAGCATGGGCCATCTATACGGTGTAGAGCCGGGTGAAGTGTTCTGGGCGGCCTCTGATGTAGGCTGGGTCGTTGGTCACTCCTACATTGTATATGCGCCTTTGCTGCATGGAGCGACAACGCTGCTTTATGAAGGTAAACCGGTGGGAACGCCGGATGCTGGTGCTTTCTGGCGTGTGATTAGCGAGCACTCTGTCTCTTGCCTGTTCACCGCGCCGACCGCCTTCCGTGCCATTAAGAAGGAAGACCCAGAGGCCAAGTTCCTTTCCAAATACTCGCTGAGCAGCTTGCGTTCCTTGTTCTTGGCAGGTGAGCGGGCCGATCCGGATACGCTTGAGTGGGCAGAGGAAATTCTGGGTGTTCCTGTTATCGACCATTGGTGGCAGACGGAGACCGGATGGTGCATTGCCGGAAACCCGCTGGGCCTTGGCAAACTACCGGTGAAGGTTGGTTCTTCCACTGTGCCTATGCCGGGCTATGATGTGCAGGTTCTCGATGATGCCGGTCATCCTGTTGCTGCGAATACCCTTGGCAATATCGTTGTTAAGCTGCCTCTTCCTCCGGGCTGTCTGCCGACCCTGTGGAACGCCGAGGAACGCTTTAAAGAGGCGTATCTCAACGAGTTCCCCGGTTACTACAAGACCTCGGATGCAGGAACGATTGATGAAGATGGCTACCTCTTCATCATGGCTCGTACTGACGACATTATTAATGTTGCCGGACACAGGCTCTCTACAGGCGCCATGGAAGAGGTGCTCGCCAGCCATCAAGATGTTGCCGAGTGTGCGGTGATTGGCATTACGGACAAGCTGAAGGGGCAGTTGCCTTGCGGAATGGTGGTGCTGAAGTCTGGAGTGGAGCGAGAGCCGGAAGTTGTCGAGAAGGAGCTTATTACCCTTGTTCGTCAGCAAATCGGTCCAGTAGCTGCCTTCAAGCTGGCTGTTGTGGTTGAGAGACTTCCAAAAACGCGATCAGGCAAGATCCTGCGCGGTACTATGCGCTCTATAGCCGATGGCGTTACCTACAAGATGCCCGCAACCATTGATGATCCGGTGATCTTGCAGGAGATTGAGGAAAAACTCGCTGGGAAAGGTCTGACAAAAGCCCTTTAGCCCAATGAAATTTCTTCTGTAATTTTGATTAGAGAAAGCCGGAGATTTCCGGCTTTCTACGTTCTTTTGGGTGCGGTTTGTCCACGATAGACAACCCTTGGCGTCGACAGCGCCAATGGAAAAGACTAAGGTTGCGCCGTTTTTGCTGATTTACACGGAGTTATCTTATCGTGACGCTTGAGAATAAAGTTGCCATCGTCACAGGTGCCGCCAAAGGCATAGGCTATGCGATTGCAAAGAGATTTGTCGAAGCCGGCGCGAAAGTAATGCTCGCTGATATTGACGAAAAAGCTGGCGAAGCTGTTGAAGCTGAACTGAGCGAGCTTGGTCAGGTTTCCTATATTCATTGCAATGTTGCAGAGCGTTTGGGCGTGCGCAACATGGTGGCCGCTACCATCGATGCATTCGGTGATGTCGATATTCTGGTCAACAACGCTGGCATTGCCATTGCCGGTGACTTCTTGGAGATCAAAGAGGAAGAGTTTGACGAGGTTATGAGTGTTAACCTCAAAGGTCCTTTCCTTTGCACGCAGGTTGTTGCCCGCAACATGGTTGAGCGGGTTAACGAAGGCGGTGCGCCGGGCTGTATTATCAATATCTCGTCGATCAATGCGGTTCTGGGTATCGAGAACCAGTTGCCTTACTCTGTGTCTAAAGGTGGTTTGAGCCAGCTGACACGCGTTTCCTCGTTGGCTCTGGCCAAATACGGCATTCGCGTAAACGCCATTGGCCCAGGCTCTATCGATACTGAGATGCTCGCCTCTATCAACGATAGCAGCGAGAAGATGAATGTTGTGCTTTCTCGCACGCCGCTGGGCCGCTTGGGCAAAGCAGAGGAAATCGCCGCCGTTGCTGCATTCCTTGCCTCTGACGAAGCAAGCTACATTACCGGACAGACGATTTATGCCGATGGTGGCCGTCTGCCGTTGAACTATATTGTTACCTCTGGCGACGACAACTAATCAGAGTTCTGCATTGCTGCATTGCCCGAATCGAACTGCATTCGGGCAAGCTTTGCATAAAGCCCGCCCTTCTGGATCAGGGACGCATGGGTTCCTGATTCCACAATGCCACCGTTTTCCATCACAATAATTCTGTCGGCTTTGAGCACCGTTGCAAGGCGATGAGCGATTACGAGTGTCGTTCTACCCTTCATGAGTTCTTCAAGGGCTGTCTGTACAAGGGTTTCACTTTCGGCATCCAGCGCACTTGTGGCTTCATCAAGCAACAGCACCGGCGCGTCTTTCAAAATGGCGCGTGCAATGGCGATGCGCTGACGTTGTCCGCCTGAAAGGGTAAAGCCCCGCTCACCAATAATGGTGTCGTAGCCTTCTTCCATTTTGACAATGAACTCGTCAGCACGGGCAAGTTTGCCTGCTCGTTCTACGTCTTCGCGGCTGGCATGCGGCGACCCGTAGGCGATGTTGTCGGCAACGCTCATAGCGAAGATAGCTGTATCTTGCGGAACCAACGCGATCTGATCCCGCAGTTCATGGAGTGGCAGAGATGTGAGGTCTTTCCCGTCCAAAGTGATGCGGCCCTCAGAAGGGTCATAGAAACGCATCAATAGCTGGAAGAGGGTTGATTTACCCGCGCCGCTTGGGCCAACGATTGCAACATTCTCGCCATTGCGAATGTGCAGGCTGATGTTTTCCAGAACGCTGAGGGATGTAGAGGTTGGATATGAGAAGCCCACGCCTTCAAAAGCGATTGCACCTCTTACAGCACCTGCAAAGTGCTGCGGGGTGCTTGGCTCGGCGATGTCCGGCTCAATGGCCAGTAGCTCGGATAGGCGCTCGGCCGCGCCCGCTGCCTGTGAAAGCTCGCCCCAAACCTGTGCAAGGGAGCTAACCCCGCCAGCGGCCATGATGGAGTAGATGAGAAACTGTGTTAGCTCACCGCCGGACATGGTGCCGTCGATGACCGAAAGCGCGCCTATCCACAGCACCGACACAATGCTGAGGGTAACCACCAGCATGATTGTTGCGATGAGGATTGAACGGGCACGGGTTGCGAAGATTGCCGCAGAAAAGGCGGTCTGTGTATCGTTTTCGAACCGGTCGGAGACCTGCTTTTCTGCTGTGAAGGCTTGCAGGGTGCGCACTGCGCCAAGGGCCTCTGTGGCGTAGGCGAGGGCATCAGCAAGCGAATCCTGCGCCGTACGTGAGCGCTGTCTGACAGATCTGCCGAACGCGATGAGCGGCAGGACGACCAAGGGAATCGCCAGCAGCACGATAGCTGAGAGCTTTGGGCTGGTGACCACCATCATACCGGCAGCGCCGATGAGCAAAAGCACCTGTCGCATAGCAATGGAGGCACTAGCGCCGAAGGCAGACTTGATAAGCGTGGTGTCGGCAGACAGGCGAGAGATGATCTCTCCGGAGCGAGTCTTATCGAAGAACGAGGGGCTTAGCTCTGTGAGGTGGCGGAAGACCGCCGAGCGCAACTCTGCAACAGCCCGCTCGCCGATCCACATAACCAGATAGTAGCGGCTGGCGCTGGCTACGGCGAGTGCGCCGCCTACGAGGATAATTACGAGGAAATATTGGTCGATTGCGGCAGCGCTTCCAGCGTCAAAGCCCAGATCAATCATCTGCCTTAAGGCAACAGGTAGCACTAGGGTAAGGCCAGCAGCTGCAACAAGTGCAGCGATTGCGCCATAAACTCGCCCTTTGTAATGCATAAGAAATGGCAGAAGTGCGAGTAATGGCTTGAGGGATATACGGGGCTTAACCGGTTCAGCCTGCGACATGTATTTGGCGACCTCGATCAATCAGGAAGGGTGTCTTTCGGTGCTCCTATGAGAACTGTAGTCTCGAAAGACAATTTGCAAGCCGATTCTCTTAAAACACATGGCTTAAACCTCTTGTAACACGGGGAGCTATAGGTTATAGACGCCCTCACTATTTTAGCTGCCTCCTTGAACGAGGTCGGCTTTGCTTGAGTAATTGCGGATTGAGCCAGCCTGACCGGTTTTGCGGAGGCGGGGCTGACGCTGAAAGGACTGGCTATGAAACAGGATATCCATCCAGACTACCACACCATCACTGTAAAGATGGTTGATGGCTCTGAATACACCACTCGTTCTACCTACGGTTCCGCAGGTGACGTGCTGAACCTCGACATCGACCCAAGCTCTCACCCAGCTTGGACCGGCGGCGACCGTCAGCTGATGGACCGCGATGGTCGCGTATCCAAGTTCAAGAACAAATTCGGTGGCTTCCTCGGCGCATAATCGCCACGAAGACACGACGAAGTCGTTCGAAAAACCCCGCTGCTTGCAGCGGGGTTTTTTATTGCTCGTTTGTCTGCGGTGTTTCAGAGGCGCTGGCGTGCATTTCTCGTATCAGCTCCATATCCTGCTCATCGTAGAGCTCAGCGCTCTGGTTGCTGCCGTATGGGCGTTCTAGCCGCGGTAGGGTGAGCGTAAAGTTCTCTGATCCTCGAATCTGCCATGGCTGTGGTTTGTGGGCAGGGGTGCCCGCTTGCGTTCGCGGTCTTATGCCCAGCCTGTCCAGCTCTGTGCGGATGCGGTGTACGGCGTCGGGCGAGATCAGGAACTTCTTCATGAACTGGCAAAAACGGGTCGCCTGCATATGCTCGTTGAGTTGATAAAGCTCGATGGGCTCTGGCAGAAAGTTCCATTGCCCAGGCATACGGCTGTTTTTGTTTCTATCGAAATTCCGGTTCTTTAGCTCAGGGTTTCGAGTGGTCTCGAAGTATTTGAGTTTGCCGCCGTGGAGGGTGAACAGCGTTCCTGCCGGGTCCTGAGTGGAATAGACAGCGATGGGCGCGGCAAGATTACGAAGGAAATCCGGAGGCGGTTGGCCTTCGGTGCTTTCAAGCGCTTCTATCATCTGCAGGCACTTCTGATCCAAGCGAAGGGCCGGCGCGCGCAGGGCAGTTGCTATAACGTCTTCTGTATAAAGGCTAATTGCCTGAGTGACGCGCAGGATGACATCCAGCTCATCCTCCACGAACAACTCTGCATGGGTCAGCACAGCAGAGGTTTGCATATTCAGCCGGTAAGCGTTGAGGATGTAGATTGCCGGCATATCGCTACTACCCTTGGGCGACGAAGACACTGTGCCGTTATCAGACATCTGCGTTTGCGTGATGTAGCTTTCTATCGCCGTTGCGGTGGCTTCCAATATGTTTCCCGTCCATTCCAGAAGACGCGTTGGAAGGCCATCGTTCAACATACCTTCCAGCATTCTCAAGGAGAGTTTGCCGTCCCTGCTTGAATTAAGGTATTGAGCTGTCAGGTTGTTTTCTTCCAAGTGGCTGCTTTGGCCATGCTTGAACTGGCGGAAAATGGAGGGCGTTGCCGTTTGGTTTGCATCGCCATCACCGCGGAACCATAGGCCCGCAGAAAACGGGCGAGGGAAACGGTCGTCGGTGTATCCTACTGGGGCAACCGGATCAGGTCCCAGTACATCCGAGAGGTAATCGTAGGGTCGTTGCAAGATCTCAAGAATGTCAGAGACGGATTCTATGAGGACGGCTTGCTCATCAACGGTATAAGTGCTGGATGCTTCCAAGGTCAGGCCGTTCAAACGGGATCTCCCAGTTCCTACCTAAGACTTCACCAGCGAAGTTTAGTGGAGCATCCCGTTGTTGTGGCCTCCCGAAATGTCGGAGGTTCTGGCGTTGCTTCTAGTCCGCTGCGAAAGCAGCGGAAAGCATAGTCATTTGGTCTGCTACAGGGTTCTTGCGCCCGATAACTGGTTGACGTTCCAGCTGGTCATGCAGAAGGCTATCCATATGCTTTACGCGTTCTTGCAGGCGCAATGAGCGGGCAACAAGTTCAAGCATCGGCGTTGGTAGCTTTTCTTCACCGTCAGATGGATTGGGACCTTTCTCACGATCCAGACGAACCTTGAACTTTTCTGAAGCTGCCTGTTCTGCGGTCATTTCGCCTTCATTTACAGCACGCTGTAGAAGAAGCCACGAGGCAAGCTGCATAAGGCGGGTCGTCAAACGCATGGATTCTGTTGCGTAGGCGAGGGAAGCTGGGCGACTTAGTTCTCTGGAAATCGAGCGGCCTTCGCCATCAAGGTAGGCTGCGGTTTCTTCTACCAGCGCCATGCCTTCATTGAACAGGTTGTTGAAGCCGTTCGAGCCGATCAGATGATCTGCGAAAGAAACTGTAGGCGTTCTGGCCAGTCTTTTTATGTCGCTCATTTTTTAGCTCCCGGTCAGTGCGTTCATCGGCCCCTAATTCCCATTTGTACGCTGAGTCCCAGTCTAGAACAGTCCAAACAGCCAATTTTAGACTAATTATACTGTAGTTTTCCCTAGTCGTATCAATTTGGGTCATTAGAGTTTTAACTAATGTGAGTAACGCAACCGGCGTGCCAGTTCACAATCAGCGGATCGAGGCGGGTTGGTTCGCCTCCGTCTGAATGGAGCATTGAGATGAGGGGGAAGAAAAAATGAGCCGCTGGAGAGCGGCTCAAAGTGGTATAACAGGGAGGCGTCAAAATGAAACAGCAACTCGCTGTTTCCATCCAGATGACTGGATAAGCCTTTTCTATAATAAAATGGTTAACGCAACGTAAATAACAAAATAAAAATCGAAACTATATAGTAATCTATGAAATAAAATTGAGTAATAATTACAATAGTTATCTGTTGTGTTTACTTGAAAAGACTTTCTGCAGCGGATGATGCGGAGCTTTTGTTGTCGAGTTCTGTCTTGTGGCGTTTGATTTCTGCTTCGAGTGCTGCGATACGGTCGCGCAGTTCGTCAACGGACATGCTTACAAGCGATTGACCCACATAGATTTCTCCTAAAGGAGCGCGCTTTGGTTCGTCGTCATCAAAAAGCGGCATCACTGCTCTCCTTCCATTCCTCGACTAAAAGCGAAGCATTATTTCTCTATGCTTGTTCCAGAATGGATTATCCTCTCAAACGCAATTAAGTACAACTAGGGTTGTTTCGTGCACTGTTGGGAGGATCGCATGTCTGAGAATGGGGCGCTTATGCGCGTGGTGGCAATTTCCGAGGCGGGCGCGCCGGAGGTTCTCAAGGTCGAGGAGCGCGTGCGACCAACTGCCGGTGCAGGTGAGATTGTGATTGAAGTGCATGCAGCCGGTGTAAACCGCCCCGATGTCATGCAGCGAAAAGGCTTATACCCTGCGCCAAAGGATGCATCTGACTTGCCGGGGCTGGAAGTTGCTGGTGTTGTTGCAGCTGTTGGCGCTGGCGTTAGCGAACACAAGGTGGGTGATGAAGTGCTGGCACTCGCGCCCGGCGGCGGATACGCGGAGTATTGCGTTGTCCCTGCATCCAATGCGCTACCGATCCCCAAAGGCCTTTCAATGATAGAAGCGGCTGGCGTTGCGGAGACTTTCTTTACCGTTTGGAGCAATGTGTTCGACCGGCTTGGTCTGAAGGCAGGCGAGAAGTTTCTAGTTCACGGGGGGAGTTCCGGTATTGGAACAACGGCGATCCAGCTCGCAAAAGCTTTTGGGGCAGAAGTCTTCACAACGGTGGGCTCAGATGACAAGGCTACTGCTGTGCGTGACCTTGGCGCTGACCATGTAATCAACTACCGAACGGCAGTATTTGAAGATGTCATCCTTGAGGTGACTGGCGGCAAGGGCGTTGACGTCATCTTGGACATGGTGGGCGGTGACTATGTGGAGCGTAACTGGAAGGCGGCTGCCATGGATGGGCGGATCGGCCAGCTAGCAACGCTCAACGGTATTGCGCAGAACGTCAACTTTGCGCGGCTGATGATGAAGCGCCTAACCCATACCGGCTCTACTTTGCGCCCGCGCTCCGCCGAGTTTAAGGGCGAGATTGCAAAGTCGCTTCAGGAAAAAGTATGGCCGCTCTTTGAGCAGGGGCGCATCAAAGTGCTAGTCGATCAGGTGTTCCCACTGGAGGAAGCTGCCGCCGCTCATACCCTTATGGAAAGCTCTAATCATGTCGGAAAAATCATCCTGAAACTGCGGTAAGTAACGGGCGTCCTAGCTGTTTTCAGAGTGCTTTGAATCTTAGCAATAGGAATTGCTTTCCGAGCATCGAAAGCGTATATTGCCGGAAAGTTCCCCGAAATCTCATTGGAATTTCGGCTTTTACTCCCTTGATTGGGCGTGGAAGCAAACAGGAGGATTATACCATGGCGAATGCGCCACTTATGCCGAAAGCGACTGCTGTTTGGCTTGTAGACAACACAGCGCTGAGCTTTGACCAGATTGCGGCCTTCTGCAAACTGCATCCGCTTGAAGTGAAAGCCATTGCTGACGGTGAGGCTGCTCAGGGTATTAAAGGTCTTGATCCGGTTCTGACTGGTCAGTTGAACCGTGAAGAGATTGAAAAAGCCCAGAACAATCCTTCCTACCAGATGAAGGTACAGGAATCTAAAGTGAAGGTTCCTGAGTCCAAGCGTAAGGGTCCGCGTTATACGCCGGTTTCCCGTCGTCAGGACCGTCCAAACGCAATTCTTTGGCTTGTTCGTCATCACCCAGAACTGGCTGATGCGCAGATCATGCGTCTTGTTGGCACTACCAAGCCGACAATTGAAGCGATCCGCGAGCGTACACACTGGAACTCTGCAAACCTGACCCCAATGGATCCTGTTACTTTGGGCCTGTGTTCGCAGATTGAGCTGGACATCGAAGTTGAAAAGGGCGCTCGCAACGCTCCTCAGAAGGTGCTCAAAGAGCAGCCAGAAACCCTTCTGTCCATGGACGAAACCACCAGCGAAGATGCTCTTGCTGCTGCATTTGGCAAGCCAGCACCGAAGGTGGAAGAAGAACAGTACGATCCGGATGCAGTGTTTGCGAGCCTCAAAGGCCGCACTGTTACCAAGGACGAAGACGACGAATACTAAGAGCGTCATCTCTGATCGTTACAATAAAAAACCCGGCTCAATGGCCGGGTTTTTTCGTTCTTGGTGCCCTATTATCGCTGTGTGAGCTTTAGCTCGATACGGCGGTTTTTGGCGTAAGCTTCATCGTTCTCGCCTTGCGCCAGTGGTTGGTATTCACCAAAGCCTGCGGCAACGAGGCGCTTTGGCGGCACACCCTGATCGATCAAGTAGCTGACAACAGAAATCGCGCGCGCTGCGGAAAGCTCCCAGTTATTGCGAAGGCGGCCAGTGCCGGATAGCGGGCGAGCGTCGGTATGACCATCCACGCGCAGCACCCAGTCGATCTCCTCTGGAATCTGCCCCTGCAATTCTTTGATTGCATCAGCAAGAATGTTGAGCTGCGCGCGGCCTTGCGGGTTCACCTGATCGTCGCCGGTCGAGAACAGAACTTCCGACTGGAAAACGAAGCGGTCACCGACAACTTCTATATCAGAGCGTTGAGCAAGGATTTCACGCAGTCTGCCGAAGAAGTCCGAGCGGTAGCGAGATAGCTCTTGTACGCGCTGTGCAAGGGCCACGTTGAGGCGTTTTCCCAGATCGGCAATCTTGGTCTGGCTTTCCCTGTCGCGGTCCTCAGAGGCCTCTAGAGCGGCTTCTAGCGATGCAATCTGACGGCGTAGTGCCGAGAGCTGCTGGTTGAGCAGTTCGACCTGCGCCAAAGCGCGGGAGCTGATCTGCTGTTCCTGTGCAAGCTCATCCTGAAGAGTTGCAAGCTGACCGCCTGCCTTGTCGATCTGGCCGGAGCTGGCCGAGAGCAAAGCTTGAAGCTGGTCGCGCTCATCCGTCACAGCATCAAGACCGAACTGCAGCGAGGAAATTGTTGCTTCCAAGTCGCCAACGGATGCCTTCTCAAGAGCTAGAAGCTCGGTGAGCTCCGCTATCTGCTGGTTCAGGCGGTTAAGAACAGTGTCTCTACCGGAAAGCTGCTGGCTCAGGAAGAACTGGGCGATCATGAAGATGGAGAGCAGGAAGATGAAGACGAGCAGGAGGGCGGACATGGCGTCCACAAACCCCGGCCAGTAATCTTCTGAGCTGCGCTCTCCACGTCTACCACGCGTTGCCGCCATGGATTAGTCCTTTTCCTTCTCGCGTTCCATGCCCTCAGCAAGGACTTTCAGGAAACGCTCGATGCGGCGCTGCTGCATGCTTTGTGCTTCGGCCCATTCACGCATCATCTTCTGTTCGGAACGTACGTGCTGGACTAGGCCTTGAATGCCCTCAGCAAGGTTGGTCATTGCCGCGCTGGAGTTGGAAGCTGTGTCCGCGCCTTTATTTTCCTCGATTGTCTTGCGAAGACGTTCGATAGCATAGCGCAGATCAGCGGAGCTGGTGTTGGTGCCGGTGGCGCCAAACTCGTCCGGCTCAAGGTCGGTTACGGTGGAGAGCCAGTCTTCCAGTTCCTGATAGAAGCGGTTTTGTGCCTGACCTGCCTGAAGATCAAGGAAGCCAAGGACGAGAGAACCAGTCAAACCGAGAAGGGATGATGAAAACGCAATGCCAAGGCCGGACATCTGTGCAGTGATACCTGCGACGAGGTCTTCAAACAGCACGGTTGCATCGCCGCCGCCAACGTTCAAGGTTGCCACGGTCTCGGCCACTGCGCTCACGGTTTGCATCAGGCCCCAGAAGGTACCAACAAGGCCGAGGAACACCAGAAGGCGTGTCAGATAGCGAGAAATTTCGCGAGACTCGTCAAGGCGCGTGCCAATCGATTCCAGCAGCGAGCGCATGGTCGTTGCGGAGATGGTCATGTCGCCCGACTTGTTGCCGAGCAGCGTGGCCATTGGCGCAAGCAGCACTGGAGGGCGGCGCACTTCAAGGCGTGGATCGCCGAGGCGGAAGCCGTTTACCCAAGAAACCTCGGGCATAATGCGCAAAACTTGACGGAAGCTAAGGAAGATACCCAGCAGGCCAACACCGAAAATGAGACCGTTGAGAGCAGGGTTTGCCATAAAGGCTGCGGAGATCTGGCTGATTAGGACAAAGGCAATAAAGCCTGCCAGTACCAGAAAGATGATCATGCGCCACAGATAGATCTGTGGGCTGGACAGACTGTAAGGATCGTAATCGCGTGCCATGAGCCCGAATGTATTAACTCGTTAAGGTTCCCTTTAGATAACGTGATTTCCGGTTTTTGGGAAACCGGAAATCACTGGAAGCGCTTAAAGAGTTGAAAAACACCGGTTCACCTCGAAGAAAAACCAGTGTTATTTCTACTAATTCTTGGCTTTTGCTAGGAACTCGCGCAGCTGAAGGTGCGTGTGTTCGTTACCTGCAATAATGGTCTGGGTATCGAACATTTGGTCCTTACCGTTTTCGTCAGAGACGAAACCACCAGCTTCACGAATCAACAGAACGCCTGCTGCCATGTCCCATGGCTTGAGACCGTTTTCCCAGAATGCATCCAGACGACCAGCTGCAACCCAAGCCAGATCAAGGGCAGCGGAACCACAACGACGGATACCAGCCACTTCGCCCATGACGTAGCGAATTTCTTTCAGGGAGCGGCCATGGTTGCCAACGCCGATGAAAGGAATGCCGGTACCGATGAGGCAGTCGGTCATGTCTTTACGGCCTGCAACGCGGATGCGGCGGTCATTGCAGAAGGAACCGTTGCCGCGTTCTGCGGTGTACAGCTCGTCCATGATCGGATTGTAGATTACAGAGGCTACGATCTGGCCATTGCGTTCAAGAGCAATGGAAACGCAGAAGATCGGAATACCGTGCAGGAAGTTGGTTGTGCCATCCAGCGGATCAACGATCCAGCGGTGCTGACCATCTTTGCTTTCGATCTCGCCGCCTTCTTCCATCAGAAGACCGTAGGACGGGCGTGCTTTCTGCAGTTCTTCGCGGATGATTTTTTCTGCGCGGTGATCTGCCTGGGAAACGAAGTCGCCCGGGCCTTTGCGCGCAACCTGAAGCGATTCTACCTCACCGAAATCACGAGCGAGGGAGCGACCAGCCTTTGTAGCGGCCTGAACCATAACGTTGAGTAGGGCCGAACGTGCCATATTCTTTCACCGGGGTTTGTTAGAGGCGCGATGCCGGGTGGGTCCAGCTTCGCGCCTGAATATTGTTCTTAAATCTTAAGCCGAAAAGCGCTCTCGCTTTTCAGGAGCGTGCCTTAGTCAGCGCGCTTAACGTATTCAACCGTTTCGGTATCTACGATGATACGCTCGCCGGAAGAAATGAACGGAGGTACAAGGCAGCGAACGCCGTTTTCAAGGATAGCTGGCTTGTAGGAAGAAGACTGGGTCTGGCCTTTAACAACAGCGTCAGCTTCACGGATTTCGAGAGTGACGTGCTGTGGCAGGGAGATGCCGATTGGCTTTTCTTCGTGCAGTTCTACGGTGACCATCATGCCGTCCTGAAGGAACGCTGCACGCTCGCCAACGAAGTCTTTCAGCAGTTCAAGCTGCTCGTAGGTTTCAGTGTCCATGAATACCAGCATTTCGCCTTCTTCATAAAGGAACTGGAAGTCCTTCTGCTCAAGACGAACGCGCTCAACGGATTCCGTTGCGCGGAAGCGCTCGTTGAGCTTACGGCCATCCATGAGGTTTTTCATTTCAACCTGAGCAAACGCACCACCCTTACCAGGCTTAACGTGCTGAACTTTCACTACTGCCCAAAGCGTGTCCTGATGCTTAAGAACGTTGCCTGGCTTGATCTCGTTGCCGTTGAGTTTCATTTGATACCGATCAGTCTTAATATTATGGAATTCTTGCGGGTCGCGCTTGGCTTCCGAGCGGATCAGCAGCAACACCGGCGTGGGGCTTGTGCACCACAAATCAGCGCCGGATTCAAGAAAAAAGTGATGCGGTCGGCGCCATCCCGCTGTCAAATTGCGTTTCTTTGGAGAAGCTCTGCTTAATCAGAACTCCCAAATGCGATCATTTTAGAGTTTTGATTTCAAACGAGCGACCTTTTCGGCCACCTGTTCTTGCTGTTCCAGAGATAGGGAGGCGGTCATATCGTCAATTTCGCTATCAAACAAGCCCTGTTTGTTTGCCAAATGCTGCCAGACGGCTGCAAGAACGATATTTTGACCTCTTCCACGGCCATAGGCATAGATGCGGGCAAGGCGATTCATAGCCACAGGGTTGCCTGAATATGCCGCTTTTTCAAACCAGTCCGCTGCTTCTTTCTGGTTTGGGACAACGCCTTCACCTTGGAAAAGAAGGATTGCATATTCTACTTGCGCAGCAACGTTGCCGCGCCTTGCTGCGCGTCCAAGCCAGAATGCGCCGCGCATCTCGTCATGGGTTTCTTCGGCTTCATCCAGAAGAAGCTGGCCAAGGGAATGCATTGCGCTGACATCGCCCTGATCTGCTGCTTGTTCCAGCAGATCGGCAGCCTTCTTCATATTGCGCGGCAGAACTTCGCCCTCCTGATAAAGGAGAGCCAGATTGATCAATGCTTCCGCGATTCCGTCTTTGGCCGCTAGCTTGAACTGTTCTGCTGCAGCGTGACGGTCTTCTTTGACACCGTTGCCGGTAAGAAGCATCAGGCCAAGGCGAAGGGATGCTCTGCTATCGCCTGCGGAGGCGGCAGTTTCATACCACTTGGCTGCTTTCTCGGTGTCGAGAGGTACGCCGCTACCGGTCTCATACAGAACACCGATGAGCGTTGCTGCAGGAATTTCGCCGTTTTCGATGGCAGAAGTTGCCAGATCCAGAGCAGTTAGATACCAGCCACGCTGGAATGCGCCATAAGCCAGCTCCGCTTTGCTGCGCGGTGCGCCGCTTTCTGCACTCGCCACCCCTTGCATTGGTGGGGGAACGAGAATGGACGGAGTGAGCAGTTGGGACGTGGTGTTGCCCAACCGCTTTAGCATGTCTTCCGCAGCCTTTCTTTGCTTCAGTTCTCCTGTGAGTTCCTTTTTATCGGCTGTGTCTGTTGAGGACGTGCCTGCCGCTTGCAAAGGAAGAGTGCCCAATGCAATGGCAAGAACCGTTGAGGAGAGGAGGTTGGAGAAAGAGCTGCGCAAACTATTAGTCCTCTGCTTCTGGCAGGTCGTAGCGGGACAGGATCGCGTTGACTTCAGCGATTGCCGCCTTAGGACCTTCTGAATGCTGCCAGATGATATCGCGCACTGCAACGAACTCAGCGTTGGTCGCTGCGCAATCTTCTACGGACTGCATGGAGCTGCCGGATAGAGCAACACATGGGGTTTCGAAGACCTCTGCCCACCAAGTGCTGTAATCAATGGTTTTGCGGCTTGCTTCTGCCTTAGGCTTAAGGTCGAGCAGACCGAACATGATGTAATCCACGCCCATGGAAGCGACAGTCATTGCTTCGTGGCGGGATTTAACACCGGAGTGGCCGATGATCTTGTCGCCTTGGAAGCTGTCCATTACTTCTTCCAGAACCGCGTCGCTGCCGGTGACATGAACACCATCCGCGCCAGAACGGCCTGCAATCTGCGTGTTGTTTTCGATCAGAACCGCCACATCATGCTTGTGTGCCAGCGGCACGAGCGATTTTGCGATCTTTTGTAGTTCCGGCTCTGTCACTTCAGGAACGGAAATCAGGAGGGATGCAACATCGCCGCCAGACAGAGCGTCTTCGAGCTGTGCCTCGAAAGTTTCCAGCTCAAGGCTGGAAGGGGTGATGAGAAAAAGACGCGGGTGCACTGGTTATCTCCACATTCCGTCGTTTGTTTCAAGGATCGTCGGGCCAATTGGGCTACGGCCCGTTTGTCCTAATCCTAGTGTGCTTACTAGTTCAAGCCAATAAAGGCAAAAAGAGGGGCCGTCGGCCCCTCTTTTCAAAATATCAACGTATGTTGATAAACTTGGATTAAGCTTCCAGAGCAACAACGCCTGGCAGTTCTTTGCCTTCGAGCCACTCAAGGAACGCGCCACCAGCGGTGGAAACGTAAGAGAAGTCGTCAGCTGCGCCAGCGTGGTTGAGAGCTGCAACGGTGTCACCACCGCCTGCTACGGTCTTCAGTTCGCCAGCTTTGGTTTTTTCAGCAGCGTACTGAGCAGCCGCAACGGTTGCTTTGTCGAATGGAGCGATTTCGAATGCGCCGAATGGGCCGTTCCATACGAGGGTCTTAGCAGCGTCGATCTTCTGCTTAACAACTTCGATGGATGCTGGGCCAACGTCGAGCATCATTGCGTCCGCAGGAATTGCGTCCAGAGCAACGGTTTCGTTCTTAGCGTTTGCTGCAAATTCCCATGCAACAACTGCGTCTGCAGGCAGAACGATTTCACAGCCAGCTTTTTCAGCAGCTGCCATGATGCGCAGTGCAGTTTCCTTAAGGTCGTGTTCGCACAGCGACTTACCTACGTTCACGCCTTTAGCTGCGAGGAAGGTGTTTGCCATGCCGCCGCCGATAACCAGAATGTCTACTTTAGACACGAGGTTTTCGAGCAGGTCGATCTTGGAGGAAACCTTAGCGCCGCCAACAACTGCCAGAACCGGACGTACTGGAGTACCCAGTGCAGAACCCAGAGCTTCCAGCTCAGCCTGCATAGTGCGGCCAGCGTAGGAAGGCAGAAGCTTTGCGATACCTTCGGTAGAACCATGTGCGCGGTGTGCTGCGGAGAACGCATCGTTTACATAGATGTCGCCGTTTGCAGCAAGAGCAGCTGCGAACTCAGGATCGTTCTTTTCTTCGCCTTTGTAGAAGCGGGTGTTTTCCAGAAGAAGAACGTCGCCGTCAGCCATTGCATCAACAGCAGCTTTTGCAACATCGCCAATGCAGTCGTTTGCGAAAGCAACTGGTTTGCCGAGCAGTTCAGCAACAGCTGGAGCAACAGGAGCAAGGCTCATCTCTGCTACAACTTCGCCCTTCGGACGGCCGAAGTGAGCCAGAAGGATAACCTTACCGCCAGCTTCGGAGATTTCCTTGATGGTTGGCAGAACGCGCTCGATGCGGGTTGCATCGGTCACTTTGCCGTCTTTCATAGGAACGTTGAGGTCAACACGAACGAGAACGCGCTTACCGGACAGGTCGGCATCGCTGAGTGTTTTGAAAGACATAGGTTGTCTCCAGACTCGAAATAATGTGGTGGTAGAAGCCTAGGGCGGATTGCCCGCCATGTAACAGGCACCTTTGCGCTTTTTTGCCTGACCGCCAAAAATGCAGGCCAGATCTTGTTCATTGGCAAGGCGCCAAACAAGCGTAAAAAGGGCCACTTGAAACAAGTGGCCCCCTTTAAAATTAGATGAGCTTTGCCATCGCTACAGCAGTGTCTGCCATGCGGTTGGAGAAGCCCCACTCGTTGTCGTACCAAGAAAGGATGCGAACCATTTTGCCTTCCATGACCTTGGTCTGGTCCATGTGGAAGATGGAAGAGTGGCTGTCGTGGTTGAAGTCGGAAGAAACGTTTGCAACTTCGGTGTAGCCCAGAACGCCCTTCATTTCGCCATCAGCAGCAGCTTTGATTGCTGCGTTGATTTCTTCAACGGAGGTGTCACGCTTAGCGATGAAAGTCAGGTCTACTACGGAAACGTTCGGGGTAGGAACGCGGATTGCAACGCCGTCCAGCTTGCCTGCCAGTTCAGGAAGAACCAGACCAACAGCTTTAGCAGCACCGGTAGAAGTTGGGATCATGGACAGAGCTGCAGCGCGTGCGCGGTACATGTCGCTGTGCATGGTGTCGAGGGTAGGCTGATCACCAGTGTAGGAGTGAATGGTGGTCATGAAGCCTTTTTCGATGCCAACAGTCTTTTCCAGAACTGCCGCTACAGGAGACAGACAGTTGGTGGTGCAAGATGCGTTGGAAACAACGAGGTCTTCAGCAGTAAGGGTGTCGTGGTTTACACCGTATACGATGGTTTTGTCTGCGCCAGCAGCTGGAGCGGAAACCAGAACGCGCTTTGCGCCTGCTTCAAGGTGCATCGCAGCTTTTTCGCGTGCAGTGAAGATGCCGGTGCATTCCATTGCAACGTCGATACCCATTTCACCCCAAGGCAGTTCCTTAGGATCACGGATAGCGGTTACCTTGATTGGGCCACGACCTACGTCGATGGTGTCGCCGTCTACTTTAACTTCAGCTGGGAAGCGGCCGTGTACGGAGTCGAAGCGCAGCAGGTGTGCGTTCATTTCTACTGGGCCGAGGTCGTTGATGGCTACGACTTCGATGTCGGTGCGGCCAGATTCGATGATTGCGCGGAGTACGTTACGTCCGATGCGGCCAAAGCCGTTAATGGCTACTTTAACTGCCATTTTAACCTCTTTCATTTCAGCGCCTTTGCGACGCGATTTTATTAGGTCTTTGCTGGCAACGTTGCCAGCCGTCCTGCGGTGTGGTGGAGTGCCCGACCTTGGGAACCGGGCACCCAATGATTGCCTAGGCGTCTTCTTGGTCGCCTAGACGGGTTTCGGCTTCCTGTACCACTGCTGCTGCAGTGATACCGAAATGCTCGTAAAGCTCTTTGTAAGGTCCAGAGGCGCCAAAACCGGTCATGCCGATAAAGCACCCCTGAGCGCCGATGAAGCGGTCCCATCCCTGACGGATGCCTGCTTCAATCGCAATTTTTACAGGACTATCACCAATGATAGACTGCTTGTATGCGTCACTTTGCTGCTCAAACAGCTCGAAGCTAGGGACGGAAACCACACGGGCCTCGATACCTTTCGCCTGAAGCTGGGTTTGCGCATCAACGGCGATCTCGACTTCAGAACCTGTCGCAAAGATAGTCACAGCTGCATCGCCCTGACAATCCGAGATTACATAGGCACCCTTGCGACAACGGTTTTCTTCTTCGTAGCTCTTGCGCAAAGATGGCAGGTTCTGTCGGGTCAGCGCAAGAATACTCGGTGTTGAGCCGGACTCAAGTGCAATCTGCCAGCATTCGAGGGTCTCTGTGATATCTGCCGGACGGAAGAAGAAGAGATCTGGAATTGCGCGCAGCGCCGCGAAGTGTTCGACAGGCTGGTGGGTCGGGCCATCTTCGCCAAGGCCAATGGAGTCGTGGGTCATTACGTGAATGACGCGCTGCTTCATCAGAGCTGCAAGGCGAAGGGATGGGCGGCAGTAGTCGGAGAAAATTAGGAAGCCGCCGGAGTAAGGGATCAGGCCGCCATGTAGCGCCATGCCGTTCATCGCCGCTGCCATGCCATGCTCACGGATACCCCAATGAACATAACGACCGGAGAAGTCGGTCGGCGTGATCGGCGCGGTCTGAGCGGTCTTGGTGTTGTTGGAACCGGTAAGGTCGGCAGAGCCGCCAATGGTTTCCGGAATAACAGCATTCACCACACCCAGTACAGCTTCGGAAGCTTTACGGGTTGCCATGGTAGGCTGTGTTTCCGCCAGTTCTTTTTTGTAGTTCTGGACTGCTTCTTCAAAGCCAGCAGGCAGGTCGCCACGGTTACGGCGCTCGAACTCTGCGCGAAGGGTTGCATCAGCGTCTTTCAGGCGCTGTTCCCATTCCTGACGGGCTTTAGTTGAGCGAAGGCCAGCAATGCGCCATGCATCGAGCGCGTCGCTTGGTACTTCAAATGGCTCGTATTCCCAGCCAAGTGCTTCGCGCGTTGCAGCAATTTCTTCTGCGCCGAGTGGAGAGCCATGTACCTTGTTGGTACCAGCTTTCTTCGGAGAGCCGAAGCCGATGGTGGTTTTTGCTGCGATCAGGGTTGGCTTATCGCTTGCCTGCGCTGCTTCAATTGCGTTTGCAATAGCTTCTGGATCGTGACCATCGATGGAGATGGTGTTCCAGCCGGATGCTTCAAAGCGCATGATCTGGTTGGTGCTGTCTGCCAGAGAAACGGCACCGTCGATGGTGATGTTGTTGTCATCCCAGAAAACGATAAGCTTGTTCAGCTTCAAGTGTCCTGCAAGGGAAATCGCTTCTTGGGAGATGCCTTCCATAAGGCAGCCGTCGCCAGCCAGTACGTAGGTGTAGTGGCCAACCAGCTCAGCGCCGAAACGGTCTGCCTGAAGGCGTTCGGCCATTGCCATACCTACAGCGTTTGCAAGGCCCTGACCGAGTGGTCCGGTGGTCGTTTCAATGCCTGCGCCATGCCCGTATTCTGGGTGGCCGCAAGTGCGATGACCAAGCTGGCGGAAATTCTTGATTTCTTCAAGCGGGAAATCTTCATAACCCAACAGGTGAAGTACAGAGTATAGAAGCATAGAACCATGGCCCGCAGACAGCACGAAGCGGTCACGGTCAGGCCAGTTTGGAACTTGTGGGTCGAACTTCAGATATTTAGAGAAAAGAACGGTCGCAATATCAGCTGCACCCATAGGCAGACCAGGGTGACCCGAATTTGCCTTTTCTACTGCGTCTATCGAGAGGAAACGGATTGCGTTGGCCATCCGATTATGTTTTCCCAGATCGGTCATTTTCTTCCCGTTGCTTGCTCCGGCTGGGCTACCGTGAACCTTATCAATACTCATAGTACCGGCTGTGGACCTGTCGTCTTTGCCCCAGACTTGGAAGTCAGGATTCCACCGCTGAAGTTATATGATGGGGAGACATAGCAGGTCGAACAAATGTGTCAATCAAACACGCGTATGTGGAGCCCTAGAAAGTGTTCATTTGCCTAATATGTGTTCATTTTTGTGAGTTTGTTTCGCACATCGTCGATTTACCTCAAAACCTTGTCATAAAAACGATCAGTGACTCTTACGTGTGTATCCCTAGGTAAAACTTGAGTGATTTGCTTTCGTGCTAAACGACTCGAAAAAAGAATGGCTCAATTTTGCTGCATAGATATGCTGAGATATGGTGTGCATAAAGTAGGATGCGTATGTCTCCTCCATGGAACTTGCTCTAACGGTTGTCATAGAGGATTGATTAACCAACCTTCGGAACAGACTTTTTGATGGGCAATTTGTTTGTCTGGAAGGAAACAATAAAGAAAACGGGACTTCTACAGGGGGCCAGCAATTGGAAACTGAGCAGAAGCTAGATGATGCTCTTGGTCGGCTGTCAGCGGCAATTGGCAAGCTGGAAGGCGTTGCTCACCAACGCATGAATGCCGACAAATCAATGGGGGTTCTCGAAAAGGACCTTCAGCGCCTTGGTGAAGACAGATCTCAGTTGGCAGCGACGCTTGACGATGCGGAAGCACGCGCAGAAAAGCTCGAGACCGTAAATAAGGAAGTGTCCAAGCGTTTGGTAGCCGCAATGGAAACCATTCGCACTGTTTTGGACAAACAAGGTAGCTAACGACATGGCGCAGATTACAGTAACAATCAACGGCCGCAGCTTTCGCATGGCCTGCGATGACGGCGAAGAAGAGCGGTTGCTCGGTCTTGCGCAGCGCTTTGACGATAGCATCAATATTTTACGCGGCAACTTCGGTGAAATTGGTGACCTGCGGCTAACCGTGATGGCCGGCATTATGGCAATGGATCAGAAGTTGGAGATGGAGCGCAGACTTGAGCGTTTGCAGTCTGAGCGTGATCAGGAAGCAGTGGCGCAACAAGAGGCTGTGTCATCTTTGCAGAGCCGTTTGAACTCATTTGATGCCGAGAAGGCCGAGTACGAACAGCGAATTGCTGAGAAGCTGAGCGAAGCTGCAGAAAAAATTGAGTCACTGGCAGATGGACTTGCCGGTGGATTGCGCGACGACGACTAATTTCCCAAGCGAAAGTGCTGGAAATTTGGTGTTGCGCACTCTATATGGGTGATCGCGTTGCTGCGCGGTTCGTTAGGAGACACTTATCCCCGGGGCCTTACGCATTCCTTCGGGAGCTGTTCCTGCTTTCGCTCGTGGGCTTAGGCATACGGCACCCACCTACATTGTAGGTTCTCCGGGATTGCATTCCTCCGACGGCCGAGGTGGCGCGCCCTTTTTTACTTTTCCCGATTGGGACCAAATTGCGAGTTACGCCCTTCGCTGTCATAGGCAGACCCTTAAGGGTGTGGAGGGGCGGGACGTGAGCGACAGCACCACTTCTAGGCTTTTAAAAGAAGAGAAAAAGCAGATCCGGCGTGAAGCGCTGGGGAAGCGTTCGTCTTTACCGGAAGTTCAGCGGATTGAGTATGCGTTGAACCTTGCGGAGTTTGCCGAGGATTTGGGTGATGTGCGTGGCAAGATCGTTTCCGGCTTCTGGCCTATTCGGGACGAGATAGATCCCCGCCCGCTTATGGCGCGTTTGAAAGAGCTGGGTGCTGCGCTTTGCCTGCCGGTTGTTATTGGCGACGAGCTTGAGTTCAGAAGCCTTGGTGATGGAAGCAATCTGGAGCCTTCGGGTTTTGGAACCTATGCGCCGGGAGCTTCTGCTTCTGTGGTGCTGCCGGATGTGCTTCTTGTGCCCCTTGCTGCTTTTGATGAGCGCGGGCACCGCATTGGTTATGGGCGCGGGTTTTACGATAGGGCACTGACAAAACTAGCCGAATGTAAGGCTGTTCAGGCTTTCGGACTTGCTTTTTCATGCCAGCAGGTAAAAGAGGTGCCAGCAGAGCCGCATGATCGGTTGCTGGATGGGGTCCTGACTGAAAACGGGCCTTTGAGAATTATTAGGAAGTGAAGGGAAACCTGAATGCGGTTGCTGTTTCTGGGCGATTTGGTTGGTCGGTCCGGGCGAAACGCTGTTATTGATCAATTGCCATCCCTGGTGGAAGAGAACCAGATCGACTTCGTCGTTGTGAACGGTGAAAACGCTGCCGCTGGTTTTGGAATTACCGAAGAAATCCTGCAGGATTTGCTGGATGCGGGCGCAGATGTTGTGACCACTGGTAACCATGCTTGGGACCAGCGTGACACGCTTGTTTACATCGAGCGCCAGCCTCAGTTGCTGAGACCTGCAAACTACCCACCGGGCTCTCCGGGCCGTGGTGCTAACCTTTATCGCGCTCGCAACGGCGCGAACGTGGTTGTCGCAAACCTCATGGGCCGCATCTACATGGATGCGATGGATGATCCATTCCATGCGGCTGAAAAGCTGCTTGAAGAGTTCCCACTTGGTCATGTGGCCGATGCGATCATCATTGATATGCACGCTGAGGCGACGAGTGAGAAGCAGGCAATGGGTCACTTCTGTGATGGTCGTGCTTCGCTTGTTGTTGGAACACATACGCATGCACCGACAGCGGATCACCAGATCCTCGTCGGCGGCACTGGTTATATGAGTGATGCTGGTATGTGCGGCGACTATGATTCTGTGCTTGGCATGGAAAAAGAAGAGCCGGTACAACGCTTCTTGCGCAAGATTCCGTCTGGCCGTTTTACGCCAGCTCTGGGTGAGGCGACGATTTGCGGCGTGGCCGTTGATACCGACGATCGCACCGGCTTAGCCGTTGATATTTCGCCAGTTCGCATTGGCGGGCGGCTCTCTCAAGTGCTGCCGCCATTCTGGCCAGCGGGCAAAAACTAAAGCATTTTGGAGGCAGAGCGAGGGCAATTCGCTTCTGCCTCTTTATTTTAGGTCGCCGAGTAATTATAAGCGGCGATCATACCAATGGCGGATCGGGTAGGCGGACGCTGCGCGGAGGCGTGAAACAAGACGTGTTTCACCACCCTTGTCGGTGCACCTGCTGTATCTAAATCCGCAAGCGTCAACGAGTTAAAGCCGGGAAGACCTATGGCCGGACATTCAAAATTTAAAAACATCATGCACCGCAAGGGTCGTCAGGACGCTGTGCGTTCCAAGATGTTCTCCAAGCTGTCTAAAGAAATTACCGTAGCTGCTAAAATGGGCGATCCGGATCCGGATAAAAACCCTCGTCTACGTCTGGCTGTCCAGAACGCTAAGGGTCAGTCCATGCCGAAAGACAACATCGCTCGCGCGATTGCTAAGTCTCAGGCAGGCGATGCTGCGAACTATGACGAAATCCGTTACGAAGGCTACGGCCCGGGCGGCACCGCGATTATCGTTGAAGTGCTGACCGACAACAAAAACCGTTCTGCTGCAAACGTTCGCTCTTACTTCACCAAGTACGGCGGCTCCTTGGGCGAAACCGGTTCTGTTTCCTTCATGTTCGACCGCGTTGGCGAGATCGTTTACAAGCCTGAAGCTGGTGAAGCTGAAGCTATTTTGGAAGCTGGTATCGAAGCTGGTGCAGAAGACGTTGTGTCCGATGAAGAAGGTCACACTGTAATCTGCGCATTCGAAGACGTTTCTGAAGTTTCCAAAGCTCTGGAAGATGCACTGGGCGAAGCTGAGTCCGTCAAAATCATCTGGAAGCCACAGAACCTTGTTCCTGTCGATGAAGACAAGGCTGGTACTCTGGTTAAGCTTATGGATGTGTTTGACGAAGATGACGACGTACAGAACGTCTACTCCAACTTCGACATCTCCGAAGAAATCATGGCGAAGCTGGGCTAAGTCCCGCTTTTTCAGAACTTACAAAAAAGGCGCGTCACTTGAGTGGGACGCGCCTTTTTTTATTCTGCTGCTGCAATCAGGTGGCTAAGTGGCAGCGTGCCGTTCGCCTTGCGTGTGCGGATGGCAAAGTTGGAGCGCACATCCTCAACGCCTTTGAGTGTCATCAGGAAATCGGAGAGGAAGGTATCGTAGGATTCCAGTGATGGAACGACAACCTCTGCAAGGATATCTGACTGGCCGGATACAAGGTGAACGGACACGATCTCTTCGCGCACTGTTAGTTCGTCAAGGATCGCCATGATCTGGGCGCGGCTTTCCTTTGCAACGCGCAGTTCAACGAACACTGTCATTCCAAGGCCAACCGTTTTACGGTCCAAAGTTGCCTGATACCCGCTGATCACTCCGGTGTCTTCTAGGTGTTTAACGCGGCGAAGGCACGGAGAGGGCGATAGCGCAACTTTATTTGCCAATTCCACGTTGGTGAGGCGACCATCTTCCTGAAGGTTTTTCAGAATTTCCAAGTCAATCTTGTCTAGAGAGGCTTTTGGCATGTCTGGTCAATAAGTCCACTATCTGTATAATTTTATTGCTCATGATTACAGCATGGTGGCAATTGATGCAAGAAACTGCCAAGTGTTTTGGGGTGAAATTGGCATAAAGTGCCTCTTTTCCTGTTATTTGCATGGGGACGGGAAAGGTGGGGGTGTCGCGGAGCAAAACTTCAAAAAGTTGCAAGTGAACTTTTGCGTTATGTCTTGGTATTCTTGCAATTATCTGGTGCTGCTGGCTCAAGCATGGTTGAGCAGCCGTTTGGCTGCTTGTGATGCAAAAAGCGGGTGAAATCTCCGCGAATTAGCGGAAATACAACCTGAGGGGACGAGTTCCAGTGGCGTCAATCGAGAACTTTTGTTACCGGTTTGTTCTATGATGCATCCGATTCGAATACTGGGTATTGACCCGGGGCTGCGCTTTACGGGCTGGGGGCTTATCGAAGCTACTGGTAACCGACTGCGCTTTGTAGCCAGTGGCACTATTACGTCAAACGCCAAGCTAGCATTGGCCCATCGCCTTAAACAGCTACATGACGGTTTGCACGAGGTGGTAGAGCGTCACGAGCCACAAGAGGCTGCGGTTGAAAATACATTCGTGAACAAGGATGCAGGCGCGACGTTGAAGCTTGGGCAGGCGCGCGGTATCGCGCTGCTGGTGCCATCGCTCCATAATCTGGAGATAGCCGAGTACGCGCCCAATCTGGTTAAAAAAACGGTAGTCGGGACCGGTCATGCCGACAAAGAACAGATACGAATGATGGTCAAGGTGCTAATGCCGACGGCGACCTTTAACTCTGACGATGCTGCCGATGCGCTGGCGATTGCCATTTGCCACGCCCAGCATCGCGGTGGGGCGCAAAACAGGCTTGCTGCTGCGGAGGCGCGTTATAAATGATTGGAAAGCTCAAAGGCGTCGTTGATAGTTACGGCGATGATTATGTGCTGCTAGACGTGCAAGGCGTTTGCTATCAAGTCCATTGCCCTTCGCGCATCTTGCAACAGTTGCCGCGTGTTGGTGAGGCTGGTGTACTTGCTATTGAGACCATCGTGCGTGAAGACATGATCCGCCTTTACGGTTTCAATGATGATGCAGAGCGCGAGTGGTTCCGTATGCTTATGACTGTGCAGGGCGTGGGCGCGAAAGTAGCGCTTGGTATCCTTGGCATCATGAAAGCCAGCGAAGTCGCTAACGCCATTGCTCTTGGTGACAAAACCGCGATCACCCGTGCTCCCGGTGTTGGTAAGCGTGTGGCAGAGCGCATTGTTGCCGAGTTGAAAAACAAGGCACCTGCCTTTGCTTCCGTCGACGAAGGCACCATCACTGTTGCCTCCAGCGTTCAGGAAAATGTTGCCAGCCGTCCGGTGGCTGACGCAGTTTCCGCGCTCACCAACCTCGGTTATGCTCCGGCGCAGGCCAGTGGTGCTGTTGCCGCTGCTTTGAAAGCGGCTGGTGAAGATGCAACCGCAGAGAAGCTGATCCGCCTCGGACTTAAGGAACTTGCAGTATGATCGACGGTGAACAGCGCATTGTGACGCCGGAAATCCGCGGCGATGAAATTGATAGCGGCATGCGCCCGCAGACGCTTGATGACTTCACCGGCCAGAAGCTGGCGCGTCAGAACCTGCGGATCTTCATTGAGGCCGCCAAAAAGCGTAACGAAGCGCTGGACCACGTGCTCTTTGTCGGTCCTCCGGGTTTGGGTAAGACCACACTTGCGCAGATTATGGCGCGTGAGCTTGGTGTAAACTTCCGCGCCACTTCCGGTCCAGTGATTGCAAAGGCCGGTGATCTGGCTGCGCTTTTGACCAATCTGGAAGATCGCGATGTTCTGTTTATTGACGAGATCCACCGCCTCAACCCAGCAGTTGAGGAAGTGTTGTATCCGGCAATGGAAGATTATCAGCTCGATCTGATTATCGGTGAGGGGCCTGCGGCTCGTTCCGTAAAGATCGACCTTGCGAAGTTCACCCTTGTTGCTGCGACCACCCGTCTTGGACTTCTGACAACGCCGTTGCGTGACCGGTTCGGCATTCCTGTTCGCTTAGAATTCTATACTCCGGAAGAGCTTGAGCTGATCGTTAAGCGCGGCGCTCGCCTTTTGGGTATCGGCATGAGCGATGAGGGCGCACGGGAAATCGCCAAGCGCTCTCGTGGTACGCCGCGTATTGCGGGTCGTTTGCTGCGTCGTGTTCGCGACTTTGCGATTGTAGCCGGTATGCAGGAAATCGATGCGCCGCTGGCGGATCGCGCATTGGTTCAGTTGGAAGTGGATAGCGCTGGCTTTGACAGCCTTGACCGTCGTTACCTTAATCAGATCGCCCGCAACTTCGGCGGTGGACCGGTTGGTATTGAAACCATTGCGGCAGCGCTTTCCGAACCACGGGACGCGATTGAGGATATCGTTGAGCCGTATCTTATCCAGAATGGCTATCTGCAACGCACCCCGCGTGGCCGAATCCTGACCCCGCAAGCCTTCTCACATTTGGGCCTTTCTGTGCCTACCAACCCAAATGCGCCACAAATGACCCTTTTTGCAGAAGGGGACGAATAGCAGATGGACGAGAACCCACATAAAGCCACAGGTAGCTGGCCAGACCTTGCGGGCCGGCTGGAAGAGGGTGTGCATAAGCTAGGCGTGCGGGTCTACTACGAAGATACCGATTTTACCGGCGTTGTTTATCACGCTGCATATCTGAAGTTCATCGAGCGCGGCCGCTCTGACTTCCTACGCCTGTGCGGTATCCATCATCATGAGTTGGGTGACGGTGTTCACGGCGATCCACTGGCATTTGCTGTTCGGCACATGGACATCGATTTCCTCAAACCGGCGCGAATCGATGATGTTCTGGAAGTGGTTACACGTCTGGAAAGTTATAAGGGTGCCCGCTTTGTTTTGGTGCAAAGCGTAATGCGTAACGAAAACGTGTTGTTTACCGCCAAAGTCACCGTGGCGGTGATTTCCCCTGATGGACGGCCGCGGCGCTTGCCTGCGGCATTGGCGGAACGCCTCGCATATCCAGTGTGAAACACTGAAAAGCCCCTCGTAGAAATGCTCAATCTCTAAGTGGGGCTGTTCGCCTCAGCCTTCCCTTAATAGTTCAGTAACCTTAACAGGGTCTTCTCCGTTTTTGTATTCCGATGCGGTCAGTCGAAGTTTTGCCAAAATCGGAAGGCAGGAAGACGCTTTAGTTTTCCGGGAATGGCCGAAGCGTGGATCGGGCAATTGATTGTCTGCGCTCGGCGTCAAGCATAGAAATTCGGGGCAAGAGGTTACCTACCCTATGGCGCAAACTGAAGCTGTGTCTCAAGTCACGTTGGCTGGACCTGAGAGTCTATCCTATTTCTCCATGTTCATGGACGCGGATGTCGTCGTCAAACTGGTAATGATCGGTCTGATCCTCGCTTCTGTATGGAGCTGGGCAATTATCATCGACAAGGTAACGTTGTTTGCTCGCACCAAACGCCAGATGGACCGTTTTGAAAACGTGTTCTGGTCTGGTCAGTCCCTTGAAGAGCTGTACAAGAGCCTTTCCTCACGCGCAAACAACGGCATGGCCGCACTGTTTATTGCTGCGATGAAAGAGTGGAAGCGATCCCACGAAGGGGATCGTCCGGCAATTGCCAGCCTACAGCAGCGCATCGACCGTGTAATGGACCTGACTATCGCTCGTGAAACCGAACGTCTTGAAAAACGTTTGATGTTCCTTGCGACCGTTGGTTCTGCTGCGCCGTTTATCGGTCTGTTCGGTACCGTTTGGGGTATCATGAACTCCTTTGCATCCATTGCAGCTTCCAAAAACACCAGCCTTGCAGTTGTTGCTCCGGGTATTGCGGAAGCGCTGTTTGCAACAGGTCTTGGCCTTGTTGCCGCTATTCCGGCAGTTATCGCTTACAACAAGCTGACCTCTGATTCCGGCAAGCTCACTGCTCGCATGGAAGGTTTTGCTGACGAATTCTCCGCGATCCTTTCCAGACGCATCGACGAGCGGGTCTAAGCGCATGGGTATGAGCACAGCATCTGCACCAAACGGTGGAGGGCGTCGTCGTAGAGGCGGGCGCCGTTCGCATTCTCCGATGAGCGAGATCAACGTTACGCCGTTTGTGGACGTGATGTTGGTTCTCTTGATCATTTTCATGGTGTCTGCGCCGCTTTTGACCGTTGGCGTGCCTATCGATTTGCCTGAAACCCGTGCAAAGCCGATGGAAGGCGAAACCGAGCCGATAGCGATCTCCATCAAGTCAGATGGTGCGGTTTATATCCAGGATACGGAAATTCCGATTGAAGAGCTGATTGCCAAACTCGAAGCGATTGCACGCAATGGCTACGACGAGCGCATCTACGTGCGCGGTGATCAGGATGCTGACTACGGCATCATTATGAAGGTTATGGGGCGCATCAATGCTGCGGGCTATAAGCGCATTGGTTTGGTAACGACCGAGGAACAGGGGTAGGCATTCGGGCATGCGTAATGCACTCATTGCATCGGCTGTTGCCCACGTGGGCATTTTAACGGCGGGTCTTATCGGCTTGTCGAGCGTGCAGGATTTGTCTGCACCGCCGGTGGATTCCCTGCCTGTAGATCTCGTTCCGGTATCTGAACTGACGACCCTTCAGCTTGGCAGCAAAAAGGAAAAGGAAATTCGTGAGGCTGCTGTAGAGCCTACGAAGACCCCTCCGCAAGCCAAGCCAAAGACGGAAGAAGCGCCGGGCGACACCAAGATTGATGCACCAAAACCAACACCGGGTGAGAAGACTGCAAGCGTTGCTCCTGCCGCGAGCGAGCCGCAGCCTGCACCGGAACCACCTCAGCCTGAACCAGAGCCGGAAGTAGCTCCTAAGGAAGAGGCGCCAAAGGCGCAGGCCGAACTTGGGCCAGACGTGAAGAAGGACGAAAGCCCATTGCTCAACGTGGCAACACGTCCTCGCACCAAGCCGAAGCCTCCGGTTCGCCAGCCTGAGCCGCAGAAAGAGCAGCCGAAGTTTGATCCGAACAACATTGCAGCACTGCTGAACAAGACGCAGCCAGCGGCAAGCGGTTCTCAGGCTTCTACACAGCAGGCGTCTCTAGGTTCCGCTCAGGGTCGTACCAATGTGCGTATGACGCAGTCTGAGCTGAATGCCTTGCGCTCGCAGATTGCTCGTTGTTGGAACCCGCCGGTTGGCGCAGTTGGTGCTGAAGCTCTGATTGTACGTCTGCAGTTCTCTATGAGCCGTACTGGCGAAGTTGAGGGGAACCCTGTGGTTCTCAATTCCAACAATAATCCGGCCTTTAATGCAGCGGTTCAAAGTGCAACACGCGCGATCTTCCGCTGTGGACCTTATTCGCTGCCAGCGAACAAGTATGAAGCTTGGCAGACTGTTATTTTGAATTTCGATCCCCGCGAAATGCTGGGATACTGAGAGACTTGGAAAAGGAGCGTAGGTCGATGTCTTTGGGCGTGACGACTGGCTATCCAAATAACCGCTACGGACGGGCACTGGTGCAGAGCATGATCAAGCTTTGCACGGCAATGCTTATTGGTGCGGCTCTCGTTCGTCCTGCTGCTGCGATTGTCGAAATCGACATTACAGAGGGGCAGGTGGAACCAATGCCGATTGCCTTGCCTGCTTTCAGCGGCAATGGCACCGACGATCAACTTGCCAAGGACATTAGCGATGTAGTGACCGCAGACTTGCGTCGCTCCGGCTTGTTCAATGCTATTGATCCTGCAGCGTTTATCCAGCAGGGCATGAATGTACATACAACGCCGCGCTTTGGTGACTGGCGAACCATTGGTGCGCAAGCACTGGTAACCGGCTCTATTACCAAGCAGCCTGATGGGCGCTTGAAGGCGGAGTTCCGCCTTTGGGACGTTTATGCAGGTCAGCAGCTTATTGGTCAGCAATTCTTTACAGCGCCTGAAAACTGGCGCCGTCTCGCTCACATCATTTCCGATAGTGTATACGAGCGTCTGACCGGTGAAAAAGGCTACTTCGACACACGTATCGTTTTCATTGACGAGAGCGGTCCAAAGGAAGCACGCCGTAAGCGCCTTGCTATCATGGATCAGGATGGAGCGAACATTCGCTATCTGACCCGTGGTACTGATCTGGTTCTGACGCCGCGCTTTTCTCCGGTGAACCAAGAAGTCACCTACATGTCCTACATGGGTGAGACACCGCAGGTTTACCTGTTCAATATCGAAACGGGCCAGCGCGAAATTCTTGGCGATTTTCCGGGTATGACGTTCGCCCCGCGCTTCTCGCCAGACGGCCAGCAGGTCATCATGAGCCTGCAGCAGGGTAGTAACGCCAACATTTTCGTAATGGATTTGCGCAGCCGCCGCACAACGCGTCTGACCAATACCGCTGCGATTGATACCAGTCCTTCCTACTCTCCAGATGGTCGCCGGATCGTTTTCGAGAGTGACCGTGGTGGCGCGCAGCAGCTTTACACGATGAATGCAGATGGCAGCAACCCGCAGCGTATCAGCTTTGGTCCGGGCCGCTATTCAACGCCTGTATGGTCTCCACGCGGCGATTTGATTGCCTTCACCAAGCTGCATCAGGGCCGCTTCATGATTGGCGTTATGCGTCCAGATGGTAAGGGCGAGCGCATTCTGACAGAAGGATACCACAACGAAGGGCCTGCATGGTCGCCGAACGGCCGTGTTCTGACGTTCTTCCGTGATACGCCGGGCGCGCAGGGTGGCCCGCAGGTATGGACCGTGGACCTTACAGGTTATAACGAGCAGTTGGTCTCTACACCAAATTTTGCCTCAGACCCTGCTTGGTCACCGCTGCTCAATTAACAGTTACTGCGTAAGATTCTGGCTCCCTGCTTTTGCGGTTGCCGGGATCATACGAATTCATTAATCATCATTACTAGGTGCATGTTAACTATAGATTGTGTTCATGCACGACGTCCCGCAGGGAATTTGGGGATCAGGAGTACCTTTATGACGAAATCGCTCGTTGCGCGTGCATCGCGTATTGCCGCTGTAATTGCTGTTTGCGCTATCGCAGCAGCGTGTTCTCAAACCCGGCCAGATCTTGCTGGTGGCGCAGGTTCTGTATCGCCAGGTACAACGCAGGACTTCGTGGTCAATGTGGGCGATCGTATCTACTTCCTTAACGATCAGAGCTCTCTAACCCCAGCTGCGCGCGCTACACTCGACAAGCAGGCTCAGTGGCTTCAGGCATACCCGCGCTACACCATCACCATTGAAGGTCATGCTGATGAGCGCGGCACCCGCCAGTACAACATTGCGCTTGGCGCACGCCGTGCGGCTGCAGCCTATGATTACCTTATTGCTAAGGGCGTGAACCCGAGCCGCATCAAGACCCTTTCCTACGGTAAAGAGCGTCCAATTGCGGTTTGTGACGCCGAATCATGCTGGAGCCAGAACCGCAGAGCGGTCACCGTTGTGAACGGTGCTGGCAGCTAATCCATAGCTATTTGGGTATTAAGAGGCTCTTCCAACCGGAAGAGCCTTTTTCTTTGGCGAAACCTCGGGGAAATGGCGGCAATTCTTAGCATGGCCAAACTTTCGCCCGCTTCCCAATGCCTGTACACTGACCAATAGTTAATTTTTGGCGGCGATGAGCCGTTCAGGAGTGAAGTTTATGACCAGACATTCGTTTGCTGCCCGTTTGCTGGGTGTTGTGGCTTTGAGCGCGCTCATGGTGGGCTCGGCCAATGCGCAGCTATTTGGCGGCAATAAAGACGATACTGCGCGCAACTCCGCGCGTCTTGGCCAGCTGGAAGATCAAATCCGTATGCTGACCGGACAAGTGGAAGAGATGAGCTTTCAGGTTCGCAATCTGGAAGAAGCGCTGCGCCGTGCGCAGGAAGACAATGAATACCGCCTTCAGCAGCTTGAGGGTACAGGTGGCGGTGCTCCACGGCCAGCAGCACAGGCAGCTCCTGCTGTAGCGCCGCAGACCACCCTTGCAGCTCCAGCTACAAATCAGGCGGCAGTTCCAACTGGTTCTACCCTGCGACAGGAGCAGGTGCGCAACGTGCAGAACACTCCAGCTCAGCCAAGCGGTGGACCTTTGGACCTTTCCGCGCTTGCTAACCAGCAGGCGGTAGTGGCAGCCCCTGCCGCGCAAGGCCAGCAGGGCGGCGGTATTCTGGTTGCTCCGGGTGATGTCAGCGGCTTCAACGGTAACATTCAGGCTTCTTTGACCGGCGATCCAAACGCTGACTACAACATGATCTACGAGGTTCTGGAGAGCGGAAACTTCGGTGCTGCGGAAGAAGGCTTTGATACCTTCATGGGCATGTATCCAGATCATGAGCTTTCTGGCGATGCACAGTTCTGGTACGGCGAAAGCCTGTTTGAGCAGAACAAGCACCGTGAGGCTGCTGCTGCATTCTTGAAGGCCTATAACAATTATCCGCAGAACTCACTCGCTGCCGATAGCCTCTTTAAGCTTGCAATGTCTTTGAAGGGCTTGGGCGAAACGGATGCAGCCTGCGCGACCTTCTCCGAGCTGAAAAACAAGTTCCCTACTGCGTCGCCAGACCTTTTGCAGGAAGCTCAGCTTGAGCAGCAACGTTCCAAATGTAACTAAGGGTCCAAAAGCAGCTCTGCCTTTGAGCGAAAGCGAGAGGCTGCAGCTGCTTGAGCCATTAGATCGCTATGAAAAGCTCGCTGTGGGCGTTTCGGGAGGTGCAGATTCACTGTGCCTCCTTTTCATGTTGCGGGCATGGCAGCAGCAGGACCCTGTGAGGCGCCATGTTCTTGCGCTAACGGTTGATCATGGCTTGCGCCCAGAGGCTGCTTTAGAAGCCGAGGGCGTAGCGGCTTATTGCCTAGACTGGGGCATACAGCACGAAACACTGAAATGGGAAGGCGACAAGCCCAAGGCCAATCTTTCAGCAATTGCACGAGAGGCACGTTTTGAGCTGCTTCTTGAGACCGCGCAAACGCATGGCTGCGAGGCATTGGTGCTTGCCCATCACCTTGATGATCAGGCCGAGACTTTTTTGACCCGTCTTGCCCGTGGCAGCGGGGTTTACGGCCTCGGTGGTATTCGGCCTGTTCGCGATGATACGATTTTGGCGGTTGTTCGCCCTTTACTCGATGTGCCGAGTGAACGTCTTCGGGCGACGCTTGTGTCTGAGGGTGTTCGTTGGTTTGAAGACCCCAGCAATGCGGATGATAGCTATACCCGCGTTCAGTTCCGCAAGGCATCCGAAGACCTTGCAGCTTTGGGCCTTACTCCGCAGCGCCTAGCTGATACTGCTGAAAACCTGAGGAGAGCAGGGGATGCTCTCGATTCTTGGGTGACCAAGCTTTTTGGTGAGTTTGGCGAGGTTCATCCGAGTGGAGTTGTTCGGTTCAAGCGCGATGGCCTAGAGGATGTTCCCGATGAAATTCGACTGCGCCTGCTAGCGCGTATTCTGAGATTTGTAAGCGGAGCGGACTACACGCCGCGACTTTCGTCGCTAGAGTCGCTTGTTTTGGAGATCATGACCAAGGACGGCTGGAGGGGGGCAACAATCTCTGGCGTACAGATCAAAATTTCCAAAGGCGAGCTTTATTTCGTTAGGGAAGAGGGGCGTGCCGGTATCGGTCCAATCCAAGTTGCTGCGGGAGACGTAGCCATTTGGGATGGACGGCTAAGAATCTCGGCAGTTCATGCCGAAGTCGGCTGCTCGGTACAGTGTCTTGGCAATGGAGGTTTCGCCCGCTGGGGGCTGGAAAATCCAGAAAAATGGCCAAAATCGACGTTTGTAACCGCGCCGCTTATTGTTTTTCCTAGTGGTGTACCTTACATGCTCGGAACAACAGGTCAAAATGCCGCTATGCAGAACGGCCGCGAGTGGACCATCCACGACGTTTCGTTCAGCTGGCTGCGAAAAACAATATAACCGGGGTCGCGCTGCGCCACACCATTCGTGTCTATGACACGCAATCAGCTAGAACTCGGTCAAACGTCGAACATTGGGTCGCCAGGCCCAAAGCGACGAAATAATATGGCGCCTTAGGGTTTTTTGGGGACGACGCCGAGCCTTAAGGAAAATTGAGTGAAGCTGTGTCATGCTGGTGTCTAACTTGGCAAAACTGGCGATAGTGCCTATGTTAGCCGGAACAAATGACACAAAACGCGAAGACCGCCGCTTTCATGCGGTAAAGGGATCGAAATGAACGCAAATTTCCGGAACTTCGCCCTATGGGTGATCATCGGCCTTCTGCTGATAGCGCTGTTCCAGCTGTTTCAGAATCCAACCTCGAGATCGGCAACCAATGAGATTCCGTTCTCGCAGTTCCTGAATCAGGCTGAGCAGGGTGATGTACGCGAGGTCACAATCCAGCAACAGGAAATTGCCGGCAAGTACTCTTCGGGTGGGTCTTTCCAGACTTACGCGCCTGAGAATGCCGAATATGTCGAGTTGCTACGCTCTAAAGGCGTCTTGATTAACGCTAAGGCGCCATCCGAGAACTTCTCGTTGATCGGTGCGTTAATCTCGTGGTTCCCGATGCTCCTCATTCTGGGTATCTGGATTTTCGTTATGCGCCAGATGCAGGGTTCTGGCGGTAAGGCAATGGGCTTTGGTAAGTCCAAGGCCAAGCTGCTGAACGAAACGCACGGCAAGGTAACGTTTGAAGACGTTGCTGGCATCGACGAAGCCAAAGAAGACCTCCAGGAAATCGTTGAGTTCCTCCGTGATCCGCAGAAGTTCCAGCGTCTTGGTGGTCGTATTCCACGCGGCGTGCTTCTCGTGGGTCCTCCAGGTACCGGTAAAACCTTGACCGCACGCGCTGTGGCAGGTGAAGCAAACGTTCCGTTCTTCACGATCTCTGGTTCTGACTTCGTTGAAATGTTCGTTGGTGTGGGTGCGTCTCGCGTCCGTGACATGTTCGAACAGGCGAAGAAGAATTCTCCTTGCATCATCTTCATCGACGAGATCGACGCGGTGGGTCGCCACCGTGGTGCAGGCCTTGGCGGTGGTAACGATGAGCGTGAGCAGACCCTCAACCAGTTGCTCGTTGAGATGGATGGCTTTGAAGCGAACGAAGGTGTGATCATCATCGCGGCTACCAACCGTCCTGACGTTCTTGATCCTGCGCTTCTGCGTCCGGGTCGCTTCGACCGTCAGATCGTTGTGCCGAATCCAGATGTAACCGGTCGTGAGAAGATCCTCAAAGTTCACATGCGCAAAGTGCCTTTGGCTCCAGACGTCGATGTGAAGACCCTTGCTCGCGGTACTCCAGGCTTCTCTGGTGCTGACTTGATGAACCTTGTGAACGAAGCTGCGCTTCTTGCTGCACGCCGGTCCAAGCGTCTGGTCACCATGAACGAGTTTGAAGACGCAAAAGACAAGGTCATGATGGGTGCGGAACGCCGTACACTCGTGATGACCGAGGAAGAGAAGAAACTGACTGCTTATCATGAAGCTGGTCACGCTCTTGTCGCTATCCATATGCCTGCGTCTGACCCTGTTCATAAGGCAACCATCATTCCGCGCGGTCGTGCGCTGGGTATGGTGATGCGTCTGCCAGAAAAAGATCAGGTATCCCTGACCCGTGCTAAGTGTAAGGCTGACCTTGCCGTTGCGATGGGTGGCCGCGTGGCGGAAGAGATGATCTTCGGCTACGAGAAAGTAACCTCTGGTGCATCTGGCGATATCCAGATGGCAACCAAGCTGGCCCGTGCAATGGCAACCCAGTTCGGTATGTCCGATAAGCTTGGCCCTCTTCTTTACGGTGAAAACCAAGAGGAAGTGTTCCTTGGTCATTCTGTAGCCAAGAGCCAGAACGTTTCCGATGAAACCCAGAAACTGGTTGATGCGGAAGTGAAGAGCTTCGTTAATCAGGGTTATGAGACTGCTCAGAAGGTTCTCAAAGACCACGAAGATCAGCTGCATACCGTAGCGCAGGGTCTTCTTGAGTATGAAACTCTCTCTGGTGAGGAAATCCGCAAGCTGCTTGAAGGTGAAGCGCCAGTGCGTGACACTGGTGATGACATCCCACCAAGCCGGGGCTCTGGCATTCCGACTGCTGGCGTCAAACGCGGCGGTGAAGCAAGCGGCGGTATGGAACCTCAGCCGCAGGGCTAAAATTACTCTGAATGAATACTGTAAACGCCCGGCCAAGTTGGTCGGGCGTTTGCTTTTTTGCCCTAGGCCGTCGTAAAAGGGCGAAACAATAAGTGATTAGTGTTGAGCTTCCCCAATATCGTAGCGGGATATAAATAATTTTGGGACAAGATTAGGGAAGACAGGACGTATAGCCTTAAAAGCCGAGGGTTCGAAACGAGCCCGAACATGTGCTTGGTTATGGTCACACGGTCTGAAGAAAAAGAATTTTACGAAACGGGGTGCGTCCATGGCGCGGACATATTTTGGAACCGATGGCATCCGGGGAACGGCGAACAAGTGGCCGATGACACCGGAACTCGCCTTGAAAGTGGGTATGGCAGCTGGCGTTGTTTTTCGCCGCGGTAAATACCGACACAGGGTGGTAATTGGTAAGGATACCCGACTTTCCGGCTATATGCTTGAGAACGCACTGGTTGCCGGTTTTACCGCAGTCGGTATGGATGTAATCGTTCTGGGCCCTATGCCAACACCTGCTGTTGCGATGCTGACGCGCTCCTTGCGTGCCGACCTTGGCGTTATGATCTCCGCATCTCACAATCCTTTTGAGGACAATGGTATCAAGTTCTTCGGCCCAGATGGCTTCAAGCTTTCTGATGAAACCGAACTTGAGATCGAAGGGCTGATCGATAGCGATCTAACCGCCAAGCTTTCTGACCCAGCCGAACTTGGCCGCGCCAAGCGTATCGACGGCGTTCGTGATCGTTATATGGAATTTGCAAAGCGTACGCTGCCGCGTGATCTGTCTCTTGAGGGGCTTCGCGTCGCCATCGACTGCGCTAATGGTGCAGCTTACAAAGTGGCTCCTGAGGTCTTGTGGGAGCTTGGTGCAGAGGTGTTTCCGATTGGCGTGGAGCCAAACGGCTTTAACATCAACAAAGACTGTGGTTCGACCGCGCCTGAGGCTTTGAGCCGTAAGGTGCACGAGGTTCGCGCTGATGTTGGTATTGCTCTTGATGGTGATGCTGACCGGGTGATCATCGTTGATGAACGCGGCGCTGTGGTTGATGGCGATCAGCTTATGGCTGTTATTGCTCGCTCATGGCAGGAAGAGGGGCTTCTATCTGCTCCAGGTATTGTTGCGACTGTTATGTCCAATCTTGGTCTGGAACGCTACCTGAATGGTATTGGCCTTGAGTTGGCTCGTACGAAGGTTGGCGACCGCTATGTGGTAGAGCATATGCGCGAGCATGGCTTTAACCTCGGCGGTGAACAATCCGGTCATATCGTGCTCTCCGACTTTGCTACCACGGGTGACGGCCTTGTTGCAGCTCTGCAGTTGCTGGCTTGCGTCAAGAAAATGAATAAGCCGGTTTCTGAAGTTTGTCGCCGGTTTGAGCCTGTACCGCAAATTCTCAAGAATGTTCGCTTTGCCGGTGGTGCGCCATTGGAGAACGATGCAGTTAAAGCGGTGATCGAAAAGGGCGAGAAGGCACTTGAAGGTTCTGGCCGCCTTGTTATTCGCAAATCGGGAACAGAGCCGCTTATCCGTGTGATGGGTGAAGCTGATAACCGCGATCTGCTCAACGAGGTCGTGGAAAGCATTGTAGATGCCGTAAGAAAAGCTACCTAACCAAGCGATAGTAGTTAATGATAAGTAAAGGCGCCATCATGGGCGCCTTTTTTCTTTATAATGTGCTAACTCTGCTATGCGGCGTTAACTATTCCTCAAGGTTAAATTTATTCGTTAAAAAATAGAGTTAATACTAATGTAATCTTTATTGTGCAAAAAGTACCTCATACATTTGATTGGTCAAAAATGCTGATTTGACCGGTATTATGGGGCGTAGCCATGAATAGACTTATTAGTATTGTGTTGAAGTCCTCTGCGGCTGTACTTTTGCCTTCTGCTGTCTTGGCGGCAGACCTTCCAGAGCCGGTCATTGAGCATTATCCGGCGCCTGTTGAATTTGAACAGAAAACCGGTGGCTGGTATCTGCGTGGCGATATTGGTTACAAGGTTTACAAGTCTCCGTCTGCAAGTTGGCTTCACATCGACTTCAACAACGAAGAGCTTGAGCCAACGGGTATCGTTGGGGTTGGTGTCGGTTACCGTTTTAGCGACCATCTCAGAACCGACGTTACCCTCGATTATGAATGGAAGTCTGACTTCTCTGGGGATGCTCCGTGTCAAACGCAGTGTGGTACTCCTGGTGTATACCCTACCAGTCTTGAGTATGCCGAAATGGATGTCTGGACAGTTCTATGGAACGTCTATGCAGAGCTAGGCAACTATAACGGCTTCACTCCTTATGTTGGCGCTGGCGTTGGTGCATCGTATGTCCGGATGGACAAGATCGAAGCGGTGAATGGAAACGGCGCGCGTGTTCAGTACGAGGGTGATGGTCACTGGAACTTCTCGTGGGCACTCATGGCAGGAATGGGCTATGAGATTACTCCGAATTGGACCATCGACACGAACTACCGCTATCTCAATATCGGCATGGGTAAATCTGTTGCCACTAACAATGGCGGCGCGACTTCCGGCGAGATTAAATACGAGGACTTGCAGGCGCATGAAGTGCGCGTCGGTTTGCGCTACACCTTCGGAAATGAATCCTACGGTTATCAGGAGCCTTTGGTTACGAAGTACTGATCATCGCTTCGTACGATTCGTCCTGTTTACTGGGGTTGCGTTTGCAACCCCATTTTTTATGCGCACGCTGAATCGATTTAGGTGATGAAGCTGAGGGCAAGATCGGGCGATAAAATTACTTTTCCCAAATTTGTAGGAGGAAAATAGGATCGTCGAAAACACAAAAGAAATCCACGATTTTACTTCGCAGAAGCGCACATTTTGCTTTTACTTTGCCATCAGCAGTAAGTCGTAGTTTCGATTTTTCATTTGACGAGAGCAGGCTATTTGCAATAGCCCTGTCTGTGGGACACCCCTCCCCAACGAGGGGCGCCTATCTGAGAGGGTAGTTACATGATGAATATTGCGTTGCCGAGCATTAAACCGGCAAACCCTAACTTTTCTTCGGGCCCATGTGCGAAGCGTCCGGGTTGGACCCCTGCCGCGTTGGCAGATGCACCATTGGGCCGTTCCCACCGTGCTAAAATCGGTAAATCCAAGCTTGCAGAAGCTATTGATCTGACACGCGAAGTGCTTCAGGTGCCTGCGGATTATCGCATTGGTATCGTACCAGCATCCGACACAGGCGCTGTTGAGATGGCTCTGTGGTCTCTGCTTGGCGCACGTCCAGTCGACATGCTTGCTTGGGAAAGCTTCGGCTCTGGCTGGGTGACCGACGTTGTAAAGCAGCTTAAGCTTGCTGATGCACGTGTGATGGAAGCAGGTTACGGCGAATTGCCAAACCTTGCTGATGTGAATTTCGATCACGACGTTGTCTTTACTTGGAACGGCACGACCTCTGGCGTCCGCGTTCCTAATGCAGACTGGATTGCGGCAGACCGTGCCGGCTTGACCATCTGCGATGCAACCTCTGCCGCTTTTGCGCAGGACCTCGATTTTGCAAAGCTGGACGTTGTGACGTTCTCTTGGCAGAAGGTTCTGGGCGGCGAAGGTGCTCACGGCGTGATCATTCTTTCTCCTCGTGCTGTTGAGCGTCTCGAAAGCTACGTTCCAGCATGGCCAATGCCAAAAATCTTCCGTCTGACTAAAGGCGGCAAGCTGATTGAAGGCATCTTCCGTGGTGAAACCATCAACACCCCATCCATGCTCTGCGTGGAAGACTATCTGGACGCTCTTAAGTGGTCCAAGTCTTTGGGCGGCTTGACGGCGCTCTGTGCCCGTGCTGATGCAAACGTTGCTGTTCTTACCAAATGGGTTGAGGAAACGAGTTGGGTCGATTTCCTTGCTGTAGATGCTGCAACCCGTTCGAACACATCTGTTTGCCTGAAGATCGTTGATCCGGCTATCGCCGCATTGGACGATAAGGCACAGGCAGCTTTCGCAAAAGCAATGGTCGCTGCGCTGGATGCACAGGGTGTTGCTTATGACATCGGCGCTTACCGTGATGCTCCATCCGGCCTTCGTATCTGGGCTGGCGCAACGGTTGAAACCGCTGATCTCGAAGCGCTTGTTCCTTGGCTGAACTGGGCATTCGAAACCGCGAAAGCCGAACTGGCAACCGCCTGATCTATCACTCTATTTAGAGTTTACGCGAAGACTCCGGTCGCACTTTTGTGACCGGCCTCCCATCTGCACATATTGAGACGAGGAAGAGTCCGATGGCACCTAAAGTTCTTATTTCCGATAGCCTTTCCCCAGCAGCTGTTCAGATCTTCAAAGATTACGGCTGTGAAGTTGATTTCTTGCCAGAAGTTGGCAAGGACAAAGAAAAACTACGCGAGATCATTGGCCAGTACGACGGTCTTGCAATTCGCTCGGCAACAAAAGTAACCGAGAAGATTATCGAAGCGACTGATCGCCTGAAAGTCGTCGGCCGCGCTGGTATTGGTGTCGATAACGTCGATATCCCTGCCGCGACTGCCAAGGGTATCGTTGTCATGAACACTCCGTTCGGCAACGCGATCACTACCGCTGAGCATGCCATTTCCATGATGTTTGCTGTTGCGCGCCAGATTCCGGCTGCCGACGTTTCCACGCAAGCTGGTAAATGGGAAAAATCGAAGTTCATGGGTACCGAAATCACCGGTAAGACCCTTGGCTTGATCGGCTGCGGCAATATTGGTTCCATCGTTGCTGACCGTGCTCGCGGCCTGAAGATGAAGGTTGTTGCTTTCGATCCGTTCCTGTCTCAGGAACGTGCTGTAGAGCTCGGCATCGAAAAGGCTGAACTGGATACTCTTTTTGCCAAGGCTGATTTCATCACCCTTCACACGCCTCTGACCGACAAAACCCGCAACATCATCGATGAAGATGCAATCGGGAAGATGAAAGATGGTGTTTACATCATCAACTGTGCTCGCGGTGGTCTGGTCAATGAAGCGGCTCTGCGTACTGCGCTCGATAGCGGCAAAGTCGGCGGCGCTGCAATGGACGTATTTGCGGTTGAGCCTGCAAAAGAAAACCCACTCTTTGGCGCTCCTAACCTGATTTGTACGCCTCACCTTGGTGCGTCTACAACTGAAGCGCAGGAAAACGTTGCTCTGCAGGTTGCCGAGCAGATGGCTGATTACCTCGTGAATGGTGCGGTTTCCAACGCTCTGAACATGCCTTCCATCACTGCGGAAGAAGCTCCGAAGCTTACACCGTTTGTGAAGCTTGCCGAACAGCTTGGTTCGTTCGCAGGTCAGGCAACTGAATCCGGCATCAAAGCAATTCGCCTTGAATATGAAGGTGATGTTGCTGAGATGAACGTGAAGGCTCTTACCGCAGCAGCTCTTACCGGTGTTCTTCGTCCTCTGCTTCAGACCGTGAATATGGTGTCTGCTCCTGCAATGGCTAAAGAGCGCGGTATTCAGATTGAAGACGTTCGCCGTGAGCAGCAGGGTGTATATGAAAACTACATCCGCCTGACTGTTGTGACTGACCGTCAGGAGCGCTCTGTCGCAGGTACCGTATTCAGCGATGGCAAGCCGCGTATCATCCAGATCAAAGGCATCAACATGGAGGCCGAACTGGGCCAGAACATGCTGTATGTCACCAACGATGATAAGCCGGGCTTCATCGGTCAGTTGGGTTCTATCCTGGGTTCTGCAGGCGTGAACATCGCGACATTTAACCTTGGCCGTAAGGCAGAAGGTGAGCAGGCGATCTGCTTGTGCGAAGTCGATGGAGAAATTCCTGCTGAGGTTCTTGAAAAGATCGAGAAGATTGACCAAGTAAACCAAGTCAAGCAGATGAAATTCTAACAAGTCCTCCCAAACTTGTGATCGGAAAGGCGGCTTCTGGAAAAGGAGCCGCCTTTTTTGTTGTCCAATTTCTGTTGTTCTAGCTCTGGCGAAGGACGCGAGTGCGCAGGAAATCAACGATACGTCCATCAATGAGGAGTAGCGCGAGCATAATGAGCGCAATGCCGGTCCACTGGTTGAGGGCGAGGCGTTCGTCCAAGAAGGCTGTGCCTAGCAAAATAGCGCTCACGGGAACCAAGAAGGTTACGAGGGACGTATTGGTTGAGCCACCCATGGAGATAAGGCGGAAGAAGATAAGATAAGCAAGTGCGGTCGAGATGACAGCTAGCGCTGCAATCGCGCCCCAGATCTCCCAAGAGATGTTCGTTGCAACAGCGATGTCGCCCCCGAGCAAAACGATAGGAAGCAGGATGAGGGTAGAGCTGGTCAGTTGACCAATGGCAAGCGTTAGTGGAGGGACGTTCGCCATGCGCCGGATGAAGATGAAGGCCGTTGCATATGAAAGTGCAGCGCCCAAGCAGGCAAGCTGAGGTAACACGGTATCGGATGATCCTGTGAAGGCGTCTACGCCGGTCATCACGGCCACGCCCAATACGCCAAGGAATGCCGCACCTAACTTTAGCGGTGTCAGCTTTTCGTTAGATGTGAAGAGCTGTGCCAAAACCATGGTAAATACTGGCGTGAAGGCGTTGAGCACTGACGCCAAGCCAGCCCCAATGGACTGTTGCCCCCAAAACAATAAGCCGAAAGGAATGACGTTGTTGAGCATTCCCAGCACCAGAAAATTTGGAAGAATTGCGAGGGTGAGCCCGAGTGCACTGCCGCGCAGGGCTACAATCATCCAAAGGCAGACCCCGGCAATAGAGACCCTGAAGAACACCAGCAGGATAGGCGGCACCTCGGAGACCGAGAGTTTGGCCAGAAAGAACGCTCCACCCCAGATGAAGGCGAGGAAGCTCAACAATAGCCAGAACTGGAGGGTGGGCTTGTTTTGGGGCATTGCTTACAAACTCGATAGCTAAGGCATACTCGGGCCTTGGAAAGGTCCTTGGTTTTGTGGGAAAATACGTAAAGTTGCAACCCGAAAAGCGATTGCCGCCTCTAAATTGTTCTGCGAGGAAATAATGCAGGCAAGTAGGTCAAAAAACCTCAGATGAAAGACTCGTCAACTGCGTACTATGGTACTATAAGGCTATCGTAACTGCCCCGGTTCACGACCGGGGTTTCACGTGTTTATTCGCGGTATTGCTTCTCACGCAAACCGCAAGATCGACCTGAAAAATTTAAACTGGTTGAACTCCGCCACAGGAGGGCGAAGAATCATGGCCAATGTTGTCGTTGTCGGTTCCCAATGGGGCGATGAAGGTAAAGGCAAAATTGTAGACTGGCTGTCTGAGCAAGCCGATGTCATCGTCCGTTTCCAGGGCGGCCATAATGCGGGCCATACGCTTGTTATCGATGGAACAAGCTACAAGCTTTCTCTGCTGCCTTCCGGCGTCGTACGCGGCAAACTCTCCGTTATCGGTAACGGCGTAGTTGTTGACCCGCACCACCTGATTAAGGAAATCGCGACTTTGAAAGAGCAGGGCGTAGAGATTACCCCTGAGATCCTGCGTGTTGCTGACAACGCGACCCTGATCCTTTCTCTGCACCGTGAGCTGGATGCTCTGCGCGAAAACGCAAGCTCTGCTGAAAACCGCATCGGTACCACCAAGCGCGGTATCGGCCCTGCATACGAAGATAAGGTTGGCCGCCGCGCTATCCGCGTTATGGATCTGGCAAACCTTGAAACTCTTCCAGGCAAGATCGAACGCATGCTGACCCACCACAACGCGCTTCTGCGTGGCCTTGGTGAGAAGGAAATCTCTGCGGACGATATCTATAACGAACTGGCAAGCGTTGCTAACCAGATCCTGCCATTCATGGACAAGAGCTGGTACCTGTTGGATCAGGCACGTCGTGAAGGCAAGCGTTTGTTGTTTGAAGGTGCGCAGGGCGCTCTTCTGGATAACGACCACGGTACCTATCCGTTCGTGACTTCTTCCAACACCGTTGCTGGTCAGGCTGCAACCGGCTGTGGTCTTGGTCCTAACTCCGTTGATTATGTTCTGGGTATTACCAAGGCTTACACCACTCGCGTTGGTGAAGGTCCATTCCCTACAGAACAGACCAACGAGATCGGCCAGTTCCTAGGCACTCGTGGCCATGAATTCGGTACTGTTACCGGTCGTAGCCGCCGTTGTGGCTGGTTTGATGCGGTCATCGTTCGCCAGACCGTTTGCACCAGCGGTATCAGCGGGATTGCGCTTACCAAACTTGACGTTTTAGATGGTCTGGATGAGATTAAGATCTGTGTGGGCTACGAACTGGATGGTAAGCGGATTGACTATCTGCCAGCCTCTCAGGGTGCACAGGCTCGGGTTGTTCCTATCTATGAAACACTCCCGGGTTGGAAAGAATCCACAAAGGGCGCACGCAGCTGGGCAGAATTGCCTGCACAGGCTGTAAAGTATGTGCGTCATGTTGAGGAACTGATTGGTGCACCGGTTGCGTTGCTCTCGACCAGTCCGGAAAGAGACGATACGATTCTCGTACAAAATCCTTTCCAGGACTGAGAGTTAGCACCATACCTTTAGGGGGTTTAATTCATCGATGGCGGACTATTATTCCGTTCTAAAGAAAGCTGTTGCAGGGCTTCAAGAAAATACAGGCTCAGCTCGCCGGGCAGTGTACCAGCGGGCGCGGACAGCAATTGTCAAGCAGCTCAAGAACTATGATCCGCCGTTAACGCCGACCCAGATCACCGATGAACAGCTTAAGCTTGAAGAGGCAATACGTAAGGTAGAAGCCGAATCAGCAAGAGAGTCTCTTGGTCTGGGTTCAGCACCCGAAGAAGGTACTGGAGCCGCTACGAAAGCGGCTACTGCATCACAATCCCCAGAAGTTACAAGTTCGCAGAAGGCTCCTGCACAGCCTGCGCCTTCTGCACCTGCCAGTGAGCCTGCCGCGAATAACACTCTTAAAGATGCTATCCGTGATGCGGGCACTCTAGGCGGCGCTGCGCATGACGCGCGCCAGAAAGCTCAGCAGCAACTGCCAGAAACCCAGAGCGAGCGTAAAGAGCCAATTGCCGATATGCAGGCGGTTTCTGCTAAAGCGCCTCTGGCTTCTGAGAAGACTGCAAAAGCTCCAGCAAAAGATGATTGGGTACCAGGTGAAACCCGCCGCGCCAAGCTGAAAACTGACGGTGATGGCGGCGCGAAAATCGATGCGCCTGCAATGGGTGCTGCGCCAGCGCCTGCCAGTGCTCCGGTTTCTGGTCCTATGGATGAAGGGTTGAAGCCTTCGCGTATGCCTATGATGATTACGAGCCTTGTGGTTCTGATCTTCTTGGGTCTGGGCGGCTACGCTCTTTATTCTCAGAAAGATGATTTCGCTGCGTTGTTCGATAGCTTCATTGCTTCTGAAGAACAACAGCCTGCGGAAACGCAGCAGCCAGCAGAAAAAGAGCCTGAGCCATCCAAGAAAAACAGCGATCGCTTGCTCAATGAAGATGGTGCGCAGGTAGCGCCGGATGCTAAGTCGGTTCAGGTGACGCGTATTGGTTCTGGCGAAAGCAAACCTACAGTTTCCGAACCAAGACCGGTAGAGCCTGCTGAAGGTGTTGTGCGTAATGTGACGCCGTCTTCCGCGATTAACGCTGAAGCGCCTCCGGTTGAAGAAACTGTAAGCGTACAGACGAATTCTATTCGTCCAGCAGAGAGCATTCCGGCAAAACCGGAAGGTGCAGCTGTTGCTCAGCAGAGTATTCTTTATGAAGAATCTGCGACGCCGGGTTCATCTGGAACGGCCACGCAGGGCCGTGTAGTTTGGCGCCTGAATAAAGGCGACAGCACAGGTGATATCGTACAAGCTGAAGTTTCCCTGCCTGACCGCAATATGAAGATTAATTTGTCTCTTGAGCCTAATACCGACAACGGTATGCCTGCGTCTCATCTGGTGAAGATCCGCTTTGAACTGCCAGCCACCTTTAGTGGACGCGGTATTGCAAACGTTGCCGGCCTGATCATGAAGACCTCAGAGCAGGCGCGTGGTGATGCGTTGCTCGGAGCGTCGGTTCAGGTGACAGACGAAGAGGCATGGATTGCTCTATCTGATGTTGAAGGTGACCGCACAATCAACATGGAGCGCCTGAAAGATCGTGAGTGGATCGACATTCCGCTTCTGTATTCCGATGGGAAGCGAGCCATCCTAACGCTTGAAAAGGGCGTTCAGGGTAACAAGGTTCTCGCCTCTGCCATGGAGACATGGAACTAAGTTCCAAGCGGTTCAAATTTAAAGCGCCCTTCATGGGCGCTTTTTTTGTTTGCAGGTTTGTTTGACAAAGGGCTTGCACTTCTAAGCAAAACCAACCATTCTCCCGTCAGTCCGAGGGGTGCTTAGCAAGCTGAGATGGTGAAAGCCGAACCCTTTGAACCTGATCCGGGTAATTCCGGCGAAGGGACAGGAACCTGAGCCATACTTCCCGGATCTTCCTAAGACGGTCACTAAGTCAGGGAGATCCAAATCTGATGCTTTCGTGCAAACGAATTGCTTTTTGCCATAGCCATTTCAGTTGTTTACTGAAAGGCGCAGTTGTCGTGCACATTTCAACACGGGCAGGGCAGTGATGGTAGATCTCTTTTTCCGTATCTTGAGAATAGCTGCTGGCCTGAGCCTTTTTGTAGGGCTTTGGGGCGGCGTTGTTTGGCTATTCGAGCTGCCTGGATACCTGCTTCCTGGTCCGGTTGCTGTGTATGATGCACTTGTAAGGCAGTGGTCGTTTTTGCTCTATCATGCCTCCATTACCGCAGGTGAAACCGTGCTTGGTTTCTTCTTCGGTGTTTTGGCAGGTGTTTTTTTGGCGTTGGTCCTGAGCATTTCTGAAAATGCGCGGCGCTTTCTTCTTCCTCCAATAACTGCCACCCAGTCACTCCCAGTTTTCGCAATCGCGCCATTGCTGGTTTTGTGGTTCGGGTTTGGGCTGACATCCAAAATCGTTATGGCCGTTCTAGTGATCTTCTTCTCGGTCACGTCAACGTTTCATGATGGTTTGCGGCGAACTGATCCGGCCTTTCTGGACCTTGCACAGCTCTACGGTATGTCACGATGGCAAACACTGCGATACGTGCGCATTCCATATGCATTGCCAGCGCTCTGCTCTGGCTTACGCATTGCAGCGGTGTTTGCGCCCATCGGTGCTGTGGTCGGTGAGTGGGTCGGGGCCAAAGGTGGTCTTGCCTTCATAATGTTGCAGGCCAATGCACGCATGCAGACGGCAACCATGTTTGCCGCCTTGTTGCTGCTTGCCGTCATGGTCTTGAGCCTGCGAGCCATCGTTGAAGTTGCTACCCGCAAGCTCGTTTATTGGCAGGAAGAAAACTGATTTTTCAAACTAGGGGATGATATTCATGAGTAAGCTTCTTGGTGCCGTAACCGGCCTTGCTCTTCTTGCTGGTACTGTTAACGCAGTCGCAAATGAGAAAATGACCATTTTGCTGGACTGGTTCGTAAATCCGGATCATGCGCCACTGGTTGTGGCGCAAGCTCGCGGCTTTTTTGAAAAGCAGGGCCTTGATGTGGAGTTGATCGAGCCTGCGGACCCTGCAATGCCGCCTCGCCTTGTCGCTGCAGGGCAGGGCGAAGTTGCAATTTCCTACCAACCGGTTTTGCATGCGCAGGTGGATGAAGGTCTTCCGGTGGCTCGTATCGGTACACTGGTTGCGACGCCGCTTAACACATTGATTGTTAAAGCTGATGGTCCGATCAAAGAACTGTCAGACCTCAAGGACAAACGCATCGGCTTCTCTGTTTCGGGTTTTGAAGACGCGATGCTGGGCCAGATGCTCAAGCAGAGCGGCCTGTCACTCGATGATGTTGAACTGATCAACGTGAACTTTGCGCTCTCTCAGAGCCTGTTGGCTGATCAAGTTGATGCAATCATTGGTGGTTATCGCAACTTTGAACTGACCCAGCTTGAGCTGGAAGGTGGTAAGGGCAAGGCATTCTTCCCGGAAGAAAACGGCGTACCAGCTTATGACGAACTGCTTTACATCGCCCACAAAGACAAGCTGGATGACCCGCGCCTGAAGAAGTTCCTTGCTGCTATTGAAGCTGCGACTGTTTACCTGCTGAACCACCCAGAAGACTCTTGGGCTGCTTTCCTCGAACAGTATCCGCATCTTGATGATGAGCTGAACCGCCGCGCTTGGAAAGATACTCTGCCGCGCTTTGCTGCACGTCCTGCTGCGATGGACACAGGTCGCTACGAGCGCTTTGCGGACTTCCTTTTGAACAAAGGCTTGATCAAAAAGGAAACGCCAGTAGAGCAGTATGCAGTAGAGCTGCGCTAGTCGGCTGACTACTCTTGAATTTGCCAAAGGCCGCGGTGAGAGCGCTAACTCCATCGCGGCTTTTGTTTATTCGGCGGCGACCGCTTGATTTTCCGCATTCTCCTGCAGCGCCATGACATGTTCTTGGAGAGCTTCGTAAAACTCTTCAAGTTCTGCGCCTGCTACACTTTTGCATTCTTCCAGAAGCTTTTCAGCCGCCTCTGCATCCGTTTCAAACAGGGCTGCAAGGAGCTGCTTGTGGGTTCTCTTTAGCTTCAAGAAGCTTTCAGAAAATGCCATGGAAGCATCACCGATAAGGGCGTAGTGCTGATGCTTTTCCGTCTCTGGCCCATAATACAGCTCAAGATAGGCGAACTCTGAGGCTTCTTCCTTCGTTTTAACGGTCACCAAAACTGGATACCGAACAACTTCACATAGATCAGTTGCTTTCGTTGCCTGCTTCGGGGCTGGGCCAACGGCAGCATATTGGAAGCGCCTGCGTGGTCCAACATTACCAACGGTTGCTTCTCCAGACGCCAAGGTGATCGCGATCTTTAGCTGCTGTTCTTCAAAGCCTCGTGCCTTGAAATGGAACATGTCGCGGGCGTTATAACGCTCTATCAGGCGGCGCAGTTCGAGAGCGGTTTTACATGCAACAGCAGCATGGCGTGCTTCTTCCTGCGGTGCATTCCAGAATGCAGTTAGCCCTTTGGGGTTGAGGAAGCCGACCGTGCCGTTGTTGACCTGAATCTCGTCACTAAGAGCATTGGAAAGTATACGGCAAAGCGAAACGAGCTGTGTTCCAGAATGGGTCTCGAACAGGCTGTCAAAGCCGACGATCTGTGCTCGTAGTGCTGTAATCTCCGTCTCCTGTCCTTCAAGTGCCAGCTGTTCCGGCTTACTAGCAATACTTGAAAGGGCGCGAGGGGCGACGAAGCCAGCCATCGCAGCCGATAATTTGGCCTTGTTCCTGCGGTTCGTTGCGATGCGTATTGTCGTGAAGATGAAGAAAACTAAAAATGCGGTAGCTGCAGCGTACGATATATCGAATATCCGAGGCCCTGAGGCAAACTCCCATGCTGCCCAGCCGGTAAGGATCAGGGTTGCTCCGCTGAACACCACAAGCCCCTTAAAGCTTCCATAGCTGAAGGCTGTCATAAGCACGAGTAGGCCCAAAGCAGCTGTAATCAGAAGCTCTGCCCGCTCTGCCCAGAGGGGCTTTTCCAAGAACGCAGATTGTAGGAACTGCTCCACTGCAAGGGCGTGAATGTGAGTTGGGTGACCTTGATGGCCAACAAACACAACTGCACCCTTAAGTGCGTTAGCCAAATCACTATCTACAAGGGTTGCAGCACTAGCAGAGCGAACAGATAGCACCTGATGGTCAAACTGTTCGGATCTATAGAGAATGATCTTTCCTGTTTCCGTAAAGAACTCTTCTGGCTGTTCCTTCAGTGGCGGCACTAATTTTCGGCCATCGTCATTTCCCAGCGTGCTGATGACAGTTGAGACAATGCCGTGGGACGGAAAGAGCGGGTCCTGTGTCGAAACAGAGTAGAACAAGCCGTCGTTGTCTATAGCAAAAGCAGGCTGACGGGCTACCGCACGGGCATAAATGGAGAACTTTTCTAGAGGTGCGCTGTACGTGGTCGAGCCACCCGGCGACGGTTTAGAATACTGGGTGAGAACGGTTGGTATGGTTCTCAGTGTTTCCGCAAGGATGTCATCATGATCGGGAAGAGGGGTGTTTAGCCCTACAGAAGCGGTATTGCCGCGATACGCCTTATAAAGCTGCGGATTCTGGCTTGGAGAAGAAGAGTCCGACTGCGACAAGTCAATGTCTAGCACCACGAGCGCGGGATCATATTTGCCCAGTTCGCTCAGAAGAGCCGCTATTTCGGCGCGGTTCCAAGGCAGCGCTTCGTCCTGTCTGTTTTCCAGCAGGATTGTGAAAGCTTTCTGCTTAGGTTCAGCTCGCGGCCAAACCTTTTGCATGGTGCTTAGAGCAGGCTGGCTGATAATCTCGGCATACTGAGGATAAGCAGCCTTGAAGGCTACAAGAAAGACTAAAACCACCAACGCAACAACAAAGGAAAAGGCTTTCCTATGCTGAAGCAACCGCCCCGAGCTGGCCATAACGCACCCCTGATATGTGTTTAGGGGTTTTTTGTTGGTTTTATGCCTCCCCCTCCGTCAATCAGTATGAGAGAGGGGAAAGCTGAGAACAAGCCCTACGACAACTCAGGTTTGAATTAATATTGATATAATCACCGAGTTTCGATTGCTAGTGGCTGACCTTGGCGGGAATTTGCGGCCTCTACGACAGCTTGCTGAACCTTCTCGAAAGCTCGAACTTCAATCTGTCGAACACGTTCGCGGCTCACGCCGAATTCTGCGGAAAGTTCTTCTAATGTCACAGGATTTTCTGAGAGTCTGCGTGCCATGAAGATACGGCGCTCACGGTCATTGAGAACCTCCATAGCGTCTTTCAGCATGTCTCTGCGGCTGTCGAACTCCTCCTGTTCTGCAAGGGTGGTTTCTTGCGTGTCAGAATGGTCAACAAGCCAGTCTTGCCACTCGCCAGAGTCCCCTTCATCGGAGCGCAAAGGTGCGTTCAATGATGCATCACCGCTGAGGCGGCGATTCATTGTGATCACTTCATCTTCATTCACACCGAGGGTCGTCGCGATTTCTTTGACGTGTTCCGGCTTCATATCGCCATCATCCAGAGCCTGAATACGGCCCTTGAGACGGCGCAGGTTGAAGAACAGGCGCTTCTGGTTGGCCGTGGTGCCCATTTTTACCAGAGACCACGTTCGCAGAATGTATTCCTGAATAGAGGCTTTAATCCACCACATTGCGTAGGTGGCAAGGCGGAACCCTTTATCGGGCTCAAAACGCTTAACAGCCTGCATCAAGCCTACGTTACCCTCGGAGATAACTTCTCCAAGTGGTAGGCCATAACCACGGTACCCCATTGCGATTTTTGCGACGAGACGAAGGTGAGAATTCACAAGGCGTTCGGCAGCGCCAGCGTCTTCGTGCTCCTTAAACCGCTTGGCGAGCATGTACTCTTCCTGCGGTTGAAGCATAGGAAACTTGCGAATTTCATCGAGGTAACGGCTCAAGCCGTTCTCGTTGCTGGTAACAGCAGGTATGTTCCGGGCCATTTATGCACCCCTCTAGCTGTAAGTGTTCCCCGCTCCCAAAGCCAGAGCAACAGGCAAACACAAGTCTTGGCGCCTCGCCCCTCGAGCACGCCAAGTCTTTCATATGGGTTCATTGTGGCGAAAACGCTACCGCATTGCGTGGATTTTTTGCCTAAATTTTTCGTAATGATTGCAAAATGCTTGCGAAGTCCTCGGGCAATTCAGATTCAAACCGCATAACTTCGCCAGTTCTTGGGTGCTCAAAAGCAAGCAATCCGGCGTGTAGAGCCTGTCGTTTGAAGTCGGCCACTTGAGATTTCAAGGGCTCTTCAAATCTGTTGAATTTCGATTTGTAGCCTGCGCCGTAGTCCATATCCCCAAGAAGAGGATGGCCAATATGGGACATGTGCACACGAATCTGGTGCGTGCGACCTGTCTCCAAACGGCACTCAATCAAGCTGGCAACGGGTTCTGCATCTTCTGGACCAAAGCGCTCCAAAATTTGCCAGTGGGTGATTGCATGACGGCCAGCGGTTTTAACCACTGCGATCTTCTGGCGGTTGGCGGTAGAGCGGGCAAGGTTTGCATCCACCGTTCCGCGCAGAGATGAAGGAGCACTCCAGACGATAGCCTTATACGCTCTTTCCAGCGGTCCTGTACGGCCATGATCTGCGAACTGCGCAGCCAAGCCATTGTGCGCCATGTCGTTTTTAGCAACGACGAGCAGGCCGGTGGTGTCTTTATCCAAACGGTGCACGATGCCGGGACGCTTAACCCCGCCAATACCGGAAAGAGATGCGCCGCAATGATGAATCAGTGCATTAACCAGTGTGCCTGTGCTATTGCCTGCTCCCGGGTGAACAACAAGACCTGCTGGCTTGTTAATGACGATGAGGTCTTCATCTTCAAAAACAATGTCTAGCGGAATGTTCTCGGCCTGTGGTTCTGCCGGCTCTGCCTCTGGAACAGTGAGGGTAATCGTCTCACCTTCGTTGACCCGTGTTTTCGGCTCCACTATTTTGCGGCCACCTATGAATACATGTCCGGCTTTAATGAGTGCCTGTAGGCGGTTTCGGCTGAATTCATTTAAATGGCCTGCGAGAAATGCATCAATGCGATTTCCTGCATAGGCACCATCAACGATGATCGTTGCTTGCTCTTGGGCAATGTCATCATTATCTACCGGCGAGACGCCAACTGGAGACTTTTCGTTCATGCGTGATCCTGTTCATGACAGCAACTCCCCTCAAGAGGAGCAGCCACTTGATCCTGCCGTGCTTCGGGTTCAGCAGAAAATGCGTGGCCTGCTCATGGGGTCGAGCCTTATCATGGTTATTGGCCTTGTAGCCGTCTTTGCTGCCATCTTTTACAAGCTGAGCGCCAATAGTTCCAATATCTCTGCTGATAATATTGCAGCGACTGTGGCAATTGGCGAAAACGCTCGCGTTCTAAGCGTTTCTATGCATGAAGGGCAGATCGTTGCATTGATTAATGAAAATGATGCACAGGCGCTTGTGTATATTGACCCTGTGACGGGCAAAATTTTGGGCCGAACCAACTTTATGGCAAGATAGTTTGGAAAAAGTGAGCTTCTTTTCAAAAGAGGGCTTGCCAAGCGAAGAGGAAGCCATTAAACCGCCCTTCATCGCGAACGCGACAGCTCAGGCGCCCATCGTCTAGCGGTTAGGACGCCGC
>NZ_SMMA01000055.1:102959-129029 GCF_009711345.1 Pseudovibrio flavus
GCTGTCTGTTCAACATAAGAGCCTTAATGGCTTTAAGAGTGCGCCCATCGTCTAGCGGTTAGGACGCCGCCCTTTCACGGCGGAAACAGGGGTTCGATTCCCCTTGGGCGTGCCACTTCTTTTTAAAGAAGTTTTCGACAACAGCCTCTCATGGCTGTTTTTTTATGCCTAAAATTTGGATTTATAGCCAGCGAGCTGACAGACCGGCACCAAGGTTTGAGTTACGCTCTTTTGGGCCAAGCTTTTTCCAAAGAGATGCGCTCTCCTCGTCTTCAGTCTTCGTCTCAAGCTGCTCCATGAAAGAGCGAGCAAGACCGCTATTCATATCGCGAACGTCTTCGATGCAGTCGTGCACTGTAATCTGGCAGTCTGCTTGTTCAATACCGACTTGCGCTGCAGTTGTTGTGTGATGATCACGCGCAGGTGTGCGCACTTCCAACTCTTCCGTTACCATTGCCGAATTGCCCCTCCTGACGCTTCGAAGCCCGTACTCGAATAACGCCATGTCTGTCTGGTACACTGGAACGTGTGTGTGTTGCACGTAGTTTTACGCAACAAAACGTGGGCTATGCAAGGGGGCAGAAGGAACTATGCTTGCGTAATTCGTTTACGTGCTCCACTCTTTCGGCCCAAATCGTTGAGATCACATGGGTTCGGGACTTTTTAGCTTTTTTGGGGGAGGGACATCGATAAATGCTGGTGGCAAGGCACAATTCCATTCTTGAACTGGCTCGTCAGACTGGCAAAGTCGAGGTTGATGATCTTGCAAAGAAGTTTGACGTTAGCCCGCAAACGATCCGAAAAGATTTGAATGATCTTTGCGAGCAGGGTTTGCTTGCCCGCGTTCATGGGGGGGCATTACCGGCCTACGGCGTCGAGAACGTCGGTTATCTGGCTCGTAAGGATATTGCAGGGCGTGAGAAGGAGAGCATAGGTAGGGCGGCCGCCGAGCTGATACCGGATGGTGCATCTTTATTCCTAAACATCGGAACTACGACAGAGGCAGTCGCTCGCGCTCTTGTTCACCATCGCGGCCTTATGGTGATTACCAACAATCTCAATGTTGCGGGAACCCTGCGGCCCTTCTCCGAGATTGAAGTGATTATGGCCGGCGGTGTTGTGCGTTCTTCTGATGGCGGTGTAGTTGGTGAGGCAGCGGTCGATTTTATCCGCCAGTTCAAGGTGGACTACGCAATCATTGGCGCTTCTGCCATCGATAAGGATGGTGGTTTGCTTGACTATGATCTGCGTGAAGTGAAGGTTGCCCAAGCGATTATTGAAAACTCGCGTACACGTATTCTTGTTGCTGATAAAACCAAACTCGACCGCTCTGCGCCGGTTCGTATCGGCCATATCGACCAGATCGACTATTTGGTTACCGACGCCCTTGAAGATAGCGGCTTGAGGAAAGTTCTGGCTGATAACGAAGTGAAGCTCATTGAAGCGAGTTCTGACTAGGCAAAGAAAAAGCGCCCTTTAGGCGCTTCCTGTTTTCGTTTGATTGTAGGCGTGCAACAGGCTTAGGACGAGCCGCCTGCCTTACGGGCCTGAGCAATACGGTTTGCAAGGTCTGGCGCGCCATCATCGCTTTGGCGCAATGTGTCGATGTCTTTTAAGATCATGTCTACCTTGCCTGCGAGTTCAGCATCGCTGGATATGGCTTTAGCAGCAAGCTGGGCTGCAATTTCCTGAAGCTCACGGCGCATTTCAGAGAAGGCTTCGCTGTTATTCTTCTCGTCGCGTAGCGCGGAGATCTGTTCCTTCAAAGTAGCGATGATCTGCTGCGACTCGGTGTTTTTGTCTTCGAGTTCTTTGAGTTTTTTCTGGTTCACGGTCAATCGTCGCTTGCTGTTGGTTTTGCTGTTCGAAGCGCTCTCAGCTTCTTGCTTGTCTTTCTCCGCTTCATCCAGCTTGCTCTGGAGGTCATTGCGCTCTTGCGCAAGTTCGGCGTAGCGCTCTTTTAGCTTGCTGAATGCTTCCGAAGCTTGCTCTGCGGCCTCTTCTGGGCTGGAAGGCGTGTAGACATCATGGGTTTCCGCCGACATTTCCGCAACTTCTTTGGAAATTGCTGCTGCAAGAACGGCAAGCGGATTATTCGGGTCTTCGGTGGCCGCTTGTGCGGTTTTGGTCGCAAGCTGCGGGTTGTGAAGCGGGATTACTTTAGCGGACCCATCATCTGCAGCCTTGGCAGAGAAGTCGAGCGCTGCTGGATCCTCCGGCACTTCGATATCCGCCTCAACCATCGCCATGTCTTCAATGCGCTGTTTGCGAGCAAGAAGCTTACGCGCACGGCGTGACAGCTTTTCGGTCTGCGGTGCGGTCTGGTCGAGGCCGAACTGCTTTTTAAGGCGGTTCAGTTCCTGCAGATAACCAGCTGTCTCAGCCTCTGAAAGATTAAGCGCTGCTCTGTCATGGGTTGCTTGAGCATGTAGGCGTTCAAGCTTTACCTCAAGCTGACGGCGCTCAATGGCAAACTGGGCGCGAAGATGATCGCGGGCCATATTGGCTTTGGCATAACTAACCGGATTGGAAGCTTCCAACGCTCTCCTGGTCAGCCGTACAGCACGCCCCCAAACAAATGGGAGCATTGCTAGGCTTATTAAAGCACATACAAGAAAGCCAAGGCCAATATAGAGCGCAGTTTCAATCACATCGTTGCCCAATTCGTTTCGTTCGCCTGATCCTGTTTAGCGAGTATCGCACAACAGGATCTTTCGCGCAGTTCAAGAGTATAGAACTAACGTTAAGGCAATTCTATCAGAACGGGTTCCAGGTTGGCTTCCTAGTAAATTTCAAATAACCCATATTCACGCCAAGGCGCGCGCCAAGGCCTGCACGGATAGGCACAACATAGATGTTGTTGTTGGAAAGAACCTGCATGTCGAAGCCGCCGACTAGGTATGCAGTGCCTTTTACGCCAACATAACGCTTATAAATGCTGTCGATGGATGGCAGGTTATAAACCAGCATCATTACGCGAGCACCATCGCCGCCCATATCCCAGCCCAGAGAAGGGCCCTGCCAGAACATAGGGTGGGTGCCGGCGTTACGGGTGTACAAGGTGCCTTCGCCGTAGGTGGCGCCAGCGAAAAATGCGCCAGAACCTTCTTCACCCAGAATGTAGCCGTTTGGCTCGCCGTACTGCTGGACAGCTTTTTCAACGACTTTGGCAAGGCCGGAAGAAATTGACCCGAAGAACTGGTGGCCAGCTTCAACAATATCGTTCTGGTGGTAGGTGCTGTCTGACTGTGCTTGTGCCTGAGCCTGCCCATTTGAGAGCAAAAGACTGATACCCAGAACTGCAGCCAGAATGTTCAAAACAGGCAAACGAAAAATCGCCTTAGTCATAAAGGCTCCCCTTAAATGAAAAGTGATCAACCCCGCATACGACCTAATATGACCGAATGGATTGTTGACGTCTACGCGATGAAACGCTCTAATGATTCGAAGTTTAGCCCGAATTTATGGTATTTGTGGCGCTCATGCAGTGCGCTGGGGGGGAAATGCGACGCTTTTCTGTGTATTCCTTGGTTTGTTTGCTAGCTCTAAGCAACTTATCTTACGCAGCGCCCTTCGGCTTTGGCGGCTTTGATCCTGTTGCGACCTTTCAAACCGGAGAGCCGGAAAAGGGCAAAAACGCGCTTGAGCTGCTTTGGTCTGGCCGTTTGTGGCTATTCAAAAATGAGGGCAACAAGGCCGCTTTTGAGCGTGATCCTGATGTTTATGCCCCAGCGTTTGGTAGTTGCGGCATTTTCAGGCTCTCGCAAGGCGTCAAGGTAGAGGGGAGCCCGACTGTTTTTGCTTTCTATAAGGAAAAGCTCCTCCTCTTTTACGGGCGACAAGACCGCGTTCTGTTCTTCGCAAATCACGAGACGCTGTGGGAGAACGCCAAGCTGCATGCGGAAAAGGTTGATTGCGTGTCAGTCCGGTAATCCAGTACTTGGCATTATGGTTAACTCTATGTAACCATTGGCGATCGTTTCGAATCAGTTGTTTTATTTGTTTCCGGAGCACCCATGTCCGCTTTCGATCACTTGTCTTCGCTTGACCTTGCAGCTTTGGTTGCTTCTCGCGTTTGCCACGACATTATTAGCCCTGTCGGCGCGATAACCAACGGCCTTGAAGTTCTCGACGAAGAGGGCAACGAGGATATGGCAGACTTTGCGATGGATCTTATTCGCAAGTCAGCCCGACAAGCATCTGCAAAGCTCCAGTTTGCTCGCATTGCTTTCGGTGCTGCAGGTTCTGCTGGCTCCGAGATTGATCTTGGTGATGCGCAGACAGTTGCTTCCGGCTTTATGGAAAATGAAAAATCTGATTTGGAGTGGCTACTGCCGCGCCTTCTGCTTCCAAAGAACCAAGTGAAGCTGATTCTGAACCTGCTGCTCATGGTTAATCAGTGTGTTCCGCGCGGGGGTACGGTAACCGTTGCAATGGAAGGGGATGCTGAGGCTCCACTATTTATCGTTGCAGCGAAAGGTAAGACTGTGCGGGTGCCAGCGATTGTAAAAGATACAATCAGTGGGCAGCTTCCGGAGCGCATTGACGCGCATTCCGTGCAGCCGATCTATACCGTTTTGCTGGCAAATGAAGCAGGCTTGAAACTTGAAATCTCTCAGGATGATGAAAGTTTTACGTGTGTAGCGCGCCGAGATTCCTGATATCCATTAGGTATTGCTGTCAAGTTTTCAGTCTATGTTAACTGTTTCGCTTAACACTGAAGTTCACGCCATTAGGTGGTCTGTTTGTGGTCACCGGGGGGCAACTTACAGTTTAAGCGGGTGTGTACCATGGACGATCTTCTCAGAGAGTTCCTCACTGAGACTAACGAAAGCCTTGATGTCGTAGACGTCGAGCTCGTTAAATTCGAGCAGGATCCCAACAACGCAAGCATTCTGGATAATATCTTCCGGCTTGTGCATACGATCAAAGGAACCTGTGGTTTCCTTGGTTTGCCGCGACTTGAGGCGATTGCGCACGCAGCCGAGACGTTGATGGGTAAATTCCGTGACGGCGTGCCAGTAACGCCTGAAGCGGTTTCTCTCGTTCTGAGCTCCATTGATCGCATTAAAGAAATTCTTGCTGATCTGGAAAGTTCCAACGGTGAAGAGCCGGCTGGTGATGATGGCGATCTGATCTCCGAGCTAGAGCGTCTTTCGCTTTCAGCTGATACGGGCGATGCCTTTGAAGTTGAAATGGACGAAGAGGCAATTATCGTCCAAACGCTTGAGCGTCCATTGCGTCCAGGTGAAGTTTCGCTTGATGAACTGGAGCGTGCATTCCGTGAAGCGGAAGTCGAAATCGACATTCCGGTTGCTGAGGAAGAGCAGAGCGATGATCAGGACGATCTCGACAAAGAGCCTGAAATTGCAGTTCTAGCCAAGCCAGCGATGGCTAACGAGCAGGACGAAGCAAAGAAGAATATCTCTTCCCGCGGCGATCAGAAGAGCGGCAATGGGCAGGGCGTTTCGAATCAAAGTATTCGCGTTGCTGTAGAAACCCTTGAGCATCTGATGACGATGGTTTCCGAGCTGGTGTTGACCCGCAACCAGCTGCTGGAGATTGTCCGCCGTCACGAAGACAGCGAGTTTAAAGTTCCACTTCAGCGTCTTTCCAACGTTACTGCCGAGCTGCAGGAAGGCGTTATGAAAACGCGCATGCAGCCAATCGGCAACGCATGGCAAAAGCTTCCGCGTATCGTTCGCGACCTTTCACAGGAACTGAACAAACCTATCAACCTTGAAATGGTGGGCGCAGACACCGAATTGGACCGTCAGGTTCTTGAGCTGATTAAAGATCCGCTCACCCATATGATTCGCAATTCTGCTGACCACGGTCTTGAAAGTCCTGAGGATCGCGTTGCCGCCGGTAAGCCGGAAAAAGGCACGATCACTCTTTCCGCTTATCATGAAGGCGGCCATATCCTTATCGAAGTCAAGGATAACGGTCGCGGCTTGAACCTTGATGGTATCAAGCGGAAGGCCCTTGCAAATGGTCTCGCAACTGAAGCCGAAATCGAAAAGATGTCGGACCATCAGGTGCAGAAGTTCATTTTCGCCGCTGGTTTCTCGACTGCCGAGAAGGTTACATCTGTTTCCGGCCGCGGCGTTGGCATGGACGTTGTGCGCAACAACGTTGAGATGATTGGCGGTTCTATTGATGTCCGCTCGGTTGTCGGCAAAGGCACCAGCTTCATCATCAAGATTCCACTGACGCTGGCAATCGTTTCCACTTTGATTGTTGAGGCAAGCGGAGACCGTTTCGCCATTCCTCAGCTCTCTGTCATGGAACTGGTTCGCGTTCAGTCCAACTCCGAGCACCGCATTGAGCGCATCAAGGATCGTCCGGTCCTGCGCTTGCGCAACAAACTGCTGCCGCTTGTTCATATCAGCCAGCTGCTGGGCATGAGTGCAGAGGGCGAGCTGGACGAAGACAGCGGCTTCATTGTTGTTATGCAGGTTGGCAGCCAGACCTTCGGCGTTGTTGTTGATGCGGTCTTCCACACGGAAGAAATCGTGGTCAAGCCAATGTCGTCCATGCTGCGCAATCTGACCATGTTCTCCGGTAACACCATCCTTGGTGATGGTGCTGTTATCATGATTATCGACCCGAACGGTGTTGCCGCTGCTATGGCGAGCCACGCTTCCAGCTCTATGGCAGCTGCTGTGGAAGCTGCTGAAGAAGAAGCTGTTGGCACCAACTCCGATACGGACATGCCGATTTCGCTTCTGCTGTTCCGCGCTGGTTCTCAAGAGCCAAAGGCTGTTCCTCTGTCACTCGTGACACGTTTGGAAGAGTTCGAGGTCTCTAAGATCGAGCGCTCCAATGGTCGCGATCTGGTTCAGTACCGCGGTTCGCTCATGCCACTTGTTTACGTCAACGAACATGCCCGTCACAAAGAAGAGGGCACACAGCCGATGCTGGTGTTCTCTGATCTTGGCCGCTCAATGGGTCTTGTGGTTGATGAAATCGTCGACATTGTCGAAGACCGTATGTCCATCGAAGTCAGCTCCCAGACACCGGGTGTTCTAGGTTCTGCGATCATCAAGAGCAAAGCGACCGAGATCATGGATCTTGGCCACTATCTGCCGCTGGCATTTGATGACTGGTTTGTTCGTAAAGAAGTTTCTCGCTCTACTCTTTCCAAGAACCTCTTGTTCGTGGACGACAGCGCGTTCTTCCGCAACATGCTGACGCCAGTTCTTAAAGCCGCCGGTTACAAAGTCTCCGTGTGTGACAGTGCATCGGCTGCGTTCGAGCTTCTGGAAAAAGGCGCAAGCTTTGGTGCGATCGTCACCGACATCGAAATGCCTGATGTAAACGGCTTCGAGTTCTGTGCAGCTCTGCGCAACGACCCGCGTTTCGCGCGTCTTCCAATTATCGCATTGTCCGCTGTTGTAACGCCTGCCTCCATCGAGCAGGGCCGTCAGGCTGGCTTTGATGACTACGTAGCAAAATTTGATCGGGCTGGTTTGATCGCTTCACTTAAAGACGTGATGACCGGAGAACTCGAGGTAGCAGCATGACCAATCTAACCACTGTTAAAGATCACAATGATAATCAGCAGGGTGGCGGCGACTACATTCAGTTCGTCACCGTGGTTATCGGCGGGCAGCTGTTCGGTATTCCTATTTCGCAGGTCCACGACGTATTCGTGCCGGAGAAAGTAACCCGCGTTCCTCTGGCGCCGCCAGAAGTGGAAGGCGTGCTGAACCTTCGCGGTCGCATCGTCACTGCGATTAATATGCGCCGTCGCTTGCATCTGGAACCGCTTAGCGGCGATCAGGGCATGATGGCCGTTGGTATTGAATACAAGAGCGAGTCCTACGGGCTTGTGATCGATGCCGTGGGCGAAGTGCTGAACCTGCCAGTTAAGGAAATGGAGTCCAATCCATCCAACCTTGACGCTCGTTGGGCAGAAATTTCCGGCGGTGTCCACCGTCTTGATGGTCAGTTGATGGTGGTACTGGATGTAGACCGCCTTCTGACATCCCTCATTGAACCTAAAGCAGCCTGAGTCTCGCACTCACTTTCTAGAGTTATGACATGAAGCATTGTTTGGTTGTTGACGATTCAAGTGTGATCCGCAAGGTGGCGCGCCGTATTCTTGAAGACCTCAACTTTTCTACCTCTGAAGCAGAAGATGGCCAGCAGGCCCTCGATCTGTGCAAAGCCTCTATGCCAGATGCAATCCTTCTGGATTGGAACATGCCTGTAATGGATGGCCTCGAGTTCCTCGTTCGCTTGCGTGAAGAAAAGGATGGGCAGCAGCCAATCGTTGTCTTCTGCACGACCGAGAACGACGTTGCGCACATTACCAAGGCCATCCGCGCAGGGGCTAACGAGTACATTATGAAACCGTTTGACCGCGATATCGTCGAAGCAAAGTTTCAGGAAGTCGGACTGGTCTAACGGAAAGCTAATTTGGAATGCTTGGGGCACTAAAAGAAGCAGTAACTGGTTTGGGGCGTGATCAGCAGGCACCTGTAAGGGTGATGATTGTTGATGACTCTGTCGTTATTCGGGGGCTTATCAGCCGTTGGATCGAAGAGGAGCCTGACCTTGAAGTCGTAGCGCGTCATCGAAACGGGCAGCTTGCTGTTGAAGATATCGAAAGCAGCAATCCCGATATCGTTGTGCTCGATATCGAGATGCCGGTTATGGATGGGCTTACGGCTCTCCCTCTGCTTCTTAAAAAGAAGCGCGGCCTTACAGTGCTCATGGCCTCGACGCTTACTCGGCGCAACGCAGAAATCAGCTTGCGGGCTCTTTCCCTTGGTGCGACCGACTATGTGGCAAAGCCGGAAAGTACCAGTCAGTCGCTGACTTCTACCGACTTCCGCAGAGAGTTGATTGAAAAGCTTCGTCATTTGGGCGCAGTGAATAGAGCGCAGGACGATGGTCCACTCGCGTTCCGCCGCATGCGTAAAATGAGAGCCGAAACGTCTGCTGGTCAAAGGCCGAGCGTTGAAGCAAAGCCAGCCGGTGCTATCGATACGCGAAGCGCTTTGCGTCAGGCAAAGGTTGTTGCGGCAAGCGGCGCTGGCGGATATGAGCTTCGCCCTTATTCCTCCGCGGTGCCTCGGGTCCTGACCATTGGCAGCTCTACGGGTGGACCGCAGGCGCTACAGGTCGTTTTGTCGGGTATTGGAGCGAGCATCAAGAATGTTCCGATCCTTATTACCCAGCATATGCCGCCTACATTTACCACCATTCTTGCTGAGCATTTGGGCAAGGTGCTGGGCATTCCTTCAAAGGAAGCCGAGGATGGTGAGGTTATTCAGGCAGGGCATGTTTATGTTGCACCGGGAGGGTATCACCTTCGCGTTGCCAAGAAGGATGGTCAGGTGATCGCAACGCTTGACCAAGAGCCTCCAATTAATTTTTGTCGTCCGTCAGTGGACCCAATGTTTGACAGTGTTGCAGAGGTTTACGGAGCCGCAACATTGGCAGTGGTGCTGACGGGTATGGGAGCTGATGGCTCTCAAGGAACCTATTCAATTGCAGGGCGGGGGGGCAGCGTTATTGCCCAGGACCAGAAGTCCAGTGTGGTTTGGGGAATGCCAGGTGCAGCCGCGAAAAGCGGAAACTGCAGCGGGATTCTCCCTCTGGAACAGATCGGTTCAAAAGTTTCCCGCCTTTTGGAAGGAACATTTGGATGAAGCCTTCAGATTATGATTTTCTGCAGAAATTCCTACACAGTCGTTCCGGGCTCGTGTTGTCGAGCGAGAAGCAGTATCTCGTCGAAAGCCGCCTAATCCCTGTCGCTCGCCGCGCGGGCCTTGGTGGACTGGACGAGCTTGTTGCCAAAATTCGCATGGCTGGCAGCATGGAGTTGAAGGACGACGTCGTGGAAGCGATGACCACGAACGAGACGTTCTTCTTTCGTGATAAGACGCCTTTCATGCATTTTGAGCAGGAAATGCTGCCAACCATGCTGAAGAACCGCGCTTCCAAGCGTCGTATTCGCATTTGGTCTGCTGCTGCCTCTACAGGCCAAGAGCCTTACTGCATTGCAATCAAGCTGCAGGAAGCACGGGCGAAAACCGCCGGTTTCCGATTTGAGATCCTCGGCACAGACATCTCCAAGGAAGTGTTGGAGAAAGCTCGGACCGGTATCTACAGCCAGTTTGAGGTTCAGCGCGGCCTGCCGATCCAGATGCTTCTTCGATATTTCACCCAGTTGCAGGAAATCTGGCAGATCGCGCCTGAAATTCGTGCAATGGTGCAGTGGAAGCAGCTGAATCTGCTGGAGAATTTCGTAAATCTCGGTGAGTTTGACATTGTCTTCTGCCGCAACGTTTTGATCTATTTTGATCAAGCGACGAAAATCGAAATTCTCAATCGTATTGCTAAGCAAATGCCGGATGATGGTTATTTGGTACTCGGCGCGGCGGAAACCGTTGTTGGCTTGGTTGATAGCTTTGAGCCGGTTCCAAACCTTCGCGGTTTGTATCGCCCAAAGAGAGCAACACAAGTTTCTGTGCCAGCAAGCTCTTTGACCGGTTTTACGCCGCGCATTCGAGCAATCGGTTAAGCGCGATAGATCGTATTTTGAAGGAGGCCAGCTACGCGCTGGCCTTTTTTATTGGGTGCAACCGTTTATCAAAGGTGCTGGTTACAATGTCAGTGTAACGGCGGCTAACTGGTACCGTTGAACCGTTTGTAAGAAGGACACGCATATTAGCACCTTCTTGAAAACAGCATTCAACAGCGCTGCGGGCAACCCATTGCGAGCGGTGAATTTGTAGCCCAACATCCTCTGGAATTAGCTTTACATAGTCTGCAAAACGGGCGAGCACCATGCGCGTTTCTTCCGTTGTTACGATACGGACATAATGCTCCTGCGCCTCCATTTGGATAAGGTCTCCTTGAAGGGGAGGGGCAAGTAACGGCAGTAATGCTTGGCTTTCGGGAGTTGGGGTTTCTTCTTCATTAGTGACGATTTCAGTTGCTGAGGTTTCATTGGGGTGCGCGGGCATGCGCGCGGCATCCTGAGTTGCTTTGCGAGCGAAAAACTTCGGGAACGTAAGCAGAGCGCAGAGCAGCATGTGATTGTTGAAGAGATAGAGAACCTCTTTGGCGAACTCTAAGGCTAGCCCTTCGCCAACGACGATACCAGCATCTTGCCCCAGTTCTGGAATGCCCAGAATGATATCTATCATTGTGATGCTGAGTGTGAACGGCACTAGACTGATCAATGCTGCGGAAGCTGCTAGTACCACTGGGCGCTTATGGAAAAGTTCCAAAGCGATAAGCAGTTGGCGAGTGCCGAAGAAAAACAGCGCTTCAATCCCAATTCTGCCTACCCAATAAAAGTGGCTACTGAACGGGGACCATTTGTACATGGGACTAAATTCATTGGCTGCTATTAGCAGGCCAATGACAATAGTGTAGGCAATGGTAAGTCGCTTGCTCATAGCATTAGAGAATCCCTAAAGAGAAACCGCCACTTACGTTACGTGAATGGAAAGGGATCTGCAAATTATTGTTTTTTAATCCAAGTTTTGACTCGTTTAAGAATTCGAGAAATTGCGCCGTTGGTTGTCGTAAAGGGCGGAACAAATCTGATCTAATAGTTTGGCTTGAGCTTAAGAACCTACGGATTCTGACCGGTGAAGATGATCTTCGCATCGTCGGAAAAGTGGTTTTGTTTGCTGAGCAAGGAGTTTGAGTCATGAGCACTGTCAACGTTCTGGTTACCCGCCGCGCCGCACTATTTGGAGGTGGCGCTCTTGTAACTGCTGCATCTGTTGGATCTCTTCCGGCCATGGCGGCCCAGTCGCTGGCGGAAGGCTCAAAAGCTGCAGCGCCGAGTGCCCAGTTCAAACTAGGCAGTGCCAAGGTCGCGACTTTGCTAGATGGTGCGGTGAACGCCAAGGAGCCTCAAAAGACCTTTGGCATGAACCAGAGCGCTGAAGCTTTCGATGATGCATCCAAGGCAAACTTCATTCCGGCAGACGCATTCAAAGCCTACTTCACTCCAACTGTCGTCCAGATCGGCGGTGAAACTATTCTCTTCGATACCGGTGTCGGGTCTGGCGGTCTTCCTGCTCGTGGTAACCTATCTGCCGCACTGGCAGGAGTAGAGCTCAAGCCAGAGGATATTGATGTCGTGGTCCTTACCCATATGCACCCCGACCATATAGGCGGGTTGATGCAAGACGGTGCTCCGGCATTTAAAAACGCTCGCTATGTTACAGGAGCGGATGAGTTTGATTTCTGGGCGAAGATGGATCCAGAGGCGAACGGCGTAGCAAAGCTCTTTTCTAAGAACGTTAAGCCGCTGGCCGACAAAATGTCCTTCATCAAAGGAGGAGACAGTGTTGTGCCGGGTATTGAGGCGGTTGAAGCCTTTGGTCACACGCCCGGTCACATGGTCTATCTAGTCGAATCTGACGGAAAACAGGCGCTTTTAGCGGCTGATACCGCGAACCACTATGTTTGGTCATTGGCTTACCCTGATTGGGAAGTGCGCTTTGACATGGATAAAGGCGCCGCCGCTGAAACCAGAAAGAAGATTTTCGGGATGGTTGCGAGCGATCGCATCCCATTTGTTGGCTATCACATGCCGTTTCCCGCTGCCGGTTATGTAGAGGCGGTGGGTTCTGGTTTCAGATACGTCCCAGTTTCTTATCAGCTGGATATGTAATCCGGCAACGCTGTGCCCCATCACTACAAAAGCAGCGCAAAAAAATACCCCCGCCGAAAGGGCGGGGGTATTATAATTTCTGGGTCAGTGCTTTAAGCCGCTTTTTCTTCCGGCTCACGCAGCACATAGCCGCGACCCCAAACGGTCTCGATGTAATTCTTTCCGGCCGCCGCCGTTGCCAGCTTCTTACGAAGCTTACAGATGAATACGTCGATAATTTTCAGCTCTGGCTCGTCCATTCCGCCGTAAAGATGGTTGAGGAACATCTCTTTGGTAAGGGTCGTACCCTTGCGCAGAGAGAGCAGTTCCAGCATCTGGTACTCTTTACCAGTCAAGTGAACGCGCTGGCCTGCGACTTCCACTGTCTTGGTGTCGAGATTTACGGTGAGGTCGCCAGTTACGATAACCGACTGCGCATGTCCTTTGGAACGACGCACGATTGCATGGATACGTGCAATCAGCTCATCCTTATGGAATGGCTTGGTCATATAATCGTCAGCGCCGAAGCCAAGGCCACGAACCTTGTCTTCAATGCCTGCAAGACCAGAAAGAATCAGAATCGGTGTCTTGACCTTGGAAACACGCAGTGTGCGCAGAACCTCGTAACCGGACATATCCGGCAGGTTCAGGTCAAGCATAATGATGTCGTAGTCATACAGCTTACCAAGGTCGATACCTTCTTCGCCCAGGTCAGTTGTATAAACATTGAAGTTTTCGGACTTTAGCATCAATTCAATGCTTTGCGCCGTTGCGCTGTCGTCCTCAATCAACAAAACACGCATGTCATTCCCCTCGTGTTGCCTTTCCGGGCGGTCGCGCCGGCCAAAAACGCCAACCGTTGCGAAGGAACTGATAACCCGAATTCTCAATCAATGAGATTATGGTTAACAGAACTTGATTCGCACCTGCAAGCGATTTGAAGGAACTTGTGAAAGTCTTCTGGGTACAACCTTTCAGCGGTTTTACTGATTAGTACGCAACCAGACGATCTTTCAGTCAAAAACCAAGGAATTCCTTGATTTTGATCTCCTTCCTGACGCAACGGACACCGCGGGAAAGCCCGCCAGCCGCTACATTTCTCCACATTAAGATTAAGCATAAGGGTAAATGATCGGTTACCATTACGGGAATTTAGGGATGGGAGAGCCGTTTGGACGCGCTGCTAGCAGAGATAGAATCATGCCTGCCGACTCAGATTTATGGTCGAGTAGAAGAGGTTAAGGGGCTTCTAGTAGAGGTTTCCGGCCCCGTGCATGAAATGAGCGTTGGCGCGCGTCTACTCCTAGATGTGGGGGAGGCTCAGGAGGCGATACAGGTAGAGGTCGTCGGCTTTAGAGAAGGCCGTGCTTTATGTCTGCCTTTCAGCGGTGTCGAGGGGCTTCGGCATGGAAGCAAAGCTTGGCTTGTGTCGCGGGAGAGCGCAGTGCATCCAAGCAATGGATGGCTGGGCCGTGTTGTTAATGCTCTTGGCGAACCTATCGACGGCAAGGGGCCGTTACCATTTGGGCCAAAGCCCATGGCACTGCGGGCAAGCCCCCCTAAAGCGGCAGAGCGTTCCAGAGTAGGTGGCCCGATCGATTTGGGGGTACGCGCTCTCAATACTTTCACCACATGCTGCAGCGGTCAGCGCATGGGCATCTTCGCAGGCTCGGGTGTCGGCAAGTCGGTTTTGATGTCTATGTTGGCGCGCAATAGCGAGGCAGACATTTCCGTTATCGGTCTAATCGGTGAGCGTGGCCGCGAGGTTCAAGAGTTTATCGAGGATGATTTGGGCGAGGATGGGCTTGCTCGTTCGGTTGTTATCGTTGCGACTTCTGATGAAAGCGTCTTGATGCGGCGTCAGGCTGCTTATCTCACTTTATCTGTCTCTGAGTACTTTAGAGAAGAAGGCCATCACGTTCTTTGTATGATGGATAGTGTCACCCGCTTTGCGATGGCGCAGAGAGAAATAGGCCTTTCAATCGGTGAGCCGCCAACTTCTAAAGGGTATACGCCTACTGTTTTTACCGAGCTACCCAAGCTGCTAGAGCGGGCTGGGCCGGGGCGAATAGGTGAGGGGACGATTACCGCTCTCTTTAGTGTGCTCGTTGAGGGAGATAATCATAATGAGCCGGTGGCTGATGCTGTGCGCGGTATTCTCGACGGACATATAGTAATGGAGCGGGAGATAGCGGAAAGGGGACGCTACCCAGCAGTGAACGTTCTCAAATCTGTTTCCCGTACAATGCCGCGCTGTGTGCCAGATGACGTACGACCGGTTTTGACAAAGGCGAAGCAGCTTTTATCTACCTACACTGACATGGAAGAACTGATCCGACTCGGTGCTTATCAACGTGGCAGCGATTCGCAGGTCGATGAAGCGATCCGGCTTTTTGGTGGAATTGAGGGTTTTTTGTCCCAAGAAAAGGACGAGAAATCCACATTAGCCCATGGTTATTTGCAGCTTGCCAACCTTTTGGAAATGACTCCGACGTAAGCTTGCCTTGATTAAGGGAGTATTGCGTATGAAAAACCGTGACGGCCTTATCAGGTTGAAGAAGTTCCACGTGGACGAAAAACGCCGCCGTGTGGCGCAGATCGAAACCATGTTGCTGGACTTCGACCGGATGGCACAGGAGCTGAATTCGCAGATTGAGGACGAGCAAAAACGTGTTGGCATTGATGATGTCTCGCATTTTGCCTATCCGACATTTGCTCGTGCGGCTGCTCAGCGTCGTGACAACCTCGTTAATTCTGCAAATGAGCTGAAAGACCAGCTTTCTCGCGCGCAGGATGAGCTTAAAGATGCCATGGCTGACCTGAAGAAGGTTGAGCTGATGGGCGAAAGAGAGCAGATGCGTGATCGCGCCGCCACAGAGGCAGCCGAACAAGAACAAATTGACGACATCGCTGGACGGTATGCAGGTCGCTAGGCGACCTGCCCGAGTCGGATCCGATATACATATTGTTTCGGTATGACAAAGCCGAGGCTGCCATCGTAAGATAACAAGGCTGACTGGCCGAAAAGAAAAACGATAGGAGGCAGCATTGGAGATCAACGGTAAGTTTGATGAGCGGGTTGTTGTCCATGCACCGCAAGTAGATTGGCATCCCTCTCCCATGAAGGGGGTGGATCGCAAACCTCTTGACCGTCTTGGCGATGAGGTGGCGCGTGCAACCAGCATTGTGCGCTATGCGAAGGGAAGCCGCTTTTCTGAACATGTCCATGATGGCGGGGAAGAGTTTATTGTTCTTTCCGGCGTATTTCAGGATGAGCACGGGGATTACCCTGCGGGTTCATATGTGAGGAACCCTCCCGGAACCCGTCACAGTCCCTATTCAAAAGAGGGCTGCGAGCTTTTTGTAAAGCTCTGGCAGTTCGACCCCTCCGATAAGAAATCCATAAACCTCAATATGAATGACGTAGAGGCCGAGCCTGATGGTCTGCGGGCAGGGGTTTCCGTCGTTCCTCTATTTGAAAACAATTTCGAAGATGTTCGTCTGGAAATCTGGGAGCCCCACAGCAAAACGTACTTTTTTGCGCAGGCGGGTGCAGAGCTGCTAGTGCTTGAAGGTGAGCTTTATGAGGGCGGCGACATGTTGAAGGCCGGAAGCTGGCTGCGCTTGCCGCCTAATTATGAAGCCAAGGTTCTCTCTGGTGCGTCCGGAGCCAAGGTTTGGATTAAAACCGGGCACCTACGCAACATCAGGCGGCCTAATACAGGCTAGGCTTTGTGAGTAGGTTCGTTCGTACTCGATGGGCGTCGCCTCTTGCCGCAATGCATTCACCCCATTAAACCCATAGGAGTACTGATGAGTACCTATGGGGGAGCATTGTGTCAGTTCTGATCGGTTTCTTATTGCCTATCGCCACCTTCTCGTTTGCGCTGGGCTTGACCTTGCCCCTGATGAAACTGGAGCGGCTGTACTTTCTGGAAGAAACGCCGTCACTGCTTGAGATTACCGGCGCACTCTATGAAGAAGGGGAGTTGCTCATCTCGGGTGCTATCCTGATTTTTTCCATCGTTCTTCCCGCGATCAAGTTGCTTGTACTTCATGTGGCTGCTGTTGGCCACGAGAACCGCTGGGCGCTTCGTTTAATGATTACGTTAGGGAAGTGGTCCATGATGGATGTCATGCTGGTTGCACTTGTAATTTTTGCTGCCAAAACCAGCGGTCTAGCAAGTGCCTCATCTTTGCCAGGGCTGTGGTTTTACGCAGTCGCAACGCTTTTTTCTGCTGTAAGCGCTCTTGCTTGTCAGTATATGAGGCGCTGATACCTCCCTGTATTGGGAGATTTGCATTTTCTTTATGAAATGCGTGTTTTGCTTGCACTGTACCACGGCACCGATGCCGAGGCGTACGCGAAGGGTCTTCGAGTTATGAAAATAAGAGCTTTTCTTTGCTGGCTACTTCTTGCGGTCTTTTGTGTGGTCACACCGGCCTCCAGTCAGGCATTGAAGCAAGTGCTAGAGGGATCAAGCTCCTCTAGCGAAGCCACAGAAGCTGATCAAACCAAAGCGCGTGAAGCTTTGATCAAGGTTTTGGAGGACCCCAAACAGCGAGAAGCGCTGGTAAACTATCTGAAATCCTCTGAGGCTCCTAAAAAGACAGAGCCTGATGCAGGTGCTACACCTGCAAACGAGACGGTTGCCGCACAGCTTGGTGGCTATGTGCAGTCGGTTGTCTCTGACTTTTACGAGTTCGGCTCTGTGATTGCCGCAAGACTTTCTGGCTATCAGGATGTCGCGGAAGGCCAACCTCGGTTCACGATCAATCGCCTGCTATCGGGCGTTCTGGAAATTCTGCGCGTTCTCATCCCTGCCTATCTCATTCTTTATGTAGGGCATTGGGGGCTTAGACGGTTACTCAGACGCGTCCAGCGCCATTGCATAGAGAATGGCTGGGTGCATCGGGGCGGGTTCCTTCTCATGCTGACCGGCCTTGATGCTATCGTCGTCACCATTGCTGCCGGTAGTGGGTATATAGCCGCGCTTTATTTTGCAGAGGCTTCAGGGATAGGGGTGAGAAACCCGACCCTGCTGGAATCGTTGACGCTTGATGCCTTCTTCCTCATTGAAATGGCACGCGTTGCTATCCGGTTCGTCTTCTGTCCGGGTGTTAAAGAGCTTCGGATTTTCCGTTTTTCCGATGAAGAGGCGACGTTCTGGACACGTCACCTTGTAATACTGGTCTTTATCTTTGGGTTTGGTGGGCAGGTTCTTGTACCGCTGGTGAATACGCATTGGTCGTACAGCTTGGGCAGCAGTGTCCATATGACTGTCGTTCTGGTTTCTCTTGCCTATCTGGTCACCATAATCGTGAGTTCTCGCCGTCGGGTTCGAGATGCGATTATCGGCTATGCAGATAACAAGCTGGAAAGCGAAATCGGAGCACGGGTTATCAGAGCCCTTGCTTATGTTTGGCACATCTTAGCGCTTGTGTATGTCTTTACGGTCTTTGTGGTTTGGCTAAGCCGTCCGTTTGATGCTGTTACCTTTGTCGCCTCGGCGAGTGGTTATTCGATCCTCATTATCCTGATTTCCACTTTCATTGTACTGGCGGTAACGCGTGGTATTCGTGAAGGTATTCATCTACCTGAGACCTATGGCACCAAGCTACCCACTTTGGAGTCCCGCCTGAATGCGATTTTACCAAAGCTTTTGGCTATCCTGCGCATTCTTGTAATCCTTGGTGCGATCAGCTCCATTTTGGAGGTTTGGGGCTTTGGTACGCCGTGGTCATGGTTCTGGCGCGGTGCAGGTTCCGACTTCAGCGGACGGGTGACATCTGCTCTTATCGTTTTGCTGGTCGGCTTGGCGATTTGGCTTGGCACCATGTCTTGGGTTGATCTGCAGTTGGTGGAAGACAACCACCGCATGGTTACCTCGCGCAAGAAAACGCTGTTCAAGCTGTTCAGCAATGCCTTCACCATCCTTCTGCTTATCATGGTTCTGTTGATTGCCATGTCCCAGCTGGGTGTTCAGATCGCTCCGTTGATCGCCGGTGCCGGTGTCTTCGGTCTGGCGCTCTCCTTCGGTTCGCAAAAGCTGGTTCAGGACGTGATCAACGGCGCTTTCATTCAGCTTGAAAACGCTATGAACGAAGGTGATGTTGTTGAACTTGGCGGTGTTACAGGTACCGTTGAAAGACTGACGATCCGCAGTGTTCGTTTGCGTGACCTTGCAGGTACAACGCACACGATCCCGTTCTCTTCCGTGACAACGGTTGCCAACTCTATGAAAGAGTTTGCGTATCACGTTGCCATTATTGGTGTTGCTTACGATACCGATATCGATCAGGCGAAAGAGGCGATGGAAGAAGCCTTCCAGCGCTTGAGGGTTACCGAGTACGGCGCCTACATTGTCGGTGATTACGAGATGCATGGCGTTATCAACCTTGGCGCATCTTCGGTTGATATTCGCGCGCGTATTAAGACAACACCGGGTGATCAGTGGGCCCTAGGCCGCGCTTACACTGAGCTGGTCAAGAAGGTCTTTGACGAACGCGGTATCGAAATTCCGTTCCCGCAGGTTACCTATCACATGGCAAGTGACGGTGAGAAGGACGAGACCCCGCCAATGCTGACGGATGATACCGAAAGCAAAGGTGGCAAGGTCTCTAAGGGCGGCTCTGCCCCTTCTTCGGACGCTGGTCCGAAAAGCTAAGAGTGACCTGAAACGAAAACACTCATGAAAGGGGAGGAGCATTTGCTTCTCCCTTTTTGCATTTTGTAGTGCCTATCCATCAAGTTCCGCTAAGTCTGCAGGTGAAAGTTTCGTTGACTTGCGAATGCCTTCGTTTTATTTCGGTATTTAGATAAGTGAAAATACGCGCACGCATGCGCATGGCTTGGCGAGGAAACAATGGGAAAGCGCTACGATCTGTTTGTCATTGGCGGGGGTATCAATGGCTGCGGTATCGCACGGGACGCTGCAGGACGGGGCGCTAGTGTTTTTCTGGCCGAAAAAGGGGACTTCGCAAGCGCGACCTCTTCGGCTTCTACCAAGTTGATCCATGGCGGGCTTCGGTATCTTGAATACTACGAGTTCCGGCTTGTGCGCGAGGCCTTGTTGGAGCGTGAAGTGCTGCTGAACAATGCACCTCACATTATCTGGCCTCTTCGCTTTATTCTTCCTCATCACAAAGGGCTGCGACCTGCGTGGTTCATTCGCCTCGGCTTGTTTTTATACGATCACTTGGGTGGCAGAAAACTTTTGCCGGGAACGCGCTCGGTAAAGCTCTCATCAGGCCCATTTGAAGAGGGAATGAAGCCTTTATTCTCAAAGGGCTTTGAGTACTCCGATTGCTGGGTAGATGATGCGCGCCTTGTTGTTTTGAATGCACGCGATGCGCAGGCGAAGGGCGCTGAAATCCGCCGCGACAGTGAAGTGGTTTCTGCCCGCCGGGATGGTGATATCTGGAATGTGGATGTTCGGTGCACTCAAACGGGCAAAACCGAAACCATTGAGGCTAGAGCCCTTGTTAATGCAGCAGGGCCTTGGGTTGCTGATGTTATGGGTGAGGCGCTGGGGCTTAATGAGATCTCCAAGGTCCGACTCGTAAAGGGCAGCCACATCATCGTGCCCAAGCTCTACCATCATGATCGCTGCTTTATCTTCCAAAATGGCGATGGCCGTATCGTCTTCTCTATTCCCTATGAGAAGGACTTCACCCTTATTGGCACTACGGATGTCGATTATCACAATGATCCGGGTGAGGTGGCTATTTCGCAGGATGAGGTTGAGTACCTTTGCAATGCGGTGAGTGAGTACTTCCAGACACCTGTGCAGCCAAAGGACGTTGTGCGGACCTATTCCGGTGTTCGCCCGCTTTATGATGACGGTGCAAGCGACGCCAAATCAGCAACGCGAGACTATGTGCTGGAGTTTGAGGGCGGCAAAGGGCAGGCCGGTTTGCTCAACATCTTTGGGGGCAAGATAACGACCTATCGCCGATTGGCGGAGTCTGCGCTGGAAAAGCTGCAGGACTATCTGCCAGAAGGCAGCAAGCCGTGGACGCATGATGCCTCCTTGCCGGGTGGGGATTTTAAACCGCAGGAGTTCGATCAAGTTGTTGATCAGCTCAAAAATGCGTTTCCGTTTTTAAGTGATAGCTTGCGCTATCGCCTTGTTCGGTCCTATGGCCAAGATGCTTGGACGATGCTTTCGGGCTGCAAAACCATTGAAGACCTTGGTCGCTGTTTCGGCGCTGACCTCTTTGAGAAAGAGGTAGAGTGGCTCATTTCAAAAGAATGGGCTAGAACAAGTGATGATATTCTGTGGCGGCGTAGCAAATTGGGGCTACGTCTGGATAAAACCGCAGTTGAAGCATTGGACGATTTTATTAAACAGGTTGCCTAGGTTTATTGCGCTCAGGGCATTGGCAGTTTAGTAGGCCCTTTTTTGTTGCTTGGTGACTTTTGAGAATTGGGCGCTGGCTAGCGGGTCAGCGTGAGGAGGAAATTTCATGAGCGGATGGATTCTGGCTATTGATCAGGGAACCACATCGACCCGCGCGATTGTGTTTAACCGCAACTTCGAAGCATCCGGAGTTGGCCAGAAGGAATTCGCCCAGCATTTCCCTCATCCGGGCTGGGTTGAGCATGACCCAGAAGACCTGTGGCGCACCACGGTAGAGACGTGCCGGGAGGCGCTTTACGCATCTGGCATTCATGCCGATGATGTAAAAGGCGTTGGTATCACCAACCAGCGTGAAACCACTCTCGTTTGGGACAAGCACACCGGCGAGCCAGTGCACAACGCCATTGTCTGGCAAGACCGCCGCACGACCTCTCTCTGCGCTGCTCTTAAAGAAGAGGGGCTGGAAGAGCTTTTCACCCGCAAAACCGGTCTTCTGCTTGATCCATACTTCTCCGGCACCAAAGTCACTTGGATACTCGACAATGTTGAAGGTGCGCGGGAGCGTGCCGAAGCGGGCGACCTGCTGTTCGGTACCGTAGACGCCTGGCTGATCTGGAAATTTACCGGCGGTCGCTCTCACGTAACTGATGCGACCAACGCTTCCCGCACACTGCTTTACAACATCGAGAGTAATGAGTGGGATGACGAGCTTCTCTCTATCCTACGTATCCCACGCAGTATGCTGCCTGAGGTTCGCGATTGCGCTGACGAGTTCGGCATCATTCCTGCGGAGCTTTTTGGTGCAAACCTTCCAATTCTTGGTGTTGCAGGCGATCAGCAGGCGGCGACCATTGGTCAGGCCTGCTTCAAGCCGGGGATGGTGAAGTCCACCTATGGCACAGGCTGTTTTGCACTGCTGAACACAGGTGAAGAGCTGGTTCGTTCCAAGAATCGACTCCTCTCTACAATTGCCTATCGGTTGGATGGCAAAACAACCTACGCGCTGGAAGGCTCCATCTTTGTTGCTGGTGCGTCTGTGCAGTGGCTGCGCGATGAGTTGAAAATTCTCGACAAAGCAGCAAAGTCGCAAGACCTAGCCCAGCAGGCTGATCCTGAAAGTCAGGTTTATATGGTTCCTGCTTTCGTTGGCCTTGGTGCTCCTTATTGGGACCCTGACGCTCGCGGTGCCATTTTTGGTTTGACACGCTCAACTGGCCAGAACGAAATCGCTCGCGCGACTTTGGAAAGCGTCGGCTATCAAACCGCAGACCTTATCGATGCAAAGAAAGCCGACATGGGTGAAGGCATCGGTACAGAAACGGTTCTGCGCGTAGATGGCGGCATGACTGCTTCCGATTGGACCATGCAGTTCCTTGCAGACATTCTCGGTGCGCCGGTTGACCGTCCTGTTGTGTTGGAAACCACAGCACTGGGCGCGGCATGGCTTGCGGGTATGAAGGCAGGTGTGTGGCCAAGCATGGAAGAGTTTTCCGACTGCTGGCGCCTTGATCGCCGTTTTGATCCGCAAATGTCTGCGGAGGAGCGTACGCGTAAGCTGGATGGCTGGCGTGATGCTGTGCGCCGTACACGCTCTACTTTCTAAAGATAGTCAAAGAGTTACTCCGAAAGCCCGCGTTCTGCGGGCTTTTTGATTCACAGCTACCACTATTTTCCAATGAAAGAGATATATCACAGTCTTGACACAGGTGGATACTTTGCATCATAAGGCAGATATATCACAGTTTATGAGGAGTAAGATCAATATGTGGCGCGGCGTCTATCCTGCTGTAACAACGAAGTTTAACGAGAACGACGAACTCGATATTGCCGAGATGGAGCGTTGCTTCCAGATCCAGATTGATGCCGGTGTTGATGGTTTTATCGTCTGCGGCTCTTTGGGGGAGGCGATGGCGCTGGAGCCATCTGAAAAGATCGAAATTCTAAAGACTGCAAAGCGCATCGCAGGTGAGCGTCCAGTTCTTATGACGGTTTGCGAAAGCTCAACCCGCCGTGCCTGTCAGGCTGCGCGTGATGCTGCCGAAGCTGGCGCTGATGGTCTCATGGTTCTGCCGGGCGTTCCTTACAAGTCTCAGCCGCATGAAACGGTTGCCCACTTTAAAGCGGTAACCCGCGCTGGCGGCATTCCAGTCATGATCTACAACAACCCCGTTGCGTATGGTGTTGATGTAACGCTGGACATGTTCGCAGAGCTTGCCGATGAGCCGCTCATCGTCGCCATGAAAGAATCCACTGACGACATCCGCCGTGCGACCGAGGTTTACAACCGCTTTGGTGACCGCTTTGCGGTACTGACCGGCGTTGACAACCTCGCCCTTGAGAGCATCGCGATGGGTGTTGATGGCTGGGTTGCCGGTCTTGTTGTTGCATTCCCAGCGGAAACCGTTGCGATCTGGAAATTGGCACGTGCTGGCCGTCTGGAAGAAGCGCGTGAGATCTACCGCTGGTTCCGCCCATTGTTGGATCTCGATGTATCTACGAATCTGGTACAGAACATCAAAATGGCTGAAGAGCTGGCAATCGGTTCTAACGACAGGGTACGTGCCCCACGCCTGCCTTTGGAAGGCGCGGAGCGCGAGCGCGTTATTGCCGTAATTGAGAAAGCGCTGGCCTGCCGTCCTGAATTGCCGGAGCTCTAATTTTTATGCGTCACATCCTTATCGTCGGAGCGGGTATCGTTGGCCTTAGCAGCGCTATCCGTATGCTGGAGCTTGGTTACAAGGTCACTTTGGTTGATCGTAAAGCTCCGGGCTCTGAAACATCCAGCGGTAATGCTGCAGGTATTGCATGGACGGATGTGGCGCCTTTGGCGTCGCCCGGCGTTTGGCGGGCGGTGCCTTCTTGGCTCTTAGACCCTTTAGGGCCGCTGTCGGTTCGCCCGGCCTATGGGCTTTCCATTTTGCCGTGGATGCTTCGCTTTTCCATGGCCTCACTCCCCAAACAACATGCCCGCAGCACTCAGTTCATCGCAGCTCTCAACGCGCTGGCTCTTCCGTCATGGGAACGCTTGTGGGAACGGACAGGAACAAAGGGCAGGGCGCGTTATAACGGCTGTCTTGAAGTGTTCGATAAGCCGTCGCAGGTGCAAAACGCTCGAGCAGGCTGGGATAAGCAGCGCAATTTTGGCATCAAGATCGAAGAGTTGGATGGTAACCAGCTCCGCGAGTTAGAGCCTGACCTTTCCGAAGATGTTTGCGGCGGCGCTTTCCTCCCGCAGTGGGCCAATGTCGATGAGCCTTATGGTCTGTGTCAGGACCTTGCCCGCTTTTTCCTTGAGAGCGGCGGCACTTTTGAGCAGCAAGAAGTTCGCTCAATTGATGCCAACGACCAATCGGCCAGCCTTACCCTTGCAGATGGCTCTGTAATTTCTAGCGATAATCTCGTTGTCGCCGGTGGTGCTTGGTCCCGCCCGCTTGCTGCCATGATGGGGGATCGCGTTCCGCTGGATACAGAGCGCGGTTACAACACGACCATTGGCAATGCGGGTGTAAGCCTCAAACACATGGTTATGGTGCCCGGTTACGGCTTTGCTATGAACCAGCTGTCTTCCGGGCTTCGAGTTGGAGGTGCGGTGGAGTTCGGCGGCTTGAAACTCGACCCTAACTGGAAGCGTGTCGATGCTTTGCTCTCAAGAGCGCAGCGCATCTTGCCGAACCTTCAGGAAAACGACGGAAAACGCTGGATGGGGTATCGTCCATCTCTGCCGGATTCTCTTCCTGTGATCGGCCCATCCAGAAAGAGTGATCGGGTTGTCTATGCATTTGGACATGGGCATCATGGTCTTACGCAGGCAGCTGCGACCGCAGAGCTGGTTGGCGACCTTATTCAAGGCACTGCTCCATCCATTGACTTTAGCGCGTTCAGTGCGCAGCGCTTCTAACAATAATCAAGGCCTTTGGGGGACCTAACATGGCGTCAAAAACCTTCTCCATCATCGACGGTCACACCTGCGGTAATCCGGTACGCCTAATTGCGGGCGGAACGCCGCGCCTTAAGGGAGCGGATATGCTCGCACGGCGGGCGGACTTTATGGAGCGTTATGACTGGATCCGCACAGGCTTGATGTTCGAACCTCGCGGACACGATATGATGTCCGGTGCTTTCCTCCTGCCTCCAACACGAGAAGACTGTGACGTCGCCGTTCTCTATATAGAGACCTCTGGCTGCCTTGCTATGTGCGGGCACGGTACCATCGGTACAGTGACCATGGCGATTGAAGAGGGCCTTGTTGAACCTGCTGAACCAGGCCGTTTGCGTTTGGAGACGCCTGCGGGGCTCGTTATTGCCGAATATGACAAGCAGGGCGACTTTGTAGAAAGCGTAACGCTTACCAACGTTCCTAGTTTCCTCGCTGAGGAGGGGCTGTCTGCCTATGTTGAGGGACTGGGAGAGATAACAGTAGACGTGGCTTACGGCGGAAACTTCTATGCCATCGTAGAAGCGCAGGAAAACTATGCGGATCTCAGCGATGTCCGCGTTGATCAACTTCTAGAGTGGAGCCCAAAGCTAAGAGCTGCGCTAAACGACAAGTACTCAGTCTCTCATCCTGAGGATGACCGCATTAACGGCATTAGCCATATCCAATGGACCGGAAAGCCAACGGTAGAGGGTGCAGATGGACGTAATGCTGTCTTTTATGGTGATCGGGCCCTAGATCGTAGCCCATGCGGAACTGGTACTTCTGCTCGCTTGGCGCATCTCCACGCCAAAGGTCAATTGGCAGTTGGCGATAGCTTCACTCATGAATCCATCATTGGTTCCTTGTTTGTTGGCGGCATTAAGGAAGAGGTGAGTCTCGGCGGCAGAACGGGTATTCGACCAACCATTCAGGGCTGGGCACGTAAGACAGGCTACAACACAATTTTTCTGGACGAGCGTGACCCCTACATGACAGGGTTTCAGCTTGCGCCGGAGGGCGTAATTCAATTCCCGCGTCCATAGCTGGCGATTGCAGCTTCTTATACGTAGTTTCCGAATCTAAATCGGGCTAGGTTCAAGTTTCGAGCTTGAAAGGCCCCTGTGCATACACCCCTGTTGAAATTCTTGATTTGTTAATAG
>NZ_SMMA01000044.1 GCF_009711345.1 Pseudovibrio flavus
GGATTTTATCGCTCCCCAGATCAACTTAGGGCCTTTTCACTCTTCCTAAGCTGACCGTAAACGGGTGCGGGGGATATTTTTAAAATGACAAAGACTTTTGAGAGCCCTGCAATCTCCATTGGCGAGGTGCAAGAGGCGCTAAAACGTATTCTTTCTTCCGACGGGTTCACACGCTCACCAAAGATTTCTCGGCTACTCACGTTTCTGGTTGAGGAGACACTTGCTGAACGCCACGAGGGCCTTAAGGAAATCACGATTGCAATCGAAGTCTTTGACCAGCCGACATCGTTTAACCCGCGCGTGAACCCGATTGTGCGGGTGAATGCCTCCCGCCTACGCAATATTTTGCGGCTCTACTACAGCGAAGCTGGCTCCAGCGACCCTGTTCAGATCAAGATGGCGGATGTTGGTTATGTTCCTGTCTTTCAAAGGAACATGCAGTTCATTCAAAATGATCTCAATGTCGCCGCAGAAACCCAGAGCCTGCAAGCAGCTCCAGCACAGCCGGAACAGGCTGCTTTGGCTGATACTGCAACCATAGCCGAGGCACAAACGCCAAGTGCCCCAACCGCCCAGCCTAACGAGCAAGGGGCACTTGCTAACGAAGTCGCTGATGCGATTGACCAAGCCGTAGCGCGCCACGCCCGCGCCGTTCCTCAGGCGCGAGGTCTCTCCGCGCCAGCTTCCGTTGCCGTGGTGCTTTCCTTCGGGCTTATCGTAGTGGTTGCACTTGCTTGGCAAAATATAACGAACCAAGGCGGTATCAACGTGCTGCAGCCGGGTATTCCGCATGTCTCAGCTGCTGGGACAGACTTTATGCTGCTCTCCTGCACACAGACAAATGAGGATGCAGAAGAGACCATCAAGCTGGAGTGCCATTCACTTGGTTTAAACGGGGCGAACTAAACGCCCCGCCACCTTTGCCTTGCCGCAGGTTTACGCGTTCAGCACCTCTGGTTTTTGCCCACCATAGACCCAGTCCAGCAGTTCAACAGTATGGATCACGGGTACATCCATTGCCGTTCCCAACTGTGTGATGCAGCCAATATTGCCTGTTGCTACCGCCTGCGGCTGGGTAGAGAGAATGTTCTTCGCCTTGCGGGCTTTCAACTGCTCGGCAATCTCCGGCTGCAAAATGTTATAGGTGCCTGCTGATCCGCAGCAAAGGTGCCCTTCTGGAACGTCTTTGACATTGAAGCCTGCCGCCTTCAGAAGCGACTTTGGTTCCTTGGTGATTTTTTGCCCATGCTGCATAGAACATGCGGAGTGGTAGGCAAGGGTCATATCCGGTTCAACTACAGGCTCACCAAGGTCAATCGAGCAAAGGAACTCGGAGATATCCTTAGCCAGCGCCGCTACCTGCTCAGCTTTTTTAGCATAAGCCGGATCATTCTTCAGCATGTGGCCATAGTCTTTTACCGTTGTTCCGCAGCCTGAAGCGGTAATCACAATGCCATCCAGCTTCTTGCCATCCTTCTCAGAAAGCCAAGCGTCGATATTCCGGCGGGCACTTTCCAGCGCGGCTTCTTCTTTGCCCATATGATGAACGAGCGCCCCGCAGCACTCCTCTGCTTTTGCAAAAACAACCTCATAGCCCTGACGGGTGAGAAGGCGAACAGTGGCATCATTGATTGACGGCGAGAGCACCTTTTGGGCGCAACCCTGCATCAGCAGAACGCGGCCCTTACTCTCCTGCAGGGGCGTAATCTCATGCTGATCAGCGTAAACGGAAGGTACCGGTACCTTTGACGGAGCAAGAGCCAGCATGGCTGACAAGCGACGGAACGGCCCACCAAGGGACTTAAGAGGACGCGCCAACGGCTTAGCGTAATGTGCCGCAATCAATGCCCAACGAAAGCGTTTTGGGTGCGGGAAAATGAACGCCAGTAATGCGCGTAAAACGCGATCATGTAGCGGGCGCTTGTAAGTCTTTTCGATATGCGCACGGGCATGATCCACCAGATGCATGTAATGCACGCCGGATGGACATGTGGTCATGCAGGCCAGACAGGATAGACAGCGATCTATGTGTTTGACCACGCGAGCGTCTGCCGGACGATCATTTTCCAACATATCCTTGATGAGATAGATGCGCCCTCGCGGGCTATCTAGCTCATCACCCAGTAGCGTGAAGGTTGGACAGGTTGCGGTACAAAACCCGCAATGAACGCACTTACGCAGAATTTGTTCAGCATCTGCAACACCGGGGTCTTCAAGCTGTTTTGCAGTAAAGTTCGTTTGCATTTCAAACCCCTACGTACATACGACCGGGATTGAGAATCCCTTTTGGATCAAGCTGTTTTTTCAAAGAGCGGGTAAGCAGTGCTAATGCTGGATCTTGCGGCTGAAAGACCTCTATCGAACCGCGATCCGAAGCCGATCCCCTAATAAGCGTTGCGTGGCCTCCGCCTGCTTGCGCAATGGCTTGGCGGATTTCCAAAGCAGGATTATCACCGCCATTAAACTCAGCGATCAACAGCCCCCCAGCCCAGTCGCGCAGCACTTTGGAAGCACCCAGTTGCTGTAAGCGTTGCACAACGCTTTCTGAGTGGGTTGGTGCAACAGATATGCGCCATAGCGGCGCTTCCCCGCCCTCTTCAAAAGCTTCAAGACGGCGAATGGAACGCCAAAGGGCCCGTGAGCCCTCGTTCTTTAAGACATCAATGCTTCCAAATGGCTTTAGCAAGGAGCGTAGTGTCTCGACACGGTAGTTGACGGACTTCTCAACACCTTCCAAACGAAGAACTGTCAGCGTCTTATCTATCGCGCCAAGTTCCGCAGAAAGCCGATCATCATACTGCAGTGGAAGGAAAGCAGCGGATGATACTTCCGCTGAAGAGCCCATTGCAGCGGACATTGCTTCACTCGCCTCAGCGCCGCTAAGTCCCTTAACCACGACAGTCTCTTCAAGAGCGGCAGCAGGCATCACCTTTAGTGTCAACTCACTGGCAACGCCCAGTGTTCCCCAAGATGAACAGAAGGCGCGAGCGATATCGTAGCCGGTCACGTTTTTCACCACACGGCCACCGGCTTTGAATATCTCGCCGCGTCCCGATACTCCGTGAATGCCCAGCACATGATCGCGAGCTGCACCAGCTTTCAAGCGGCGCGACCCTGCCAAGTTGGTGGCGCATACGCCTGCAAGCGTGCCCTTACCGTAGCCGGTTCCCAAAACACCGCCATAATCTACCGGTTCAAAGGCAAGCTCCTGTCCATGCTCAGAGAGTAGAGCTTCAATTTCAGCAATTGGAGTGCCTGCTTTTGCGGTTAGCACCAATTCCGCAGGCTCATAATCGACAATGCCGCTCAGGTTCTCTAGTGAGAGCGTATAGGCAACCTGCACTGGCCTGCCCAGCTGGCGCTTGGAACCAGAACCAATTATTTCCATTGGTGTTTCTTCAGCCGCCGCCCAGCTTAGAACCTTAGCCAGTTCATCTTGGGTTTCGGGTTTAAAGCAATCGCTCATGACGTCCGTTTGCCCCTAATTTCGTGCGCTTATGCGCTCATCTTGTTGTTCCCCAGCACTCTTCAATTCTAGAAGCGAGGAATATCCGGAAATGGCAAAGCGCCTTTGTGAACGTGCATTTTGCCCAGTTCTGCGCAGCGATGGAGGACTGGGAATACCTTGCCCGGATTGAGAAGATGCTTCTCGTCGAAGGCGCACTTAACGCGCTGCTGCAGCTTCAAATCATCTTCCGAGAACATCTCGCCCATGAGGTCTCGTTTCTCGATGCCAACGCCGTGCTCGCCTGTCAGAACGCCGCCAACCTCTACGCAAAGCTTGAGAATATCAGCACCAAAGTCCTCGGCAGCTTGTAGTTCGCCCGGCTTGTTCGCATCGTAAAGGATGAGCGGGTGCAGGTTTCCATCTCCAGCGTGAAAGACGTTGGCACATCTTAGGCCGTGCTTCAGCCCAAGTTCCTGCATGCGCCCCAGCACTTCTGGTAGAGCCTTGCGGGGAATTGTGCCATCCATACAAAGATAATCCGGTGAGATGCGACCAACTGCGGGGAAGGCTGACTTACGCCCAGCCCAGAAGGTTGCCCTCTCCTCCTCGCTATTGGAAACACGAAGGTAGGAGGACTGGTTTTCTTCTGCGATCTTGGCAACGGCTGCCAATAGGTCGTCAACTTCAGCTTCCGGTCCGTCCAGCTCGATAATCATCAAGGCTTCAACGTCCTTGGGGTATCCAGCATGAACGAAGTCTTCCGCTGCATCGATGGCAAGCTTATCCATAAGCTCCATACCGCCGGGAATGATGCCCGCCCCGATAATTTGGGCAACGCACTGACCGGCCGCTTCTGAAGAAGGAAAGCCTACTAGAGCCGCCCGCGCTGTTTCCGGCTTTTGCAAAATACGAACGGTGACTTCTGTAACAACGCCAAGCAGGCCTTCTGACCCCGTCATCAGTGCGAGGAAATCATAGCCTTCACTGTCTAGGTGCTTGCCGCCCAAGCGGATAACCTCGCCGGTGATCAGAACCATTTCCAGACCCAGAACATTGTTGGTCGTCAGGCCATACTTCAGAGAGTGAACGCCGCCAGAGTTTTCTGCGATGTTACCGCCGATGGAGCAAGCGATCTGCGAGGATGGGTCCGGAGCGTAGTAAAATCCTTCGTGCTCAACGGCCCGTGTAATGCCCAAGTTGGTTACACCCGGCTGCACCACAACTGCGCGATTGGCAAAGTCGATATCCAGCACGCGATTGAACTTCATCATGGAGATCAGTACGCCATCTTCCAAAGGCAAAGCTCCACCAGACAGCGAGGTTCCAGCTCCACGCGGCACGACCTTAACATCGTTGTCGTAACAGTATTTCAGCACTTTGGAGAGCTGCTCTACCGTTTCAGGAAGCACAACAACCAGAGGCATTTGCCGGTAGGCGGTTAGGGCATCAGTCTCGTAAGGGCGAAGCTCCGTGTCATCATGAATTACCCCTTCACCCGGCACGATCTCTTGCAGGGCGCGGATAATCGCAGCTCTGTTAGCGAGCGTCTCCTGTGAGGGTTTGGGCATTGCTATGCCTGACATAAAGCAGTCTCCCAGCTTCCTTATGCACTACGCACGCAATATGTACGCAGTTCTCCATTTGGATGATTTGACTATATGTGACACAACCGCTTACCAATCGAAATAGCAATAATGTTGTAGAACCTTTTCCGCCGAGGCAATAATGAGCCCAGTTACCGAAATGGAGATTTTCGCCCGAGTGGTGAGCGCAGGTGGCATGTCATCTGCAGCCCGTGAGCTTGGCATTTCTCCTGCGGTTGTTTCCAAGAAGATGCGACGACTTGAAGAGCGGCTTGGAACGAGGCTGTTGCAGCGAACAACGCGCCAAATTGCGCTCACAGAAGCTGGCCAAGGGTACTACGAGCGGGTTCGCACCATTTTATCCAGCATCGAGGAAGCAGAGGCATTTGTTGCTACGGGCTCCGCGCAGGTGAGCGGTACTTTGCGTGTTTCCGCGCCAACATCCTTTGCCCGCATGCACATTGCTCCGCATCTCACGCGCTTTATGGAGGAGCACCCGCTCGTCCACATCGATCTGGACCTTTCAGATACCTTTGTCGATATCGTTGGCGAGGGGTACGACCTTGCAATTCGCATTGGGCAACTGCCGGATTCCAGTCTGGTTGCCAAAAGACTTGCACCAATACACCGCGTTTTGTGCGCAACCTCCCAATATCTGGAAAGGCATGGACCGGTTCATTCCCTGCAAGATCTTTCTGAAAACCACGCGTGCCTCGCTGCACGTCAGCAAGATACATGGCACCTTGAAGGCCCGGACGGCGACATGACTTTTCAATGTGTTGGCAGGCTGAGAACAAACTCCAGCGAAGTGGTTCGTGAGGCCCTACTTGCTGGAATGGGTGTAGCGCTCCGTTCTACTTGGGATGTCGGCGATGAACTGCGCACCGGAAAGCTGCAAGTGGTGCTACCCGACTACAAAGCAACAAGCCGCACCGGCCTTTACGCCGTTTATCCTTCCCGCCACCTGACACCGCCAAAGCTGCGCGCGTTCGTTGACTTTCTTGCATCCACCTATGGATCTGAGCCGTATTGGGACAAAGACCTTGAAGCTCGAGACTGAGTACAGCTGCTGCGGTGCGACAGATTGTCCACACAAAAGTGTAGCAAATCCAAATACAAACCATAGAGTGTATATTATAGGTCTTATTACCTAAATTCCACGGAGGTCCGCCTCTGATGAGAAAAATGAAAGAGGGTCGCCATGAAACTTTTTAGCGCTGTTGCTGCAGTTGCGCTGCTTATGTCTGGTTCGGCTGCTTTAGCTGACGCAGACCTGAAAGCCGGTCAGAAGGTTTTCAAAAAATGTAAGGCCTGCCACGCTGTTGGTGAGAAGGCGAGAAACAAGGTCGGCCCTCAGCTGAACGGGGTAGTTGGCGCCGATTGGGGCCACATCCAAGGCTATAAATACTCCAAAGCGCTGAAAGCTGGCAAAGAAGAAGGCCGCGTCTGGGATGATGAGACACTTGCAGCATACTTGCGCAAGCCTAAGGACGTGATCCCTAAAGGCAAAATGGCATTTGCCGGCCTGCGTAAGGACAAGGATATCGTCAACGTGATTGCCTATCTTGAGCAGTTCAACGCAGACGGCACCAAGAAGTAAGGCACTGCCTACTTTTTGAAGAGTTTGAAGGAGCGACCAATGGTGGCTCCTTTTTCTATTAGAGCTGTTAGGTTTGGCCGAAGGCGCTTCCTGCGCTTTTTGATCTTGCCGATTATGGTCGCAGCGCTATAGATCAAAGATCGACTATTTACGTGAATGCTCTGTTTCTATGGCTTCCACTCCCCTTCCCCAGACAGTCGGCATTTTTTCAGGATGCTTGACCAGCCTTTACAGACCACAGGTGATAGAGGCTACGGCCCTGGCTCTCACCCGTTTGGGGTTTGATGTTGATGTTCCCATGGTTCAAAGCTGCTGCGGCCGAGTAGCTGCACAAAGCGGTGATACCGCAGAAGCCCTGCGCTTGTCGGAAGAGGTTATCGACCAGTTCTCGCGTTACGATGCGGTTGTTTCTCCCACCCCCTCCTGCGCTTTGACGATGACGGGCTACGCCGTTCAACAGCCAAGTAATTCCAGCTGGCAGCGTCGATGTAGAAAGCTGGCCCGCAAAACCTATGATCTAGCAAGTTTTTTGGAGCTAGCTCTTCGCAACCGTCCTGAGCAGGCATTTAGATACCATGGCCGCGTCGCCTTGCTGCAGCAACAGGCTGTGCCCTCATTACTTGGTAGCGACTCGCCGCTTCGCCGCTTGTTGGAAAAATCGAATGGCATTGAGGTTCTCCCGCTTCGGGACATGCTTCCTCACGCTGGTCTGACAGCTCATTCACAGGCAAATTCAATGACTTCGTTAACACCAAACCTCATAGAATCCATAAGAGAGTGTGGTGCAGGTCTGGTAACTGGTGATGAAATTGGCCTGCTGATTGAACTCAAAAGCGCCTTAAGGAGAGTTGGCTCCGGCGTGGAGGTTATGCATTTTTCCGAAATACTCTGAACCATTAAATCGATTTAACTACATAGTTCAAATGGATTTGACCAGAAATACTTTACTGAAGTTGCGCAAGGCGCCTCATTGGAAACATAGATTTCGCTGATACTTATCGATTCCAGAAATAAGCATGACAGCGTTGCTACGTATTATCTGAATTAACAACGTGTTCGCACAAAAGACACTTGTATTATTACGAGACAATAGGTTAGGCATCACCCAGATGCCAGAATACGGCACATAACCACCTTGGCAAAGTAGCAGCCGATTGGGGAATACACCCTCCGATGTGGCGCAGACTGAATATGGGAGCCCTGTAAACTAATGGTCAAGCTCAAACCTGGCGTTGTCTTCGGGGAAGATTATAAAGCACTGTTGGAAGCATGCCGCGATGGCAAATATGCCCTTCCAGCTGTCAACGTGGTTGGTACCAATTCTGTAAACGCTGTTATGGAAGCGGCTGCGGCCAACAAGACCGACATTATCATCCAGCTTTCTAACGGCGGTGCCCAGTTTTACGCGGGACAAGGCATGAGCGATAGCTTTGAAGCTAAAGTTCTTGGTGCCGTTTCCTGCGCCCAGCACGTACACCTTCTGGCAGAGCATTACGGCATTGCCGTTGTTCTCCATACCGACCATGCAAACCGCAAGCTCATTCCTTGGGTTGAAGCGCTGATCAAGCATGGCGAAGACTTCTACAAAAAGAACGGAAAGCCGCTATTCACGTCTCACATGCTCGACCTTTCCGAAGAGTCTCTTGAGGACAATCTCTCCGAGAGCGAGCGCATGCTTAAGCTGATGGCGCCGCTGCAGATGAGCCTCGAAATCGAGCTCGGCGTAACCGGTGGTGAAGAAGACGGCGTTGGTTCCGACGACGATATCTCTGCTGACAACGCGAAGCTCTACACGCAGCCGTCTGAGGTTCTTGAAGCGTACAAGCGCTTGAAAGATCTGGGACACTTCTCCGTTGCAGCATCCTTTGGCAACGTGCACGGCGTTTACAAGCCGGGCAACGTGAAGCTTCGCCCTGAAATCCTACGTGAGAGCCAGAAGCTGGTTGCTGAAACCTATGGCCTTGGCGAAAATCCTGTACCGCTCGTCTTCCACGGTGGCTCTGGTTCCGACAAGGACAAGATTGCAGAAAGCCTGAACTACGGCGTGTTCAAAATGAACATCGACACCGATACACAGTTCGCTTTTGCCGAGCCAATCGGCAAGTACGTTGACGACAACCCCGCCGCCTTTAAGCACCAGATCGACCCAACAACCGGCGCTCCTTACAAGAAGCTCTACGATCCGCGTAAATGGCTTCGTGCCGGCGAAGTTGGCATTCGTGAGCGTCTCGCTGAAGCCTGTCAGGATTTGCAGTGCACCGGCAAGACGCTGGTTGGCTAATCGCCTGCTCTTGAATTCAAAAAGCCCGACTTCGTTAGCCGGGCTTTTTTATTGTCCACTCTAAGCAGCTGTATCGTGGCTATTGCGTTTTAGATGCCGCTCTAGCCCTCGAACACAGAGCGATAAGCTCATCGTCATGGTTAGGTAGAGATAGGCGACCACATTGTAGGTCTCAAAAAACAGGAATGTAGAGGCCGAATAGATTTTGCCGAGCTGGGTAATATCTTGAACGCCCAAGACTGAAACCAGAGCACTATCTTTGATCATCGCAATGAAGTCATTGCCAAGCGGCGGCAGCACATTCTTGAGTGCTTGGGGCCAGACAACCAACCGGAACGTTTGCCATTTGGATAGCCCCAGCGCCATTGCACCTTCCACCTGTCCTCTCGGAATACTCTCGATACCGGCTCGAAAGATCTCTGCAATAAACGCTGAGTAGCAAAGGGTCAGCGCTAAGATCGCCCGCGCTGACATGGAAAAGTCGCGCACTCTGATTTTATCTAGCCAGCCAAGCTCGATCGCCCAGCTAAACACCAAATTGTAGAGAGCGACCAACTGTGGCGCGCCTACAAAAGCGATGTAGAACAGAACCACCAGAATAGGCAGACCGCGCATAACCTCTGTGTAGAAGCTTGCAAACTCTCTAAAAAGGCGCCTTTCGGATGTTCGGGCCAAAGCAATGCCTAGACCAAGAGCGCAGGCACAAAAAAACGAGACGAATGCCACGATCAAAGTGGTCCAGATGCCTCTGGAGAGGTTTAGGAAAATCTGGTGGTAGTCGCCGTCAACGGCAATAAACCAAGCAAAGAGGACTGCAATGACGCCCGCAGCTAGCAACCAGTATGGAAACTCTCTGCGCGCCTTTTGAGCTTGCCGCATTAAAAGTCCGTTCAAAATAATGGAAAAGGGGCGAGCTATAGCCCGCCCACTAGAAATTAGTTCTGGGATTTATATTCAAAGAACCACTTCTGGTTCAAAGCATCCAGAGTTCCGTCTTCACGCATCTGGTCCAGAGCAGCGTTTACAGGGCCAACGAGATTAGAACCCGGAGTGAAGATGAAGCCAAAGTCTTCCGAACCAAGCGGGCCGCCTACCACTTTGAAGCTATCAGGTGACGCCCCCATGTAGCCGCGTGCAGAGGTTGCGTCCATCAAAACGGTATCAACATCACCAGAGCGCAGAGCCATCACAGAAGCGCCAAAGGTTTCGAACAACTGGATGCGCTTATTGTTTTCATCTCCGTCCAGCATGTCATAGACAGCTACATAAAAATTCGTTGTACCCGGCTGCGCACCGACCAGCAGATCATCATCGCCCGCAAAGCTTTTAGCGTTGTCAAAGCGGTCTTCATCAGCGCGAACAAGCATGAACATTTCAGAGGTCATATACGGATTGGAGAAGTCAATCTGCTTGGCGCGCTCTTCATTGATGGTAATGCCGTCCATGCCCACTTCAAACTGGCCCTGACGCACAGCCTCAATCATGGTGTCCCAAGACGCAAGCTTCCAATCAACTTTGAAGTTCAGGCGTTTGGCGATTTCATTGAACGCATCGTATTCCCAGCCGATGCCCTCACCTGTTTTAGGATCAGCAAAGTTCAATGGGGTGTAGGCGTTTTCTGTAACGGCAACGACAGTACGTCCGCCCAGATCAGGTAGCTCGCTTGCACTTGCGATGTTCACCGTGGCAATAGCGGCAAGAAAAGACATGCCAAACTTAAATAACTTCATTGATCGGCCCTCGCTCTGATTCCGAAAATAAACTCTGATCTTAAAAAATAAGTCGCTGATTCAAATCGGGCGCATGTTGACAGCGCACACGCCAAGTAGCAATAGAAAGCCGAAACTGATTTAGCGAGGCCGACTTCTGGCCTAGAAAAAACAGGTAGCGCATACTCTACGAAAAGAGGTAAAACCTGCGCGATACATGCAACACGGTTTGGTCTAGCCTTTTCTCGAAGCATAAGAGAAGGCGATTGTCTTCTTGGTCTGACTAGCAACAACTGCGGAATAGCAATGAATTCTTACGACAACGGGAAATCAGAGGATGCGCTTGGCGTTGCCCTTTTGAATTGGGTTTCCGTTGCATTTCTTGCGTATCTTTTGTTCTGCGCAGTTGGGTTGATTGAAGTTGGGTTTGAAACGCTCTCCAGCACCAAGATCGACCTTATCATGCAGTTCGCGACCAATCCGGTCGCCGGTGTACTAGTTGGGGTTCTGGCAACTGCTCTTGTTCAAAGCTCTTCTGCAATTACCGCTGTGTTGGTTGGCATGGTTGCCGGTGGTCTTCCTCTTTCCATCGCTATTCCAGTTGTGATCGGTGCAAACTTTGGCACGACGATCACCAACAGCATTGTTAGCCTCGGCTTTGCCCGAAACAAAGCAGACCTCAAGAGAGCGTTTGCTGCTGCAACTGTTCACGACGCCTTCAACCTGCTGTGCCTCTTCATCTTCCTTGGACTGCAGATTTCCTTTGGCGTTTTGGAGAAGCTAACTGCTGTATTGGCCTATCAAATCGATAGCCTTGGCATCTACGGTGAAGCCTCTTTTATTCCGGGCGCATTGCAAGCTATTACGCATCCGTTTGTTGCCAAGATTCAGAAGCTAACATCCTCGTTTTCTCCAGAGGCTTCTGGCGCAATTTTATGTCTAATCGGTCTCGCGTTGATCGTCTTCAGCATGTCGATGATCGGTCAGTTGCTGCGTTCGCTCCTTGTCGGCAAAGCGCGCCGCGTAGCGCAGGCAATTGTTGGGAAGAACCTTTGGTCTGGCATTGGCTCCGGCCTCGGGGCCACTATGCTATTGCAGTCATCCTCTTCGACAACGTCCTTTGTCATCCCTCTGGCGGCCTCCGGCGCGGTAAGCACAAAGGGCATCTATCCGTTTACTATTGGCGCGAATATCGGCACCTGTATCACCGCCATACTTGCAGCGTTTGCAGTGGTTGGCGACCAGACCGAAGCCCTTGAACTCGCTCTGGTTCACCTTTCCTACAACGTCTTTGGCGCGCTCATTATTTTGGCTGTTTCGCCTCTGCGCTATTTACCTGTACGCCTTGCCGAGAAACTTGCCGATGTCATCGGCACCAATGTTTTCGCCATCATTGCCTACATCATCTGCGTATTCCTAGTAATTCCCGCAGCAGGAATCTGGATTTTCAGCAGCTAGGCACTACTCGGCCGCTTCTTGCACCTGACCCATATTGCCGATGGAGGCGATGATATGATCTGCCAATATCTGGTGGATCTTTTCAGAGGCAGCATCAGAACGGATCAACGTGATCTGGCAGTCTGGAAGTAGCGGCATTCCATCATTCACGCCTAGAATTCGGTGGTCGGTGCGCACTGCACTTTCCGGCAGAACACCAATGGCAAGATCAGCATGGATAGCGCCGGAAAGAGCTGTCGCGCTGGCGCTTGTATAGACAACTGTATGAGGGATTTTCGCCTTATCCAGAGCGTGGATAGCCTTTGCCCGCCAAGAGCAGGAGATATCGCCCGCAGCAACCCTGACAGGACGCTCCATATGCAGCGTGGTCATGCCCGAACCAACCCACAAAAGCTGTTCTTGCCGGATCACCTGCCCATCGACACCGGAACAATCACCTGATGTGACAATACCAAGGTCCAGCTCACCCTTTTTAATGCGCTTGCCGACAATGGCGCTGCTAGAGCATTCCACTTCCACGCTAATGAATGGATTGATGCGGTTAAATGAGGCCAAGACTTGCGGCAGGAGTTTTTCAGCATAGTCATCTGGTAGGCCGATGCGGACATTGCCAGCAATGTTGCCTTGTTCGAAGGCAGTCAGCGTTTCATCATTCAACGCAACGATACGGCCAGCGTATTCTCTCAGCTTCTGCCCTTCTTTGGTAAGGCGGGAGTTGCGCCCGTCCTTCACAAACAATGGCTGACCGACGCGCTCTTCCAATTTACGCATCTGCATGGAAACAGCGGACTGGGTTTTATGAACCACCTCGCCCGCACGGGTGAAGCTACCCATTTCCGAGATAGCCAGAAATGTTCTCAGCTGATCAATGTCCAATGAATGCGCCATCCGGTTCCCTCCCTGAGAGCGTCAATACATCACAGTCTTTGATTGATTTACATCAAAAACATTCGTTTGTGAAATTACTAACCTATAGGCATATTGGCTGCAAGCAAGCGAGAGCAAGATCTCTCCAAGTTACCCCATAACAATTAGCAGCAATCGTAGCGAGACGAGGTGCATCAATGGCCTGCGTGAACGAGATGAATGAAGTAACAATAAAAACAATCGCTGGAGCAACAAATAGCGCCGGTTTTTCAGATAGTTCTCCACTACGCCACATCTTGAGTGCGTTTAGAAAATGGAGAAATAGACGCGCAATTCAACGCCTTGCACGGCTCGATGATCGTATCCTGCACGACATTGGCGTAACCCGTGGTGACGTTATGAGCGCCCTTTCTACCAGCCGGAGCTGTGATGCTTCTCTGGACCTTGCAGCGCGTGCTGAAGAGCGCAAGCTGGCCCGCAAGGCAACACGATCCATTCGCGTTTGACCCTGTTAGATAAGGCGGTAGACGCCAATCTCGCTTTCGCGGCCGCGCAACTCGATGTCACCAACAAACTTGGCATTATGCCCCTCAGGTAGAGCATCCACCGTGTTCTGGCTTGCCAGCACGATAACCTTTGCCTGAGGGTCTACGACTTTGCCGAGGTCCTGCAAGCGCGCAGCTATGTTCACGCTATCGCCGATGCATGTATAGTTCATGCGCTCGGAAGAGCCGACATTGCCGACCACAGCAACGCCTGTATGCAACCCAATTCGGATGCGGAGCGGCGTACTATCATCTGATGCATCGCTGTGCTGGCTATTGATCTCTTCGGCAATTTTCTTGGCTGCCTCGAACGCCTTGAGAGCATGGTTAGCCACGGGCTCCGGTGCGCCCCAAAACGCCATCACTCCATCACCGATGAATTTATCGACAGTGCCGCCGCTTGCGATAATTGCCTTGGTCATATCCTCAAAGTGGTGATTGAGAAGCTGCGTTGTCTCCTCCGCGCTCAAGCGTGAGGCAACCTTGGTGAAGCCGACAATATCAGAGAAGAAAAACGTCATCTCTCTGAGCTCCGTGCTTTCCAAACCGCTAAACTCGCTTTCCAATAACACGCGCACAAGGTCCTTCGGGACATACCTTGAGAAGGCGGTCAGCGCAGAAGATGCCGCATTGAAGGCCTGATTGGTCTCGTCGATTTCGTAAAAGCGTGACCGGTCCAGATGTTGGGCACTGTCTAACTCCAGATTTCGGATTGCTTGGGCCTTGTCTGCAAGGTTCTTTATGGGACTGCCCATCTTGTGGCCCACGTAAGCAACCAGCATGGTTCCGGCGATCATGAAGATGAGCGCCCCGAGTGCAACGTGCTCGATCTCCAAAATGGGGGCGGAGAACTCCTCAACCGGCATATAGGTACCGACCACGAGTGGAAGAGCCTGCGGCGTTCTCAGCGGAGCATAGAGGAAGAGATACTCCTTCCCTTCGCTGATATCGAGGTGCGCTCCCTCATTGTGGTTTAGCTGATCAAACTCTTCTGTCTTCACCCAAATTGTTTGCAAGGGAGAGCCAATCATGCGCTCCAAGGAGGGCACGGGTTCGTCAGGCGTCGGCTTTATCTCATCGTATATTGGGGCAGTTGTTGCAAGAACCTGCTCTTTTTCAAAGAGGATGAACGGAACCTGCGTATCCTTCCAGACGATTTCATCTAGCAGCGCCTCCAGATCACCTACCGGATAGTCAATTGTTATGCGTACCGGCCAACCAACATCGGGTGCAGAAACATGAATGGTTAGCCGCATGAGCGACATGCCCATCTCTTCATCGTAGAATGGATGGCTCCAGACGGTGTAACCATGTTCGAAGGGCTCGTCTTGCGGTCGATCGAGCATTATTTCTGTTTCTGGATGATCAGGATGGGCGATATCAATAGCAACCTCTCGCCCTCCTGCATAATAGAGCGTTAGCCGCTTGATGTTGGTCTGTCGGGATAGAACGTTCTTTAGCTGCTGCTTAGCCTCTTCCGGCGCATCAACGACGTTCTCGGAGATGATTAGATCGGCAGCAAGCTTGCCGAGCTGTTCTTCATCACGAAAGAAGTCTTCCACCACATCAAGACCGCGCTCAAGCATCAGATCGCCGATCTCACGCATCATGAAGCGGGTCTGGGTTTCTGCTGTTCTGGTCATGGTCCAGAGCAAAGAACCAGCAAGAATGAGAAACAAAAGGCCAAAGCCCGCCCCGAGCGCTAAGCTGATGGGCAGGCGAAACCGTGCAGAGTGATGTTTTTTCTTCTTCGCAGTGGAAATAGCTTCAGCCTCCACGTGTATTTACGCAGAGGCTATCATGGGACTGGTTATGGGCTGATTAAAACCAATCGCCGAGCTTTGCCTGCACAACTGCCATGGCTGCAACTGCGGCTGTATCTGCACGCAGCACACGCGGGCCAAGCGGCATTGGCACAACGAAGTCTTGGGAACGTAGCAAAGCGCGCTCTTCTTCCGAGAACCCACCTTCAGGCCCAATCAACACTGCAAGCGGTCCGCGTTCTACCTTAGCCAGAGCCTCTAGCGGGTTTTGGGTTTCTTCGCCTTCATCACAAAAGATCAAGGTGCGGTTCGGATCGGTTTCTTTCCAGCGCGCCAGCACGTTCTTAAGCGGCTGCAACTCATCGACGGTTGGAATATGGATCACGCCGCACTGCTCGCAGGCTTCAAGCACGTTTGCTTCCACCTTGCTGATATTCAGCTTGGGAAACTGAGTGTGATGGGTTGTCACCGGGCGCAAGCGCCCTGCCCCCATCTCAACCGCCTTTTGAGCCATATAATCAAGGCGGTTGGTTTTAATCGGCGCAAAAAGATAATGCAGATCAGGAGTTTCCACCTGCTCGCGAATAAGCTCGGTCAACACAAGATCACAGGCCTTGCGCCCAGTGCTGTGAACCTCAGCGCGCCATTCACCATCGCGGCCATTAAACACCAGAAGCTCTTCGCCATCCTTCATGCGCAGTACGTTGAGCAAGTAGTTGGCTTGCGCGCGGTCTGCCTCGATCCGCATTCCCTCGGCCATAGCACTATCGAGATAGAGACGCTGCATACGGAACTCTGAACGGGGCATTGGGCTGGTTCTCCAGTCTGGTTGGCTTCGCTTTGTGAACACGTGGAAAAGAACCCCGTGTGCTGCTTGGTGTTTATGTCGGGATCACCTATACATAAAGTGCAATTTCTCTCAAAGCCTTTGAAAGTACACAAACCGTGGTCGATACCAGCAACGTTACAGAATTTACCGTTTCTGAAATCTCGTTTGCCATCAAACGCACGGTTGAAGATAATTTCGACTACATCCGTGTACGCGGTGAGTTGGGGCGAGTTTCCCGTCCGGGATCCGGTCACATCTATCTAGACCTAAAAGACGATAAATCCGTTATTTCCGGTGTCATCTGGCGCGGCAATGCCGTCCGCATGAAAGTACAGCCGGAACAAGGGCTTGAAGTGATCGCCACTGGCAAGATCACCACCTTCCCCGGCCAGTCCAAGTATCAGATGGTTATTGACGATATGGAGCCAGCCGGTGCTGGCGCGTTGATGGCTTTGCTGGAAGAGCGCAAGAAGAAACTCGGCGCTGAAGGACTGTTCGATCCGGACCGCAAGCGCCCCTTACCACGAATGCCACGGGTCGTTGGAGTTGTAACCTCACCAACCGGTGCTGTGATCCGCGATATTTTGCATCGCATCTCGGACCGTTTTCCGGTTCATGTGCTAGTGTGGCCTGTACGCGTTCAGGGTGAAACCTGCGGTAAGGAAGTTGCAGCCGGTATTCGCGGCTTCAATGCTCTGGCTCCTGATGGTGCAATTCCGCGCCCTGACGTGCTGATCGTCGCCCGTGGCGGTGGCAGCATTGAAGACCTTTGGGGCTTCAACGATGAAGACGTTGTTCGCGCAGCCGCAGAAAGTTCCATCCCGCTCATCTCCGCAGTTGGTCACGAAACCGACTGGACGCTTATCGACCTTGCCGCTGACGTACGCGCGCCGACGCCAACGGGCGCGGCAGAGTTTGCAGTTCCAGTTAAGGCAGAGCTGTCTGTTGCGCTTGATGATTTGAGCCGCCGCCTTTCTACCGGTCTACTGCGCACCATCCAGAGTAAGCGAACAGAACTACGCGCGGCCAGTGCAGCTATGCCAGCACCGCGTGATCTGCTCGCGCTTCCTCGCCAGCGTTTCGACATGGTGGCTGGACGCGTAGAACAGGGCCTGCGCGTTAACACCCAGTCCCACCGCAACCGTTATATCTCCGCTGTTTCCGGTCTGCGCCCAACCGTGCTGCAAAACCAGATCAGCCGTCATAAGGAGCGTCTTGTGGCGTTCTCTGAACGTGGAGAGAAGGCCTTTCTCACAAACATTGAACGGCAGAAGATGCGTCTTTCCAGCGCTACCCAAATGCTGAACTCGCTGAGCTATGAGCGTGTAATAGAGCGTGGATATGCTGTGGTTAGGGATGCATCCGGCAAGCCTGTTGCCAATGCCTCAGCCATTTCGCATGGCGATATGCTCTCCATTCAGATGCGCGGAGGTAGTGTGAACGCAGTTGCTGGCGATAGTCTGCCTGCTGAAGCCGCACCTCGCCCAAGTGTCCCCTCTTCTCTTGAAGAGCATTTGGAGCAGGCAAAGGCCAAGCAGGCGAAGAAGAAGCCAAAGAAGGCTGCTCAAAAGACAGATGAAAATCAGGGTAGCCTGTTTTAAAGAAACTACCCATTCCAAACGAAAAGGCCTTGGTTTTCACCAAGGCCTTTTCTTCATTCAATCCGCTATTCGCTTACATAAGCGATGGCAGGAATGTGATGATCGCTGGGAACGCTACCAGCACGCCAACCGTCAGAACGTCAGCGATGAAGAACGGCGTTGCACCGCGGAACACTTCCTGAACCGGAATGTCAGGACGCACGCCGGACACCACGAAGCAGTTCAATCCAATCGGCGGCGTGATAAGACAGAGCTCCGCCATTTTCACCACAATGATACCAAACCAGATCGCGCAGGCTGCACCAGACATGCCAAGAGCACTGTCTGCTGCGGTAACATCAGGACCACCATTCAGCGCGATAATCGCAGGGAACACCACTGGCAGGGTTAGAACCAACATGCCGATAGCATCCATAAACATGCCGAGTACCGCGTAGCCCAACAGAATGCAGATCACGATGCCAAGCGGTGCGAAATCAAGCGCAACGATAAAGTCACGGAATGCATCAGGCAGGCCAGCAAAGCCAAGGAAGCGAACGTAGACCAGAACACCCCAGATGAGCGTGAAGATCATCACGGTCAGCTTTGCGGTTTCGTGTAGAGCTTGGAAAAGCTGCTTGGTGCGCATTCCCTTATAGAATGCGGTGATGAGCACCACGAAAGCACCAAGGGAACCTGCTTCTGTTGGCGTTGCAAATCCGAAGTAAAGGCTTGAGAAGATGATACCAATCACACCGATAATCGGCAGTGTGCCCGGCACGGACTTGAAGCGTTCACCCCAAGTAAAGCCGCCGATTGCAGGCGCACCGCCCTGCCAGCGTGCCATCAGATAGATGATACCAGCATAGATAAGGACAGAAACAACACCCGGCAGGAAGCCTGCCATGAGCAGCTTACCGACGGATTCTTCTACCAGAATTGCGTAGATCACGAGGATCGCGGATGGTGGAATGAGCGAAGCGAGCGTACCACCTGCGGCGACAACTGCCGCTGCAAGGCGTTTGGAATAGCCAGCTTCCAGCATCTCAGGAATTGCAACACGGGCAAACACCGCAGACGTCGCAGTAGACGCGCCAGACACCGCAGCAAAGCCAGCTGTCGCGAACACAGTACCAATCGCCATACCGCCCGGCAGCCAACCAAGCCATTTCTTGGAAGCATCAAACAGCTGCTTGGTGAGACCAGCGTAATAAGCGAGGAAGCCTATCAGAATGAAGGTCGGCAGAACTGAAAGAGAATAGGTAACCGACTTGGAGTGCGGAATGGTTCCTGCCATTTTTAGCGCAACCATGAAGCCTCTTTCAAAGCCCATGCGCATTGAGAAAATAGCGATCATTCCGACGATACCGACAAATGCAGCAGCAAAAGCAACACGTACGCCGATCACAACGAGGATCAGCAACACGCCGGTCATAATGAGGCCAATGTCAAACGGGGTCATACGGCCTCTCCTTTTTTCTCGTCTTCTTCTAGGAAAGCTTCTTCTATTTCTGCCTGAGCATGCTCGGCAGCATCAAGGATATGCGGCAGGTCCAGAGTGGAAGCTTCTGGATTAAAAATCAGACGGGTATAGCCATAAAGCTGCAGTAATAGGCGCAACCACAAAACAGAAAGAGCTACCGGAATGATGAGCTTTGACGGCCAAGTCGGCAAACCCACGTCGATTGTACTGTCGCCCAGCGTCCATGAGCGATCAAAGTGCAAATAGGAGCCGTAAATCAGAACGGTAACAACCGCCAGAATGATCAGGACGCCCAAGAATTCAGCGATCCAAAGCGCCCGCCCCTTAAAAGTGCCGAGCAGCAATTCCATACGGATGTGACCACCCACGCGTTGACAGTACGCTACGCCTAAAAAAGCAAACACTGCCATTGCCTGTTCGGTAATATCGATAAAACCGGGAACCGGCTGGTTAAACACGTTGCGGCCAATAACCTGAACCACGGCCAAAAGCATCAAGACCAGAATGCTGGTCGCAGCTATAAGGTTGAACAGGTTCTCGATTTTGCCGAGCGGTCCATTAAAGCGAAGGTATGCCCGATCCTCCGCCGTAAAAACCGGGGTGGTTTGCGTCTGCATTACAGATTAGCCCCTCTGGTAATTATGATTGTTTCCCAAGGCTGAACATAGAAAGGGCCCGTGAACACAGGCCCTTCCCGTTGTTTTGCGCGTTAGTTTGCAATCGTGTCCTGAACGAGCTTCAGCAGCTCATCAGCAGGCAGACCCTTCGCGTTCATTTCTTCTTTCCAAGCTTCCCAAACAGGCTCACCAGCTGCTGCTTTGAATGCTGCCAGTTCTTCATCGGTGAAGGTAACCTGCTGGATGCCCTGAGCTTCAAGCTCTGGGTACCACTTGTCGTAGACCTTTGCGTAGGTGTCGAGGTAGTGCTGCATGGAAGGATCAACACTGTCCTGCAGAGCGGACTTGAAGTCTTCTGGAAGCATTTCATATGCTTCGATGCTCACGACTACCGGGCAGTTCACGGTGCCTGGATTGAGGTTCGTGGTCCACCAGTTACCAGCGTCAGTGGTCTTATAGGCAAGGTGTGCGTGAGGAGCGAAGGAAACGCCCTGCACGGTACCAGAATCAAGCGCCTGATATGCTTCAGAAGCGGTCACAGAAGTAGGCACTGCGCCGATGGTTTCCATTGCTTTACCAATGCCGCCGAGTGCACGAACACGCATGCCTTCAAAGTCGGAAACGGTAGATGGCGCATCGCCTTTACCCAGTACGTTGTACTGAGGCATTGGAGAGGACATCAGAAGCATTGCGTTCCAACGTGCAAGATCTTCTTTAACTGCTGGGTGCGCGTAAAGAGCCTGATCGACAGCTACCTGAGTTTCAAGATCAGGAACACCGAGGAACGGAAGTTCAGCTACGGTCAGGGTCGGGTTCTTATCTGCATGGTAAGAAGCGCAGAACTGTGCCATTTCGAAAGCGCCGAAGGAGATACCGTCAAGGTTCTCACGGGACTTGGACAGTGCGCCGCCGTAGTGCAGCTTGATTTCAAACTTGCCATCGGTGCGTGCAGCAACTTCTTCTGCCAGCTTTTCAATGTGCTCGGTGAATGCGCGGCGCTTACCCCAGAGGGATACATTCCAGGTAGTATCAGCTGCCAGTGCCTCACCAGTAAACGCGGCAGCCATAGTAACGGCGAGAATCGCTGTAGATGTCTTCAGCTTGTTCATTTCGGTCCTCCCAAATCTCCCAAAATCAATCACGTAGAATCCGCAGATCGACCTACGTGTTATCGCATAGGTTTAACAGATGGAGCCGAAATTGAAAGGTGTATGCAACCAATGTTTAAACTCTGGATTCGGGTGCCTTTGTCCACCGACCCTTGAGTTTTCGTTGTTTTTTTATCGCTGCGGGAAAAACCTTGATACCAATTGAGGAAAGGTGCCAGTAACGGCAGGTTTCTGCCAATACAACCTCAGGGTTTCATAAAATGGTCTGTTTCAAGTTACGATTCAGTCGCTATTCCTTGATATTGGTCAATGCAGTTCGCTCAGCGAGTCCTAGTATTTTCCCATAGGTCAAAGGAATGTTATTCTTTTGGCTCTGATACCCCAAAATTCAGTGTGGAGATCGCACATGGCAATCAAAGACATTCTTACGATCACCGACTATCAGGGTAAGCAACCCGCTGCTCAGGTGGCCGTAGAGATCGCACGCTTGACCGAAGCTCACGCTACTGGCGTCGGTTTGGCATTCGAACCGCTTCTTCCCGGCTTTGTTGCAGCTCCAATGCCTGCTGACTATCTACAGATGGCAAGAGAGCAGGCACTGAATTCTGCGAAGGACTCCTTAGAAGCCTATCAAAAGCTGATTGATCTAGCTGGCGTCAATGGCGAGACCCGCGTGGAGGAAATTCTCACAGGTGGATCATTAGAAGGCATTCTTAGCCAATGCCGTCTGACCGATCTGGTCGCTATCACACAGGATAATCCAGAGCAGTCCGAGCCTATGCGTTCGGTGATTATCGAAGCTCTGCTGTTTGATACCGGCGTTCCTCTTTTGGTGGTCCCTCACATCTTCGACGGCCAGTTCAAGCCTAAGAAGGCTGTGATTGCTTGGAACGGCAGCGCATCGGCAGCCCGCGCTGTTCATGCAGCTCTGCCTGTATTGAAGATGGTTGATGAAGTTAGTGTTCTCATAATCAACGAGTACGAGATTGATGACCGTGAGCCGGGTGCAGCTGTAGCTACCTATCTAGCTCGCCATGATCTTGAGGTCAGCGTTGATATTATCAACCATCCTCAGGTCTCTATCTCCAACACCATCCTCAACTACATTTCCGACAATGGGGCGGACCTGCTTGTAATGGGTGGTTACGGTCACAGCCGTATGAGAGAAATGCTGCTGGGCGGTGCAACACGCGAGATCCTCGCTAATATGACCGTTCCTGTCTTGATGACCCACTAAAACAGAGCGGGCGATGGACCGCTTAAGGGAATAGACAGTAATAAGCGATAGAAGAAAGCGCCAGAACCACAGGTATGGCGCTTTCTGTAATTGTAAGAGCACCTGCCATTTCGGGGTAAACGCGGAGCCCTGCAAAAATGACAATTCATAATCTTGAGGGCCTGCTCAGTCCTCAATCCATAGCTGTCATCGGCCCGAATACCCACGGACCGGTCTTATCTGAACGCCTATTTGCCCAAATAAACGCGAGCGGTTTCAAGGGCCCCAAGTACGTTACTTACTGGCGCGATGATGTTCCCAAGGGCTTCAAGAAAATAAGAAGCCTGCGCGATCTTAAGACGCCCGTTGATCTCGTCGTGCTTCTGGGCGACCCAGAGCACTGCATTGGTGCGATTGAGCGAGCAGGAAAATTTGGCTCGAAAGCTGCCATTATTCCCGCTAGCGGTTTTCATCGCTGGGAAGAAAAGAAGATAGCGCAGGCGCTAGAGACCGCCCGTCCTCATTCCCTTCGCATCCTCGGCCCCGGAAGCTTGGGCGTTGCAACACCTCACGCTAACCTCTCCGCCCTTCTTACAGCTGACAGCGCAGCAAGCGGCGATCTTGCTCTTATTTCCCGCTCAGGAACCATATTCAACGCCACATTAGCTTGGGCCAAGGAAAATGCTGTCGGCTTTTCCGGAGTTGTTTCATTGGGACGCCGCGCTGATGTAGACGTTTCAGACTTGTTGGATTGGTACGCTCAAGATTACAGAACCCGCGCTATTCTGGTGCACTTCGAAACCCTAGAGAACCCTCGTAAGTTCCTGTCTGCGGCTCGTGCTGCCGCTCGCTCCAAACCAGTCATTGTTATTCGTTCAGGGGCAAGCCGAGATAAAGAAACCATCGGCAGCACCCATGCAGGCCCGCCTCGCCTCCAATGACCTTGTCTATGATGCAGCACTGCAACGAGCAGGCGTTCTGCGCGTTGATGATCTGGACGAGATGTTTCATGCGGCAGAGACGGTTACCCGCGTAGCCCCGCCTTCAGGCCGACGCCTTGCCATTGTTGCGAACGGGCGAAGCCTTGCAACGCTTGCGGCTGATTGCCTTGAGCGAATGGGCGGCGAGATGGCGGAGGTTTCACCCGAGCTAAAAGAAGCCGTATGCAAGTTGACACGCGAGGATGCGAAAGCCAGCAACCCTCTTGTCCTTCAAGAAAATGCCAGCCCTAAAGAGTTTCGCGTTGGGATAGAAGCCTTTTTGGCAGACAAAAATTGCGACGGTGTTCTAGCTATCGCGGCCCCAACTGCCTTTAATAATCTTGCTGGTATTGCCGCCACGATTGCAGAGGTTGGCGAGAAAAACCGAAAGAAGACGGGCCGTAAGAAAGCACTGATTACAACGCTTGCAAGTGGTGCGCAGATTCCAAGAGCAGAGCTTGATGCTGCCAAGGTGCCGTGCTTTGCAAGCGCCAGCGAGGCTATTCGCGCATTTATGCACCTGGTGCGTTATCGCGAGGCCAAAGATCTTCTGATGGCCGCTCCTGATAGTCTGCCCTCTGACTTCACGCCTGATAAGCCGAGGGCGAAGAAGGCGATTAATGCAGCACTGGCCGCTGGAGAGCGCTGGCTTTCTCCAGATCAAGTTCTGGATGTGCTGTCTGCCTATCAAATCCCTCAGGTGCCAATGCGGTACGTGCAGACAGCCGTTGAAGCTGGTGAAGCTGCAAAGCCTTTCCTAAAGGATGGGCATGCCTGCGCACTGAAACTCATTAGCCCTGACTTTACATTCAAGTCCGATATTGATGGTGTCCTTCTGGACCTTGCAAGCCAAGAAGCTGTCCAAGAAGCTGCTGAAGCGCTCATTGAACGGCTGAACCGCGATTATCCAACTGCTCGCATTGATGGGTTTGAGATCCAGCCCATGGTCAAGCGGACCAATTCACTTGAGGTGTACGCTGGTCTTGCTGACAGCCCCATATTTGGCCCCGTCGTAGTCTTCGGGCGTGGCGGAACAGCGGTAGAGGTAACGGCAGACAGAGCAATAGAGCTGGTTCCGCTTGATATGAATTTGGCAGGGGCTCTCATTTCCCGCACCCATACTCATGCGTTGCTGCGGGGCTTTCGCAACAGGCCTGCTGCCAACATTCATGAGCTGGAACAGTTGCTCGTCAAACTCTCTCAGCTCGCAGTCGATTTTCCCGAGGTTCGGGAACTGGACCTCAACCCCGTTCTTGTAGACCGTGAAGGGTTGGAAGTTGTCGATGCCCGCATAGCCGTCGCTCCCGATACCTCCAATTCGGCAAGGCAGGGCAACACCCGCCTTGCCATTGCTCCATACCCTACGGAATGGGAGCATGAGGCACTGCTAAAGGACGGAACTGGTATTTTCCTGAGACCGATCCGGCCTGAGGATCAGGGGCTTCTGCGTGAGTTCTTCAATCACGTCACCACGGAAGATCTGAGGCTTCGTTTCTTTGCGCCGGTCAAGGAGTTCTCGCACTCGTTCCTCGCCCGCCTTGTGCAGCTCGACTATGCAAGAGCGATGGCCTTCGTTGCCATTAAGCCGGAAACAGAAGAAATCCTTGGCGTGGTCCGCCTACATACGGACGCGAACCATAATGTCGGTGAATACGCGGTACTCATACAAAGCGATATGAAGGGTAAAGGGCTGGGATGGATGCTGATGCAGCTTATCATCCGCTATGCCAAAGCTGATGGTATCGCGACCATCAAAGGTGAGGTTCTTCGGGAGAACCACACCATGATAGAAATGTGCCGGGCACTCGGTTTTACTACCACTCGCTCAGAGGATGATGATGCGCTCATCATCGCCACATTGGAGATTGATAAACAGGCTTGAAGATCAAGCCTGTTCCATTGCCGCTTTGCGAATATCGCTCAAGGAGCGCGCTGGCGTAATTGCTTCTGGGTCAAGGTGCAGATGCAACAAGGCAGGCTTGCCGCTTGCCTTTGCCTCTTTGAAGCGAAGCTCGAACTCTTCAGCATCGAACACTGATGCGGAATAGAAATCATAGGCCGCCGCGATTTCTGCAAAGCGTGGGTTTTTGAGTGTCGTCGCACTTACGCGGCCCGGATATTCCCGTTCCTGATGCATACGGATGGTGCCGTAGATACCGTTATCCACCAGCACCACGATAATGTTCGCACCGTCCTGTGCAGCCGTGCCGAGTTCCTGCATGGTCATCTGAAGGCAGCCATCGCCTGCAAAGCAAAGCACTTCGCGTTCTGGATGCTTAAGCTTGGCTGCAATGGCAGCAGGCAAACCGTAGCCCATTGAGCCGGAAAGAGGCGCAAGCTGACTGCCATAACGGCGGAAGCGGTGGAAACGATGTACCCAAGTGGCGTAGTTACCAGCGCCGTTGGTGAATATGGCGTCGTCTTTTAGCTCACTTTCCAAGAAGTCCATCACCTGCGCCATTTGTAGTTCGCCAGCCACCTGCGGACGTGCACCTGACCATTTCAGGTAATCAGCATGTACGGCTTCCACTCGGGCGGCTCTTATCGCACTAGCATTTGGCACTGACGTACGCTCAGCCAGTTTCTCGCAGATACCAATCGGCGATGCGTTGATTGCCAGCGTCGGTTGATACATACGGCCTAGCTCTTCTGGCGCTGGATGAATGTGGACCAACTTCTGATTTGGAACAGGAATAGACAGAAGCTCATAGGACTGGCTTGGCATTTCAGAGAGAATATCGCCAAGCATGATAACGAGGTCAGCTTCTTCGACATGTGCACGCAGGGCTGGATTGATGCCAATGCCAACATCACCTGCGTAGTTTGGATGCAAATGATCGAACAGCATTTGTCTGCGGAAGGAACATGCAACAGGAAGTCCTCTTGCGACTGCGAATTTCTCGAACTGTTGCCTTGCCTTGTCGTTCCAGCGAGAACCACCCAAAATAGCAATCGGGCGCTCCGCATCTGCTAGGAGCTGCTCCAGTTTGTTAAGCTGCTCGCTGGATGGATATGCCTCTACTGGCTCAATGAACGGAACCTGCTTGGACGGCGCTGTTTCAACCAAAACATCTTCCGGCAGAGCTAACACTACGGGACCAGGGCGGCCGGACATGGCAACAGAGTAAGCCCGTGCGACAAACTCAGGAATACGTTCTGCGTGATCAATTTCGGCGACCCATTTGGCGATGGAGCCAAACATTTGCCTGTAGTTGATTTCCTGAAACGCGTCGCGCTCGCGCATTCCTGTTTCGATCTGCCCGACAAACAGGATCATTGGCGTAGAATCCTGCTGCGCCACATGCACACCGGCGCTGGCATTGGTTGCGCCTGGCCCGCGTGTAACCATGCAAATGCCCGGGCGACCGGTCATCTTTCCGTAGGCTTCGGCCATCATGGCAGCGCCGCCCTCTTGCCTGCACAAGGTGACGGGTATGTTGGAATCGTGAAGCCCGTCCAGAACATCCAGATAGCTTTCACCCGGTACACAAAAAACCCGTTCTGCCCCTTGTTGCTCAAGGGCCTCTACAATCAAATGGCCGCCGCTTTTCATCATATCCTGCATTGTTTGCACTAACCAAAACCTGAGGATCACCCTAGCCGAGATCAGCTCAGCTTTTAAAAGGGCAAGAAGTGCTTGGTTTATTCCCAATTGGAATGAAGAGTTCAAAGTGTAGGCAGAAACAACGCAACCAGCAGTTTTTCTCCACAACTGGCCACGGGGAAGGTCCAAAACACCTCCAAAATCACGCGACAAAAGCGCCCGTATGCGATTCTACCACTGCAATTGCGAATGAATCTCATGTTGATGTTGTTCTAACGCTGCAACTGGCTCGCAGTTGCACACCTATCAGAAAACAGAGATCGCAAGAGACCGAGATGAATTCTCAAGCGCAGCCGAGCGAAAAAGCAGGAGCACCCCAAGCTCCACTCTTTTGTGAAACGCAGTTCACACCGCTTCCACTTGGAGAAGCGACCCTGAATAAGAAATATAAAGTCGTGAAGCTTGGCCATACCCCTTTGCAAAGCCAGCAACTGCGCGCACTGGGTCTAAGCGAGTTCCACCCGATTATCGTCATGGAAAAACCGGGCAGTTCTACCCGCCTTATCGCAAATGGCGGTGCTCGTGTTGCCCTCGACATTTCTATTGCAAACACCATCACAGTCCGGGAGGCGTGTAATGGCTAGTTGTAAATGCTCTTGCAGCAGCAAAGAAACACATGGCGATACCCAGAGCAAAGCACTCCTTCTTGGCAGCGCCAACGCAGGTAAGAGCACGCTCTTCAATCTGCTGACTGGTGGTAATCAGACCATCGGCAACTGGCCGGGTGTGACGGTAGACAAGAAAACCGGCATCGCAAGCCTTGCAGGCAACACCATCGAAGTCGTTGACCTTCCAGGTGTTATGTCCCTTTCCTCTCCAGAAAGCACACGTCTTGATGAGCGCGTAACACGCTCTGTGCTTTTGGAAGAAAAAGCTGACCAGCTGATCGTTGTTCTGGACCCAACCATTTTGGAACGTTCTGTTGCTCTGCTTGTTCAGGCGATGGAATACAACCTTCCTATTCTGGCCGTGTTTACCAAAGCCGATCTTTGGGCCAAGGGTGAACTGGCGAAACGGGCAGAGCTTGTCTCCAATCAGTTGGGCATTCCAGTCTTCGCGATCTCAACAGTCACCAAAGAGGGCGTTGATACGTTCCTTCGTGCCGTGGGTCAGGAAATCGCCACCAAGCCAGAACGACCAGCAAAGCCTGAAGCACTTGCAGCCGCAATTGCTGACCTTTCCCGTAATATCAAGGAAAGCAAGAAGATGTGCTGCTCTCGCGCACGCGTTCTTGCAACCCGTATTCTGGAAGGCGACAAGCTGGCTTCTGAAATGGTGCCGGAAAGCGCTGTTGCTTTTGCAAAGACCCTTTCTGAGAAGGTAGAAGCAGATACCGGCCTGCCAACAGCGCTGGTTTTGAGCGACGAGACCTATTCCCGCGCTATCGCCCTTTGTCAGGCAATGGAACTTCCAGAGCCGAAATCGGCTCGCGCTATCTCTGACAAGATCGACCGCTTTGCGCTTTCCCGCTACTGGGGCATCCCGATTTTCTTGGCAGCGCTTTATGCGATGTTCTTCGTCTCGATCAACTTCTCATCAAGCTTTATCGAGCTGTTTGACGGCATCGGCGCGGCTGTTTTCGTGGAGACACCGGTTCTGATCCTCCATGCAGTTGGGCTGGACTTCGAGTTCCTTACCCTGCTTGTCAGCTCCTTTGGTGGCGGTATCCAGACGGTTCTAACGTTCGTTCCTGTGGTGGGCTTCCTATTCCTCTGCCAAGCCATACTTGAGCAGAGCGGCTATATGGCTCGCGCAGCTGTCGTAACGGACCGCTTGATGCGCAAGCTAGGCTTGTCTGGACGTGCGTTCCTTCCGATGATCCTTGGCTTTGGCTGTACAGTTCCTGCAATTGCCAGCACCCGTTCACTCGCAACAGAGCGTGAGCGTATTGTCACCTCCATGATGACGCCGTTCATGTCTTGTGGTGCGCGTTTGCCGGTATATGCGCTGTTTGCTGCTGCGTTCTTCCCTGATAACGGCCAGAACGTCGTGTTCATGCTTTACCTTCTGGGTATTGCAGCAGCTATCTTTACCGGCTTGGTGCTGAGCAAATCCTACTATGCTGGCGCTTCTACTCCGCTGGCAATCGAGCTGCCAACTTACCAGCTGCCGCCAGTTGGTCAGGTTCTGCGCATCACGGGTTCCCGCTTGAAGGGCTTCATTGTTGGCGCAGGTAAAGTCATCGTTGTTGTTGTTGGTGTGCTGGCGGTTCTGAATGCCGTCGACTTCAAAGGCAATACCGGTAACGAAGGCAACGGCAACTCTGTTTTGGCAGTTGTTTCCAAGAGCGTTGCGCCTGTCTTTGAACCGCTGGGTATTGAAGAAGACAACTGGCCAGCAACCGTTGGTCTTGTCTCCGGTATCTTTGCAAAAGAAGCGCTGGTGGGCACTCTTCAGGCACTTTACAGCCCATCTATTGATGAAGCTGAGCTGCCTAACCCGCTGGAAACTCTTAGCGGCTCGGTAGAGGCGTTCACCGACACACTCGTAGGTCTCGGTGCTGCTGCTCTTGATCCTCTGGGCCTTGATGTTGGTTATGTTTCCAACGCTGAAGAATCTGCGTCCGAGTTGGAAGTAGAAGTCTCTCTCTTCTCCACCATGCGTGAGCACTTCGACGGCAAGGTGGGTGCACTGGCCTACATGATCCTCGTGTTGCTCTACATTCCATGTGCTGCGGCAGTGGGCGCTTTGTGGCGTGAGGTTGGTCGCAACTGGGCAATGTTTGCAGTGGGCTGGACGACTTTGCTTTCCTACTCCAGCGCGGTGATCTTCTATCAGGTTGGTACCTTTGCCCGCCATCCAGCGACCTCCGCCGCTTGGGTTGTGGTTCTGGTAGCAGCAATTGCAGCAGTCGTTATTGTGATGCGTAAGCGCGCAAACCATGACGATCAGGCACCTCTGGCAGCAAGCCTGCAGGCAAACTAATGCTGATCGATATACTAAAGCTCGTTGAAGAAAACGGTCAGGCGACGCCCCAAAGCGTCGCCATGACCCTAAATGTCTCGAGTGAATTTGCAGCGCAGATGCTAAAGACGCTAGAAGCGCATGGAAAAATTACCGCGTTTCGTTGCGGAGGCTGTACGGGCTGCGCAATAGCAAACGGGCCGATCTACATGCCCGCGTCGGCGCAGGAACAACCTCAGCCGACCACAGGCTGTAAGTCCTCTTCCGCTTTCAAACTATGAGACTTAAAAAAGGCGCTCCACAGAGCGCCTTTCATTTTATGGAAAGGCTAAACACAAGCTCCGCCTAGACCCAGCCCACCACCGCGTTATCCTGTCCTCTAAAAGCAACAGGAGGGGTAACCCCGTGACATTTGCCGAGGCGATACAGAGCGGATTTTCAAACTACGCCAACTTTTACGGAAGAGCCGCCCGCTCCGAGTTTTGGTGGTGGACCCTTTTTGTGATGCTCGTCATGGTGGGCGCACACCTCATTGACGGTTTTGTCATAGCGCCGCTCTTAGGCCTTCCCAGCTTTAGCCCTGCAGATGGTGCGCCGCTCTCTGCTATCCTATCCCTAGCGCTGCTTTTACCCGGTCTGGCAATGGCGGTACGTCGGCTACATGATACCGGCCGCTCTGGCTGGTGGGTCTTGATCGGGCTCATTCCTCTCTTGGGCGCCCTCGTTCTCATCTACTTTTATGTGCAGCCGAGTTCGGTTTCTGAGAATAAATATGCGACGTAGTTGGCTGATCCACGACAAACAGCATTTGAAGTACTTTGATTACCACGAGCAAATAAAGTCATAGCAAACCCTTAGCTTGAGACACTTCGAAGCAGACCATCTACTGATCTATTAACTTTAGATAGCGTAGAACAAGGCAAACAAATAAAGCCTAGACCATGCCCGAGGTACGCTTATGGATAGCTTGGCTGTCGATCTGGCTCGGTTCCAGTTCGCCTTTACTGTGTCGTTTCATATTATCTTCCCTGCCTTTTCTATCGGCTTGGCCAGTTATCTTGCCGTTTTGGAGGGTATGTGGCTATGGACGGGGAAAGACGTCTACATCCGCCTCTTCAAGTTCTGGCTAAAAATCTTCGCCGTCGCCTTCGGTATGGGTGTGGTTTCTGGCATTGTGCTCACTTACCAGTTCGGCACCAACTGGTCGGTCTTTTCGGACAAGACCGGTCCAGTACTCGGCCCTGTTATCGGATATGAGGTGCTGACCGCATTCTTCCTTGAAGCGGGCTTCCTCGGCATCATGCTGTTCGGCCTTAACCGTGTCGGCAAGCATTTGCACTTCATGGCAACGCTCATCGTGGCGTTCGGAACAGCCCTATCAGCCTTCTGGATCCTATCGGTGAACAGCTGGATGCAAACGCCAGTCGGGTTCTCTATGAACGAAGCCGGCCAGTTCATCCCTGAGGATTGGTGGGAAATCATCTTCAATCCGTCCTTCCCGTATCGCCTCGTGCATATGCTACTAGCAGCTTACCTGACCACCGCTTTCGTTATTGGAGCCGTGGGCGCTTATCACCTCCTGAAGGACTATGCCAATCGCGGTGCGCAGATCATGTTCTCCATGGCGTTGTGGCTAATCCTCTTTGTGACGCCGATCCAGATGTTTGCGGGTGACCTTCACGGTCTCAATACCCTTGAGCATCAACCAGCCAAAATCGCGGCCATGGAAGGGCATTTCGAAAACCAAGCTCCTGCTCCCCTTATCTTGTTCGGCTGGCCTGATATGGAAAAAGGCGAGACCCTTTACAAAATTGAAGTGCCGTACCTTTCGAGCATCATCCTCACGCATACTCTGGATGGCGAAGTGCCGGGCTTGAAGTCATTCCCTAGGGAAGACTGGCCCAATGCGACGATAGTCTTCATCTCGTTCAGAGTTATGGTAGGCATTGGCTTCCTCATGCTGCTTGTGGCTCTGTGGAGCGTCTACGAGCGCTATCGGGACAATCTCTATGATGCGAAAGGCCTTCAACGTGCCGTGCTGATAATGGGTCCGTCCGGCTTTGTAGCAGTACTTGCCGGTTGGATTACCACAGAGGTTGGGCGGCAGCCGTTCACCGTCTACGGCTTGCTGCGAACAGCAGATTCCGTGTCGCCGGTCGATGCACCTGCGGTAGCAACGTCACTTGCCGTGTTCATTATCGTGTACTTCGCCGTCTTTGGTGTAGGCGTCTTCTACATCCTAAGAGCGATGGGACAATCACCGGACGTCGGCGAAGGGCCGGAGGAAGGCATTCCAACCAGAACGGCAGGTATTACCCCTGTGCAGGCGCTACAAAACCAGAGTGGAGGCGAAAACGATGGTTCTTGATTATCCTCTGATCTGGGGTTTCCTGATCGCAGTTGCCATCTTCATTTATGTCGTACTCGATGGGTTTGACCTTGGTATCGGGATTTTGTACCCGACCACCAAAGACGATGAAGAACGTACCTTGATGATGAATACAGTTGCCCCTGTTTGGGATGGCAACGAGACTTGGCTCATCCTCGGTGGCGGTGGTCTGTTTGCCGTGTTCCCACTGGCATACTCGGTCATCATGCCCGCGCTTTATATGCCCATAATCATGATGTTGATCGGCCTGATCTTCCGAGGCGTTGCCTTTGAATATCGCTTCAAGGCATCAGCTGAGCGACGCTATATATGGGACTTTTCCTTCTTCGCAGGGTCAGTTCTGGCGGCGCTTTCGCAAGGCATCGCGCTTGGTGCGCTAATTGAAGGTATCACTGTTGAGGACCGTGCGTATGCAGGTGGCTGGTTTGACTGGCTCTCCCCGTTCTCGATTGCAACAGGTTTGGCTCTTATTTCCGGCTACGCACTTCTTGGGTCAACGTGGCTCATTATGAAGCTGGAAGGCAAACCACAACAGCACTTCCGCCGTGTGGCGCGCCCCTGCGCGCTCATCCTGCTCGGTTTCATTGTGCTTGTAAGCGTGTGGATGCCGTTCATTGACCCTGATGCAATGAAGCTCTATTTCACAGCGCCGTTTATCTACTACACGGTTCCGGTTCCTGTGCTTGTTGCTGCACTCGCCTTTGTTATCTGGCAGGGCATCAACAATCCCATCTCCCACGCCCGGGCGTTTGTTTCGACATTGCTTTTGTTCCTCGTGACCTACATCGGCTTGGGCATCAGCATCTACCCAGATGTCGTTCCGCATCGCTTTTCCATTTGGGAAGCAGCGGCACCAGATAGCAGCTTGAAGTTCCTTCTTGTTGGGGCCGTTGTTCTCATTCCCCTCATCCTTGCTTACACCGCCTACTCATATTGGGTCTTCCGCGGCAAGGTGCGTTCTGGCGAGGGGTACCATTGATGAGCAGTCAGAGCCTGAAGAAAGAGGCCGCTATGCCGAACCCGTTCTGGAAGCGTGCGCTTTGGTTTGGACTTTTATGGTGTGTGGGTGTGGCGTGCGTTGGCATCGTCTCCTACACCATCCGCTGGATGATCCTATAAACGCCCTTAGGGCAACCAAAGTCTTTGAAGATTAAGCAGTTTACACAGACTGTTGTATAGTCGGGTTTACCGATATGACTGGCGGTAGAACCAACCCTACCGTCCTGAGGCAAACCCGACTCTCCTTCCATCTGCCACAGGATCCGCTCTCACAAAGGTGGCAGAATGTCCTCCACGCCAGCGGCGTCAACCGGTCTGACGAAAACAGAACTTCTGGGAATCCTGCTCTCAGCCGTCGGTTATCTAGCTTTTTCTCTTAACGATGCTTTCGCTAAGTGGCTGCTGCAAGATTATGGTGTCGGCCAGCTTCTTGTTATCCGCAGTATCGCAGCCCTGCTGTTTATGAGCCCGCTCATTTACAGACGCGGTATCAAGCGCACCTTGATCGTTGAAAATCCAAAGTTGAACGCCCTCCGCGTTTTCTGCTGCACCATGGAAGTACTGCTGTTTTACGTGGCCGTTCTGTTCCTCACGCTTGCAAAAACGCTCACCTTCTACATGGCCGCTCCAATCTTCGCTGCACTTCTTTCCATTGCCGCCGGACACCGGCTTTCAATGATGCAGTGGGCGATCATTATCATCGGCTTTATTGGTGTTGTTATCGCGCTGGAGCCGGGCGGCGGCGTATTCGACCCAGCCTGCCTGATCGCGCTTGCCGGTAGCTTTATGCTAGCAGCAATGTTGCACATTACCCATCACCTCAAGCACGTGCCGGATCTATCCTTGATCTTCTGGCAGAACGTGGGTGCATTGGTGATGGCTTCGTTCATCGCCCCTATCGGCTGGGGCAGCGTTGATACCGTGAGCTTTATGCAGATCGCTCTGCTCGGCATTATTGCGATGTGTGCGCATATGATGCTGAACCGCTCTGTAAAGCTGGCTCAGCCACATATCGTGGCTCCGATCCAGTACACCCTCATTCTCTATGCGATCCTGTTCGGCTACCTGTTCTTCAATGATGTACCGACAAAATCCACGCTGGTAGGTGCAGCGCTCATTCTGGGTGCCAGCGCCATGTTGCCATGGGCGAAAAAAGCAGCACCGAAACCTGCTGTTAGTCCGCAGCCTGCAGAGTAAGAAAACACAAAAGCCAGCGTTTGATCCGCTGGCTTTTTCTTTTCTCAAACCTCTAAGGGTAAGCGTTACAGGTCATTGGCTTTCAAGAAGCCTTTGATGACACTACCCATTTTCTCAGGCTGCTCGATTGGGGACATGTGCGCAGCCGGAGAGATAACGTCAAACCGGCTACCGGGAATAAGATCGGCGAGCGACTTCACCAAGTCCACGTCAGTCGAGCCATCCTGATCCGCTGCAAAGACCTGCGTTGGCACGTCTATGCCCTTTACCGTTTCAGTTAGGTCGGTTTGGGAGATCGCCTCGCATGTGCCCATGTACCCCTCTGGTGAGCAGCGAGTGATCATGTTGTAAACGCCTGTTACTATTTCAGGGTTCTGCGCTTTGAAGTCTCCGGTAAACCAGCGGTCGATAATACCGCGAGCAAGTATGGCAATGCCGCCCTCATCAACGGCAGCAATTCTTGCGTCCCAATCAGCTTTAACACCGAGCTTTTGAGCCGTGTTGCAAAGGATCAACCCGCGGATAAGGTCTGGCCGTCTTCCGAACAGACATTGCGCAATCATTCCGCCAGCAGATAGCCCGCATACGACGGAAGATTTGATTTGGAGATGGTCCAGCAGTCCGGCAAGGTCATCTGCATGGCGTTCCATGGTGTACGGAACCTCGCCAATGCTTGAAAGGCCGTGACCCCGCTTATCGTAGAACAAAAGTGTATGGGTACTGTCGAGAACGGCTCTCATGCGCTTCCAGATACGAAGGTCAGCACCGAGGGCATTGGAGAACACGATGACCGGTTTTTCCGGTGCATTGGCCTGCAAATGGTAATGAAGAACGACGTCATCCACGCGGGCAAACTGCATGACAAACTTCCCTTTCCAGCTCGTTACGCTTGCGGCAGGTGAGTATGGGCACAAACGAAAAAGGGCCGCAACCGTAAAGCTGCGACCCTCGTTAAAACTCATAGAGCTGGTTTAGTAAACGTCACGCAGGTAACGCTTTTCCTTCTTTAGGCGGTTCACGTATTCGCGTGCGCCGTCTTCAGTAAGAGCGCCCTCTTTGGCTATAACGTTATGCAAAGCCTGATCTACGTCCTTCGCCATGCGGCTTGCATCACCACAGACGTAGAAGTGTCCGCCCTCTTCCAGTGCAGCGTATAGGTCTTTGGACTGCTCCATCATGCGGGTCTGGACGTAGATTTTCTCCGCCTGATCGCGGGAGAACGCCAGATCAAGGCGGGAAAGAATGCCGTCGCTCTGCATTGCTTCCAGTTCATCTTGGTAGATGAAGTCACAGGATGCATGCTGATCGCCGAAGAACAACCAGTTCATGCCCTTAGCGCCAAGCGCCTGACGTTCCTGCAAGAACGCGCGGAACGGTGCGATACCAGTGCCCGGACCAACCATGATCATTGGAACATCGTTGTCGGTTGGAACGCGGAAGGACTTGTTCGGCGATACAAACACTTTTACAGGCTGGCCAGCGGCAACGCGGTCAGCAAGGAAGGTGGAAGCCACACCGCCGTGTTTACGGCCATGGCTATCATAGCGTACAGCCGCAACAGTCAGGTGAACGCTGTCTGTATGCATCTTGGAAGAAGACGAAATGGAATACGCACGGTGCTGCAGTGGTTTGAAGACCGACAGCATATCCTCAAGGGTTACTTCCGCCTTTGGATAGAGTGTCACAAGATCCAGCGCGTCTTTCGACCATAGGAAGTTGTCGATGGTGTCTTTGTCGCCGTGCTCCCAGATATGGGAGAGATGCTCATCTTCTGCGCGTGCAGTGATGAGGCGCATCAGATCAGCGGATGGCGTGGAGATTTCCAGCTGAGTGCCCAGCACTTCGCCGATCGTTGCGTCAAAACCTGGAGCCTGATCGTCAAGCGAAACGCCCAGCTTCTGCGCCCATGCTTCCACGAGAGCAGGATCGTTCGCCGGAATTACACCAAGCGCGTCACCTGCTTCGTACTGAGGCCCGTCGTTGGACAGGTCAATTTCGAAGTGACGGATTTCTTTCGCAGAGCCCTCACCCGAAAGCAGACGGTTGACGCTGAGCGGTGCTTCAAACGGGTTCTTGCGGGTCCACTTGGACTTTTCTGCCTTTTTGGCAGGAGCAGCAGCAACAGCGCCAGCGACACCGCCCTGACCTTTAAACTCGGAAACCTTTTCCAGAACACCGGTTGTCCAGTTTTCTGCGGTTTCTTCAAAGTCCACATCACAGTCAAAGCGCGCATGCATGCGCTTTGCGCCAAGCTGCTCAAGGCGAAGGTCAAGCTGCTTACCAGCTTCACAGAAGCCGTCGTAACTGGTGTCACCCAGTGCAAGCACGGAGAAGTGCATGTGCTCAAGGCGCGGTGCGTCAGTTGCGGACAGCGCATCCCAGAAGAGCTGAGCGTTGTCTGGCATTTCACCTTCACCATAGGTGGAGATGACGATGAGTACGTGGTCAAGGTTCGCAAAGTCTTCCAGCTCGATATCATCGAGAGAAGCAAGCTGAGGAGCCATGCCGCCGGTGGTGAGTGCTGCGCAAATATCTTCTGCAACGGCCTCGGAGTTACCGGTTTGCGTACCATAGAAAACGTGAACCGGAAGCAGCGCTTCCTGTTCGCCAGCATTGGAGTTCTGCGCGATCTGCGTGTGGAGACCAGCGAAGAACCCTGCAAGCCAATTTTTCTGTTCCGGCGAGAACGGAGCGTTCTCGATCATTGGTGAAATCTTCATGAGTGCAGATCCATTTCCTGCAGTGTTCTAACCCGTAGCGAGAAGGAGATGGCGCCTTAAGACGCCATCTTGACCATTTCCAAGCTGCTTGCACGGGCGAACAGCTCCTCAAAATCTGGAATTTCTCCCATTGCCTGAGCGTTCAGGCGATCCTGCAGAATGATCCAGCCATGTGTACCGACGTTGTCCATGAGGCGAACGTTACGGTTGGACAGGGCTGTCTTGTAATCCTTCATGCGCTTGTCGGAGATGAGAACAGCAAGCTGAAGATCCGTGTAGCTTTCCAGTGCCTTACGAGCAAACGCCGCCAACTTGTTGGTCAGGGTGTAGTCCTCGGTCAGCACCAGCTTGCGGATACCAGCTTCAATCACCTCTTTGGTCAGCTCACTCTCGTTTTTGTAACGGGAGCGGACAACCTGCTCGGCCATATGCAGAACGGCATAGTTGTTAAGCAGGGTGTACATGAGCTTAGTGTCGGTTTCGCCATGCTGAGGCACAGCGCCGCCAGCAATTGGTGTACCATCACGGTAGGCAACCTTGAACTTGCGTGTCTGGTACGCGACCAGAGCGTTAGCAAGTTCTTCTACAAGGTCCTTACGGCTGGAAGCGTTCAGGATAGCCTCGTAGTTCTGGTAGGTTTCCAGAGCCATTGGGGTACAGAAGCGGAAGTTGCCGATTTCGTTCTGCCAGTTATCAAGAATGGCCTGCGCCTTCTTGGAACCGGTAAAGCGAACATGGCGTTCCAGAAGCTGTTCAACAGCCAGACGGTGGATCGCAGCGCGGTCGTTGTCGTCAGAAAGGTCATGCAGCTTTACAGAGTCAGCGCTGTACAGATCCTTCAGTTTTCCTTCCGGATCGTACTGGTACGCGACACCGCCGGACATACCGTTACAGAAGCCTTTGCCGAAGCGGCCAAGGTTCAAGATAGTACCGTTGGTCATGTATTCGCAGCAGAAGTCGCCCACGCCTTCAACAATTGCAGTTGCACCGGAGTTACGAACCGCAAAGCGGTCGCCCGCGCCACCTTCAACGTAGAGGGTGGAACCGTTCGCACCGAACAAGGCAAAGTTACCAATCAGGACGTTATCATCATCGCCACCACCAGGAGAGTGGATCGCGATGTTACCGCCAGATGCGCTCTTGCCCACGCCATCGTTACAGGTACCGATGTGGTGGAAGACCATACCGGAGTTACAGAACGCGCCGTAGCTCTGACCAGCAGAGCCGGTGGTGTTAATGGTCAGGGTTTCCGGCTTAACAAGGCGGCGACCACGGTCATCGGTGTAGACCATTGGCAGACACGCAACCTGCTTTTCGGAAAGCTCGTACTGCAACATGCGTTCGATATCGATGGCAAGCTGACCGCCAACAGTTTTGTGACGGTTGTTCAACTTGATATCGGTGCTCAAGACAGCAGTTTCCTGCTGGCGCTGAAGCACCTGCTTGCGGAACTCGATGAGCAGCTGGTCATCAATCTCGAAGTTGGCTTCCAGATACACCGGCTTTTTGATCTTCACTTCTGGCACGAAGGCCAGCATTTTGCGAAGGTCAAGCTGACCGATAATCTTCTCATGAGCCAGTAGGTGCAGGTAGTCGGAACGACCACGTGCTTCCTGCAGAGACTTGAAGCCAAGGCGTGCAAGGATCTCGCGAACCTCGTGCGCCATGTTCATGAGGTACTGAGCCAGTGCGCGCGGATCACCTTCAAACACTTCAGGGTTTGTGGTGATACCAGCCGGACACTTGATGTTACAGTTTTTCGCCATGACGCACTTGAGCATCATGAGAGCCGTTGTACCGAACTCGAAGCTGTCACCACCCAGAAGAGCGGACTTTACCACGTCCGTACCGGTCTGGTGTGCGCCGGAGCAGCGCAGGATAACCTTGTCGCGCAGACCATTGACGCAGAGCGCCTGATGGACTTCAGCAAGGCCGATTTCAGCCGCACGGCCGGTGTTCTTCAAGCTGGTCACAGCCGCTGCACCCGTACCGCCGGTGTTACCGGCCACGTTGATGACGTCCGCACCTGCTTTTGCAACACCAACTGCGATGGTGCCGATACCTTCAGAAGATACCAGCTTCACGATAACGCGAACGCGGGCAGCCTTAGCATCGTGGATCAGCTGTGCGAGGTCTTCGATGGAGTAAGTGTCATGGTGCGGTGGAGGGGAAACAAGTTCCACACCCGGTGTACCACCACGAGCTGCGGCGATCTCTACGTTCACCTTGGCTCCTGGAAGCTGACCACCTTCACCCGGCTTTGCACCCTGCGCGATCTTGATTTCCAGCTCTTCAAGGGATGGGTCGGCAAGGTAGCCGGTCCAAACGCCGAAGCGACCGGAAGCAAGCTGCTTGATGCGGCTAGCGCGGATGGTGCCATAGCGGGAATAGTGCTCGCCGCCTTCACCGGAGTTAGAGAAACCACCAACCATGTTGGTGCCGTGGGCAACAGCTTCATGCGCAGGGGCTACCAGCGCGCCGTGGCTCATTGCGCCTGCTGCAAAGGTCGGGGTGATGTCGCTTGCTGGCTGAACATCGTCCACGTCAATTGCGCTGGCAACCGGCTGCAGGTTGGAGAAGTAGTAGAGCGCCTGACCTTTTACGGTCACGGTCAGCTCGTTGTTTCCGGTTTTCTCAATTGCGATCTCATCACCGAACTTACGCGCAAGCGCTTCGCTCAAAGATGCAATGCGGTTCACCTTGGACATGTTGGAGAGCGAGAGAACATAAACGCCCTCGCCCTTCGCTTCGCAAGATAGACCCTGAACGAGGAACGAAGAGTTACCAATCAGATCATGTGCGAAGAGCTCTGCAAAGAACTCGTCTGCGGAGATTGTCCAGTTAACGTTTGCAGGGAAGCCCAGAACGTCACGCAGTGCTGCCGGACGTTTTGCGCGTTCCTGTTCCAGATCATAAGAGAAGCGACGGTAAGCTTCTGTCATGCAGAATTCGTCGATCTGCTCTGGAGTGCGGCGTTCAAAGCTGGTTGCGCGGTAAGCTTCTGCACCCTGACCGTAAGCATCGGTCAAACGGGACAGAGGAAGAAGGCGAAGGTTATCGTTGTCGATGGTTTCGTCTTCAGCCTTACCACGTTCTTGGAATGCAACCTTTTCCTCGGTCATCTCAACGAAGCCGCGAACAGCGGTGGTACCGTAGGAGTGACCAGCACCTTCTGCGCGTTCCTTAAACAGACCCAGAAGCGGGATTTCACCTTCAGCGCTGATCTCGCAGGCACGCTTGTGCCAATCCAGGGCGCTGCGGGCAATCGCTGCAAAGCCAACGCCGCCAACGGTGGAGATCATGTTCGGGAAGTAGCGCTTCAGAACCGCGTCATTGGTATCGAGGAAGTTCGGCTCGAAGAATTCACCGCAGATGTAACTTTCTGCAGTACACAGGCCGACTTTACCCATGGTCTTCATCAAAGACTTGTTTGCAGCCTTGATGTAGCGGGCAACGTTTGCCTTGTAGACGTCTTCCTTGCCCCCTGCTTTTTCCAGTGCGCGCATTTCAACGGCAATTGGCATTACAGCAGATGCGCCGAAGCCAAGAGCTGTCGCGACTTGGTGCGAGGAAGCAATCTGGCCGCTTTCCAGCACGATAGACGCACGGAAGCGCAGACCTTTTTCGATGAGACGCTGGTTAGCAGCAGAGACGATCAGCAGTAGCGGAAGCGGTGCGTGGTCTTTGTCCACCTTAGCGTCGGACAGGATGATGACGCCGCCCTGTTCGCGGGCAGCCTCTTCCACCTTGTCACAAGTCGCTTCAACAGCTGCGATGAGTGTTTTCTCAACCGCATCACCTTCAGCACCGTGGTCGATTGCGTAAAGGCTGGCAATCTCGGTGACAGGTACTTCGCTCTGGCTGCGGATTGCGCCCAATTCTTCAGCAGAGAGGATCGGCGTAGGAATGACGATCTGGCGGGTGCGGCCACAGTTGAAGTGAGGCTTTGCGCCGAGAGCCACGCGCAGGGTCATGCCATCCGCTTCACGGATACTGTCAAGCGGCGGGTTGGTCACCTGAGCAAAGCGCTGGGAGAAGTACTTCGCCATGCCGCCTTCCTGATCGGTCAGCGCATTGATAGCAACGCCATAACCCATCGCGGAGATTTTCTCGGCACCGTTCAGCATCATCGGGTCCATCAGGAACTTGTAGCTTTCCTGATTGAGCGAGTATGCAACAGAGCGCTGAGCGTCGGTGAAGTTTTCTGAAAGCGCAACACGGGCGTTATCTTTTGGCAGCTGATCAAGCGTGACACGCGCTTCAGCCAGAAGCTGCTTGTAATCACGCTTTTTGGCCAACATTTCCAGCGCATCTTCGCTGGTATAAGAGCGCTTTGTCTCGTGATCGAAGTAGAGCATACCGCCTGCTTCGATACGGCCGCGTCGGGTGACCGTATCCGGAGCGAAGTCGATCTGACCAGCTTCGGACATCACACAGAGATAATCGTCGGTTTCAACGGAGCGTAGCGGGCGCAGGCCAAGACGGTCGAGGCGTGCGCCAACAACAGTGCCATTACCAAAGATGAGTGCAGCAGGACCATCGTTCTTCTCTTCGTACAAAGAGAAGTACTCCAGCATCACGCGCACATCATCAGAAAGGCGCTTATCGTTTTCCCAAGCTGGCGGCATCATCGCCACAACTGCGGAGATGAGGTCTAGCTCATCTTCGATCAGGCGACGCTGAAGCGTCTGATCAAGACGCGCAGAGTCCGACTGGCCTTGCGGGGAGAAGATACGATTGTGCTTCATCTGCGCAATGGCAGCTTCACTCAAACGGTTCTTCTTATCCGTGTTCAGCTCACCATTGTGCGCCATCAAACGGAATGGCTGCGCCATGCTGGATTGCGGCTCGGTATTGGTCGAGAAACGCGTATGGAAGAACATAGAGTGGATCTTGTGATCATGGTCAGCAAGATCCTTGAAATAAGGAATGATCTCGTCTGAGTTCAGACGGCCCTTGTATACCTGCGTCTGGGCAGAGAGTGAGAGCGGATAAAGGCCCTTCAGTTCAACGCGGGTGTATGCCTCTTTTTCAATAGCAAGCAGCGCTTCATGAATAGACTTGTCAAACGCCTTTGCGTCTTCACTTTCCGGCTTTTTGAAGATGTACTGGCGGATCGGCAGCATATGCTTGACCGCAGCCGGACGGATAACACTGTTATCGACAGGAACATCGCGGGTGAGAACCAGCAGCAAGCCGTTGTCAGCCAGCGCTTTGTTGATCAACTCGTCCGCCTCGGCAACGAATGCTTCATCGTGAGGCAAGAAGAAGTTGCCTACACCGAACGCGCCTGTTGTGAGTGTCGTGTCGCCTGTTGTCTTACGGAAAAAGTCCAAGGAGAGGTCAATATTTACACCGGCACCATCGCCAACGCCTTCAGCGCTCATACCACCGCGATGGGGGATTGTGCACAGTGCTTCATGACCAAGTTCGAGGACTTCGTGGGTCTGCTCGCCTGTTTTGCGAGTAATAAAGCCCACACCACAGCTGCTCTTGTCCAAACCGTGATCATACAAACCGAAGTGCTTGTTTACCTGTTCCAAGGACGCGCCTCCAAAATAAGAAACAGTTACTCTCTGCCGTTTCTTTGGCGGGAGCTGCGCGCAGGACATTACACAGCGAGGTTTCCGATTACGGAAAATTCGCAGGATTTTAGCAACATCAGATTCTGGCTTAGGCTTTCCGGATCCCAAAGTCGTGCAATGATCTGCGTAATGAAGCAGAGCGGGATAGTCAAGTATGGCAGCGTTGTTGCCAGACTTTCGCTTATTGATATTTCTTCAACAGCTTATAAATGTGCCCAATACATATGGAGAGACCTGTATTCTTACTAGGTCTTGGGTAGAAATGATATTTCGCAGGACAATGGACCTAGGAAAATCATCCTTCAAACTATGAGTTTCCGAGTTGGGATTCCTTCGCTTCCTCCAAGATCCAGTTGCCGATGAGTGAGAGCGCCTTTTTCTGGCGATGGGATCTCGGATAGATGAGATGAAATCCCTTCTCATCAGGAAGTCTCTTTTCGAAAGGTGCGACCAAGCGTCCGGCTTTAACATCCTCTAGCACTAGCGGATCGCTACCAAGTGCAATGCCTTGGCCCGCAATCGCTGCATCAATCGCGAGCGATGCTTGAGAAAACGTCATTGTCCGTGCACTTGCGAAATTTTCCGCATGGCCTGCCTTCTCAAGGTATGTTCGCCAGAGGTCATGGGTATCTTGCAGCAGTGTGAACCGACCCAGATTCCCTAGAGCCGTCCGGCCCAACTCATCCGCTAGAGATGGTGAGCAGACAGGATAAACGTCTGCTGGAAAAAGATGATGGCAATCGAGTGTGGCTCTTCTAACCGGCGTGCATATCCGAACGGCGATGTCAGCTTCGTTGCGCTCAAAACTGGACACCTCTGTGGTCGCCAAAACCTTGAGCTCCACCTTTGGATACTGATTGGTAAACCGCCCTAATCGAGGTATTAGCCATTTCGCTGCAAACGAAGGCGGTACACTGAGTGAAATCCGCGACTTTGGAGACTGAATATCATCGAGAGCTTCGTCGATCATCGCCATCGCACGGGTAGCGGGTACCTTTAGTTTACGCCCAGCTTCCGAGAGCGATAACCCTTTGTGCTCACGATTGAATAGCGGGTGACCAAGGCTTGCTTCCAAGCTTCGGATTTGCTGAGCGACCGCGCCCTGCGTCAGCCCTAGTTCGTCAGCAGCCCCTTTAAAGCTTCCGTGCCTTGCCACCACAGTGAAGGTCTTGATCGCATTCATCGAGTATTTCAAAACTCACCTCAGACTTGGCAATAGATTATCTACTGCCACCTGACATGGAATAGCGTTCGACGACATCCCGCAAATCCAGATAGCATAGGACTAGTTCATAGTACGGAGATGACGTGAGATGCAAAAGGTAGCAATTGTTACAGCAGCCGGTAGTGGTATGGGCGCTGCAGCGGCCCGTAAACTAGCTGAAGAGGGATATGCAATCTCTGTTCTTTCCTCTTCCGGCAAAGGTGAGGCTTTAGCAAATGAATATGGCGGCTTAGGCGTAACGGGTTCAAACCAATCGAACGATGACCTGAAACGGTTAGTGAACCTCACAATGGAAAAGTGGGGCCGTATTGATGTTCTTGTAAACAGCGCCGGTCATGGTCCAAGAGCACCAATTTTAGGAATCACAGATGAAGACTGGCACAAGGGTTTGGATGTCTATCTTATGAATGTCATCCGCCCCACTCGTCTCGTCGCACCTATAATGAAACAACAGGGCGGCGGAGCTATCATCAATATCTCGACGTTCGCAGCGTTCGAACCAGATCCAGTCTTTCCAACCTCAGGCGTATTCCGCG
>NZ_SMMA01000057.1:0-26747 GCF_009711345.1 Pseudovibrio flavus
CGCGGAATACGCCTGAGGTTGGAAAGACTGATACCTCGCGTCAAGAAGCATGCCTGCCAAATCCAACAAAACAGAGGCCGAAAAGCCAAAAGGCCCGAAGGGTGGGAAGTTAAGCCAATACCTCAGGCGCCACTGCCGCAAGCTGGATGCCGGAGCAAGTCCGGCATGGCAGAAGGTGGGGAAGATTGAGTAGGGAAGATAAGAGATATACCCTTAAACAGTGTGGTCAAAAGTTGGAACCTTGTTGCAGGCTGAGACAGCCATTAGGTACCGCTCGAAGAGAATACCGGAGATGTGCTGGATTCCATCTGTTACATTTTGTATAAGGCCAAGCAGCTAAATAGTGGGCGGTTTTGCTTTGAATTCTTCCTCTTCTCAATCTGGATTGATCTCTTGTAAGGGTGTTTCGATTAACCGTGGCAACAATCGTGTTATTAGCGATTTGAGTGCGTTAATTGCCGAGAAGCGGGTAGGTATCATCGGGCGTAACGGTTCGGGTAAATCGACCTTCATTCGCAGTCTGAATGGTTTGCTGCCTGTAACCTCTGGTGAGTTACAAGTTCACGGCCTTGATGCGAAGGCTGACCATAGCCGCCTATGTGAGGTGACTGGCTTTGTTTTCCAAAATCCTGATCATCAGCTTATCTTTCCGACCGCTCTTGAAGAGGTCACCTTTGGCTTAAGGCAGAAGGGTGCTGATAAGAAACTTGCCAAGGCGCAGGCGGAAGGATTTTTGAAAGATCATGGCCTTGGAGCATTTTGCGATAAGCCTGTTCATGAGCTGTCAGAAGGTCAAAAGCAGTACCTTTGTATCCTTGCTGTACTGGTGATGGAACCGAAGCTGCTTGTACTGGATGAGCCGTTTTCGAGCTTGGATTTCCGTACGATTTGCCAGTTACAGAGAAAACTAGAGAAGCTTGACCAGCAGATTGTTTTTGTAAGCCACCTTTTCAATGTTCTTGAAGACTATGACCGTGTGCTCTGGCTTGAAGACGGCAAGTTGAAAGGCGATGGTGCGCCTCAGGATGTGTTGCCAGCATATTTGGAGAACGAGAAACGTACTTCGCTCGAGTATAGCGGAGTAGAGTTTTGATTTCCCTCTACATTGGCGGTACGAGCTGGGCGCATCGCCTATCAGCGCGTTTCAAGCTGGTAACGCTCTTTATTATCAGCCTTCTGTTTATCCCTTTTCCTCAGTACTGGTTTTCGCTTGGGCTGCTGGTTCTGGTTCTATCAGCTTATGCTTCCTTGGGTGAAAGGGGGCTTCTCGCGCTCAAAGTCGTTCGGCCACTGCTATGGATTTTTGGCTTCATTTTGGCGTTTCATGTGGTGCTAGGAAGTTACGCTGAAGGTGTGGCAGTGGTGCTTCGTCTATTCTCCATGGTTCTCATTGCCAATTTTGTGAGTATAACAACTCCACTGGAAGAAATGATGGATGCAGTGGAACCGCTATTTCGGCCACTGGGCTTCTTTGGCGTTTCAACGCGAAGAATCTCGTTAGCCGTAGCGCTGGTTATCCGGTTTATTCCCGTACTGCTTGGCTTGTATGCTTCTTTGCAAGAGGCGTATTTCGCAAGAACAGGCAAGCGCAATAGCTGGCGTTTGTTGGCACCGTTTGCTTTGCATACGTTAAAAATGGCAGAGCATGTTGCCGAAGCTTTAACAGCGCGTGGAGGTGCCGAAGGGCTGCCAAAGCGCTCTGGAGAAAGGTAAAAAAATTTATGACCAAAGATCGTAGTTTAGTTCAGATCGCACTTTATGCGGCACTTATTGCAGCGCTCGGGTTTATGCCTGCGTTTTCTATTCCATTCTTAAGCGGCGTGCCGATTACCGCACAGTCGCTCGGTGTTATGCTCGCTGGCGTTATGCTCGGCCCTGTTCGCGGTAGCCTTGCCGTTATTCTCTTCCTGTTCCTTGTCGCTCTAGGCATGCCTCTTCTTGCTGGTGGCCGTGGTGGTTTGGCTGTGTTTTATGGACCGTCCGCTGGTTTCCTCATCGGCTGGGTGCTGGGTGCGTTTGTTGCCGGTTCTGTCATGAAAGCAACTGGCGAGCGAAATGTTCTGTTCAGTGCGGCGCTTTCTGCTGTGATTGGCGGAATTGGCGCGGTTTATCTTATTGGCATTCCTGGCCTTTCTATTTTGGCTGGTTTGCCTTTAGACAAAGCGGCACTTGGCAGCCTCGTGTATATTCCAGGTGATTTAATTAAGGTGGCGATTACCGCTGTTGTAGCGCAAACGGTTGCACGCGGAATGCCTTCCGCTTTGTTGTCACGTGCATGAGCTACATAGGTAATTATCTAAAAGACTATGCGAGCCAGCGCCCTAACGCGCTGGCTTTGCTTTTTGAGGGCGGCGCTGTAACAAACGCAGCGCTTTTTGAGACGGTTGAAAAGGTGGCAGCGGGTTTGTCGCAAAAAGGCATCCGTGGTCAGCGGGTCGGGATATGTAATCCCGATCCTTTCCAGTTCTGTGTCGCGTTTCTTGGAGTTATCCGCTCTGGCAATACGGCTGTCGTGCTTGATCCCGAGTGGCCAAAGGAGCGCTTGGAAAAGCTGCGGTTGGCTGCAAACTGCGCGGAAACGATAGATAGCCAGCGCTACGACGAACTCATTGCCTCGGGCGAGGCTTCCCCTAGAGTGGATCTTGTGCCCGATGAGAGCGATGCTTTTTATATCGGCTTTACCTCTGGTTCCACTGGTGAGCCGAAGGGATACTGTCGCAATCACCTTTCGTGGCTGAAGAGCTTTGAGGTTTCATCCACGGTCTTTGGAGTGGGTGAGGGAGATTGTGTGGCGGTGCCCGGCCCTGTAGCGCATTCTCATCATCTCTATGGCGCGTTACATGCGCTGCACAGCGGTGCCTCGCTCATAATGGCCGCCAAGTTTCAGCCCAAGGCGTTTATCCGCGCGATGGAAAGCGGCGGAGCCACAGTGCTTTACGGGACTCCAACACAGCTTAATGTGCTGGCAAGGGCGGCTAAAACACCTCTGCTGAAAGTAACCAAGATTATCTCTAGCGGAGCTAAGTGGCTGGAAGATAACGAAGTGCACCTGAAAACTGCTTTCCCAAATGCCAAGGTTTTGGAAGTTTACGGTGCATCGGAACTGAGTTTTGTGGCGGTTACAAACCCAGTAGAGCAGGCTCCGATAGGTTCCGTAGGCCGTCCTGTGCCGCAGCTTTCTTTAGAGATACGCGATGGCGACGGAAATGAAGTGCCTAGCGGCGTCAGTGGGCGTATCTGGGTGAATAGTCCTCTTGTTATGAGTGGCTATGTTGCTGCAGGTTCTGCGGATTTTGTCAGAGATGGCGATTTTGTCAGCATTGGCGACCATGGCTATTTCGACGAGAATGGCTTCCTGTTTGTCTCTGGCAGGGAAAACCGGATGATTATAACTTCCGGCCTGAATATCTATCCTGAAGAGATAGAGCGCGTTCTGCTTTCGCTAGATGGTGTAACCAACGCTGCTGTGTTTGGTGAGTTTCATGAGCTTCGTGGGCAAACCGTTCTCGCTATCCTTCAAGCAGAAGGTGCTGGCGGTACTGATGAGTTTGCTCGCCAGATGCGGGATAAAGCAGGCGCGGCGCGTAGCCCCAAGCGCTATATTCTCCATAAAGGGGAGTGGCCGCTAACCCGTTCTGGTAAGACGGATCTTGTCGCACTTCAAAACCAGTATGCCATAAGGATCAAATAGATGGGCGAGGCTGTCATCGTTGCTGCGCGGCGTAGTTCCGTTCAACCCAAGGGAGGGCTTTTCAAGGCTCTGAACGTTGGCGATCTTTGGGCTCCTGTTGCACAAGCGGCGATGGCGAGTGCTGGAATTTCGCCGGATCTCATTGATCAGGTTGTGCTTGGCAACGGGCTTTATGGCAGCGGTAACCCTGCAAGGGTGTGTGCGTTACAAGCGGGCATAAGCCAGCAGGTGCCTGCTGTAACGCTTGATAGCCAATGCTGTAGCGGTCTGGATGCTGTGTTGTTTGCAGCTTCGCTCATTGAGAGCGGGCGTGCACGTATTGTTATTTGCGGCGGTGTGGAGAGTTTCAGTCGCCGCCCCCTAAGGGCGCACCAACCGCTGGAAGAGGATAGAGCCCCCGAATTCTATTTGCGTCCGCCGTTCACGCCGTGGATAGATCGTGATCCTGACATGTTGGAGGCAGCCGCGCGGCTCGCTGCCTTGCGGGGAATAACTGCTGAAGAGCAAGCACGGTGGGCAGTTGAAAGCCATCGCAAAGCCAAGGCTGCTCAAAGTGCAGAAGTCTTTGGGGACGAGATCACCAGTGTAACCGGTGAGGGCGCTGATCTGCTTGATGGCTTTACCCGCTCGCTCAGTGAAAAGCTTGCGTTACGCGCACCCGTCCTTGCCCGTCACGGTGACGGTGAGATTACGTCCGCCACAACCGCAGTAGAGGCAGACGCTGCTGCAGCACTTGTTGTTATGGATAGGGACTTAGCAAAGGAGCGCGGGCTTAGCGACCAGATCATCATTGGCGATGGTTTGAGTATCGGCGGTGATCCTGAGCTTCCGCCAGCTGCGCCAGAAGCCGCTATCAAAACGCTGCTTGAGCGAAATGCGCTGGTGCCGGATGATCTTCATGTCGTTGAATTGATGGAAGCATTTGCTGTTCAGGCGCTTTGCAATGCTAGCGTTTGCACGTTGCCATTAGAGCGTGTGAACATTAAGGGCGGTGCATTGGCAAGGGGGCACCCTATTGGTGCGTCAGGCGCTATTTTGGCTGTACGCCTGTTTCAAGAGCTAAAGAATGCTCCATCAGGCGCGAAGGGCATGGCTGCAATTGCGGCTGCTGGCGGCCTCGCTACAGCGCTTATTTTAAGTCGCGGATAATTGTATCTAACGCCATAGAGGTAGGGGCGGTTTGTTACAGTTGCTTCACGTTAAATGACAGGGTTTCGTCCACGCGGGCGAGGCTCTGGGCAATCATGCCTTGGCGTATCAGGTCAGGGCTCCAATGTAACACTTCAAGCTCTAGTAGCGTGTCGAGGTTACTTGCCATAGTCTCGCTAAACCCCTCTCGAAGGCTTGTTTCCATCAGAGGATACGCGCGCATAGTCGGCCCGGTTAACACAATGCGGCCGGGGTCAAAAAGCGAAATAACCCTTCCAATTCCGATGCCTAGCGCCTTTCCGGCTTTTTCAAAGGCTGCGCGCGCCGGCCCGTCTCCAGCCATGGCTTTTTCAATGAGCCGATTGAACGCGTTTGACTGGCCGTAGAACTCTTCCTCTTCAGCCGTACCTCCTGCGCCGCTGGCTTCACGCAGGATGGCATAGTCTCCAAGGTAGGCTTCCAAGCATCCCCGTTTTCCGCATCTGCAACGATCGCCTTCAGGGATATGGATGGAGTGCCCAAACTCTGCTGCTGTTCCGGTTTGGCCGCTGTAGAGTTCGTTGTCGATAAACAGCCCCATACCAACGCCTTGGTGCAGCAAGATGACTGCGAAGGTTCCGTTGTATCTGGCGGGATCAACCCAGTGGAGCGCCTCGGTAATCATGTTGGTGTCGTTGGCAAGACGGCAGGGAACGCCGAAGGCTTCTTCAATAACGGGAGCGAGCTTGAAATGTCCGTCAGCAAGGGCGGGGGACCATAAAACCGCGCCTTCTTTTTCTCCGATAACGCCTTGGATTGAGATGTTGATCTCGCCAAGTCTGGAACGGTCAACGTGGTTTGCCTGCAATAGGTCGCGAAGCTGGTCTAGCAAAATGGGCGTTAGGTCGGCGGAAGTGGTTTTGAACGAGTTGAATTGCACTTGCCGCTGGTCATAAACGGAGCCGTCAAATCCGCAGAGATAAAGGTTTAGCTGGTTAAAGGTGATCGCGCCGCAAACCACAAACGCCGCATCCTTCATCAAAGAGAGCGTTAAGCGCGGACGGCCTTTCGTGCATACGCTGATACGGTCCGGCTCTTCTTTGAGAAGGCCGCTGGCCATGAGCTCTGCGGTGATGGTGGTAACGGTTGCGGGCGAGAGGCCCGTCATGTCGCCAATGTCTGTTCGGGTCGTGGTTCCGCTTCTTCTTATCCGCGAGAGGATAAGCATTCTGTTGTGCTGGCGAATGTGCTCACGGTCGAATTTGTCTTTCATCAGCCTGTTGTTTTCTTTTTGGCCGCGCCGAATAGCAAATCTTCGGGGGCAGGGGAGCCGATGGTGGAATTCTTATCAGAATAGTGTGGGCGCTAGAACGAAGACATTTTTGAAACATTTATGATGGTTAAAGAAATGCTGACGGAATTGAACAGGCTTTCCTTAGGTTTCATAAACTAAAAATATCGGTGATATCCTAAGGGTATGTTCTATGGCTGTTTCGCGGAGTTAAGTATTCCAAAATATGAAGTTTTTGAAAAAGACTTTCTCTCGCGAATTAATTGCCAATCAATTTCAAAGGTGTAAGTATAATTTGTTGTCTTGCCAGTATGATAAGCCAGAGAGATAAGGATTTAGCGGCGTGAGTGGAATAGCGGAACAACGGTACGGTGAAGTGCAATGACTGTCCCTCCAAGGCTCACGGCCGATATGGCGCTGTTTCTGGATTTCGATGGAACGCTGGTTGATCTGGCGCCCACACCTGACAGCGTGAAGGTGGTTGATGGATTAGCGACGCATTTAAACCAGCTTTATGATGGGCTTGGAGGGGCGCTCGCCTTGGTTTCCGGTCGTCCCATCGAGTTTCTGGATTTTATGCTAATGCCGACAGAGCTTCCGGCCGCAGGGTTGCACGGGCTTGAGCGTCGCATGTCTCGCCAGCACCCGATCGAGAGTGCCGAGACGTGGCCGGGTATTCCGGAGATCAAAGAGAAGTTCTTTCAGGCGAACCTCTTCCAAGACGGCATTTTCCTTGAAGACAAAGGCATAGCGCTGGCGGTTCACTACCGCGCCCAGGCTGAGCGGGAAAACGAAATCCGTGATCAGGTTGCCAGACTTGCCGAGCAGTTCCCGACGCTGAACACCATCCATGGGCACATGGTAGTGGAGGTGAAGCCTGCTGCCGAAGACAAAGGCACAGCGGTTCAACGCTTCCTTCGCCAGCCCGACTTTGCAGGCCGCATTCCCGTCTTTATCGGCGATGATACCACTGATGAAGATGGCATCCGCGTTGTGCAGGAGCTTGGCGGCTACGGCATCAAGGTGGGCGAGCAAAAAAGCGATGCAATTTTTCGACTGCCCGATGTGCGCAGTGTTCATGACTGGCTAGGCCAGTTGAACGTCCCTTTGTTTTTTGAGGATGTTCGCAACGGTCATGTGTCAAAGACTTCTTCCACTCGGAGCAATAAAGAATGAGTGAAAACGCACCCGTCTCTTTTCCCGCTTTTCCGCTGAGCGAGCCAAATCTGAACATGGCGATGATTGGCAACTGCTCGTTTGCGGGGCTCATCGATACCATGGGGCGGGTGGTTTGGTGCTGCTTGCCGCGCTTTGATGGCGACCCTGTTTTTCACTCCCTGCTTGGCACCAATGGTGAACCGGGAGATGGTACGTTTTCCATCAACCTGATCGGCGCCATTCGCAGCGAGCAGGAATATGTCGAGAACACCGCTGTTGTTAAAACGCGCATTTATGACGGGCACGGCAACGCCATTGAGATAACCGATTTCGCGCCCCGCTTTCTTCGCAAGGGGCGTTCGTTCCGTCCAAACTCTATTGCCCGCCGTGTTGTGCCAATTTCCGGTCATCCGCGCATTCAGGTGCAGTGCCGCCCGCGTTTTGACTGGGGCAAGAAAGAGCCGGTCATTACCTTTGGCTCCAACCACATTCGCTATGTGGGTGAAGATATTACCCTTCGTCTCACCACCAGCGCTTCGGTAACTTATATTCGCGAGGAAACGCCGTTCCTCATCGACGGGCCTTTGTCGTTCTATCTGGGGCCGGATGAAAGCCTTTCCGAACATCCTGAAAAACTGACGCGAGATTTTCAGGAGGAGACAGAGCACTACTGGAAGCTCTGGAGCCGTAGGCTCGGGTTGCCTTTGGAGTATCAAGAGGCGGTTATCCGCGCAGCCATTACGCTGAAGCTGTGCACCTATGAGGAAACCGGAGCGATCATCGCGGCAGCTACAACATCTATTCCTGAGGCGAACAATACGGTTCGCAACTGGGATTACCGTTATTGCTGGCTGCGGGATGCGTTTTTCGTGATCCGCGCTTTGAACTGTCTTTCTGAGATGGAAACGATGGAGAACTATCTCCGTTATCTCAATAACATCTCCATGCAGACCCACGGCGGGCACGTTCAGCCGCTTTATGGCATCGGCCTTGAGGCGACACTCATAGAGCAGATGGTGGATTTGCCCGGCTATCGTGGCAACAAGCCAGTGCGCGTTGGCAACCAAGCCTATGAGCATTTCCAACACGATGTTTATGGCAATATCGTTTTGGGCGCGTCGCAGGCATTCTTTGACAAACGGTTGCTACGCCAGCCTGAGATTGACGACTTTATGCGCCTTGAGCAGGCAGGCGAGCGGGCCTTCCAGCTATACAACGAGCCTGATGCTGGCATTTGGGAGCTGCGCCACCGTGCGCGTGTTCACACATCCTCTTCGCTTATGTGCTGGGCGGCGTGTGATCGTCTTGCAAAGATCGCGCACCAGTTTGGCTTGACCGGCAAGGTGAAGTACTGGTCTGAGCGGGCAGGCATAATTCACAAGGCCATTTGCACCCATGGCTGGAATGAGGAGATTGGCTCTTTCGTGGAAAGCTTCGGCGGCAAGGATATGGACGCAAGCTTGTTGCTGATGGCGGAGGTCGGGTTTTTGCCAGCTAATGATCCGCGTTTTATTGCAACGGTAGACAAGATTGGCGAAGTGCTGCGCCGGGGTAATCATCTTTTCCGCTATCACGCTGCGGATGATTTTGGTGAGCCGGAGAACGCGTTCAACATTTGTACCTTCTGGTACATCGACGCACTGGCCCGCATTGGCCGCAAGCATGAAGCGCGTGAAATTTACGAGGAGCTTTTGTCCTGCCGCAATCATGTGGGGCTGCTTTCCGAAGATACCAAACCGGATACGAGCGAGCTTTGGGGCAACTTCCCGCAGACCTATTCCATGGTGGGCATTATCAACGGCGCGGTTCGCCTCTCCAACAGTTGGGAGACGGTCACTTAACGCGTACGGACATTTTTGTTGTGAGGGGGAAAGAGAATGAGCAGACTAGTCGTAGTCTCCAATAGGGTCGGGCCAATCAAAGATAGTGGCCGCGCGGGAGGCTTGGCTGTCGCCCTTGTTGACACGCTAAAGGCAATGGGCGGTGTCTGGTTCGGCTGGAGCGGAGAAGTGTCTGATGAAGGCACCTTTGGCCCGTTGCAGCAGGAAAAGCAACGCAATGTTTTGCTGCAGCAAATCGATATCACCCCCGCTGACTATGAAGAGTTTTACATTGGCTATGCTAATCGCACGTTGTGGCCGGTGTTGCACTACCGGTTAGATCTCGCTGATTTTGATCGCAGGTTTGAAGATGGCTACAGGCGCGTGAACGAGCGCTTTGCAGCGCGCCTTGGGCCGGAAATACGAGAAGATGATATCGTGTGGGTGCATGACTATCACTTCTTTGGATTGGGGGCGCAGCTACGGGCGATGGACGTGCATAACCCCATTGCCTTCTTCCTTCATGTACCGTTTCCCGCGCCTGAGATACTTGCAGCGCTGCCAAATGCTGATGCGCTCGTGCGGCGTATGCTGGCTTACGATCTGGTGGGTTTTCAGACGGAGCGGGATGCTTCCAACTTCCGCCGTTTCATCATTGAGGAACTTCAGGGAGAAGACCTTGGAGGTGGGCGCGTTAAGGCCGTTGGCCGCGTCGTGCATGCCAGAGCCTACCCAATTGGCATTGATGCAGAAGCCTATAGCCAAGCAGCATATTCTCCCGACGCGCGGCGTCATATAGCCCGCGTGGAGAAGCTTTTGGATGGCAGACATCAGATTATTGGCGTTGACCGCATTGATTACTCCAAGGGCTTGCCAGAGCGGTTCAGGGCGTTTGAACGCTTGCTGGAGGACTATCCTGAAAACCGTGGTCTTGTAAGCTTGATGCAGGTCGCGCCGCCATCGCGATCGGAGCTTGATGCCTATGCCGATATTCGCCGTGAGCTAGAAGGTCTAGCTGGGCATATCAACGGGCGCTTTGCTGATCTGGATTGGACGCCGATCAGGTTTCTCACCCGTTCGTTTCCAAGGCGCTCTCTTGCAGGTATTTACCGTGCCAGCAAAGTGGGGCTGGTTACGCCTCTACGCGATGGCATGAACTTGGTGGCTAAAGAGTACATTGCTGCACAGCGGGCAGAAGACCCCGGTGTCCTTGTTCTTTCGCGTTTTGCAGGTGCGGCCGAGCGCATGACCGAGGCGTTGATCGTCAACCCGCATTCATCAGAGGAAGTTGCAGCCGCATTGCAAACGGCTTTGACAATGCCGCTGGAAGAGCGACGCGAGCGCTGGCAGGCAATGTTTGACCGGCTTTGTGTGGAGGATGCAAAGGCATGGGCCAACACGCTGCTTAAAGATTTAAGGGCAGCCGTTTAACGGGCTGCCCTCATCAAAATACAGTTGTTTAGCCGTGACGCTTATTCTGCAGCAGGGCGCTCAAGAACGCCGCGACGGATCTGGTCTTCCTCGATGCTCTCAAACAGCGCGCGGAAGTTTCCTTCACCAAAGCCTTCATCGCCCTTGCGCTGAATGAATTCAAAGAAGATCGGCCCAATGACGGTCTTTGAGAAGATCTGTAGCAAGATCTTGGTCATGCCGCCGTCAACAACACCTTCACCATCAATAAGGATGCCGTGCTGCTTCATGCGGTCAATCGGCTCGTCATGGCCGTTCACCCGCTCATGGCTGCGCTCATAGTAAGTTTCTGGCGGGCCGGGCATGAAGCGCAGCTCGTTTGCTGCCAGCTCGTCCGTTGCGCCGTAAATATCATCGGTGCCAACAGCGATGTGCTGAATGCCTTCACCCTTATAGCGTCTAAGGTATTCTTCGATCTGGCTGTGGTCGTCGGCACTCTCGTTGATCGGAATGCGGATCTTGCCACACGGCGAGGTGATCGCACGGGAAAGGAGACCGGAGGCCTGACCTGAGATGTCAAAAAAGTGGATTTGCTTGAAGTTGAACAGTTCGCGGTAGAAGCCCCACCACTTGTCCATGTTGCCACGGAATACGTTGTGGGTCAGGTGATCGAGATAGTAGAAGCCTACGCCGCGTGGGTTCTTGTCTGCCCCTTCAATCCAGTCGAACTCGGCTTCGTAAGCGTCGCCGCGCACACCGTACTTATCGATGAAATAAAGCAGCGAGCCACCAATGCCCATAATGGCAGGAGCATCCAGCGTTTTATCATCGCCGGTGTAAGGCTCAGCGCCTTTTGCAACGGCATGGTCGAACGCATGCTGGGCATCAACCACGCGCCAAGCCATGGATGGGGCACAAGGACCGTGCTCTTCAACAAAACGGGAAGCAAAGCTGTTTGGCTCTGCATTCAGCACGTAGTTGATGTCACCCTGACGGTAGATCCAGATGTCTTTGGTGCGGTGCTTTTTGATCGGCACGTAACCCATGCGACGGAAAAGGATGTCGAGCTTTTCCGGTTCTGCATGAGAGAACTCGACAAATTCAAAGCCATCGGTACCTGCCGGATTTTCTGCTGAAATTACTGCCGGAGGTGCATCATGTGGAAACGGACCCATCACCTTGCTCCATAGTTTATCGTGAATTTCCAATAGTTTGACCCAAATCAAAAACACTATCTGTGTGAAACTGCGTAGAAATGCGCTGGATATGCACGAAAAATGCGTGTAATTTACAATCTATGAGCGAAAAATTGCACCTTGATAGTTTTGATATAAAGTTGCTTGCGCAAATCCAAGAGGATGCGGGCCAGACTAATCAGGAGATTGGCGAAAAAATTCACCTCTCGCCCTCCCAGATTTCCCGCAGGCGTCAGCGTTTGGAGCAGTCCGGCGTTATAAAGCGCTATAGGGCCGATCTGTCACCTTCCAAGCTCGGCCTAAGCGTTACGGCGTTTGTGGGAATTAGTCTTTCCAACCACAGCAAGGAAAACTCCAAGCGGTTCTTTGAGTTGGTGCAGAATATGACCTGCGTGCAGGAAGCCTACACAATGACCGGCGATATTGATTACATGCTGAAGGTCTGCGTGCCGGATTTGAAAACGCTCAGCAAGGTGATCAGCGACGACTTTCTGTCTAATGAAGCGGTGCAGAATGTGCGCTCCAGCATTGCAATGGAGACGCTCAAGAGCAGCAATCACTTGCCGTTGGAGTATGTAAGCTAGCCTGAGGCGCGGGATGCGCTGTAAACCTTGCCAAAATTTAATGGGGCGACTTAACGGAAATATTCAGCCGCGCCTTGAATAGCCATGATTGCAATCCCATGATCTCTGGAAAGATTTATTGGTGAGGTATCCAAATCATGTTCGACACTAAACAGCTTCTCGATCAGTTCTTGGGCGCTGGGCAAAACGCTGGCAGCCAAGCAGGTGGCATTGCCGAAAAAGGTAAAAGCTATCTGCAGAACAATGCTGGCGGCATTGCCGGTGGTGCTCTTGCTGGTGGTTTGGCTGGCGTGATGATGGGTTCCAAAAAGGGGCGCAAGCTGGGAAAAAAAGCCGTCCAGTACGGTAGCTTGGCGTTGATTGGCGGTCTGGCTTACAAGGCTTATCAGTCCTATCAGTCTGGCAAGCAGGCGCCGGCAGCAGGCGGGGCCGCGCCAACGCCTCCGTCCGGCGGCGCTCCGCAGGCGGCAGAGCCTCTGGCGCTTCCTGATACCAGCAACACCCAGTTTGATCCGGCCAACCAGCCAGTCGCGCAGGACGAGCAGGCCCTTGCTCTGGTTATTGCAATGATTCAGGCAGCCAAAGCTGATGGTCATATTGATGGCAGCGAGCAGGAGCGCATCTTCTCCCGCATCAGCGAAGCAGGTCTGGGCGTTGAAGCCAAGGCGTTCATTATGGACGAGTTGCAGGCTCCGCTGGATATCGAGAAGGTGATTGCCTCGGCAACGTCTCCTGAGATGGCGATCGAGCTTTACACTGTTTCCAGACTGGCGATTGATCCGAAAGAAGCTGCAGAACGCGCTTACCTTATGCTACTTGCCGCCCGCCTGGGCCTTGAAGATGGCTTGGTTGCCGAGATTGATGCAGCTGTTAGGCAGGCGCAGGCGAGCGAATAACAACCTCGCTCTCAACTACGAAATAATCCAGAGGAAGGGTTGGCGAAGCGGTGCGGATGTGTTCTCTTTAAGCCAGTGATTTTATTGGCCTATAAAGGGGAGGCACATGACGGGCAGGTTTGTGGGCAAGCTATTGGCCTTCACCATTGCGCTGTGTGTTTCATCGGTTTCGCTTAGCCTTTCCGCTGGTGCGCAGGTCATGGTTTTTGCCGCTGCCAGTATGAAGGATGTACTGGAAGAGGTCGCCACCCAGTTTGAAGCTCAGACTGGCGAAGATGTCTCCATTGTCATTGGCGGTTCAGCCGCGATTGCCCGTCAGGTGGCCCGTGGCGCGCCTGCTGATGTTGTGGTTCTCGCTGATCCGCGCTGGGCGCGGTATCTCTTGGACAAAGGCGTCCTTGCAGAACAACCCGCCGTTCTGGCTGGCAATGAGCTTGTTTTCGTACGGCCTGCAGGTGGTGCGGCTCTTTCCTCTCTTGATGAAGAGAGCCTGCTAAACGTTCTTTCCGATAACAGAATGGCGATTGGTGATCCGGCAACGGTTCCGGCTGGCCGCTATGCAGAAGAAGCATTGAAGAGCCTTGGTCTGTGGGATGCGCTGGAAGACAAGCTCGCCCCAATGGAAAACGTGCGCGTTACCCTTGCTGCTGTAGCGCGGGGTGAAGTGCCGCTTGGCATTGTGTACGGCAGCGATGTGCTTATAGAGCCGCGCGTTGCTATTGCTGCCGAAATCCCTTCAGACAGTCACAGCCCTATCGAGATTGTAGGAGCGCCGACCACCCAAGCCAGCGAGGCTGGTCTGGCGTTTATGCGCTTTTTGCAAGGGGCGGAAACAAAAGCGGCGTTGAAGCGCTTTGGCTTTAAGGCGGAGGGCGAGTGAGCGACTTTCTTACCCCCGCCGAATGGGAGGCGCTGCGGCTATCGTTGAAGATTGCCAGCTTGGCGTTGGCGATCTCTCTGCCGCCTGCATTACTGCTTGGCTATGTGTTGGCGCGCTATCGCTTTTGGGGGCACTCGGCGCTCAATGCTTTGGCGCATTTGCCTCTCGTTTTGCCCCCTGTCGTTACCGGTTATGTGCTGCTTATCTTGTTTGGCAAGCAGGGCGCGCTGGGTATGTTCTTTGAGCAGTATCTTGGCATCACCTTCGCCTTTCGCTGGACTGGCGCTGCCCTTGCTGCGGGCGTAATGGCGTTTCCGCTTATTTTGCGGCCCATCCGTCTGGCGTTTGAAGCAGTAGATAGCAAGCTGGAAGAAGCGGCCCGCACGCTGGGTACGTCTCCATTAAAAACCTTCTTTCTCGTAAGCATTCCGCTCGCTGCGCCGGGCATTCTTTCTGGCGCTGTGCTTGGCTTTGCAAAAGCCTTGGGTGAGTTTGGCGCGACGATAACCTTTGTTGCCAATATCCCCGGCCAGACGCGCTCTCTATCTCTGGCGCTCTACACCGAGATGCAATCCATAGATGGAGAGCAAGCCGTGACGCGCCTCGTAATCATCTCTATTGTTGTGGCGGTTACAGCGTTGCTGGCCTCTGAATTTCTGGCCCGCTATGTGGCGGCGCGGGTGAGGGGGCAATATGATTGACGTTGATATCAGCGGTCAGCTCGGCTCTTTCCAAATCAACGCGGCTTTCCAAAATAGCGGCGGCGTTAGCGCTCTGTTTGGGCCTTCCGGTTCCGGTAAGACGAGCCTTGTGCGGATGATCTGCGGCTTGGATACGCCTTCAGCCGGAACTATCCGGCTTGGCGATGCTACCGTTTTTGATAGCGCCAGAAGTATCAACCTACCCACGCACAAGCGGCGGCTAGGAGTTGTCTTTCAAGAGCCGCGCCTTTTTCCGCAAATGAATGTGGAGGCAAACCTGCGCTTTTCTCGCTGGGCGCATCGAGAGCATAGCTCTCAAAAATTCAGCGATGTTCTGGAACTGCTCGGCATATCCCATCTTCTTTCCCGCAGCCCTCGTGATCTGTCTGGCGGCGAGAAGCAGCGCGTTGCTATTGGTCGGGCTTTGTTGAGCGATCCAGCTGTTTTGATAATGGATGAGCCGCTTTCCTCACTGGATGGTGCGCGGAAGGCTGAAATCCTGCCTTACCTCGGAAGGCTGAAGAGCGAGACGAAGCTGCCGATCCTTTATGTCAGTCACTCCCTTTCCGAGATAGAGCAGTTGGCGGACCATCTTGTTCTACTGCAGCAAGGGCGGACAGTGGCCAGTGGCCCGCTGACGAAAATGCTCAGCGCCCATGATCTGCTTCCCGAAGAAGGCGCATCGGGCGAAGGTAGTCTGCTTGTGGGTACTGTGAGCGGCTTTGATGAAGAATGGAGCCTGACTTCCGTTGATGTGGAAGGGCAGACGTTATTGCTGCCTGACTTGAAAGTTACCAAAGACGCGCGTTTGCGCCTGCACATCAACGCCCGCGATGTGGTGATTGCCAAGGAAAGGCCGCTCGACATTTCCTTGCGGAATGCATTCCAAGTGCGCATTGCCAACATCCGGCAAATCAGCGATGCCAATGTCATAGTTACTTGCGTTCTGGGTGAGCAGAGCCTGAAAGCGCGGCTAACACGCCATGCGGTTCATGCGCTCGGGTTAAGCGCGGGGCAACAGGTTTGGGCAATGGTGAAGAGCGCTGCGCTGCCGAAGGAGTTTGCGGTATAGCGCGGATGGGGGAGTTAGGTAATGGGCAGGCGGGCAAAACCCGGTCTTGTGAGAACTAAAGGTTCTAGCTGGGAGAACCTGACCGGCCTGCTTATTATTGTGCTGATTGTGGTTGTTATCGGCGCAGCTTGGCTCACAATGCGGGTGAGCGAGAGCATTTACCTGAAAGACTTGGAAGTGCGCGGGGAAGCGACCCTTGCCGTACAAACGGCCAGCCTTGAAAAACACCTCAACAAATACCGCCTCTTGCCTCCACTGCTTAGCCGCAGTTCCGAAGTTATCAATCTACTAGCACTGCGCGATAAAGAAGCTGCAAGCCGTTTTGCCAAGCTGATTGCCGGAATGTCCGGTGCGCAAGAAGTATGGGTTCATGGTTTTGATGGAAACTTCAGCGTTTCCAATCTTGTTCCGGAGAAAGCGCTGGGCGCGGTTGATCCTGCCCGTTTTAGCGAAGCTTATGGCGCCGTATTGCAAGGGCGACTTGGCCGCCAGTTGGTGATGAACGGCCCTAACGAGCCAGCAAGTTATGTGTTCGCCTCGCCTGTGCGAAGTGAAGGTAAGCTGCTGGGTCTTGTGGGTGTGCGTGTTAGCCTTGCGGATGTGGAACAGGCGTGGGCGCTGAGTAAAGACGGTTTGATGGCGGTTGATGAGGCTGGGCGCATCGTTGCGACTAATATCTCCGGCTGGCGTGGGCGTGTGATGGAGCCTGTTACCGGAACCGTTTTCTCCGAGGTTGGGCAGGACAATGTTCTATACAAACGACAGCAGGACCGTACATTCAACTTGATTGAACTGCCTATGCCGCTTGGGCCTCGGCCGCGATTGGAAATGGCGCAGGAGCTGCCTGTTTTTGGATGGTCCGTGATGGTTCTTTCCGACACCACCCAAGTGCGCCAGCAGGCAGCGCGAGCAACGATAAGCGCGATCTTACTATGCATCGTTGGCCTAGGGTTGCTGTGGGTTCTGGCGGAACGGCGCAGGCAGTTGGTGGAGCGTATTCGTCAGGACCGGCTTGCCGCTCGCAAACTGGAAGAGCGGGTTAACGAGCGTACGCAGGAACTAACCACCGCAAACCTTCGTCTTGAAGACGAGGTGCGCGAGCGAGAGCAAGCGGAGTTCGAGCTTCAGCGGGTGCAGGCAGGTCTTATTCAGTCTGCAAAACTTGCGACGCTGGGCGAGATGTCGGCAGCGCTTTCCCACGAGTTTAACCAGCCACTTGGAGCAATTCGGACCCACGCAGAAAACGCGCAAATTTATATCGATAGCGGACGGGCGGAAAAGGCCGAAAAGTCGTTGGGCCGCATTGTCTCGATGGTAGAACGCTTGGCGCAGATAAGCCGAAGCTTGAAGGGCTTTACGCGGAAAGCGGGGAGCGATGTTTCTGCTGTTGCAATCGGCCCTGTGGTTGATGAGGTGTTAATGCTAATCGGCCCGCGCTGCAAGCAAATGAATGTAGCGCTTGATCTGCAACTTCCCGACAAAGAGCTACAGGTTAAGGCTGGGCAAGTGCGCCTTTCTCAGGTGTTGATGAACCTTATCTCCAATGCGCTGGATGCAATGAAAGGGCAGGTCGAGCCGCGCCTTGCCATTAAAGCTGAGCAGGACAGGGAAATGTTGCGCTTGTCTGTAGAAGATAGCGGTACCGGCGTGGACGAGAGTATTGTCTCGCAGATTTTCGATCCGTTCTTTACCACAAAGGATGTGGGCGAGGGGCTTGGGCTCGGCCTTTCAATCGCCTACAAAATCATGCGCGATTTCGAAGGGGATCTTACCTACTCGCGCTCTAGCCTTGGTGGAAGCTGTTTTACGATGGAACTGCGTCTTTGTTCCGATGTTGCGGAGGTAGAAGTTCATGGGTGATGCAACAATCCTGCTGCTTGATGATGACGAGGACCTTCGCGAGGCTTTGCAAGAAGGGCTTGAGCTTTCCGGTTATAATGTTATCGCCACAGCGGATGCTGAAGAGGCGCTGGAGCATATCTCCCACGAGTTTCACGGTGTTTTGGTAAGCGATATCCGCATGCCGCGCATGGATGGCTTTGCGGTGTTGAAGGCAGCGTTCGATATTGATGCTGCCTTGCCGGTGGTGCTTATTACGGGGCACGGGGATGTGCCGCTTGCGGTGGAAGCCATGCGAGCGGGTGCCTATGATTTTCTTGAAAAGCCGTTTCCTGTCTCCTCCCTTAGTGAAGTGCTGAAACGCGCGCTTGAAAAGCGTCGCCTGACCCTTGAAAACCGCGTTCTGCGTGAAGAATTGGGTGATCTTTCCGGCCTTGAAGAACGGCTGGTTGGTAAAGCTCCGTCCATGGAGCATTTGCGCCAGACTGTACGGGCGCTGGCCAATACCAATGCCGATATTCTCATTCTTGGTGAGACGGGAGCGGGTAAGGAAGTTGTTGCTCGAGCCCTGCATGAGGAAGGTGAGCGCAAAGATAAGCCATTTGTGGCGATCAATTGCGGGGCTTTGCCTGCTGATATTATCGAGTCTGAACTTTTCGGGCACGAGAAAGGGGCGTTTACCGGCGCTAGCGGTCAGCGCATTGGCAAGCTGGAACACGCATCGGGCGGCACCGTCTTTCTGGATGAAATTGAATCCATGCCACTTGAGCTTCAGGTCAAGCTGTTGCGTGTAATCGAAACACGCAGCATTGAGCGCTTGGGGTCTAACAAGCCGCTACCTCTGGATCTACGCTTTGTTGCGGCAACCAAGGAAGACCTTGAAAAGACCTGCGATGAAGGACGCTTTCGCAAAGACCTTTACTACCGGCTCAACGTGATTTCCGTTGCTATTCCGCCGCTACGCGAGCGTAAAGAAGATATTCCGGTTCTCTTCCACTACCTCACTCGTGGTGCGCGGGCGCGGTACCGCAAAGATGTGCCGCCGATTACGCCTGAGTTCATGGCTGACCTTATGGGGCGCGACTGGGCGGGCAACGTGCGTGAGCTGCGCAACGTGGCGGACCGCTTTGTGCTGGGGCTCGAGCAAGGGGTGCAAAGCGGTAGAGGCGCGGCGAGCGGTGAGGGTTCTGGTCTCTCTGAAAAGGTAGCAGCCTTTGAGAAAGACCTTATCAGCGCGGAACTGCGCCGCCAGAACGGGAGCATCAAGGCGACCTATGAGGCGCTTGGTATCTCCCGAAAGGCACTCTACGAGAAAATGAAGAAGTTTGGTTTGGGTAAAGAAGCATTCGCAGAGTAGGGGCTTACGTCTTCAAACCACGTAGCCCTGCCAGTAGGCGTAAAGACCAGCAATGTCTTCTGAGCACATGATAGGCATTGCATCGGCAAGCTGAGCTTCGCTCCAATCCCACCACTTCATTTCCAGCAGCATAGCAATCTGTTCCTCTGAAAAGCGTGTCTTCACCGACCGTGCTGGATTACCTGCCACGATGGAGTAAGGAGCGACATTTTTTGTTACCAATGCTCGGCTAGCGATTACTGCGCCGTCGCCCACGGTAACACCTGCCATAATCATAGCTTCGCTGCCGATCCACACATCGTTGCCGATGATTGTATCACCTGCCTTTTGAAAACCGTCTTTGGCTAGCGGGAAAGTGCCTGGTGCGCTGTAGAAGAACGGGAACGAGCTTATCCAGCCATGCTGGTGACCCTGATTGCCAGCCATCATAAAGACAGCGCCGGAACCGATTGAGCAGTATTTGCCAATGCGCAGCTTGTCGACGTCTTTGCGGTCTGGAGCCAGATAGCGGGCACAATCATCAAAGCTGTGGCCGTGGTAATAGCCGGAGTAGTAGCTGTGTTCGCCCACAATGATGTTTGGATTGCTGACCTGATCTTTGAGAGGGATGCCGGAAAACGGCGAGTGAAAATAATTCGACATGGCTTTTATCTACCCGTGCCTTTTTAGAAATAGCGGCAGTGTTCTTTGTAAAGGTGCTAGCACCATAGCAACTAGATGTGTCGAAAACGGTACATGCATATTGGCGGTGTAGCGATTTGGTAACAAATGCACAGCGCATGAATTTTGATACGTAGCAGAACCTAGCTATAAATACATATGGGTGCGGTTGGCATGCGAGTTGCTAACTAAGCACCGATGCGGGCGGCGGCGCTGCCTGCTGATGTTATTTGGGAGGATACTACGTGAAAAAAATCCTGGTTGCCGCAGCTGCTGCGGCGTCTTTTGCGATGACTGCATCTGTTGCTTCTGCTGAAGAGTGTGGCGACGGCGAAACCGTAATCAAGTTCAGCCACGTTGTTGCTGCGCAGGGCCACCCTAAGGGTGAAATGGCGAGCGCACTGGCCGATCGCATCAACAAAGAAATGGACGGCGTTGCCTGTATGCAGGTGTTCCCGTCTTCCCAGTTGTTTGACGACAACAAGGTGATGGAAGCTCTGCTTCTTGGCGATGTTCAGATCGCAGCGCCATCTCTTTCCAAGTTCGAAGCGTACACCCTGAAGTACCGCGTGTTCGACCTTCCGTTCCTGTTTAACGACATGGACGCTGTGACCACATTCACCAAAGGTGAAAAGGGTCAGGAACTGCTTAACGCAATGTCCGACGTTGGCTTTGTTGGTCTTGGTTATGTCTTCAACGGCCTAAAGCACTTCTCCGCTAACAAGCCTCTTAGCGTTCCTGCTGATGCTGCCGGCCTTAAGTTCCGCGTTCAGACCTCCGACGTTGCTGTTGCAATGATCGAAGCAATGGAAGCAAACGCACAGAAGCTGGCGTTTAAGGAAGTATACGGCGCGCTGCAGACCGGCGTTGTTGATGGTCAGGAAAACACTTGGTCCAACATCTACACCAAGAAGTTCTTCGAGGTGCAGGACGGTATTACCGAAACCAACCACCAGCTGTTGACCTACCTTGCGGTTACCTCTCAGGAATGGCTCGACAGCCTTGATCCTGCGGTACGTGATCAGTTCCTCACTATCTTCAATGAAGTGACTGACGAGTACAACAACCGCTCCACAGCGATCAACGAAGAGAACAAGCAGAAGATCATCGAAGCTGGTTCTGAAGTTCGTCAGCTGACCCCTGAGCAGCGTCAGGTTTGGGTGGACGTTATGAGCCCGGTTTGGGCGAAGTTCGCAGATGATATCGGTCAGGATGTTATCGACGCGGCTGTTCAGTCCAACAACTAATTACGACATTGCCAGCCCGCCGCTTTGCTGCGGGCTGGCCAATAAAGATTGCAGCCTGCTGGGGCGCGGGCTTATGAATTTTGGGAGGCGTTCGGGTGTCTCGTTTGGGCAAGTTTGTTGATACCCTCGAAGAGAACATCATTGCGGGTATTCTGGCTCTGATGACCATTGTCACATTCACGCAGGTGGTGGCGCGTTACGGTTTCAACTCCGGTTGGGGCGGCGCGTTGGAGTTCACTCGCGTGCTGTTTGCTTGGTTGATTTTGTTTGGCATGAGCTACGGTATCAAAATCGGTGCTCATCTTGGTGTAGACGCCTTTATTCGTCTGTTCCCTAAGCCAGTCTTTCGCGTGTTTGCAGTATTCGGGGCGCTGGCAACATTTCTCTACGCAGCGATTTTGTTTGATGCAGCATGGTTTGGTGCGCTTTTAGGGCTTGAAAATCGCGGCTCTACTGGCGGCGCTTGGACCTATGTTGCCAAGTTCTACAAGCTGCCGATTGGCATGGAAGATCTCAAGTACCCTGCTTGGGTGCAGGAGATGTTTGGCGTGAAAGAGCGTGTGCCGCGCTGGATCCCATACAGCATTCTTCCAATTGGTTTGGCATTGCTTGCCTTCCGTTCCCTTCAGGGCTGCTGGCTCATTCTCACCGGCAAAAAAGAGTCGCTGATTGCAGCGCACGAAGCCGAAGAGCTGGTTGAAGAAAACCGTGACGCACTGAAGGACTAACCCAATGGAAACCGCTGTACTCTTTCTTCTCGTTTTCGGGCTGTTGCTGTTTGGTGCGCCAATTGCTATCGCGCTCGGCCTTTCCTCTGTGCTGTACATCGCACTGTTTTCTCATGACACCATGAGTTCTGTCGCGGTGCAGCTGTTCAATGCATCGCAGAACTTTACACTGCTGGCGATCCCGTTCTTCATTCTGGCGTCCAGCTTTATGTCTACCGGCGGCGTTGCACGGCGCATCGTGAACTTTGCCATCGCGACTGTTGGGTCGTTCCGAGGTGGTTTGGCGATTGCGGGTGTGTTCGCCTGTATGATTTTTGCCGCGCTTTCCGGTTCCTCCCCTGCAACTGTTGTTGCTATCGGTACTATCGCCATCGCTGCAATGCGTCAGGCTGGTTACTCCAAGGAGTTCGCGGCGGGCGTAATTGCCAACGCCGGTACGCTGGGCATTCTTATTCCGCCTTCCATCGTGATGGTGGTGTATTCGGCAGCAACCAACGTGTCTGTTGGCCGTATGTTCCTTGCCGGTATCATTCCGGGCATTGTTGCCGGTTTGATGCTGATGATCACGATCTACATCATCGCCCGTAAAAAGAACCTGCCTGCGCAGCCGTTTCCGAGCTGGACCGTGCTTTGGAAAAGCTTCTCTGAAGCCGCTTTCGGTATGTTCTTGATGGTCATCATCTTGGGCGGCATTTATGCCGGTATCTTTACCCCGACAGAAGCTGCTGCTGTTGCAGCCGTTTACGCAGGCTTTATCGCGCTGTTTGTCTATCGTGATATGGGGCCGCTGGCAGGACGGCGCTGGCGCAATGAGGGTGAAAGCCTTGGAGGTGCTGCAGCTCGCAACATTACGTTGATTGCGTTGTGGTTCTTCCCAGCTCTATTCCACCGCGATACCCGCAAGGTGCTGGTGGATTCAGCGAAAACCACAGTGATGCTGATGTTCATCATCGTAAACGCTTTGCTTTTCGCTCACACGCTGACCGCTGAGCGTATTCCGCAGCTGATCACTGACTGGATGGTGGATGCAGGCTTTAACTGGTTCACCTTCTTGCTGGCAGTTAACATTCTGCTTTTGATTGGTGGTCAGTTTATGGAGCCTTCCGGACTGCTGCTGATTGTGGCGCCGGTTGTATTCCCGATTGGCATGGAGCTGGGTGTTGACCCTATCCACCTCGGTATAATGATGGTGGTGAATATGGAGATCGGTATGATCACGCCGCCGATTGGTCTCAACTTGTTTGTGACATCGGGCATAACGGGCATGAGTTTGCTGCAAGTGGTGAAAGCCGCAGCGCCATTTGTGTTGGTTTTGCTCGTGTTCCTCATCCTTGTAACCTACGTTCCATGGCTATCAACAGCGTTGCCAACAGCATTAATGGGGCCTGAGATTATCACCAGATAGTCTAATAAGCTTACAGTGTCGGGAGGCCTTGAGGTTTCCCGACGCTTAAATATTGAGCAGATGTTTTAGGTATACCTACATACTTTGTGGCGCGGTTTGCGTTATGGCCATACAAAACGCTTTGTCATTATCAGAGTAACGTGTCGTTTGGTTGCCAATGGTGCTAGTAAAAAGCGCTGTTTGGAGCGTTTTAATATACTTATAATTCCTAAGGGTAAGTATTGACCGTGTAAGCATCCGTGAATAATTTCAATTATTAATATTGTTTTTAATTCTGACTTTCTATTTCATGTTAAATTTACCTATGTAACTCTTAAGTTTTAAGTTTGAAATATCCATAAAATAAGTAAGCAACTCTTACTTTTTATTGATCTTTCAATCTATGGGTGTTTTAAATACTAGAAAGTTATGTTACCCCTGATTCATTAGATGAATATTCAATACTGAACAATCATTGTGAATTGAAGGCGTAGAATGACACGTTTACCGCCGCTAAACGCACTGGTCGCATTTCGGGCTGTTATGGAAGCGGGAAGCCTTGTCGCTGCCGCGCAAAAGCTGTCAATTACTGCTAGTGCCGTTAGCCATAGACTGAAAGCCCTTGAAGATCACCTTGGGTTGGAACTGTTTGAACGACGTTCCAGAGCGGTATTTCCTACGCCTGCTGCCTACCGGTATGCCTCAGAAATTTCGGTTGCCTTCGATCGCATCGCCATGGCGACACGCACCATTGAAAGCGTGGGCAATAGAGACACGCTGGCTATTCATTGCATGGAGTCGCTCGCGTGCTCATGGTTGTTGCCGCGTTTGAAGAAGTTTTCGGAAATTAATAGTGAGATCACCGTCACGGTCGCTTGTTTGGGCGACAGTATGACTGATGGCGACGGACACTATGATTTTGACTTTGTCCGTACGGACCGTGTGCCCGATGGTTTCGGGTCGCTACCGTTTGGGCGCGAGAAGTTCCGCCCGCTTATTGCACCAGAGATGCTGGAACGTATCGGCTACCCGAAGAAGCCGGAGGAGCTGCTCAAGCTTCCGCTCATTCGCAGTACCGGTTGTTCCCTTGGCTGGCAGGAATGGTTGGACCAAGCGGGTGTTACCAATCCGGTGGTGGATGAGACCTATAGCTTCCGCAGCGCTCATGTGGCGTTAGATGGAGCTGTTCGTGGTCTTGGTATTGCGCTTGAATCCAGCTTGCTTAGCGCACATTTGGAACATGACCGCAAACTCGTTCCACTCTTTCCAGAATACCAAGTAAGTGGTGTCGGGCATAAGATGCTCTGGCAGATCAAACGCGGAGATGAGCCTAAAATGCGCTTGTTCCGTACTTGGATTGAGGGGGAGCTTGCCAACTCGGTTACCCGTTATCCAAGTGCCTATGATAGCTCGCTTACTGCACTTAACCGGACAGTGACGGAGCCTGCATAGCGGGTTTCTGCGGAAATCCGGAGGTTTCGCAGTACCTATCATCCATAGAGTTTTTACTGGCACTTTTCTGTCAAATCGACTAGAAGCGCTGCGAGCTGAAATTCTGTCGGCCTTCAATGGCCGGTGAGCCTCTCACTTTCTTTTTCCGCAAAAACGTTGGACTAGATAAGTGATCGAGCACGGATGGTTGGTAATCCAATGAGACGATCTGAACTTTTGATGCCTGCGGGTAACCTGCAGAAGCTTAAAATTGCTGTTCTTTATGGCGCGGACGCTATCTATCTGGGTACGCCGGATATGTCGCTGCGCACTAAGGCGGAGTTTACGCTTGAGCAGGTCGTTGAGGGGATCGAGTTCGCCCATAAGCACGGCAAGCGTGTTTATCTGACGCTGAACCTTTTCTCCCATAACAAAGACGTACCTAAGCTGGACGAGTACGCGGAAACCATTCGCGATATCAATCCTGATGGTTTGATTATCGCTGATCCGGGTGTGTTCCAGTACATGCGCAAAAAGCTGCCTAACGTTCCGCTGCACATCTCCACGCAGGCGAACGTTTGCTCTTGGCTTTCCGTTGATTTCTGGCAGGAACAGGGCGCAGACCTTGTGGTGCTGGCGCGTGAAGTTTCCTTCCCAGAGCTTTCCGAAATTCGTGAAAAGTGCCCGGATATCCGTCTGGAAGCGTTCGTTCACGGCGCAATGTGCATGACCTATTCCGGTCGCTGCCTGCTTTCCAACTTCATGGCAGAGCGCGGCGCGAACCAAGGTAACTGCGCAAACTCCTGCCGTTGGAACTACAAAGTGCGCATGCGCATGAAAGACGGCACCATTGAAGAGTTGGAGCTGAACGAGAACAACATTGACATGTTCGAGTTCCTGCTGGAGGAAGGCTGCCGTCCAGGTGAGCTGATGCCAATTCTGGAAGACGGTCGCGGTTCATACATTTTGAACTCCAAAGACCTCTGCCTGATGCCGAAGCTCAACGACTTCCTGCGCATTGGCGTGGACTCGCTAAAGGTGGAAGGCCGCAACAAGTCTATGTACTACGTTGCAGTCGTTGCGCGCGCCTACCGCATGGCGATTGACGATTACTACCGCGATCCTGAAAACTGGAACCCGCAGAAGTACATGGACGAGATGTACTCCGTTGCGAACCGTGGTTACACCACAGCGTTCCATGAGGGCCGTCTCAATAACTACGCGCACAATTATGAAGACACCCATTCCATTGGCGAGTGGGAGTTTGCCGGTATCATCGAAAAGGTGACCGACGAAGCGCTCTACATGAAGGTAAAGAACAAGATTGTTGCTGGCGAGGTGTTGGAATTCATGCAGCCGATGTCCGACCAGTCTGTTCTGCTGCGTATCTACGAATTTGAAGACGCGAAGACCGGTGCAATGAGCGATGTTGTGCAGGCGGGCCGCCAACCAACCATCCGCATTCCGTTCTCTTTGTTTGATCAGGACGACACCGCAGACTTCAAAGCACGTTTCCCTGAAAACACGGTCGTTCGCAAGGAAACACCGCTTACTTCTGAGGAGTGGAACCGCTTGAAGCTGGACCGCATTTCCGAGCGTATTGAAGCACGCGGCGAAGCGACCGAAGCACAGCAGGGTAAATATGAAAGCCAGCGCGAGAAGCTGATCGACGCGATTGCTGAAGGTAATCAGGATCGTACGCCGAAATCTCCGCGTCTTGGGATCGATGGCTGCTGTGGCCGTGGCTGTAACGGCTGCATGATCTTCTGGGAAGATCCTAAATTCGAAAAGGCACGCGAAGTGTTGAAGACGAAGAAGCAGGGCGAAATGCTTGCTAAAAACGCTCTTAAACACGAAGTGAGCTAATTTTCACGAAGTTACAAAAAGCGCCCAGTTGGGCGCTTTTTTATTTTGGGGTCGGTGGGACGAAGTTGGAGCGTATCTCTCTGAATTGCGTTCGCACAGAGGCCGCCTACTGAATAAAGGTCTGCTTTCTGATCTGGCAGTAATCGAGCGAAATGATTTGTTGGTAGGTAAGACATTTGCAGCGATCTGCTACCTGCCACCGGAATACTTTGGTTTTGCCATCAGCGAGTTTTTGGCGCTGTACGAACCAACCGCGATGAGGGCGGCAGTCATTGCTAGACCTACGGTCGCTACGTGCGCTGCTATCTCCGTTACCACCGCCGTTGCCGTCACCGCCGCCGTTGCCGCCACCGTTACCGCCACCGCCGTTGCCGCCGCCGTTGCCGCCGCCGTCGCCACCACCGCCGT
>NZ_SMMA01000057.1:26951-161684 GCF_009711345.1 Pseudovibrio flavus
CCGTTGCCGCCTCCGTTATCATTCGGCTCATCACTATCCGGCTCGGATGCGCCTTCGGATGCGACTGCTGTTTCCGTGGTTGCTAATAAGCTTGGTGAAAGAGCGAGGGGGAGTGCTAAAAATGTGTAAAGTAAAAATCTCTTAAAATTCATGGTCCAAAAAACCTCAAATACTGGAAACTCAGCGTTCATTGGACTGGGGAATCAGTAGGTGAGCAATCATGCAATAACGGCCCACTGATAGGCCTGTGTCACTTTTGCGCTCTTTCTAGGGGCTGTGTTATCCGGACAGTTGCCGTGGCTTTCGTTGACCTCTTCGTTTTTGATCTCACTTTCAGAATGGATCTGTGAATTTGGTCGACAGGGGGTTGTTTAGTCTGGATCAAAATCTGGATTTACCTTCAGTTCCTTAGGAGCCACAGAAGCATATAGAATGAATAAAGCGCCCAATTGGGCGCTTTATTTTGTCGTTTGTAGAAAGAGATAACCTCTAGTTGGGGTTACCAGATCTTCACCTGCTTATTGACCTGACAGTAATCGCGGATCAGAAGCTGCCAATATGGCATGCACTCACAGTTTTCAGCTGCCTGCCAACGGGTGACTTTCAAGCCCCCATTGTCGAGGCGCTCGCGTTCTACAAACCAGCCTCGATGACGAGCGCAGCGGTCACGAGACTTCTTTTTGTCGCGCTCAACTACTTCTGGGATGATCGGAGGAGTTGGTTCGTCATCACCGTTGTCGTTGCACTTCTTACCTTTGCCTTTACCCTTGCCTTTTCCTTTACCCTTGCCACCTCGTTTGCCAGGTTTGCACTTCTTCTTCGGTTTCTTTTTCTTCTTTGCCTGCTTCTTTTTCTCTTCCTCTTTTATCTGGCTGATTTCTTTATCGCCTTTGAAGAAAGAGAATGACTGTGCAAATGCTGGGGCAGATATCTGCGTAAAGGTTAGCGAGAGAGAAATAATTGCTAATAATAATAATCGTTTGAAAGTTTTTACCATGAAAGCCTCGAGTGTAAGAAAACTCTGGGCTTATTGGAGTGGTAAATAAAACCTTCATCAATTGCGATATGTTGGGTTGCGCAATCTCATAGTACTTTGATTCATCATTATAAAATTATGGGTTATATTTAGGGTGCTTAACGAATTGGGTGTCGAAAAATACCGTTAGACCGCATTGTTAACGCGCTACGGTAACCCAGTAATCAAAGTCCAGTATAACGCCGTGCTGATAGGCTCCGTTTTCGTCTCGAAGCGGGTAGTCTGAGCATGGTTTATCTTTGGTGGCGACCAATCTCATGCGCAGGGCGCCGATGTCATCGCGTCCGTTGATTGGCTGTTTGTCCAGAACTTCACTCCAAGCATAAACTGTATCCCCTGCAAATAGGGGAGCGATGTGCCGCCCTCCATTGATCGCTGCAATGTGGAAGGCGTTTGCCATGCCGTTGAAGGAAAGGGCGCGGGCGAGCGAGATCACATGCCCGCCATAGATCAGCCGTCGGCCGAAACGGCTATCCTTTTCGCTATGCCGGTTGAAGTGAACCTTTGCCGTGTTCTGGTATAGGCGGGTAGCCAATTGATGCTCAGCTTCTTCAACTGTCATGCCATCAATGTGGTCAATCTTCTCGCCTACCTCATAATCTCCCCAACGGAATGGACTGCCGGATGCGGCGTTGTTCCACTCTGACAATTTTAGCGGCGGGACGCAGGTGCCAAGCAGTTCTGGAGCAACGCTGTCGGCGAGTTCCGGTTGAACGGTTTCGGGGGCAGGGGCGTCGAGGTCTCCTTTTTTGACCATCACCCAACGCACGTATTCCAGAACGGTCTCTTCGCGCTGGTTGGTGCCTGTGGTGCGTACAAAAACAACGCCAGTTTTGCCGTTGGAGTTCTGTTTCAGACCAATCACCGTGGACGTTGCGGATAGACTATCGCCAACAAAAACAGGTGCAATAAAACGCCCCTCCGCATAACCAAGGTTTGCCACGGCGTTTAGGGAAATGTCAGGAACCGACTTACCGAAAACCATATGAAACACCAGCATGTCGTCTACAGGGGCTTGAGGGTAGCCGATGCTCTGAGCAAAGCTGTCGGCAGACTGAACTGCAAAGCGTGATCCATAAAGGGCGTTGTAAAGGGCTACGTCACCATCAGTTACTGTGCGCGGTGTGCTGTGCACAATAGTCTGGCCAACTTTGAAGTCTTCAAAGAAGTTTCCGCGATTTGTTTTCGGCTGTGCCTTGATGGCTGACATGAGCGCTCCCCTCCCGTTACGCTGCGTTTGGAGTATTGAACAATACTCTATGTTGCGGTGCAACTTGCACCTTTGGAGGGTGTTTGAGTGCGGGTTGTCTCGCGCTCACAATGGACGTGAAACAACTGCAGGGTTTAGCTTAAAGGGCACTTAGGGTTTGTAACGCGAGCTTTTGCGCTTCCGCCCTCTTTGTGATCTCAGGTTTTTTGAAGCTCTAGATAAAGCGCGGCTACAAGTTCAGTGGCGTTCTGTAGGTCGCTACGTTCTGGCTGAACGACGGTCGCCTTCAGCTTGTCAGTAAACTCTGGAAGCAGGGTCTCGATTTTCCGAAGGCCCCTTGCCTCATAGCCCTGCCGCCGCATGGCAAGAGGACCCAGAACCTGCATGCGCAAAAAGCCGAGCATTTCCAACGCTTCGAAATATTCGCCCCGTGCAATCTTCTCGCTGCAATAGTGGACACATACCCAAAAGCGGTCTTCAACCCATTGTTCGTCTAGTGGCGGGTACCTGCCTGCTCCCATGCTTAGCGCTTGCTCAAGCCGCATTGGAAGCGCCTCTTCAAGGAACTTTCGGTGCTTTGCGGGGGCTGTGCTTGGAAATATCAGTTCGTCCTGCCGTATCGGTTGGGCTGCCTTATCGTTGCGATCTGCACATAATATCCCCTAAATGTCGCAGGATTTGTTTTTTGATGTAAACTCCTGAAAACGAAACACGAGAGCATTGGGAGGCTGTCATGCGCAAACTTATCTCTTCTGGATCGCCTTTTGAAAAGGTTGCTGGATACTCTCGGGCGGTTGTCGATGGTGACACGATTTATGTTTCTGGCACCACCGGCTACGATTACGCGACAATGACAATGCCGCAGGATGTTGCCGCGCAAACGGCGAACTGTCTTGAGACAATCAAGCAGGTGCTAGAAGGTGAGGGGGCATCGCTTACCAGCGTTGTTCGGGCTCGCTACTACGTCGCGGACCGCGCCTATGTTGATGCGGTTTTTGCTGTTTTGGGTGAGTACTTTGCAGATATTCGTCCGGCAGCGACGATGGTGATCTGCGATCTCATCAAGGATGAAATGAAAGTCGAAATTGAGGTAACTGCAAAACTGACCTAGTAATGCTGCCAACAGGGCAGGACAAATAGGCGGTAATAGATTGCAATTTCAGTTTTTCATCCTTGCAATCTAAATGTAGCTACCTACGTTAGCACTCGTATTTGTAAGGGGCCTTGACTAATCATGACTGATTTTCCGCATTATCTTCTCGAGGGCTATGGGCAGTACAAGGGCAAGACCTATACCCGCCTTCAGGAAGACTACGAGAATTTGGCCATTTATGGCCAAGAGCCCAAGGTAATGGTGATTTCCTGCTGCGATAGCCGCGTTACGCCAGAAGGCATTTTCCATGCCGGACCGGGCGAGCTGTTTGTCGTTCGCAACGTTGCCAACCTTGTTCCTCCTTTTGAAAACGACCTTGGTACCCATGGTACGAGTGCCGCGCTTGAATATGCTGTAACAGCGCTGAAAGTTGAGCACATCGTTGTTATGGGCCACTGCAAGTGTGGTGGTGTGCAGGCGTTTCGCGAAAGCGGCGGCAAGCTGGGCCAGACTGGCCAGTTCGTTGGTCCGTGGATCAAGCTGCTGGAACCTGCCGCGATTTCGTTGGCTTGTACCCCTGTGGAGCCTAACGACGATCCGCAGTTGGGCATGGAATATGCCGGTGTTCGCCAGAGCTTGAACAACCTCATGACCTTCCCGTTCGTGGAAAAGCAGGTAAAGCAGGGGCAGTTGAAGCTGCATGGCGCATGGTTCGACATCGGTTCTGGTGAGCTGCGTATCATGGATGGCGAGACCAAGAGATTTGAGCCAGCCACAGACTTTTTGAAGGGCGAGCTGGAAGAAGACGCTAAGGCCTAGGGGCCAAAATCAGCATTATTTAAGCTTGAGAGATTTTGAAGGGTAGCGGTGCGCCGCTGCCCTTTTTTGTTTTGCGGTGCTTGGAAACCCTGTGAGCTCCCAGATGTTTTAAAGGGTGAAAACGGCTGGCTGCGACGTGCGGCAGTCTTTTCCCTGTCACTTACTATGCTTAGAACGGGTAGAGCAGCGCTGCTGTGCTTTGAATTTCATACGGGCGGTCATAGCCCTTTTTAGAGAGACAAAAGATGGCCAAAGCCATTCACATGATGATCCGCGTTCGCGATGAAGAGCGCTCTGTTTCCTATTACAACAAGGCATTCGGTCTGGAGATCGCAGATCGCTATGACTTTGAAACCTTCACGCTTGTTTATCTTCGCAATGAAGAAACCGACTTCGAAGTTGAGCTGACCGTAAACAAGGGCCGTGAAGAGCCTTACGCTTTGGGCGATGGATACGGCCATGTTGCATTCTGTGTGGATGACGTTGCCAGCGAGCATGCCCGTTTTGCTGCTGAAGGCCTGCAGCCAGAAGACGTGAAAGAGTTCAATATTGAAGGAGAACTGTTTGCTCGCTTCTTCTTTGTGACCGACCCGGACGGCTATCGCATCGAGATACTTGAGCGCCACGGCCGGTTTCGTTGAGCTTAACTGAGGCTGCCGCGCCTTGAAAAATGCGCGGCAAAGCTGCACAAACGAGCCCAAGGAAATCTCAACTTACAAAGGGGCTCGTCAGACATGGCTGCCAACAAGCTGCTTCTCCTTCCTGGTGACGGTATCGGTCCGGAAATCATGGAAGAGGTGAAGAAGATCATCTCTTGGTTCAACTCCCGTGGTGGTGCCACGTTCGAGTGTTCTGAAGGTCTCGTAGGCGGCGCAGCCTATGATGCACATGGCGTTTCCATCTCTGAAGAAGATATGGAAAAGGCTCAGGACGCTGACGCTATCATCTTCGGTGCTGTTGGCGGCCCTAAGTGGGACAACGTGCCTTATGATGCGCGTCCTGAAGCTGGCCTGCTGCGCCTGCGTAAAGATCTGGGCCTGTTTGCAAACCTGCGCCCTGCAATCTGCTACCCAGCGCTGGCTGATGCGTCTTCCCTCAAGCAGGACGTGATCGAAGGTCTCGATATCCTCATCGTTCGCGAACTGACCGGCGGTGTGTATTTCGGCGAGCCGAAGACCATCACCGAGCTGGAAAACGGCCAGAAGCGCGCTGTTGATACACAGGTTTACGAGAGCTACGAAATCCAGCGCATCGCGGCTGTAGCGTTTGACCTTGCCCGCACCCGTGGCAACAAAGTTACGTCCATGGAAAAGCGCAACGTGATGAAGTCCGGCGTGCTCTGGAACGAAGTTGTTACCCAGACACACGCAAACGGCTATCAGGATGTTGAGCTTGAGCACATGCTGGCAGACGCTGGCGGTATGCAGCTGGTTCGCTGGCCTAAACAGTTCGACACTATCGTGACCGACAACCTGTTTGGTGACATGCTGTCCGACGTTGCTGCAATGCTGACCGGTTCTTTGGGCATGCTGCCATCTGCTTCTTTGGGTGCTACCGATGAAGCAACCGGCAAGCGCAAGGCAATGTACGAGCCAGTACACGGCTCTGCACCTGATATCGCTGGTACCGGCGCTGCAAACCCGATTGCGATGATTGCATCCTTCGCAATGGCTCTGCGCTACTCCTTCCAGATGATTGCTGAAGCAGACATGCTTGAAAAAGCGATCTCCAACACTCTGGACAAGGGCCTGCGCACCAAAGATATCGCAAAGGCTGGCGAAGCAACCATTTCTACCGTTGAAATGGGCGATGCGATCCTTGCCGAGCTGAAGGCTCTGGCTGCATAAGCCAACCGATTGCTGAATTTTGAAAAGGCGGTGCCGGAGACGGTGCCGCTTTTTTGCTTTTTGGTGCTTGCAGTCGGTTGCGTTTGAACAATCGCTCGGCCATATAGCGGAAGATACGAAGAGATAATTTGGAGCCAATGGCGATGGATGAGCGCGTAAAACCATTTCTGGGTATGTGGATTCTTGATCCGGACCAGTCCCGTTACGATCAGGGTGCTGCGCCGCTTGGCGGAAGTATGAAGGTTGCCGAGAAAGACGGCGAGATCGGCTTCTTTATCAAAACCGTGGAAGCTGATGGCCAGACCATTGAGGCGAACTTCTCCGGTATCCCTGATGGCGAAGACCGTCAAATGCCGCAGAATTCGTTTGCCGATACTCTGTCTTTGGCATTTGAGAGCAGCTCTACACTAACATCTGAAGCAAAGAAGAACGGTATTGTCATTATGACAGCGCGCCGCGAGCTGGATGATGAAGCAGGTACGCTGACCATCTATCAGACCGTTCATTTGCTGGACGTAGGTTCGTTTTCTAACGAAGCGGTTTATGTGCGGGCTCAATAAGCCCGCATCCTTTTCAGGCGCTATTGTTTGAACGCGTCGTGATAACCGATTGTCCCGTTCGGGGTTGGCTTTTTAAAGGTCAGAGCCATAAAGTACTCGGGCGGGAATCCTTCCAAAATGATGCGCGGGTCGGGCTCAAAGCCATAACGGCAGTAGAATGATGGGTCGCCCAAGACCACACACCCGCCTGCGCCGCGAGAGCGCAAAATCTCAAGCCCTTCTTGCACGAGGGCCGCACCAATGCCTTTTTCCCGACTGGTTTGAATAACGGCAACAGGGCCTAGCCCGAACCAGTCATGGTCTTTGCCATCAATTGTGATGGGCGAGAAAGCAACGTGGCCAACCAGTGTACCTTCATCCACGGCGACAAGAGACAAGGCAAGCGCCCCATCATCGCGAAGGGTATCGACAATTTCGTGCTCTGTGGGCTCGGCGTTGGGCTCGTGGCGAGGATGGTCCTTGAATGCCTCGTAGACCATTTCGCGCAGCTTCTTTACGTCATCGGGGCCTTCTTCACGAATGATCATGGCGTGCTCCGTCTTGTTCTTATTGCAAGAGCCTAGCGTGATTTCGTGAGTATATCCTAAAAGTAGCCGTAGATGCGACCGCAGCTGATTACGCCCAGCCAAGCGACAAGTGAGAAGAAGCCAGCCCAACGGAAACGGGCGATGGTGCCGCGGCTGTCTACACGGTCGAGATATCGCCACGCAGGAACGAACCGCAGCAAAATGGCGTTAAGAAGGGCAAAGAGGAAGAAGCCTGCTTTGGCCCAGAAAATCGGAGACTGTACATAAACGCGGGCATTGACCGAGAGCAGCAAAACGCCGGACAGGATTGCCAGTACAGCACCAAAGAACGCGACACGAGTGAGGACGCGGGCAAGATCTGCCAATGGTACAGCCCGCCAGAAGCCCATCATACGCAGATCAAGCGGAGCCACAGCGCCGAACAACATGGCAAGGCCGATGATGTGCACGGTGTTCGCCGCAGGATAGAACCAGCGTTCGGACTTGAAGAAAGCGGCCAACTGGGAAAGTTCCAGTTGGTGGGCAAGCTGAAGGGCGTAAGCCAGAATGTCAGGCACGGCTTTTTGTGAAGCTCCCTAAGAAATGATTGCCAATACCCTTGCGCTTCAAAGCGCGGCGATCAAGAGGGCGTGTTGGCGCTTTCCATGGTTTTCCCGTGTTGCAATGAAAATGCCCCTAAGGCTTTTGCTGGTGATGCTTTTTTGAAGTGTTGAGAATTACTCACCAACCGGTTTAAGTGAGCAGCACGGGTTGTTGATGCGCGTTGTTTTTTCAAGTCTCTTGCCAGTTAACGGGAGTTTTTTTCATTAGGGCGGCAAAGCAGGCTACAGGTGCGCGCTAGTAAGTAGCGTCAGAACTGTTGACATTGTGATGACGAGAAGGCAAGTAGTGTCTCGCGTTTACTGCAGAGCTAGAGATTCAGTCTTATGACCCATCTGACCGACATCGCGGGGAAAATGAAAGGTGCAACCATTGGTGCGCTTACCCTGTCGGCTGCACGAATGCTCACAACAAAATCCACCATCACTACGACTACCAAGACCACAGTCTGACGGTGCTTCTCTTTCCCGCGCTCCTCCCGGGATGGGAGGCGCTAAAAGGGCTCACCGGCGCATGGGGCACCGGCGGGTGATGGGGGAGAAGAGAAGGAAGAATTTGATGGGCTACAAAATTGCCGTGGCTGGTGCTACCGGAAACGTGGGTCGCGAAATGCTGGACATTCTGGCTGAGCGTGGTTTCCCTGCTGATGAAGTTGTTGCTTTGGCTTCCCGCCGCTCTCAGGGTAAAGAGATTTCTTTTGGCGATAAGACGCTGAAAGTACAGGCAATGGAGAACTACGATTTCTCCGACACAGACATTTGCTTGATGTCTGCTGGTGGTTCCATCTCTCAGGAATGGTCTCCAAAAATCGGTAAGCAGGGCTGCGTTGTCATCGATAACTCCTCTGCATGGCGCTATGACTCAGAAGTGCCGCTCATCGTTCCTGAAGTAAATGCTGACGATATCGTAGACTTCAAAAAGAAGATGATCATTGCAAACCCGAACTGCTCTACTGCGCAGCTCGTCGTTGCTCTGGCTCCTCTGCATGAAGCTGCTGGCATCAAGCGCGTTGTTGTGTCTACCTACCAGTCCGTTTCCGGTGGTGGTAAAGACGCGATGGAAGAACTGTTCAATCAGACCCGCGCTGTTTTCGTAAGCGATCCGATTGAGCCTCAGAAGTTCACCAAGCGCATTGCTTTCAACGTTATTCCGCACATCGACGTGTTCATGGAAGACGGTTACACCAAGGAAGAGTGGAAGGTTCTTGCTGAAACCAAGAAGATGCTCGACCCTAAGATCAAGGTAACCTGCACCGCTGTTCGCGTGCCTGTGTTTGTTGGTCATGCTGAAAGCGTCAACATCGAGTTCGAAAACCCGATCTCCGCTGAAGAAGCACAGAACATCCTGCGTGAAGCACCAGGCTGTCTGGTTGTCGATAAGCGTGAAGACGGCGGTTATGTAACGCCTTACGAGTCTGCCGGTGAAGATGCGACTTACATCTCCCGTATTCGTGAAGATGCGACCGTAGAAAACGGCCTGAACATGTGGGTTGTTGCTGATAACCTGCGCAAAGGTGCAGCGCTTAACGCTGTTCAGATCGCCGAGGTTCTGGTGAACCGCGGCCTGATCCAGCCGAAAAAAGACGCAGCATAATTGATTTTCAAAACGGCGGGGGCTTCTCCCGCCGTTTTCTTTGGCGCTGCCAGCAGGCACTTTGCGCCGTCCTACCTTGCTTGTAACGGTTCGTTACTTGCCCATTCCCTCTCTAAAACTTTAGTATTCGTTGCTGCCGCCATAGGCTGTAACGTCGCTTTGTGTTTTGCGCTGTGCCCGCCGCGGGTTTGATACCCGAGCAGGACACGTAAATTGCTGGATGGAGGGAATGTATGGCTGAGTTTCCGCAGTTCTTGGAGTTTTATAACGCCAATCCACGCGCCACCTTTTGTGACTGGCTGGTGAGCCAATCGCAAGAAGAGTGGGACCGTGCAACACTCCATCCCTTTACCGATGCAGTGGGAAGCGGAATGATGCCCGTTGATACCTACAAACGCTTTTTGATCGAGGATTACAGTTTTATCCGCGATCTGGCGACTATGCTTGGGTATCTGGTTGCCAAAGCTCCCAATATGGAAGCCAAAGGGGCGCTCGCCCATTATCTGTATGCCCTGACCTCCACCGGACGAGATTACTTCTTTGAGACGTTTGACGCGTTGGGTGTCTCTCGAGATGAGGTGCAGAGCGCTGAGGCGGGGCCAGTAAACAAGGCTCTTGTTGCGACTATGGTTTCAGCCGCCGAAAAGGGAAGCTACGAGGACGGCATCGTCTGCCTTGTTGCTGCTAATGGTATTTACCTTGATTGGTGCCTTAGGGAAGCTAATAGACAGCGTCCCGAGCAGCCATATCTGGCGCGCTGGATCGATATGCACGTCGAAGACGGGTTGTTCACACAGTTTGTGAGCTTTTTGCGCAATGAGGTAAATCGCATTGGACCTACTTTGCCGGCGCAGCAACAAATGGAGCTGGCCGCCCGTTTTAAGCGCATTTGCGAACTTGAATACGATTTCTTTGAAGCAGTTTGGACGTAACGTCACCTTGGGCGTCGCTGCGTTACTAGTCGATTCTGCGAACTGGAAGTAACGTCAATTTGCTACCATTCTACGTAGCTCAGGAAGACTTAGGGATTGGGAGACTTTAAGTAGATGCTGCAGGAAATAACCTACGCTCTGTATGTAAGCCAGAACAAGGGTGCCACCTTTTGTGATTGGTTGATTGCCCGTTCTCAGGTGGAATGGGACAGAGCGCGGTTCCATCCGTTTACCGAGGCGGTGGGTGATGGCACGGTAAGCGACGCGGCCTACCGTCGTTATTTGATTGAAGATTATAGTTTCATCGTTGATCTGGCTTCTGCGCTCGGCTTCCTTGTTGCCAAAGCGCCAGCTATGAAGTCCAAGGCTGTGTTGGCTGACTTCCTCGCAAAGCTGACTTCTACCGAGAACGATTACTTCCTTCGCTCATTCGAGGCGCTTGGCGTACCTGCCGAGACCTACGAAAGTGCTGATGCCAACAAGGTAACACGCGCTGTTGCAGCAACCTTGCTGGCAACCTCTGGCAAGCAGAAGTATGAGGACGGCCTCGTTTGCCTTTTGTGCGCCGAGTGGCTTTACCTCGACTGGTGCAGCCGTGAAGCAGTAAAGCCGCGGCCTGACGCATTCTATCTGTCAGAGTGGCTTGATCTGCACGTCGGTGACTACTTCGAAGGCTTTGTTGCTGCGCTCAAGGATGAGATGAACGAGCTTGGTCCGCAACTTCCAGAGCGCCGCCAGCGCGAAGTGCTTGGTCACTTCCAGCGTATGTGTCAGCTGGAAGGTGACTTCTTTGAAGCTGCGCTTAACGGTGTGCAGGACTAATTCTGATTTAGTTAATGTGGCTATGCCGGATCCGCTTAAAGGGTCCGGCAGGCTTCTTCTACCTGTTGTAGCTCTACATTGCCGCCGCAGAGCAAAATACCAACGCGCTCACCTTTTTCTGGCTGGTAAACGCCGCTGATAAGGGCAGCAAGCCCCGTAGCTGCTGCTGGCTCGACAGCCAGTTGAAGTGCCTGCCAGAGCATTGCTTGCGCCTTCAATATAGCGGCGTCTTCTACAAGAAGCGATTGAGCAATAAGGTTCTTGGCAGTTTCATAGGTGAGGGCGCCGCATTTGGACGCGCCAAGGCTATTTGCGGCAACGCTATTCAGCTCAACCTGCACAGGCTCTCCAGCTTCCATTGCTGCATGGAAGGAGCATGAACCTATTGGTTCTACTGCGATAACTTTCGGTCCGCCTTCAAGGTAGGTGGCGATACCGGACAGAAGCCCGCCGCCGCCAACGGCAATGAGAACCGTGTCAAACCCTTCTGTCTGCTCCAGCCATTCAGCGGCAACCGTTCCTTGGCCTGCAATTGTCTGCGCTGTGTCGAAGGGGTGGATGTTAAGCGCGCCCGTTGTTTCGATGTGTTTCTGGCATAGAAGGGCTGCATCTGCGTAGTTCGCCCCCGAGACATGGACATCCGCGCCGTAGCTCTTAATCTTCGCGATTTTGGTCGGGTTGGAAATTTCAGGCACGAAAATCTGTGCTTTGATGCCGAGTTCAGCAGCAGCGCAGGCAACAGCGGCACCGTGGTTGCCGCCTGAAGCTGCGGTAATACCTGCTTCGGGAATAGCATCTTGAGAAAGTGCGGAATTGAAAGCTCCGCGTGCTTTGAATGATCCAGAAGCTTGCGTGTGTTCCAGCTTAATGCTTAGCGGGTTACTCAGCCCGAAGGCTCCTTTAGGCAGTTCAAGCACTGGCGTTTTGCGAATAAACGGGCGAATGCGCTCAAAGGCAGCGAGGATATCGGACTTCTGGACAGGCATAGTTTCTTTCAAAAGTGATGGCCTCCCCGCTCGAAAGCGAGGAGGCTAAAGGATTATGCAGAGGCAGGCATTGCCGTTTCAACGAGCTTGATGAAGTAGGAGCATCCGTAAGGGATGAGCTCGTCGTTGAAGTCGTATGCCGGATTGTGCAGCTTTGCAGTGTCGCCGTTGCCTGCGAAGATGAACGCACCCGGACGATCTTCTAGATAGTAAGCGAAATCTTCGCCGCCCATGGATGGTTCGATCTCGGTGTTCACCTTGTCTTCGCCGCCTGCAACTTCAGCAGCGATCTTTGCAGCAAACGCTGTAGGGGCTGCATGGTTGGAGCAAACCGGATAGTTCTTCATGTAGTTGATATCAGCGGTTGCGCCGTGTGCTTCGCAGATGCTTTCAACCATCTTCTTGATGCGCACTTCGCACAGCTCACGGGTTTCGGTGCTGAGTGTACGCACAGTGCCGCGCAGGGTCGCGGTTTCCGGAATAATGTTGAAGGCAGAGCCGGCCTCAAACACGGTTACGGAGATAACAGCAGAATCCAGCGGCTTACGGTTACGGCTGACGATGGACTGGAAGCCGGTCACGATCTGGGAACCAACGACAATCGGGTCAACTGTCTGGTGAGGCTGTGCTGCGTGGCCGCCAAGGCCGTTGATGGTGATCTCGAATTCGTCGGTCGCTGCCATGAGAGGGCCGGAACGGATCGCAAATTCGCCAACCGGCATGCCCGGCATGTTGTGCAGGCCGTAAACCTCTTCGATGTTCCAGCGGTCCATCAGGCCGTCGTCCATCATCGCTTTCGCGCCCGCGCCGCCTTCTTCAGCTGGCTGGAAGATGAGAACGACAGTACCATCAAAGTTGCGGGTTTCTGCAAGGTACTTTGCGGTGCCTAGCAGCATGGCTGTGTGACCGTCGTGACCACAGGCGTGCATAGCGCCGTCTGTTTTAGAAGCCCACTCTTTACCGGTGATTTCGGTCAAAGGCAGAGCGTCCATGTCAGCGCGTAGTGCAATGGTTTTGCCTTCGCCGCCGTTCTTGCCTTTGATGACGCCAACAACGCCGGTCTGGCCAATGCCAGTGGTTACATCATCAATGCCGAATTCGCCCAGAAGCTCTGCAACGCGGGCCGCTGTGCGGTGCGTCTCGTAGAGGATCTCTGGGTTTTCGTGGAAGTCACGGCGCCATGCTGTGATTTCATCGTGGAATTCGGCAAGCCTATTGATGACGGGCATTGGGGTCTCCGGAAATAGATTGATCTTTATTGGAATAAGAGCAATGTGCAGAATTGCCCGTTTTTCCGCGCTACGCAACCAGCAGAGCAATGCTTAGGGCAGCATTATAAGAATGATGTTGTGTCCCATTGGAATGTTTCCGTTGCGGAAAATTCACGCATTGAGGCGTTGTAGCGTCCTTGTTGTAGTTTGACGGGAAAGATGGACGCAATGACAATCTACAATGTAACGCTTGCAAATACCTCAAGTTCCGGTGGTCAACAGACATGGACTTTGCTGGTTGGGAAAGTGCTGATCAACGCACCGGAGATCCCTTACGGGCGGTCCTCGGAAATTTGCTCGTTCAATGTTTCCGATATCACGTCACTGGTTGCCAGCGTAAACGGTAACGTGGCCGAGTTCACCTATACGCCTGCCAAGGAGGGAGGCGATAAGGATGCTCAAGGGCAGTGGGCGATGAATGGTCAGAACCAGAACTTCAAGCTGGCCGCAGATGGCAACAATCTGACGATCAGCAGCATCAACTAGGTTGTGGCGGAGCGGAAAAGATAAAGCCCGATCAGATTGACCGGGCTTTAAAATAATTAGCGTTTCAGGCTCTTGGGGTCCAAGCCACCCAGTTCGCACATAATCTCCCACTCCTCCGGTTTTACCGGCTGAACGGAAAGGCGCATGCTGGTAACCAAAGACATATCTTCAAGGCGTTCGTCGGATTTCACCTGCGCCAAAGTTACCGGCACGGGCATGTCGCAAACAGCCTTCACGTCCACGCACTCCCAGCGCGGATCGTTTGCTTTGGAATCCGGGTGGATGAGCGCACAAACTTCGACAATGCCGACCACTTCCTTACCAATGTTGGAGTGGTAGAAGAAGCCAAGGTCACCAATTTCCATCTGCCGCATGTTGTTGCGAGCCTGATAGTTACGGATGCCATCCCATTCTTCGCCAATATCGCCTTTGGCTTTTTGCTGCTCCCAGGACCATTTGTCTGGTTCGGACTTAAAGAGCCAGTATTTCAACCTTAGTTCTCCGGATTTTTGAATACCCAGTTGTATGGGCGAATCTCGACTGATTCAAACAGACCGGCCTGAGCGTACGGGTCTTCGGAGGCAATTGCGAGGGCTTCATCACGGTTTGCAGCTTCGATGATGACGAGAGAGCCGGTTGGCGTGGTCATGTCGTCAGCCATAAACGGGCCAGCAGCTTTCAGGCGGTCGCCCAGACCCTTAAGAAAGTCAACGTGAGCGGGGCGGGTGCTCTGGCGCAGTTCTACGCTGTGGGCTTTATCGGTGCAGATGAGAGCATAAAGCATGGTTGCTTCCTCCAGTTTCCAGTTTCTGTGGATTCTAAGTGAATCTATTTAGTTAGGTTACTGCGCTTCGCGCTTAAGTGGCCGTGTCATTAGGTCGCTGAGTGCGCGTTGTATCTCCAGATCCTCAGAGATCACGGCAGCCACAGCTGTCGCAATTGGCATCTCCACACCATGGGTGTGCGCCAATTCTACTGCAATATTTGCTGAAAATGCGCCCTCAGCGAGTTTTTGTCCGGGCGCAATAAGGTCTTTTGGTTTTCTGCCTCTGCCGAGCTCCAAGCCAAAGGCGAAGTTACGGGATTGGGCAGACGAACAGGTGAGAACCAAGTCGCCAAGGCCGGAAAGGCCCATGAGTGTATCCCGCTTTGCGCCCATGGCAGAGCCAAGACGGGAAAGCTCCGCAAAGCCGCGCGTTGTCAAAGCTGCTTGCGCGCTGGCGCCAAGGCCGTAGCCAACAGCCGCTCCGCACGCGATTGCCAGAACGTTTTTGAGAGCGCCGCCAATTTGAACGCCGGTGAGGTCGTCGGTTGCGTATGGGCGGAAGCTTGCTGATGCAAGGGCTTTTGCAAGCGCATCGGCAACCTCTACCTGTTCGCAGGCAATGGTGATGGCTGTAGGAAGGCCCTTTGCAATGTCGCTTGCAAAACTTGGCCCTGACAGAGCGCCAACAACAGCGCCTTCAATCTCGTCCTGCACCACTTGTGAGAGCAGCTCACCTGTTGCCGCTTCAATGCCCTTGGCACAAAGAAGAACTGGAGTGCCTGCTTCAAGATCAGGTTTGATCTTGGCGATCATCTCGCGGGTTGTTTGGGCAGGGGTTACCAGCAGCAGCGCATCTTGCCCGCGAACCGCTTCGCTGAGCTGCATGGTTGCCGTGATTTTTTCCTGCCAGACGAGATCGGGTAGGTACTTTGGATTGCTGTGGCTGGTGTTGATTGCCTCAACCGTGGCTTCATCGCGTGCCCAAATGGTTACGTCTCTACCAGCGCGGGCTGCTGCCAGCGCGAGAGCCGTTCCAAATGCACCGCCGCCAATTACGCCGATTGATTGCAGTTCACGAGCCATTTGCGGCAAATCCTTCTTTTCGTTTTTAAATCAAACGCCTTAACTGGTGCAGCTGATTGTAAAATCCAGCGTAGAACAGTTCCTCTTTGTTCGCCATATCGCTGTTAAGGTCCAGCCAGAAAAAGCGAAACAGGATCGGTGCGGCCCCATTATTAGGGGACATTTCAAAGTGGTCCCATGCTGTTTTGGGTTTCAGGTTAACTTTCGTATGAAAGAATCGCCGACGATGCAGGTCCGGTCCATGGGGCTCTTCGAAAATAAAATCTTCATCAGCAAGGTGGTGAAGGGCAGAAGCCAGTTCAAGGCCGGTCTCTTCTTCAAACTCACGGCGAGCGCCGTGGAGATAGCTTTCACCGGGATCAAGCGTGCCACCGGGCACTTGCAGGCCAACCTCGGGAAAGTCGGGCTCACTGAAAACAAGCAGATGACTACCACAGGTCATGTAGACATATGCTTTGTGACGCAATCGCATAAAAACAACTCTTTCGAAAAGAACGAGTTAGCATGCATAGCGTGATTCCAGCTCCAAGCGCTATGAGCGGGTGTTCCTTCCCACCACTTTCCCTAGGGTGCGTTTCACCTTAGGTGCTGTGTACGAGCAAGTCTCGGCTTCTTGCCATTGCAGTCTGTTGAGCGTCGGCGTAGCCTTCACGCTCAAACTGGTAGGGCTTTGGCAAGTTAGGGGAGACTAAGCGTGTCTACAGAAATTCCAAGCATCATGTCGCATGTGTCAGTTGGGACCGATAACTTTGAAAAGGCTGTTGAATTTTATAAGCGCGTGCTGGCAACCATCGGCGCAAAAGTGGTGATGGAGCATCCCGGCGCTGTAGCGTTTGGTAAGCAGTTTCCTGAGTTTTGGGTGCAAACTCCCATTGATGGCCAGCCAGCAGGCGTTGGCAACGGCACGCACTTCGGCTTTATCGCGCCGAGCAACGATGCTGTGCATGCGTTTTGGGAAGTCGCACTGGAGATGGGGGCTGTGCCGGAAGGCGAGCCGGGGCCGCGCCCGCATTACGGAGAGCCGTATTATGGCTGCTTTGTCCGCGATCTGGACGGACATAAAATAGAAGCGGCTGCGTGGAACGCGCCGCTCTAAAAGCTTTGAGATGGATGGAAGAGGCGCCTAAACCTTGGCGCCTTTTTTTCCTGATCCCAGAACACTGTCGGAAAGCTGATCCAGCGGCCATCGTGGGCGCGGAGACATATCCATGTCATCGCCGATGTTGTTGCCACTCATAATTTCCGGATTTTGCTGCGCAAGCAGCTTCAGGCGTTCAAGCCCTGCCCATGCAATCATGGCTGCGTTGTCCGTGCACAGCTTGTGCGGCGGGGCAACGAGGCGTGCACCGTGTTCGGTAGCTACATCGTTCAAGCGATTGCGAATGGTCTGGTTGGCTGCAACGCCGCCAGCAATGACCATTGTAGGTGCTGCATCCGGGAACCGGTCTTTGAACATGGCAAAGGCGCGGGCTGTGCGGTTGCCGATAACATCAGCGACAGCCACTTGGAAAGCAGCGCAAAGGTCGTTCACGACTTCTTCGCTGACCGGCTCTTCCTTAAGGGCCGTGGTGCGCACCGCCGTTTTTAAGCCTGCGAAAGACATGTCCAGCCCTTCACGGTTCAGCAAAGGACGTGGAAGCGGGAAGCGATCCGGATTGCCAAGCTTTGCAGCTTTTTCAACTGCAGGCCCACCTGGATAACCAAGGTGCAGGAGCTTTGCGGTTTTATCGAAGGCCTCCCCAACAGCATCGTCGATGGTTGTGCCAAGGCGCTCGTATTCGCCAAGGCCCTTAACCAGCAAGAACTGCGTGTGACCGCCGGAAACCAGCAGCAGCAGGTATGGAAAAGGCACATCATCTGTCAGGCGAGCGGTTAGGGCATGGCCTTCAAGATGGTTTACGGCAATAAGCGGCTTGTTGGCTGCCATTGCCAAAGATTTCGCTGTCATAAGGCCGACGATGACGCCGCCAATAAGACCGGGACCCGCCGTTGCTGCAATCGCAGAAAGCTGATCCCAGCTTACGTCTGCTTCGTTCATCGCCTGTGCTACGAGGCTATCAAGAATTTGAATGTGTGAACGAGCTGCGATTTCAGGAACGACGCCTCCAAAGACAGCATGCTCGTCAATTTGCGAGTGAATAACGTTGGACAGAATCCGACCGTTACCGCTTTGATCCATTTCAACGACCGCAGCAGCTGTTTCATCGCAACTTGTCTCAATGCCGAGGACGATCAGCACCTAGTTCTCCTTTGCCCACTTCTTAATATGTAGAATTGATTTTACGGGCTTATACATTTATCGCTCACTTACCATGAGCCCACTAACATTGGGATAGTGATCCTTGCAAACAAAACTTATTCGTATCGGAACGCGCGGCAGCGCTTTGGCACTGGCGCAAGCTCACGAAACCCGCCAACGGCTAATGGACGCGCACGGCCTGCCCGAATCATCCTTCGAGATTGTTGTGATCAAGACTACGGGTGATCAGATACAGGACCGACCACTGTCCGAAGCTGGTGGTAAGGGCCTTTTTACCAAAGAAATTGAAGAAGCGCTTTTGAATAATTCTATTCATCTCGCTGTCCACTCCTCAAAGGATATGCCGACCGAGCTGCCTGCCGGTCTTGCCCTTACGGCGTTTTTGCCGCGTGAGGATGTGCGAGATGCCTTTATTTCCCGCAAGGTTAAGCGCATTGAAGACCTGCCACACGGAGCCATTGTCGGGTCCTCATCTTTGCGCAGACAGGCCCAGATCAAACGTCTGCGTCCTGATCTGGATGTGGTAATTTATCGCGGTAATTTGCAAACGCGCATGCGGAAACTGGATGAGGGCGTTGTGGACGCAACGTTCCTTGCTTATGCGGGCCTGCGCCGGTTGGGCATGGAAAAGGAAATTGCCTCCCTTCTGGATACGGACACGTTCCTGCCTGCAGTTGGGCAGGGTGCGATCTGTATCGAGACCCGTGAGGATGATAGCGAGACTATCGAACTTCTCAGCGCGATCCACGACAGCGAGACACAAAGCCGGTTGATGCTGGAGCGGGCATTCCTTGCCGAGATGGATGGTTCTTGCCGTACACCAATTGGCGGTCTGGCTCTTGTGGATGGCGATACCATCTCCTTCAAAGGCGAGGTCATCAAGCCCGATGGCAGCGTGACCCATTCTGTGCAGCGTAGCGGCCCTCTCTCCAATGCCGAAGAAATTGGCCGCGAGGCGGGTAAAGAGCTTCGCGCCCGTGCTGGTGAAAACTTTCTGGAGATCTAGCCAGTGAAGCTGCTTGTGACCCGTCCTGAGCCTGAAGCATCAAGAACTGCTGATAGGCTTCGTGCTTTGGGTCACACAGTTTTGGTGGAACCATTATTGAAAACGGAGGCGCTTCCGGTGGGAGCGCTTCCGCTTGATGGGGCAGGGGCGCTTGCTGTTACCAGTGGTCGCGCCCTTAAAATTATGGCCTTACATAAGGATTTTCCCTCGTTATTAGGCCTTCCCGTTTACTGCGTCGGGCAGCGATGCGGTGAAATCGCGCGCAAATTGGGCTTTACCACAGTTATAACGGCGCAAGGGACCCTTGCTCAGCTAACCGAGCGCATCCTTGAAGATAAGCCCTCAAAGACCATAGTTTACCTAGCGGCCAGAGAGCGTTCTGGCGATTTGCAGGGTGAGTTGGCCCGTGCTGGCGTTACTTGCGAAATGGTCGAAGTTTATAGCATGATGCAAAAAGAACGGTTTTCTGCGCAGATCTACGAAGATTTGCGGCTAGGAAAGGTCGATGCTGTGCTGTTTTACTCTTTTCGCACAGCGGAAACCTTTATGCGCTTGATTCACCTTGAAAATGACACAGAGTGTCTTAACTCTATGAAAGCGTTCACCGTTTCGGAAAGATCTCGATCTCTTCTGAACGCATTCGGGCACGTGGAAGTTTCTGAGGAGCCCAATGAAGATTCGCTTTTTGATCTAACCTTAAGGAAGCGTGTTTTATAGCTTCTATGGACACCCGGCGGGATTGGGGTCCAATTTCCTCGGCGCCGACCCATCCGGCGGGGGAAAGCAGTCAACATTTTTAATATGGCGAGGAAACTGCAATGGCAACTGACAGGAAAAATCCTGGATCAACCGGAGGGTCGGATGCTACGACTGGCGGAAAGGCCAGACAAACTGGTCGCACCACTCAGAAGAACGAGGTGGTGCTTGACCTGACAGCAAAAGACGTGACGAAGAAAGAAGCCGCTTCGCCATCTGCTAATCAAGCAAAATCCGGTACCGTGCCAAACGCTGGTGCCAAGCCTGCGGACGCTGCGAAGAAGCCTGCAGAAGCTGAAAAAGCAAACCCTGCGGCGAAGCCAGAGGTAAAGCCTGCAGATAAGGCGCAATCCGGCGCTGCTGCTTCCGCTCAGCCAGCTGGTGCGAAAGATGACAAGAAAGCTTCTGCTCCTGAGGCTGCTGGCAAAGACAGCAAACCAGAGACGGCAAAGCCGGCTGATGTAAAGGCGAGCGCGGCAGCTGCTGCAGCAAAGCCTGCTGAAGCGGCGAAAGCTGACGAGAAGAAGCCTGCAACCGAAGCAGCAACGGGTGATGCGGCTAAGGGTGAAGCTGCAAAGGCTGATGCGGCCAAGCCAGACGCGCCTAAAGCTGCTGTAACTGACAGCAAAAAACCGGAAGCTGTAAAAGGCGCTGGTGAAGCCGCTGCCAAGGCTACGACAGCCTCCCCATCCAACGACAAGCCGTCCGGTTCCAACGGATCTGCTCCAAGCCAGCCTGTAAAAGGTGGTGTTGGCGTTGGTGGTTTGCTCGTCGCCGGTCTTCTGGGCGGCGCTATCGCACTTGGCGGTGCATACGGCATGCTCAAGTACGGTGTTCTTTCTTTGGAAGCGCCTAAGGCACAAGAAGAGCAATCCGCCTTTGATAAGTTCCTTTCTTCCTCTGAAGATCGCTTTGCTGCGATTGAGCAGAAGTTTGGCGACCTTTCCAGCTCTGTTGGCGATTTCCAGTTCGACCAGTCCAAGATCAACGATCTGACCCAGCGCGTTGCCGAGTTTGAGGCAGAAGCCAAGAAACAGCTGAGCGCTGCGGGCGAAAACGTAAGCCAAGCGGCGCAGGAACAGATTGATAGCTTGTCTTCCAGCCTTGCTGCTCTGCGTGAAGCTGTTGCATCCGGCGGCGCAGGTGAAGCTCCTGCACTAACCAGCTTGCAGCAGAGCCTTGAAGGCCTGCAGGCAAAGGTTGGTGAACTGGCATCCCGTGGTCAGGGCGCGAGTGAAGACGCTCTCAAATCCGTTCAGCAGAGCCTTTCTGGTTTGCAGGCAAAGTTTGACGAATACACCACCTTGCCAGAGGACGTTTCCAGCCTCCGCACCAGCCTAGGCGGGTTGCAGGCTAAGATTGATGCTGCATCCCAGAAACTGGCAGCGCAGGAAGCAACCCAGAACCAGTCCAACACCGAGCTTGCAAAGCTGGTGGCAGAGTTTGGTAAAGTAAATGCTGAAACCCAGCAGAAGCTCGCCAAACTGGAAGCTGCGATGGGTGATGCTAGTGCACAAGAACGTGCTGCCCGCGCGATTGCCGTTTCGTCCCTGCGTTCTGCTATTGATAGCGGCCAGCCATACCAGACAGAGCTGAGTGCTGTTGAAGCCGTCATGCCGGCAAACAGCAGCGAACTGCAGCAGCTGCAAGCCTTTGCTTCCACCGGTATTCCAACGAAAACCCAGCTGATCGCGCAGTTTGGTGACGTGGCTCGCAAGATGAGTGCTCTGCAAGAGGGAACACGGGACAGCGATGTTGTTGAGCGCCTTCTCGCAAGTGCAAAGTCTCTAATTTCCATTCGCACACCGGGTGATAGCGACAGCACAGATACCGCAGGCGCACTTGGTCGCATGGAAGCGCGCGTGTATGCCGGTAATCTGGACGGCGCTATGCAGGCATACGCACAGATGCCTGAAGCAATGAAGGAAGCTGGTAAAGACTGGGCCGGAAAAGTTGCTGCACGCTTGAGCGCGGACCAGATGAGCCAGCAGATTACTCAGGAAGTTCTTAAATCGCTGGCACCGGCTGCTGGCGCATCTGAAAACGGGAAAGGGTCGCCGCAATGATCCGCGTACTATTTTACCTCGCCATCATCTTCGTGCTCGCCTTGGGCGGTGCATGGGTTGCTGAGCGTCCGGGTATTGTGACCCTTGACTGGGAGGGCTACCGCATTCAGGCAAGCCTGATGATCTCTCTCATCGCGTTGCTTGCGGTGGTGGTCGTCTGCATTGTCGTTTGGGGTATCTTCCGCTTTATCGTGCATTCGCCGGGCATGACTTCGCGCTACTTCAAGCGACGCCGTAAAGATCGCGGCTTTGACGCTCTGTCTCGCGGCCTTCTTGCTCTGGGCGCTGGCGACTCCAATCGCGCTCGCAAGTTTGGCATGGAAGCCGACAAGCTGCTGAAAGGCAATGAACCTGCAGCCAAGCTTTTGCTGGCTCAAAGTGCGCAGATGAGCGGCAACTCTGAAGAAAGCCGCAAGCGCTTTGAGGCGATGTTGGAAGACAACCGCTCTCGCGCTGTTGGTTTGCATGGTCTGTTTATTGAAGCAGAGCGTGAGCAGGAACCAGAAGCTGCCCGTCATTTTGCAGAGCAGGCTTCCGAAATGGTGCCGGGTCTCAAATGGGCTGGCCGTGCGGTATTGGGTTATCAAGCGGTGTCTGGTGATTGGGACGCTGCGATCAAATCTTTGGAGCGCAACTACAGCGCCAAGATGATCGACAAGAAGACCTACCGCCGTCACAAAGCCGTTCTGTTGACTGCCCGTGCTCTTGAGCTTGAAAACCAGAGCCCTGATCAGGCTCGCCCAATGGCGAAGGAAGCGCATGGTCTGGCTCCAGACCTCGTGCCTGCAGCTCTTGTTGCAGCGCGCCTGTTCTCTCGTCGTGGTGACTATCGTAAGGCCTCCAAGATGCTCGAAGCGACTTGGAAACTTAGTCAGCATCCGGATATTCCAGAGGCATACAGCCACGTTCGCCCGGGTGACTCCGCGCTTGATCGTCTGAACCGCGTTAAGCATCTGGCTTCCTTGCGTTCGCACTCCACAGAAGGGGCTCTGGCGCTTGCAGAAGCGGCTATGAACTCCAAAGAGTTTGATCTTGCACGTGACAAGCTGAAGTCGGTTCTTCGCTCTGAGCCGAGCCAGCGCGCATTCTTGATGATGGCAGACCTTGAAGAAGCCGAGCACGGTGATGAGGGCCGCGTACGTGAGTGGCTGTCTCGCGCTGTTCGCGCTCCGCATGACAAGGTTTGGTACGCAGACGGTGTTGTCTCCGCCCATTGGGCTCCGGTATCGCCTAAGACTGGCCGTTTGGACGCTTATGAATGGCGTGTTCCGGAAGGTGAAGAGGTTAAGGGTGAGCAGATCGAAGCTATCGACGATAGCCTGTTCGAGCCGCCTGTACTCGCCGCACCTGCCGCACCTGCTGCGCCGGTCGCTGAAAAGCCTGAGGCCAAAGTTGCTGAAGATGTGCTGGATCTGACGCCTGCCGAAAAGGTGGAAGAAACAGAGGTCAAGCAGCCTGTTGTGGAGCAGCCTGAAGTGAAGCAGGAAGAGGCAAAGGTGGAAGCGAAAGGAGCTGCCACTGAAAAGCCTGTTGCGCCTGTTGCGCCTGTTGAAGCCGTGGCTGAGGTCGCTGAGAGCGCTGCTGAGAAGGCTCCTGAGGAAACTAAGGAACCAACTGCTGAGGCAGCGGATAAGCCTGCTGCTGAGGATGAGGCAAAGCTAAGCGAGGCTGAAGCCAAGGACGAGCAAACGTCCGAAGTGAAGCCGGAAGAGGCGAAAGCAGAGAAGGAAGAGGACGCGGAAGCGGGCAAGGAAGATAACCTTGTCAAATTCCCGATGAGCCACCTTCCTGATGACCCGGGTCCTGAGCCAGAAGGTAAAGACTCCAAGGACGATGGATACCGCTTTTTCCGTTAGGCTTTAAGCTGTAAGAATGCCGCCCACATCCTAGGTAAACAGGGGTGTGGGCAGCGCAATTGAGGTCTTGAACTTTGGCCTCAGCTTTTGTATCAAGCATCCACTCTTTTGCGGAAAACTTCCGCACAAAGTGCCGCTGTAGCTCAGATGGTAGAGCACGTCATTCGTAATGATGGGGTCGTAGGTTCGAGTCCTATCAGCGGCACCACTTCTCTCAATTAACTCAATAATTTATCAAGCATTACAAGGCTTTGCGGTCAATCAATCACATATTTGACCACATATCGCACCACACAAATGAAGTGTGAGCGATCATAAAAGAGCATAGTAATGACCTCTTGTGCACACGTTTCTATCGCACCTATTAAGCCTATCCTTGGCTCTATCTCCTGCAAACATTCCAAGACGTCATTGTTTAACCGCTACGCTAGTGAGCGTGCGCTATGGCTCTCAGTGTTTGGGCAAGGGAAGCTACTGCTAGAAGAAGGTGGATACAGAGCCAGCTTGATACTAGACCCCCACTCTTTACCATTCACGCCTGATTTCACACTCTCTGAGGTAAAGGGGTGGGTCATGGGGAAATGGTGCTTTTCTTCTATTCTGATTTCCGATCTCGCAAGTCGCACCCAAAACATTTCGAGTGGATGGGAATACGGATTGTGGGACAATGAAGCACAACTTATGGAAGCTGCTGTTTGTCTCATTCAAGAGGCTCACACCGTACAATATAGCCCTTCCTGCACCGCTTGAGGAAGCTGAAAGGCTTCTCTCTGATGCTCGCCTTAAGCTCAAGAGAAAAGCAAAACAGCATCAGAGAGAAAACCTAGCTACCTACTCAGACCGTGTGACACCGCTCCAACTGGCAAGCAAGGCAGATACTCAGTTGAAGGAATGGGGTGTTGGTCCGTTTATGCCAATGGATGAGGGAGACTTTGACCCTAGAGACGCGATTGCTGACACACTGACAAGGAACTACCCAATTGACGATGAAACGGGTAACACTATCATTGATGACGAATACACAGCTGTGCTGCTGCAAAGGATGTTTGCGAGTAAAGAGCCTGCTCCTATCACCCTCACGGATGCTGTGAGGCTTTACACAAAGGAAAAGCTCAGTGGTGAGAGTTTCAAGCTTGAAAAGGATAAGCAGCGAATAGAGCGCATTGTGCGAGAGGTTGAGGCTGTCACAGGGAGTAATCCTGTCCTGACCACGATAACCCGTGAGCAAGCAAGGCAGGTGAGAGATAATCTCTTGAAGGTAAAAAAGCCAGCGACGGTAGAGCGTGAGTTCAATACGCTGAAAGCAGTGATAAACTACGCAATCAAAGAGTTCGATCTAACAGATATGGCCAACGCCTTCAGAGAGCTATCAATGCCTCGCCATTCACAAAAGAGCGCGGCTACACATTCTGAAGCAGAGCTTAAAGAAAGGCGCTCTCTTACAGATGCTGAAACAAAGATAGTAAGCGATTATCTTGCCACCAAATTGAAACAACCAAGCGCCCTTTTTGTTTGGCGCATGCTCAAAGACAGTGGATGTAGGTTAGCTGAGATTGCTGTTTTGAAGGCGAGCGATGTAAAGCTTGATGTGGAAGGCTTACCACCGCATTTAAACATCGCACCTAATGAGCGCAGAAGACTCAAGAACGCTTCTTCTGTTCGCTTGGTCCCTTTAGTGGGTGAAGCATTAGGTGCAGCTGGTGAGGCTCTAAACCAAGCTCAGCAGCATGGGCATGATTATTTGTTCAATCCATACTCAACAGCTCAGGGAACGCACAACCTATCCAAGACCATTATGAAGCATCTTCGAAAGGTCATTGAGGATGAAAAAGCGACAACTCATAGCTTGAGACACAGGGTCAAGAACAAGCTACATGAAGTAGGCGTACCTAAGAATATCCAAGACAGCATATTAGGTCATGCTGCTGAAGGGGTTGGTGATCGTGTTTACCTTCACGCTGAGAGCAAGCTAAAGCCAGCAGCTCAAGCCATGACGTTAGCTCTATGCCCAATAGAGCGGGAAGACACAATTAACTAGCAAGACCAACAAGATGCATTGAAAGAGTGGATGGTGATTAGTGGGGTGAGAGGTAGTCAGCAGCTTTAAGGATTACCTTTAAGGACATAAAATGGAGCTTTCCACGATTACATTCAGACCTATTCATTTAAAGACTGGAATAGGCATCTGAACATTTAGCTACTCATCACTATCTCACCCTACATCTTCATTCACTCTATCAATCCACCTTATCTATCATTGATAGACCTACCCCTTTAGGAACATCTATATGATGCATCTTTAGGGGTCTTCTTATATGGGTTTTATTGGGTTGGTAGGAATAGAAGAAACATCATTCTTCACTCCTGTCGTAGCATCTTCAAGAGTCTCCTTTATGGTCCCCCTCTCTATATTTTCTCCCCTTCTCCATATGTGGGTGGTATTTGAAATGCGCACCACATAAATGAGCAGTCAGTAAAGCCCAACATACTGTCAGGCTCTGCCATGAGACACCATTCGAACGTCAATCTGCTTTAGTGAGGAGAAGGAGCGTGCTTGTTACCTTCTGCCTCAGTCTTCCTTCATTGGCTAATGCGTCTGCTCGTTCATTCATGGAAACACCCTCATGACCTTTCACCCAAACCCAATTAATTGAATGAGGTTGAATCAGTTCGTCTAGCTGCATCCATAGCTCAGGGTTCTTCACTTTCTTGAAGCCCTTGGCTTTCCAGCCTTCGAGCCATGAAGAAACACCTTCAATGACATATTTGCTGTCTGAATGAAGGACTATTTTAGAGGGCTGCTTGATGCGTTTTAGTGCCTCAACCACAGCAATTAGTTCCATGCGGTTATTGGTCGTGTGGAGTTCACCACCACAGACCTCACGCTTGTGTGTTTCATTGAAAAGAATAGCTGCCCATCCACCTCTGCCCGGATTAGGAGAGCATGAGCCATCAGTGTAGATGATAATTTCTGGACGTTCAGACATATTAAGCCTTCCTATGCCTCACATCACATCAGGCCAAACAGGCACCTTAAGTTCAACCTGCGCTGGGCGTGAGGCGCAGCACTAATAATTGACGCTAGGGAATGATGTGAAATTGATATTCATAGGTGGGCGGTAATTAGTCAGTCACTGGAATGAGCATAAGAGTCACTGAGAGTCGCTCTATTCTTGGTGATATGTAGCTCGTAAAACATGCGTATCGCACTGTGTGACTCTCCTAAGGCTTCTAAGGCATATGTCAGAGAGAGTATATTCAGGCAGCAGGCTAAATCTGACTCAGCCTTTTCAGCGGGATTAATGATCTTGTTCAGAAATTCCAAGTTCGGCGTGATAATTTATTAGGGTCGTAAACCGGTATTCTGGGTTTCCGAGCACGTTGTTGTCGTTCTTTTTGATCGATTCTACATACTTTTTGACGTACTTTTCAAATTTGTCGGTAACGTGTTTTTCCTTGCCAACTAACTTTCTACCAGCCTGTTTGCTTTTGAGTACAAAAGGGGCTGATGTAACGTGATTAGGGTCTTTAATGAGTAGGGCTTTTGAAAAATCGAGCCCCATGCCTTTGACCGCTCTATCGTTTCGGTTTACTTCCAAGATAAAAGAAGCAGCATGTTTGATGTGCGATCGGGCAGGGATTGCAAAGGTAAGGCCGTTGATAGCCACTGTTACGATTCCGTGCCCCCTTACTTTACTAGCGTCCCAAGTCCCAGTAATTTTATTAAAGTCTAACGCTTCTAAAACTGTGGGGTTATCGATATAAAATGACGGGTCTAATTTAATAAGTTTCATCGGTGACAACACAAAAACAAAAAAACCCCGACAGCCGTCAGGGTTTTAAAGATAGCTAACACAAGGAATTTGAGTTTTTAACGTGGGGATGTTCCTACCGCCACAACAAACAAGGAATTTAGGTTTTTAACGTGGGGAAGTTCCTACCGCCACAAGCTATGCATTGATTTAAACTACATATGCTCATTGATGTCAATAGTGTTTAATTGAAATCGGGTACGGATAGCTGGGAGTACATCACGGGTTACTCAGCCTCGTAGATGAGCATTGACTTGCCTTTGAACAGGGATGCGGCGTTCGTTTTCTTCTTTGAGATTGTACCCTTTGATGTACCTCAATGCTCCTTGAGCAGTGGTCACGGAAAAGTTTTCCGCCACCCCAAGATCATCAAGTTCATCCTCAATCCGTGCAATAAATTTTCTGTTTTCCACGAAGCTCTCGCCAGCCATCTCACGGGCTGGATTGATAATGAAGTTCAGGAAGTCCAAAGAGGACATAGTTTGAGTGGTGGTGGAAGTGAGTGTTAGGTTGTTCATTTTATAACTCATAGATTATACATCCACAAATGGATGCTTTAGGAGAAAAAGAAAGGACTATCCAGCACAGCTTCAAGATCAAGTGAGCCGTGTGGTGGTGTTTCAGGGAATTCAGAGGCAGGAAACTGTGTCTCTAAATCTTCTTTGAAAGTCTGAAGTGCATCCACTAATGCATACATATGGACAAAGTGAGAGCGTAATAGTTGCGCTAATCGCCATGCATTACCTGCAAGCGTTCCATAGCTATTTAGAATGCAGCGAATTGATAATTGTAAAGTGCGCTTAAAATGAGAGTTGTGTGAATAAATATCCGAAAATTAAATCTATAATAGACACACAGAGAAAGCTCATGTCTTCAATTAAAGAAGACTAGTTCACTGATTGCATTATCGGAAAACAACGATGTTAAAGATGCGACGCTTATTCGTTTTATTGCTGTTGATTCTATTCATGCTTTTTTTCGGTATTCATCTAGGTACGAAAGAGGCTAAGGCGATTTCTTGGGAAGCGGCCATCAAAGCTGTACAAGACAGAGAAGCTTCATATTATGAGCGTGCCAATGAACTTCGCAAGAAAGACCCAGCCTCTCTTGGGTCAATTTTTGGCACCTATCGAATGAGAGAACACCGCTGTTCAATTTTAGGGCGGATGGTAGGCAAAAAAGCTGCGATTGTTCATTTGGAAACCTCTGATGAACCAGAGGCAGAAACGACATATGATTATTTAGTCGCCGCCCAAAGCCTAACCAACTGGCTTCATGCCATTGATAGCCTAAAAGACCTCCACAAGACACGTAAGGTGAGACTATGGAATTCGGAATGTGTAGGACAAATGGGTATTTCCTACGCATTCCTAGTCGACGATTTGGAGCCAGATGCATTTTTTGACATCATTCAAATTGGTTACAGCAAGGAAGAAGTTCTGCACATACTGGGACCTGTGACCGAAGGCTATCACGACAGCTTGCTAGCAGCTCTCGATGCCAACCCTAACGTGACTACGGTTGCTCTTGGAAGTTCAGGGGGGAATGTGATTGAAGCAATAAATGCAGGTATTGAAATTCGGTCTAGAGGTCTAGAAACTGTCCTCTGGGGAGATTGCTTTTCTGCGTGTCCTCTAGTTTTTTGGGGCGGAACAAGGCGAACAATATGGGACCCACCTCAGCAATTGGGCATGCATCAAATCTACACCGGACGTGGCAAGTCCATACCACTAGATCATGATTTGTATAAATTGGTTGCGATCTATGCGAAGAGCATGGGCGTAAATGCGCAAAAGGCATTGTCGTACATGTATTCTGCACCGCCAGAGGACATGTTTATACCTACAAGTCAGCAACTATGTGATGCATCAATGGCAACGTGGATACAACGAAGCTGCTCAGCGCCAAATCACTAAGCACTAATAGAGAAACAATCTTCTTCACACTGTGCGCTTACACCCAGATGAGCATATAAAAATAGGGGCAGGCGCGTTTAGTTTTCTAGTTTCAATAGTGCCACTATGGGAATGTGTAACTGGTTGTATATAACTAAAATTACAATTCTAGATTTAAATTACCTAATCATGCTACCCATTTTCTCAGTATCATAGCTACATCACATAGTGGGGTTTAACGTGAAAAAGTTTGTACTGAGAAGCTTGATGTTGAGCTTGCTGGGGGGAGCTGTTGCGGGCTGTGCAGCGGCCCCCAAGTCTCCAATGGAAGTTAGATTAAATCGTGCCGCAGGTGCGCGTATCGCAGCAGAGCAGTGTCCTGCCTATGGTGGTTACGCATCCGCCCAAAAAATGCTCAGCGACGCATCCAAAAACGCTGCAGAGGCCAAGAGGCTTGGTGCCACAAAAGAAGACTATGAAAAGGCAAAGAAAAACGTGAACGGAGCATTCATGACAACGGTATTCATGGTTGGGCAGCCTGCAGCGTGCAATAGCATTATCAACCAGCTCGCAATTGGCGGCACAAAGTCACCTGAACACTCCGATGAATTCTGAGGTTAAATTACTTGGGAAACTGAGGCGTATAAACGCCTTGGTTCGCTCTTGGGAAAAGACATAAACACCCCAACACTAACAAAACCTCTATCCACGGCATAGCTATTAGCCAACATAGCTGAAGGCAAGTGTCCTTCAAGGCAGCCGTAAAATACGGCTTTCAAAAGACAAACTCTATTTTCTTAAGCAAACGCTAACGTTTTCACTTACGAGCACCTTCCGTATTTCGGTAATAAAAGCGTCATTCCTCAAAATACAAGATAGTAATTTCTTTGCTTCAAAATCATCAGCCCAAGCAAGTCCCCCACCCAATATGTCAGAAATTCCAAATGATTTGCGCACCTTCATGCAGCCAAGCGGCATTTTACATGAATCGTTTACTGCCTGTCTTTGCAACTCTTGTAATAAATGAGTATAAATGAAGGCTCGTTCAACATCACCGATCTCCGACATTGTATTCATCATATCTCTGATGGCACGGGCAGAGCGGGTGTATATTTCTTCTGGAGAGCTGTGATGTGTAGCTCTTACAGCAGCTGCCACTCGCCCTAAATTGGTGGAGTCCCCGAAATGCTCGACCATCCCACTAGTGAAATGAAAGGCATCTAGATCGCGATTGCGAATTAGGAACTTAGCTATGTCGTTACAATCCTCGTATGATTCAATAGGTTTTAAAGACAAGAAGGCATTATATCCAGCGCATACGTAAACTCTGTCAAAATAACCATCTACATTCCTAATTGAACGCTCTTGACCGATTGCTATTCCATTAGTAAACGCAAATATAACTACCAGAATAAACCTCATTTATATCCTTTCAGGAAATATAGATGTAAATAGTAAATTATATTTATCAAAAAACGAATCTAATAATACTATTTCAGATTTTTAGGCGTTTAGAAGGGGCCTGTTGCAAACTTTGCTCTGGAATGGGAGGATCAGGTTTTTCGAGACAGGCTGTATCTATGAACAACGCTTTCAAAGGTCGCCATTTCACTGGTGAAGTTGTGTTGTGGGCAGTGCGTTGGTATCGCCGGCATGGGATCAGCTATAGGGACCTCGAACAAATGATGGCTGAGCGCGGTGTTCGCGTTGATCACGCCACAATCTACCGGTGGGTTCAGTCTTATGCTCCGGAAATGGAGCGCCGATTGCGCCGGCACTGGCGCCGTCCAGTCTCAAACAGCTGGAGGGTCGACGAGACCTATGTCAAGGTTCGTGGCAAGTGGGCCTATCTGTACCGGGCCGTCGATAAATTCGGGAACACGATTGATTTCTATCTGTCTCCAACACGCAAAGCCTTGGGAGGCCTGAAAGACTGGGAAAAGCCTCACGTCATCAACACTGACAAAGCACCGACCTATGGCATAGCCATTCGTCAACTCAAAGCTGGAGGCAAGTGTCCCGAGACCACTCAGCATCACCGCGTCAAGTACCTCAACAATGTCGTTGAAGCCGATCATGGCAAGTTGAAGCAGTTGATCAGGCCGGTACGGGGCTTCAAAACCATGAAGACCGCTTATGCAACAATCAAGGGGTTCGAAGTCATGCGGGCGTTGCGCAAGGGCCAATCCAACATCTTCAACCTATCCAAAGACATTACAGGTGAGGCGCGCATTGTTGAGCGGGCGTTCGGTGTTGGCTCTTGCGCCTTGTCAGAGGCAATGGCTTTGGTCAAAAGCCGTCTTGATGGAGCAATGGCGTGAACCACAGAGCCACTTATGGCCTTAAGTCGCCCAAACTCACGGTTTGCAACAAAGCCATACGGAGCAAATATGAGTTTCAAGGCAGTTTTCATAGGTGATAATGAACTGCGGTTTATGACCTACAGGGACGGTATTTATAGTTTTTGGGGTACCAACATTGCCACCAAAGAAGTAGGCCTGCTTTCTGAGTTAACTACTGAAGAGATAAAGTAATTCCCATACTGCGTGCTCGAAGATTGCACTCCAGATCCGCAGGTTCTATTAATAATGGTCTAAGCGATCCGTTTACTGGGATTGCATTCTATATGAAGGTTTTTTCAGCGGTGCCCAAAACGCAATCAGTTGAGAACTGGACTGCGAGGGAGGTGGAAATAGCTCGAGGTTATCCTGCAGCTAGGTGGCACTTTCACGGTAGGCGGTCGGGAGGGTGTTGGTGCGACTGTGAGTTAGGACGGCCGAGTCCAGCAAGGCTGCTACTTCGTGAGAGTTAGCTGAAACACGAGACAGGTTGTTTTTGTCTTGTAGAGCATTTTTAGAAAATCTTAGCGCTAAGGGGTCCTATGCAAAACAGTAAACAGGTGCAATCCATAGATTATAAATCTGCATTCTACAGCCCTGTGGTGATATGGGTATTGTTTTGCTTTTTCTCTTACACTGTTGGTCAAGTAGTTTTTGGTAATACATTCAGCTATTTATTTATGGGCGGAGACAGCTTTATTGGCTTTCTTACGAAGCCGACAGGATTTTGCGGGGAATATTCAGGGGAGTTTGATTTAGAAACTGTCGCTTGCCGGCTTCTCTATCCAGAAGCAGTGGTAACTCTCGTATACTTACCACTTTTTTTGATAGCTTTGATTGCGTGGTGCGGGACCATGTTACACGCAAGGTGTTTCTTGTTATTTGTCGATCGACGTCAGAGGTTTATAATAGTCGTAGCAATGAGCGTTTATATGCTTATTTGGTTTGCGTTTTCTTTAAGTATGTTGCCTAAGTATTTCTTCTTTACTGGCCCTATCCATGGGTTCCATCCATTACTTCCCCTTGTAAATAGTACATTCAACTTTGTAGTTCCGGTGATTTCTTGGATTGTTTTAGATCGGGTTACAATTCGCTAGGTACGATTTAAAGGCTGAATTAGAGTTTGATCGAAATAGCTGAGACTCTCTAGTAACGGCTCCTTAGCAAAAATTTGCGCGTAAAAAGTAATTTCAGCGGATATACGCGGAGCTGAACAAGTTTGATGGAGCAATGGCGTGAAACACAGCGCCACTTATGGCCTTAAGCCGTCCATACTCACGGTTTGCAACAGTGCCCAAATTTCTCAAATCTGAACTAATTACATTTTTGTGAATTGAATACTTGTTGGAAGTCAGCCATTGACATCCCCTCCGTAACTTCGGAGGTATAAAGCAGTCCGAGCGGTCGCAGTTTCAACCAGTTCGTGTAGAATACGGACCTAGGAATTCCAACAAAATCCAGATCTTCATGCGGCGCACTTAGATTTGACAGTCAAAAATGCGCACCCATACCAGTCATTATACACCTGTCTTCTTCCGCTACGCTATCACCCCAGAAGTAAATAGCAGTTATTTCTATGATGAAGTCACCGACATATCTATCTATGCGACAATTTTTCATCTTAAATAACTGCGCATTACCTTCAACGAGTGGGAGTTCACTTTCTGATAAATCAGTTGGCGCTCTCCTCGTGAACTGTATTTCAACACTCTGAAAAGTATCTGCAAATTTCCCAGCACTTGGAGTGAAAAGGGGGAGTTCATAACTTCCTGAGTTTATCCCCATAGCACTATAAATTATTAAGTCGCCCCAAACTCGATCGTTAGCGTTTTTTGATCCAAATCGTAATCGCTTCAGCGGCTTTTTTGCTGTACTATCTTACCTTGGCTGCCTATAGACTTCTACCAAGCCCTTATCAGGCGCAAACCAATACCCGTCTTCGACATCATCAATTTCGATCATTGTTAGTGAATGGTGACACGCTCTTTCTTGAGCCGCAGCCGAAAGGCCCGAAAACACCAAGAATATGATGCAAATTGAATAGACATCAAAGCTTCGACGTCCTCCTGGGGTCACCATGTTGCCACTCCAGCAGCTCCATCTTGACCTGGCTACGGTCGCAGCGAGCCGTTTAAGGGAATTGTTTTCGATGGGAAAACTTTTTGCAACAGTGCCAAGCAGCAAGACAGAATAGTTTACGACGCTTTTGCAAGCACGGCCAAACGGCGTGTCGTCAGGCTTTGCGCGAAGCCTCGGAACAAAGGCCAGAGCCCCCTCAAGAACCCATAGCTCTTCGCGCCGTACAGAAGTCCTCGCATCTTCTGACATAACCGTACCTCTAACGCATAAAGCAACCAAATAGTGAAATGTACGTAGGGTAAGGCCGGCCAGTGGTCAATAAGGAAAACGCAGCCTACGCGAGCGTTGTTGCAAGCTGTGCGTTCGGGCGTTTTTGGCCTGGTGAACTTTTTGCAATATAGCCAGCGGCTTGCTTCAAGTCGTTTCCAGTTCCCTTGAAATTCTCCTAATAGTGCGAACATCGCAGCCGAGCTTTCGGCTGATAGCGCTCTTGTTCATACCTTGCTCCATAAGAGAAGCCACTTCGCTGCGGTCAATGGTGGGCGCTCGGCCTTTGTACTTGCCTGCTGCTTTCGCTTTGGCAATGCCTTCCATCTGGCGCTCTTTTCGCAGTTCCGTTTCGAACTCCGCAAATCCGGCCAGCATGGTAACGAAGAGCTTTCCTTCACTGGTACTGGTGTCGATACTTTGCTTTAGAATACGCAGCTCGACCCCGCGAGCCTTCAAGTCTTCCACTAGCTTCAGGAGATCTACAGCAGAGCGAGCAAGGCGGTCCATGCGCGTGACCACCAAAGTATCGCCGGACTTTACGAACTCGAGTAGTAGCTTCAATTCATCACGCCCCTCCCGCGAGGTGCCGGAAACTTTCTCTGAACGAATGAAGTCGCATCCGGCAGCTTTGAGTTCTTGTTCCTGAATAGACAAGTCCTGTCCGGTTGTGGAGACGCGGGCGTAGCCGAAGACGGTAGGCATGGTGCAGGTGTCCTTATCAAGCCCCCACTATGTGCAATCTATAAGGGAGGCATTTAGCTGCTCCATTAATAGGCGTATAAATTATAGAGTTCAAGGCCCTGTCGGACATTTGATCAAGTTTAACTTTTATGCCCTATAAATTTCAGCCATTCCCAACAACCGTTCAACTAGGGCGCTAAGGTATACTCTTGAAGACTGAATAAAAATGCTCACTAAATCAGCAACATGACAGTTGAGGCTTGAACTTCTTTTGGTTGTGTACTTAATAAATTATTTACCGCTAGTCGAATGTTGATGAATAAAGGGTGTGACGAATGGCAACGACAATGTTTTTTGAGGAATACATTCGTGATCAAAACGGCAAGGGCACGCTGACTGTGGAGTTCGGGCGCTCGTCTTACTACGCAGGGTGCACATTAAAGGATGGTAGTGAGGGGGAGTCGAGTATCTATCTCAATGTGGACGGTAAGTTAGTAATAATGGATATAGAAACAGCAAAAAAGTTCGTGTCTGCTGCAGTGGATGTTGGGGAGTATTTTGGCTTGTTAGATTGAACGTATTCGTTTTTAATGAGATTAACTATTTTAGTTAATGGAATATTATTGTGCTTACTGGTGTGGGTGGCGATATTGCGTGATTTTTGTTTTGTTCTATGAGAGAAAATATTAGTTATATTGGTGGTTCGCACTTTAAGTACATGACAATGGAAACCGCAAAAAAAGTGCTCAGTAGTGGACAGCTTCGTTGGTCTTCGCCAGCGTTGTTCAATGACGTAGCGGACATACAGTTTGGTGCACCAGTTTCGGTTGTTGCTGAAGAACTTAAAAGCATAGTAGAAAAGCGGTTGCATGCGCTTTATTCAAATGCACACCTGTCGAGTACCGTTGCGCCTGAGATTACGAGGTTAATGCGTAGAGTAAAAATGCAATACCCTAAGTTAAGTTTTGAGGAATTTTGCGATATATCAAGTAATTCAATCGAATATATTTGTAAGCTAGCCGAACTTGAATTTTCTGAATGTAAGGTCAAAATTGAGAAGCATCTTAAGACATTGAAAGTACTCTGTCTCACCGATGCGCCAGACCTTCCAAATATGTGGGGTTACTACGGTGACTCCCACAGAGGGGTCGTAATGGAGTTTGCCTCTGATCGGAAAGATAACTCCCATTGGAACAAAGCTATTGCCGTTAATTATGTAGATAGATTAGAGACTAAGCTCGGAGCACACGCCGCATTGGAAGCTGCATTGGGCAATCGACTTGTCGATGGTTTGTTGATGAAGTCCTACTGTGCCTTAACGAAACACAAGAGTTGGGAGCATGAAAGAGAGAGGCGCTTTGTAGATCAAACGAACGTTACAGATGACTATGTTGATCTGCCTTTCAATCCAAACGAGCTGGTAGGAATATATTCGGGCTTTAGAGTAGACCAAGATCAGGATTTTTCTACTCTTTTGCAAAGATATCCCAAAGCAAGACTTTACCGAATGGAGATGCAGAAAATGTCTCTAAAACCGGTACCTCAAGAAACAACCTCTGATCACATAAAAAACGCTTTACAAAGCGCGTAAGCCACTTCAGAATTTCTGCGGTTGGAAGGCTGGACCCTTCTAGTGTTTTGTTTTTGTTGGTTATTTGAGGTGTGGATCGCGCTGATTGTAAGAATTGAATCGGCCTATCAGCGGCACCACTTCTCTCAAAAAAATCTACAGAGTATTTGGCTTGGCCTTGGCGCTGGGAGTTTTATGCGTTTTCGGATGCGCTGAAGTCGTAATCGCGCTGAACTTCTGCAACGCGAATGCGGTAGGACTGGAACAGGCTATCGCGGCCCTTTGACTGGGCGAGATGGTGTTTAAGGTTTGCCTTCCATTCAGCAATCGCTGCTTCGCTCTCCCAAAAGGATAGGCTTAGAATTTTTCCTTGATTGGTGAGGCTTTCAAAGCGCTCGATGGAAATACAGCCATCCACTTGTTCCAGTTCTTTGCGTAAGGACGCTGCAATCTGCAAATACTCAGGCTTGCCTACAACTGTCGGGTACACTTCGAAAATTACGACGTGCATAGATATCGCTCCAGATAAAAACTGCGCTCTTCTACACCATCGCAGAGGCTTGGGGTATTTGAAATTGGGTGCTGGAGCAGCCTGTCAAAGCAGGGCGCGTAGCGGTATTGGCGCACCTTATTGACTGCGAAAAGGCGTTTCTATTCAAAACTTAGGCTGCTGATGGTTGCCTTGTAAGGAGAGAGCAGGCGGCCTGCCTGCTCTCAAGCGTATTAAAAATTGTAGGCTAGACCGGCAGTAAAGAGGTTTTGGGATCCTTCTATTTGGAAAGCTGAGGTTCCACTAAACTTAAAAGTCTCTTTGCTCATCTGAAGATGCTTGTAGTCGATACGTGCGGAGATATTGTTCGTAATCATCGCCTCAAAGCCTGCGCCAACGGCCAGCCCGATGTGCGTGTTGCGAGTAATTTCCGCATCGCTGAAGCGCTTAACTTCGTACTCGACGATACCTACACCTGCTGAAACATAAGGCAAAAACTCACCAGTATCGTAACCAAGTCGAACGGTGCCGATAGAATTCCATTTTGACGTAGATCGACTAAGGCCAGAACCAGACACGGCTTCATAATCTGTGGCATTTATTTCAGCTTCCACGCCCACAACAATGTTATTGAAGCTGTGGTTGTAGCCCGCGAAGGCTCCTGCAATACGGGCGTGTATTGATCCTTTATTTCCAACGGTGTCCTTGCCAGTAAATACGCCGTAGCCACCTTTTAGGCCAACATGCACGCCATCCCAGTTTCCCGAAGAAGATGGGCTATCTGCCAGTGCAATATTAGGGGCTAAGAGTGTAGTCGCGATTAAGGCATTCTTGATCATCATGAATCCGAACTCAAATTATTTACTGGTAAAAATATCAATGTAAAAATACGCATTTTGTGGTTAATGATCTCTTTAAACACGGGGCGTTGGCTGCAAAAGGCGGGGCAGGGCTGTGCAGCAGCTTTCGCTTTTCTACGAAAACCGCAACGTCTTCGCCCTTCTGTTGACATTGTTCGAAGATTAGATCTGCCATACTAGTATTGTTTCGGGCTTGTTCATGATCGGCTGATGGGGAAGGTTAGGGCCTCGCATCTGCTAGCGGTGCATATGAAAGCCTCTAGGAAAACCAGCGTTCAAGGTTGCGTTTCGTATTACCGGCTCGCGTTAGGTAGGCCCACACTTACCTGTTTCCGCTTTCTGCTTCCCTTGCGGGTGCTTTCATGCATGAATTACAAAAGCGTGGCGGGGTAACCGTCCATATTCGGGAGACGATCCATGACGACCAAATGGGGTATTGTATCAACGGCCAAGATCGGGATGGAGAAGGTTATTCCTGGTCTGCTCAAGGCCAAGGGCGTTGAGGTTGCCGCCATTGCATCTCGTAGTCTTGAAAGCGCTCAAGCTGCGGCTGACAAGCTCGGAATTCCCAAAGCCTATGGTTCCTATGAGGAGCTGCTGAACGATCCTGAAATCGAGATCATCTACAACCCGCTTCCCAACAATATGCATGTTCCGGTTACCTTGCAGGCGGTGGCTGCGGGCAAGCATGTGCTTTGTGAAAAGCCAATAGCGCTGGATGCCAAAGAAGCCGAACAGCTTCTGGACCTGCCAAAAGATCGCTTTGTGATGGAAGCGTTTATGGTGCGCTGTCATCCGCAGTGGCATCGTGCACGCGAGATTATCGAGTCTGGAGAGCTTGGCGATATTCGCGTTGTGCAGTCGGTCTTTGCATATAACAACATGGACGCAAACAACATTCGCAACCGCTTGGATGTTGGCGGCGGCGGACTGATGGATATTGGCTGCTACCCGATTGTTGCAGGCCGCTTCTTCTTCGACAGTGACCCGATCCGCGCCATTTCGATGATTGATCGTGATCCTGAGTTTGGAACAGATCGGCTAACCTCAGGCTTGATTGATTTTGGCAATGGTCGCCGTCTTGACTTCACCGTGTCCACCCAGTCTGTGCCTTACCAGCGCTTGAACATTCTGGGCACCAAGAAGCGCTTGGAACTGCTTATTCCATACAACGCGCCTCTTGGTGGAAAAACTGTGCTTCGTTTGGATGATGGCAAGGTGCTGGGTGACGGCGCGATTGAAAGCGAAACCATTGCTGAAGCAGATCAGTACCAGCTGCAGGGCGAGCTGTTTGCCCGTGTTGTTCGCGGCGAAGAGGAGCTGCCATTTGGTACAGCTGACGCGGTGATGAACATGCGCGTTATTGATGCTCTGCTGCGCTCTGAAGCAACGGAGAAGTGGGAGCAGATCTAGTTAGCTCTTTTACGCAATAGAAAAAGCCCTCATCCGCATGGTGAGGGCTTTTTTTGTTACTCGCTCTGGCTAGGCCAAGAGCCTGCAACTTTCGCCGTTTTCATATGCTTTATGCCATCTTGAGTGAGCTGGCGGATTTCATCAAACGTTTGTAGGCGGGTGATTTCACCGTCGAGGAAAACCGTTTGCAGCTGGTCTTCACGGCCTGCAAGGTCTTCAAAACGAATGGTTTCCATTATACCGCGCTCGTTCTTGATTACGGCCTGTCTGCCCGGACGGGAGAACTTTAGCCCTTCAAGAGACGTCGCCGGTTTTTTAAAGACATCACGCCACTCTCCATCAACACAGATGGCAGAAACCTTCATAGCAAAGCCAAAGGTATCGCGGTCCAGCTTTTGCAGCAGGCCAGCGCCCATACCGAAGGCCACATTGCCGATGGCAAGGTTCGCGCCCTTGAGTGCTTTGATTATGAGCGGGATGGTTTTCGGAGTAATACCATCACCCTGAATGACACGCACTTTCTCGTTTAGAAGACGGTAGCCGCTTGGTGTTTGGGTAAAGCCGAACTTTGCTCCAATCGCCTCAATAACTTTTGGCAGCTGGGTGATTGGATCGCCGCTATCTGGACGAATGACGAGGAACCCATCCGTTCTGGAAAGGACCAGTTCCTTCAGTTGGTCGCCCCAGTAGCTCTCGATGGCGCGGAAAAGATCGTAACTATCAGAAACGCAGGCGACCAAGCCACTTGGATACTGGCGCACTATATTTTCCATGGCGGAAGCTTCGCCTTCTGCGCCGCCCCAGCTTGTCATAGTGGCGTGCTCTGATGCAGGAATGGAAAAGCCTGCCATATCCGCACCGTAGTAGTTGCGGGCATAAACAAGGCCGGAAACAGTATCGGTGCCAAGAGCGGAGATCAGGTGGGCGCAGCCGCCAATCCCAGCAGCTTCGCGGCTGGTGGTGCCGCGTGCACCAAAGTCATGTAGTTTGAACTCAACGCCCTCTGAAGAGCCATCGGTTTCCTGCATAGCCTCACGAAGTGCGTCGATACACGCTGTGGAGTTGGAGGCCACAGTGGTTGGATACCAGACGGAGCGCAGAATGCGGGTTTCAAGAAATGCTGGAAGCCAGAAAAGCTCTGGGTCTGTGTTGGTAATACGCAGCAGAGCTGTGCGAATGCCGCAGACGGTGCCTTCCGGCAGCGCATCGATTTTAATTGGCAGCTTGCCGCCATGAACGGTTGCAATGCGCCGCCAGCCGTCTAGCGCCGTTTCAAAGCCGTGGGCACGGATGAATGGTTCGGCTTCATCAATAGCCTCTTCCGTTACGACTTGGCCTTGGAGCTTGGCCAGCTCCATTTGTAAGCCAAACATAACGGTGAAGTCCGTCGGGCCGTTGGGTTTGCGCGCTTCCACATAGGCTGAGACATACTCTGTGCCCGGAGGGTACTGCACAAAGTGCGAGTATTTATAGCTATCTGTGTCCAGCAGGGGGTTGTTTTCGTCTACCGCGTTGGCAAAGAGTCCACGAGTGCTTGTCATCAAGTTCCGCCCATTTAATTTCTGCTGTTACGGACACCGGTCGCGCACGGTTCCTTTGCGAAATGGCAGGACAATAAGCCCTGCCAAGCACAAGTGGAAGCCCTCGGTATCCTATCCTTTTTGTCTACAGCACTCCATATCCCCCTCGTGAGCGCTGTTGCCCGCTTAGAGCGGGTTTTTATAGATGATGGAAGAATCTACCGTATTGATATCTCGCTTACCGCAGAGGGCCATGGTGATATCCATCTCCTGACGCAGAATTTCCAGTGCCCGCGTTACGCCAGCCTTACCGCCAGCGCCCAAGCCGTATAGGAACGGCCGGCCGATGTAAGTGCTTTGAGCACCAAGCGCTTTTGCACGCAGTATGTCCTGACCAGAGCGGATGCCGCTATCGAGGTGAATTTCCATGCGCCCGTCTACTGCTTCAACAATCTCTGGCAGAACCGTAATGGAAGACGGTGCGCCATCAAGCTGACGGCCGCCATGGTTGGAAACGATCATTGCATCTGCGCCTGTTTCCAGCGCTTTAACAGCGTCTTCCTTGTCCAGAATGCCTTTGAGAATGACAGGGCCGCCCCAGCGTTCTTTGATCCACTCAACGTCTTTCCAGTTGAGCTGAGGATCAAACTGTTCGGCTGTCCATGAAGACAGTGAGGAAAGGTCGGAAACACCTTTTGCATGGCCCACAATGTTACCGAAAGAGCGGTTGCGGGTTTGCAGCATACCCATGCACCACGCCGGGCGTGTTGCCATCTGCCAGATGTGTTTTGGTGTGAATTTTGGCGGGGCAGAAAGCCCGTTGCGCAGGTCTTTATGGCGCTGTCCTAGGATTTGCAGGTCAAGGGTCAGGATCAATGCCGAACAGCCAACGGCCTTGGCGCGGTCAATCAGATCGCCAATGAAATCCTTGTCCTTCATCACATAGAGCTGGAACCAGAACGGCTTTGTTGTCTTCTCCGCGACAGCTTCCAGCGAGCAAATGCTCATGGTGGAAAGTGTGAAGGGTACGCCAAACTCTTCCGCTGCTTGTGCTGCAAGAATTTCACCGTCTGCGTGCTGCATGCCGGTCAGGCCGGTTGGCGCAAGAGCCACCGGCATCGAAACATCCTGCCCAATCATCTTGGTTGCGAGGTTTCGATTGGTCATATCTACGGCAATGCGTTGACGGAACTTGATTTTCTCAAAATCGGATTCGTTGGACTTGTAGGTTCCCTCTGTCCATGAGCCGCTGTCTGCGTAGTCAAAGAACATTTTGGGCACGCGCCTACGGGCCTGTTTTTTTAAGTCTGCAATTTCCAGAAGGGGAGCCATGGACGTTTCCTTACAACCTTTCAGTATTAAGCTAAGCAATTGCACGGATCAGAGATATGTCAAGGGTAAACACCTAGGACTTTTGATGGGAGTGCGCAGCGCAGACTCAATAAAACTGATGAAATTGGCTTAAAGTCAGCCAAAACATGGTTGTCCGCATCCGTTAAGGTAGTTTGGCTACAAAACCGCGCAGGTGCGCCTGCTTTCCCCTAGTGCGGGTAGGGAGATGGCTCTACGAAGTAATCCAACTAACTGGCGCATTGCTTGAGCTCTTCTAATTTAGCGGTGCTGCGTTTCGGGACGCGTGCGGGGGATGAAAGCGATGTATGTTTTTCCAGATAAAATAGGCAAAGTCGCCCTAATGGCGGCGATGACCTCCAAGGAGGAGGAGGGGGAGTTCAAGGCTTGGCTGGCTCAAACTCAGGAGTACAAAATCGGTATTACGGTCGTTTCAGGCTGTAAGTCACAGGTTTCAAAGTCCTTTGTTAAGTCGATGATCAACTGTGCTGTGCAGAACGAGGTTATCCATCACTGCACCGGGCATATTCATGCGGCGATCCATGCGGGCCTTGAGTGTTTGAAGGGACTCACTTCGGATGTTGCCGCTGAGTCGAGCTTGAAACTGAAAGTGGCTGTTGTTTCAGACAAAAAGTGGATCTGTGTAGTTGCCTACGGCGTTTCTGCCTACCATCCACTGACCAACCATGAGCGGGTTGGTATGGGGTTTATGCATATATAGACCCAGACCCAATGTTGACATTAGTCAATGGGGTCCTCTGGTAACCTATGGGAATCAATAGGTTACCAGCTTTTGGATACATCGTCTTATTATGTAATATATCTAATTGTTCGCTATCCATTATAATCTAGAGTTATTAATCAGAGACGGAGGCGCTTAAGGCTAGCGTCCCCACAGTGTACTAGATCAACGAAAGTGTCGTGTGATCTAGAGAACCAAATCGCCAAAGTGAATAAGTGTCCACAGTGTGGCTTAACTAAGCTTAGACCGTAAATACGTTCTTGCTTGAACGGTGTTTGCTGTCTCGAGCGGCATGCTTTGCTTTAATGCATGGCATGACAGCTTAAGGCTGTAAGGTTATGACTTGTTCGCAACTACGCGACGTTCAAAGTGGACAGACTTCCTTTCCAGTAAACCGGATTGCTTGGGAGATTGGTTCAGCCTTTCTTTTGGGCGCATTGCTTGAAGTTTCAACGCATCCAAAACCGGGTCTGGTTACACCTCTTTCCAATGGATCCCATCAAGATATGGATTTGCAGACGTTCATGCGTTCGTCTGCTGCAATTGCGCCTTGCTTTTACGAGTGTGCGCAGTTGGGTCTGTCTCACGAAGGGGCGATAACAGATCTGCTGCCGAAAGTTCGTAATACTGGCGTGTTCTATGAAGACGTTTTACTTGCGACAACCGGCGGAATTAATACCCAGCGCGGCTATTTGTTCTGCGCCGGTGTTCTTTCTGCTGCCACTGGCTATGCAGCTCGTTCTATCCGCACATTTTCCGAACGCGTAATTCTTACACTTGCTGCCCGCATGTGTGAGGGTTTGTGCAATCGTGAACTGGAACAGACCCGTTCTGCTGAAAAGCGGACTGCGGGTGAAATTCTGTTCAAGGAGCATGGCGTTCGCGGCATCCGCGGCGAGGTAGAAGACGGTTTTCCATCAGTTGCTGTGTTCGGTTTGCCTGCTTACCGCACAGCTATGGAGCGCGGCCTGCCTGAGCGTTTGGCCCGTATTCATGCACTGATCACATTGATGAGCGTGGTGCAGGACACCACCGTTCTTTGGCGGGGCGGACCGAACGCCCAAGAGTTCGTCTACAAACGGGCTCGCCACATTCTATCGCTCGGGGGGGCGATGACTGCGGAAGGGATGGAAGAAATCCATTCGTTCGATGCCGAGTTGGTCTCCCGCAATCTGAGTCCCGGCGGATGTGCTGATCTGCTGGCGGTAACTATCGCCCTTGAAAAGCTGACTAGCCGTCAAGGTGCCACCGGAACCCAGAGCTCGCGAGTCAATCAAACACATCCAAAAATCGAAAAAATGAAGGTGGGGCAATCATGAGCGTGATTACCTATTCGTTGATGACCTACGCAATTACGGCCGTCATAGCCTATGGGGTTATCGGCGTTGTTGTTGGTCTTAGTAAATTCCTATCCAAGAACGAAGCGTCAGAGTAAAACCAATGCTTGATCAACTATTTGCTGTTTTTCCGGGCATCGGAACTATGTTCGTTCAGGACCCGATCATCGCCTTCTCACGCGTTGGTTTGATGGCGGTCGGCTTCCTGCTTGCTTATCTGGGCTTCAAGCGTACTCTTGAACCACTCATCATGGTGCCAATGGGTATGGGTATGGTGGCGGTTAACGCCGGCGTGCTCTTCCTTGAAGGTGGTGCAATTGGTACTCTCGTGGTTGCTCCTATGGTGTCCGAGCCAAGCGCGCTCATCGACATCATGCAGATCAACTTCCTGCAGCCGATCTACAACTTCACATTCACCAACTCCTTGGTGGCATGTATGTTGTTCATGGGCATCGGCACAATGGCGGATATTTCCTTCATTCTTGCCCGCCCGTTTGCTTCCATCACTGTAGCGCTGTTCGCTGAGCTGGGTACCTTCGTTACTCTGGTTCTGGGTGTTTGGTTCGGTCTTGCTCCTGGTTCTGCTGCTGCTGTGGCAACCATCGGTGGCGCTGACGGTCCAATGGTTCTGTTTGCCTCTCTCATCATGGCAAAAGAACTGTTCGTTCCAATCTCCATCATCGCGTACCTCTACCTGTCCCTCTGCTACGCTGGTTATCCTTACCTCGTGCGTTGGTTGGTTCCTGAGAAATACCGCGGTCTTGAAGTTGAAATCGACTTCCCAGATGTATCCAACCGCGCGAAGTTCATCTTCATCGTTGTATCTTGCGGTCTGCTCTGCTTGCTGTTGCCTGTTGCAACTCCGCTTATTCTTTCCTTCTTCCTTGGCGTTGCTATCAAAGAAGCTGAGATCGAGCCTTACCAGCAGTTCCTCGAAAAGACTGTTACCTACGCTGCAACCCTGTTCCTCGGTCTGGTTCTCGGCGTGCTGTGTGAAGCGTCTACCCTGCTTGACCCACGCGTTCTGATCCTTCTCGTTCTGGGTATCACCGCGCTGGCAATCTCCGGTCTTGGCGGTATCGCAGGTGGCTGGTTCGTATGGTGGATTTCTAAAGGTAACTACAACCCTGCAATCGGTATTGCTGGTGTGTCCTGTCTGCCTTCCACCGCGAAGATCGCTCAGAAAGAAGCTTTCGCTGCAAGCCCTTACGCTGTGATCATGCCTCTGGCAATGGGCGCTTCCATCTGCGGTCTGATCGTATCGGCAATCGCAGTGGGCGTGTTCGCCTCCACCATCGGCTTGGTGGCTGTCTAACCAGAAATGGGGTGGGGCGCCTTTTGCGAGGAAGGTGCCTCACCCAAGCAAGCAGATCCTTATTTCGGTAACTGTGTAAACGGGTATGAAAATGCTCTCCTACGGCCTGAACAGACAAGATGGCAAGGTCATCTACTATCTGAAGACAACAGGTTCCACGAACCGCGTTGTTTGCCAACTGGCCAAGTTCCACGAGGGTGAGACTGTCGTTGTTGTTGCCGATCACCAAACCTCCGGCCGGGGGAAGGGTGAGCGGATCTGGTACTCCCATCCGGGTGATAGCCTGTGCTTTTCAGTGCTGCTGCGCCCGAATGTCGAAATCGAGCGGATCTATCAGGTCACCCTCGTTGCAGCAGTTGCGGTGCATGAAGCAATTCAAAGCGTTTGCGGTCTGTCTGCCGGGATCAAATGGCCAAACGATCTGCTGATTAACGGAAAGAAGTGCTGCGGAATTCTTAGTGAACTCCAGATGACCGAAATGAACGAGGTTGATTACGTCGTTGTCGGTATCGGGATCAACGTCTCCCAGCAGTTCAGTCAGTTCAACAGCGAAGTTTCGCATCGTGCCACCTCTCTTTCTATCGAGAGCGGCGGCTACGTGGATCGTATGGAGGTGTTTTCTAAAGTCATCGATCGTATTGACTTCAGAATAAGTGAGTGGGGCTCTAAAGGATTCTCGCCGTGCTATGAGATCATAAAGAAAAACTCTCACTCTGTTGGTAGATCAGTCACAATTAATACTGGAATTCACGAGATTTCCGGAAGTGTAGATGCGATATGTAGCGATGGATCTATTCTAATTAAAGATCAGAAAAGCATATATCATCAGTTGCACTACGGGGAGTTAATCTAGAACTACTTTGGGGAAAGTGGTTCAGGTGGAGGTAATTGTCCATGCTACAAACAAAAGTAAATAGAAGCTGGGAAAACGCGAAGCAGGATACTGCGCAGCGTATGGAGGCAGCTTCGCGGTTCATTGGCAATGGCAAGCAAGTTAAGCACGAAGATACCGTCGCGCTGCTTGAAGCTGTCATTCGTCCATATGACATCGTCAATATTGAAGGTAACAACCAGAAGCAGGCAGACTTTCTTGCAGAGTGCCTGAACAAGGTTGATCGCGGCAAGATCCACGATCTGCACATGGTGCAGTCCGCTGTGCCGCTTAAAGCGCACCTCGACCTGTTCGAGAACGGCATTGCGAAGAAACTGGACTTTGCGTTCGGTGGCCCGCAGGCTGGCCGCGTTGCTGAATTCATTCGTGATGGCAAGCTGGAACTCGGCGCGATCCATACATACCTCGAGTTGTTCGGTCGTTACTTCCTCGACCTGACGCCGAAGGTCTCTTTGATCTGTGCGTATAAGGCTGACCGCAAGGGCAACCTCTACACCGGCTTTAACACCGAAGATACGCCGACCATAGTGGAAGCAACCAAGTTCCGTCAGGGTATCGTGATCGCACAGGTCAACGAAATCGTTGATGAACTGCCACGCGTTGATATTCCGGCTGACTGGATTGATGCGGTTATTGAATCTCCGCGTCCGTTCTTCCTTGAGCCTCTGTTCACCCGCGATCCTGCGCTCGTAACCGACACCCAGATCCTGCTCGGTATGATGTGCTTGAAGGGCATTTACGGTCCTTACGGTGTGAAGCGCCTCAACCACGGTATCGGCTTCCTATCAACCGCAATCGAGTTGATGTTGCCTACCTACGGTGAAGAGCTGGGCCTGAAGGGCAAGATCTGTACACACATGATCTTGAACCCGCACCCAACCATGATCCCTGCGATCGAAAGCGGCTGGGTAGAAACCATCCACTGCTTCGGCGGTGAGCTTGGTATGGATGAATATGTGGCATCGCGCCCAGACATCTTCTTTACCGGCCCTGATGGAACGCTGCGTTCCAACCGTGCATTTGCTCAGACTGCTGGTCACTATGCGCTCGATATGTTCATCGGCGGCACCCTGCAGATCGACAAATACGGTAACTCCTCTACTGCAACTGCAAACCGCGTTGCCGGTTTTGGTGGTGCGCCGAACATGGGCTGTGATGCCAAGGGTCGTCGTCACGTAACCGAAAGCTGGTTAAAGTGTGGTCAGGAACTGCCAAACCGCGAAGCTATTCAGGGCGATATGCCTCGTGGCCGCCGTCTGGTTGTTCAGGGCGTTGAAACCTTCGGTGAAGGCCGTGCACCTGTATTCGTAGATAAGCTGGATGCTTGGAAGTTGGCTGAAAATGCTAACCTCGACCTGCCTCCTGTAATGATCTACGGCGACGACCTTACTCACATTGTGACCGAAGAAGGTATCGCATACCTCAGCCGCTGTCCGGATCTGGAAAGCCGCATGGCCGCAATTCGCGGTGTTGCCGGTTATACCGAAATTGGCCTGCAGGCCAAGCCGGAAGAAACCAAGCGCCTGCGTGAAGCTGGCATCATCATGACACCTGAAGATCTTGGCATTGACCGTTCGCGCGCCAACCGTTCGCTGCTGGCTGCAAAGAACATGCAGGATCTCGTTACTTGGTCCGGTGGTCTTTACAACCCACCAGCCCGGTTCCGCAACTGGTGATATAGGTGACTACAATGGCTCTCAATCAGCTAAATTTCTCTATCGAAAACGCAAGCCCAACCGTCGCTCTCGGCGAAGCATTCCACCTTGGTGTGGTGGGCTCTGGCGATCTGGAAATGATCATCGAGTCCAAGGAACAGGGCGGCGCTGTCAGCTTCCAGATCCTGTCTCCTGTGACCGGTTTCGATGATCTCTGGAAACGTGTTGCAGATGCATTTGTTCGCGAAAGCGGCCTTGGCAATGCGCACATCGAAATCAACGACAACAACGCGACACCAGCCGTTGTGATGCTGCGCCTTCGTCAGGCGCTGGCAGAAGCTACAGCACGCTAAGGGGGCAGACATGACTAAGTGGACTGATTTGCAATCCGCCAGCTTTCTGGAATCCAACGCCCGTGATCGCGCGCTCGGTCTCGTCGACGAAGGTAGCTTCACTGAATTCTGCGGTCCTATGGACCGTCGCCCAAGTCCCCATCTTGGTGTGCTTGGCGATGCTGTTGAATACGATGACGGTGTAGTAACCGGCGTTGGCCGCATTGGCGAAACTCCAGTGTTCGTAATCTCCCAGGAAGGCCGCTTTATCGGTGGTGCAGTGGGTGAAGTACACGGCGCGAAAATCGTAAATACCGTTCGTCTTGCAATCGAAATGCTTGACGCAATGGTTGCCAAGAACCCTGACACTCCGGAAGCACACAAGCCAATCGTTGTGTTCTCTTTCGAAACCGGTGGTGTTCGTCTTCATGAAGCAAACGCGGGTCTTCTGGCTCACGCTGAGTTCATGGATCAGGTTCAGAAAGCTCGCGGCAAAGTGCCTGTGATTGCAGTGATCGGCTCTAAAGTTGGCTGCTTCGGCGGTATGGGCTTTGTGGCTGCTGCAATGGACGCAATCGTAATGAGTGAATTCGGCCGTCTCGGCCTGACCGGTCCTGAAGTGATCGAGCAGGAAATGGGCCGCGAAGAATTCGACAGCTCTGACCGTGGTCTTGTGTTCCGCACCACCGGTGCCAAGCACAAGTACATCATGGGCGACTGCAACTTCCTCGTAAAAGACAGTGTTGCTGCATTCCGCGCTCAGATCGCTGATCTGGCCGTTCTGCCGATTGCAGACTTTGAAGCAATGCGCCGCATCGGTTCGGAAGCCGCGGTTGATAAGCAGCTGGCACTTGTTGCTCTGGCTGTTGAACTGCAGCCGAAGGACTCTCTGGATGTGTGGGCACATGCTGGCAACGAAGCACCTGCCGAGTTGAACGATGCTCCATATGAAGAGTTCATCGCAAAAGCTCAGCGCCTCGCTGTCTGATCTCTAGGCTCAATCGAAATCACAAGGCAGTTAAAAATGGAAGACATTGAAACTCTGGTTGGCCGTGGACGAGAAGCGATTGACTTCATTGTTGATGCGGACTCTTTCGAAGAAAACACCGTTGGTGCGTTGACCTTCGATGATCCGGAATTCGGCCCGGGTGCAGTTTGCGGTACCGCTACGCTTAACGGCGCAACCGTTACCGTAATTGCGAACGATGCTATGGCCATGAACGAAAAGTTCCCGGTCGTATACGGCGGTATCATCGGCATGGAAGAAGGATACAAGATGGCTAAGTCCGTCTATGCATCCATCACCGCCGATGCTGACAAAGACCTTGCCGACAAACGCGCTATCGTGCTCGTTGTCGACACTCCAGGTAACGGTCCTGGTAAGGTGGAAGAAATCTTCGGCATGAACAAGTCAACCGGTGCTTACCAGTTGGCGCTTGCTGAAGCCCGCCTCAAGGGTCACCCGATTGTAGCGATGGTTATCGGCCGCGCTATCTCCGGTGCGTTCCTGTGTCATGGCCTGCAGGCAGATCACATTCTGTCTCTGGACGCCAACTTCGGCACCATGATCCACGTTATGCCGCTGACCTCCATCTCCCGCATTATCCGCAAGGATCTGGAAACCCTGCAGGCGCTGTCTACCGGCAACCCTGTGTTCGCTGCTGGCCCTCGCTTCTTCTACGAGCTGGGTGGTGTGCAGGAACTGGTGACCGAGATCTCCGGTATGCGTGATTGCATCACCAAGCACATTGCTGAAATCCGCACTGCAAAGGCAGAGGGTCGTGAAGACGATCTTGGCCCTTGGGGTCGTGGCAAGCTCGGCAAAGAGCGCGGTGGCCGCGTCGTGCGTGACGAGGTTATGGCGCTGATGAACGAGCAGTTCGCTGCTGTCGCTGACCAGTATACGGCCAGCTAACGACAATCGGGGTGTGTCATGTCCAACGATATTAATGCACTGGAAGAAGCTGTTCTGTTGTTTGGCGGTGCGCCGACAATTGATGAAATGGCTCGTAGAGGCTTGAAAGACAAAGGTATTGCAGGGCCAACGGCTGCGCATGTGATTGAAGAAATCCATGCTCCGCTCAACCTTGCCTACCTTACCTTCACCACAGGCTCTTCTGCCTTCCAGAATATCGTTGGTGTGGCACACACCGAAATTGAAGGGCGCTCGCGGGTAGGGGCCGAAATTTTCCGCCGTCTTGGTGTGGTGGCCGGTGATGGAATGCTGGTTACCTACCCGCCGCTCGTTAATGTGTTTTCTGCCGCCGCACTGCGGGACTACGGCATTACCTGGGACTTCCTTGTTCGCTCAAGCCGGGACGCGTTTACCGTTTCCATGTGCAAGAACAAGCCGCGACTTGTTATCGGTGAATCCTCGTTTCTGCGCGTGGCGTTGCAGCAAGCGGCGGACCTTGGTTTCAAGTCGCAGTTTCCAGAGGAATGTATCCTGCTGACTGCCGGTACGCCGCTCGATCAGGACCTTCTGCCGGTGGCAGAGGCGTTCGGTTACGAGGTGCACGACCTTTACGGCTGTCAGGAATTTGGCTGGCTCGCTCTCGATGGCGTCCCACTGCGTGATGATATCAGTCTGGCTCCATCGCCGCTTGGTGGTGAGTACCGCGAGTTGATCGTGGGCGGTTTGCCAATGGGTGACAGCTTCCTCATTTCCGAAGCTGGTCACGTGTGCAACCGTGAAGGCAAGATCATCACTTATCGCCGCAAGCGAACCCATCCCGAATTTGACGTGTTTGTTGAGGCAACGACGGTTGGCTCGAAAGAGACCGTAGAACGGGCTGCGCGGACGATCTTGCGCATTAAATCCCGCATTGTTCGTGTGAGTGAGACCGTGGAGATCGGCGCGCCTGCAACGCGCTTGGTGCTGCGTCCATCGCATCAGGTGCCGGGACAGGAGGCTGTCGGGGACTTTGAGATCACAGGGCCGGATCTAACTGAAATGTTCGACTGTCTTGTTGGCGCGCAGGTGGAGTTGCAGACCAGCGAGAAGAAAGATCCGACATGGATCAAGAGGCGCTGAGATGTTGAACCTGAGGCACACGCTTGCTCATTTCTCGCCGGACCAAATGGAGCGGATGCTTGCTTCCATTCTATTTGCGATGACGCCTAAAGACCTTGATCGGGAGCAGCTGGATGGTGCGCTGAAGGCCCTTCGCTCCTATCGGGTGCCGGGCATAGTGTGCCGCCCGCTTACGGAGCTTCCAGAGGGGCAGGGACAAGTCGGGTTCTCTTTGCCGCTGAAGCGGGGTGCGCAGCGACTCAGGGCCTCTGTCACGGTCAGCGAAGGGGATGTAGTCAGTTTTTCAACACCTTATGAGGTCATGGAACGGGCGCTGGAAATTGGCGATATGCCGGTTTCTCCGCTGCTGAGAACGCTGAAAGCGTGGGCGGACGACCTCGATATCGAGCTTGGACTCATCGGTTCTTGGGCTCTGCGTGCGCAAAGCGGACTGGCGTACACGACCAGCGATTCCGACATCGATCTGGTTCTGAAAAGTTCCTCACAAGAAAATATGCGAGAATTCCACGGTTTAAAGTCTACTTTAAGTAATAAATCAAAAATAAATATTGACTGTGAAGTATTATTGAAAGGTAATAGTGGTATTAAACTTGATGAATTAGTTTCTGATAGTTCATTTATACTGTGCAAATCCATAACTGGTGTAGCGCTTATAAGTAAAAACGAGCAAATGTTCGCTTGATGTAAAAGGAGAAATAAAGTGGACGTAAAAGCAAAAATGCCATCGGTTGTTATTTCGATCACGGCTTCTGTTGGTGACACCGTCGCAAAAGGTGACTCCCTGGGTGAAGTAGAAGCCATGAAAATGAAAAACAAAATCATGGCCCCATGTGACGGTAATGTATCTGCAATTCACATCGCAGTTGGCGATAGAGTGAAGCCAGGCGGCCTGATGTTTACCATCGAATAATGGGGGAAAGAGGTGGCAGCGCTAAAAGGCAGTGCCGCCTCTTACTTTTTGCCGTAGTGCAATTTAGGGGAGAACTAAGATGGTAATCTACGGATTGGCTTTGATGGGGGGCTGCATGATTGTCGGCTCTTTCATCGGTCGAAGCTTGGGGTGGCTTCTGGGAATTAATGCTGACGTTGGTGGCGTGGGCTTTGCGATGCTGTTTCTGGTTGTGGTCGGCCAGCGTCTCATGGACAAGGACCAGCTTTCCAAAGCAGCGCAGAGCGGTATCGCTTTCTGGAGCGCGATGTACATTCCTGTCGTTATCGCAATGTGCGGTACACAGAACGTTGTTGCAGCTCTGACAGGTGGCCCTTTGGCGTTTATCGCCGGTCTTGGCACTGTTGTTGCCGGCTTCCTGCTCATTAAACCAATCAGTGCTCTTGGTGGTAAGTCCGAGCCGGTTGACAGCGCAGCGAATAAGCAAAAGGGAGCTGCGGAATAATCATGGATCAGGTCATCATTAAAGCCTTTACAAGCTATCCGCTTGTTACAGCCTTCGTGCTTGTTGGTGTTATTACCTGGATTGCAGGCATCATCTCCAAAGCCATGGGCAACCGCATTGCGGGTTCCGCTGTTGCGATTGTTATCGGTCTGATCCTGTCTTACATCGGTGGTGTAATGACTGGCGGCTCCAAAGGTTTGTCAGACGTCAGCCTGTTCTCTGGTCTGGCTCTGCTGGGTGGTTCCGTATTCCGCGATTTCGCTATCGTGTCTACAGCTTTTGGTGCTCGTCTAGAGGAGCTTAAGAAAGCAGGTCTTCCGGGTGCAGCCTCCCTCGTCGTATCGGTGATTGTATCTATCACCATCGGTGCGGCTGTTGGTCTTGCGTTCGGTTATACCGACCCGGTCAGCCTTGCAACAATTGCTGGCGGTGCAACCACCTTCATCGTTGGTCCTGTTACCGGTGCTGCACTTGGTGCGTCTTCCGACGTTATCGCGCTTTCCATCGCAGCTGGCGTTGTGAAGTCTATCGCGATCATGATCATGACCCCGCTCGTTGCAAAGCGAGTAGGTCTCGATAACCCTCAGGCTGCAGCGGTTTATGGCGGTTTGATGGGCTCCACAAGTGGCGTTGCTGCCGGATTGGCTGCCACCGATCCTAAGCTTGTTCCTTATGGAGCCCTGACGGCTACCTTCTACACCGGTTTCGGCTGTCTGGTATGTCCATCCATCGGTTACATCGTTCTTGCAGCAATCTTTGGCTAAGAAACCGGAGCTTTTGACAGCTCTGGACTGACAACGATGTCCGAACTCAACAGGTAGGGGCGCATGCATAGTCTGTCAACTCGTTTGCAGGCGGTGCCCCTATCCTTGAGGGAACTACTCAACCCTTAAGTTTGGCCCTCCCATGAATGTAATGCCCTTCAAAACAATTATAGAATTCAATGCTGTAGGCTATCAAAGCGGCGAACACGAAATCCTTAAAGAGCTTAACCTCTTTATGTCAGAGCCGCGCATTGGCATTGTGGGCAGCAACGGGTCTGGCAAAAGTACTTTCCTGCGTTTGATCAATGGTCTGCTTGTACCAACCACGGGTGAGGTATGGGTGGATGGCTTGGAAACCCGCCGCTGCGCCAAACAGGTGCGCGATCGTATTTCCTTCGTCTTTCAAAACCCCGATAACCAGATTGTTCTGCCAACTGTTGAGGAAGATCTCGCCTTTGGTCTCAGCCGTTCCGACCTGTCAGCGGAAATTATCGCTAAACGGGTTGATGATGTGCTTGAGCGGTTGGATCTGGCCCACAAGCGGCATGAACCCTGCCACGTTTTAAGTGGTGGTCAAAAACAGTTGCTGGCGATTGCAGGTGCTTTGGTGCGCCGTCCCGCTACCATCATTTTTGACGAGCCGACGACGCTTCTGGATTTGCGCAATGCGCGCCGGATTGCGGACGTTATTTACTCTCTGGAGCAGAACGTGATTACCGTGACGCACGACCTCACTCTTCTAGAGGGGTTTGATCGCGTTATGGTTATGAACGACGGCGAGGTGGTTGCTGACGACACTCCAAAGGCAGCTCTTAGCTACTACCGGCGGCTGATGTCATGACCGCTTCGTTCTACATACATAAGGAAAGCTGGCTGCACCGTTTGGCTGCCGGGCGAAAGCTGTTTTGCTTGGCGGTTCTAGGTACCGGCATCTCCTTTGTTTCAGATCTATGGTTACTTGCGGGCGCACTTTCGCTGTGTGTGTGTTTGTTTCCAGCCGCACAGCTTCGCTTGGTGGTTGCGTATAATCAGGTGCGTCCGCTTTTTTGGATTATGGCTGCGCTGTTCGTAGCCAAACTGTTTACTGGGCCCTTAAGCGATGCATTTGTCGTTATTTTGCGACTTTGCATCCTTGTTCTTGCTGCCGGTTTAATAACCGTGACAACGAAAACATCAGCGCTTTTGACTGTGCTTGAGCGGGTTTTAACGCCGCTTTCGGTTTTTGGTTTTTCTGCCCCTCGCATGGCTTTTGCGCTTTCACTTGTCATTCGGTTCATTCCGGTAGTGGGGCAGATTTCGCAGGAGGTCAGGGAAGCGCAGCAAGCACGCGGACTTGGCACCAATATCTTTGCCTTGATCATTCCGTTCGTCCTGCGGATTGTGAAAATGGCTGAACAGGTTTCGCAGGCCATAGACGCCCGAGGTGGTCTGCCTGATGCAAAACCCTCTCCTGCAGTTATGCGGCGCTCCCAAGCTGTCCGTAGATCGGTCTCCGCTCCTATGGGGGCGGAGACTGATCAACCCCATTAGGTCACTGGAGAAAAATAATGAATACTCGTGATACTGTGCTCGTGGCCCTTTTCGCGGCCTTTACCGTTGCCCTTGCTTTCTTTCCGCCAATCACTATTCCGCTGGTTGGCGTGCCCATTACAGCTCAGTCTCTTGGTGTGATGCTGGCAGGCGCTGTGCTTGGTGCAAACCGCGGCGCGCTTTCTATGGGCTTGGTGCTGGCGCTTGTGGCTGTTGGCTTGCCTGTTCTTGCAGGTGGCCGTGGCGGCCTTGGCGTGTTTATGGGGCCAACAGCGGGCTATCTGGTTGGCTGGCCGCTGGCAGCTTATGCAACTGGTCTGTTGTTTGAGCGCTTTTCCGGCAAAGCAAACTATCTCGTATTTTCCAGTCTGTTCTGCATTGTGGGCGGCATCTTCGTTATGCATCCGGTGGGCGTTTTGTGGCTGTCCATCAGCGGCGGCATTCCGCTTGATAAGGCGGTTCTTGGAACGCTTGTCTTTGTGCCGGGTGATGTGCTGAAGGCTGTTGCTGCCGCATATATCGCTATTCAGGTTCGCAAAGCCCTTGGCGCGACCATGGGTTATGGCGCAAACCGCATCTAGAAGGCCGCTCCTTTAGTTGTCTGATCCACATTTGAAATTTGTTGTTCAGCGGGCCGGCTCTCATTTCAGGTGCTCACCACGAAGAACGACAACTTCACCCCCGCTCGTGGTCTTTTCCGTGCTCCTAATCTCAAGACCATCCCGAGCAGACAAAACCGGTCCCTTCAAAGGGGCCGGTTTTTGTGTTGCTGGCAATCAATGTGAATTTTGCTCAAAGCGGAGTCGTCGCTATTTCGCCGAGCGTGCGTAGCTCTCTGGTAGACAGCTCAGATATGGAATTTCGGGAAATGGCGCAAAATGGTGACCCCGACAGGATTCGAACCTGTGACCTGCCGCTTAGGAGGCGGCCGCTCTATCCATCTGAGCTACGGGGCCATGTGGTGTGCAACTACGACCTGCGATATCATGATTTAGAGAGTGATGCGAGACTGTTCACCAAACTATCGCGAGTATCCCCCGAATGCCTAGGGGCATGTTTGTTGCTGATTTGATTTGGCCCTGCAGGAACTGATTGATGCGCTTGCTGGCCAAAACTGATTGACTGTTTCGGCGCAGAGTTTGTTTGCGCTGGCTATCAGTTGGTGTTTGCGTTGGTTCGTATCCGGTGTCTAATTCTGCTTCTATTTGCGCTCACCCAGTCGCCCGTTCAAAGCGCTGAAGGCACCAAGGATGTTTGCGTTCCTGAAGGCGTCGAAGGGGTGGAGGTGGAGTGGGCCGGCGCGGGCCACTCATTTTTAAGCCGTGATGGCAGAACCTACTTTCTTTCAGATGTTTACAGCCCTCAATCTCATCAGGAGAATGAAGGGGCGGGCCATCTGCCCGTTGGTGGTCCATATATAGCCTATCCGTTAAGCGACAAGCCTGATCGCTGGGGCGAACTTCCGGCCGTTGTTGTGGGGCAGGGTGGATACACCGTGAATAAGTCTGTGATCCTAGCGGGGCAGTCCTTCGTTTTTTATGTAGGTTTAAATACTGAATGTCAGACTGCGTTATTAGAGGCCGAGCGCCTAGCGCGCCTTGAACAGCGGGGCCTATGGCAGACGTATTCACCCTATGATGCTGAAGACGCTACGCTTTTAAAGCGATACGGTGAGTATCACTTGGTTGAGGGAACCGTGTTGTCAGTGGGGCACACACGCAAGGTCATCTATTTAAACTTTTCAGAACGCTGGACACAGGATTTCACCGGCATTATTCAGAGAGAAAACGTAGAGGCGTTTGCTCGGTCAGGCATTGATGTTGATGCGCTTGAAGGGCAGTTCGTGCGATTGCGAGGGGTTGTTCAATTACGACGCGGTCCCGAAATATTGCTAGAACACGCCGCTCAACTGGAAGTCTTGCAGCCGGAGTCCCTTAACTAACAATGGGCGTACCTGTCGAAAATCGTAAGCTCTCTTCTATGCTTAAGGGAGCCGTGGTGATTGCTTTGTCGCTGTTTGTGGCAAGCTGTCAGCTCACCAACTCCACGGTTATTGGCAGTACAAAACCGGGTGTTTTAAGGCCGAACCTTGCCAATGACATAGGCAAGAAGGAGCACCCTCGCGTTGTTGCCACTTACGGCGGCGTATATGAGGATGCTGGTGCCGAACGTGCAATTGCCAAGGTTGTTGGCGGTCTGGTTGCCGCGTCTGACAATCCTTCCCAGCGTTACCGCATTACGCTGCTTAACTCGCCGACGGTTAACGCCTTCGCTCTACCGGGCGGTTATCTCTATGTGACTCGCGGTCTGCTTGCTTTGGCGAACGACACCTCCGAGCTTGCAGCAGTGCTTTCTCACGAGATGGCGCACGTAACGGCTGATCACGCCATGCAGCGTCAGCGCCGTGCAGAGGCAGCTGAGCTTGCTAACCGTGTTATGAGCTCGGTTGTCGAAGATAAAGCCAAGGTTGATGCTGCGGTGAAGTCATCGCAGGTGTCCTTTGCTCGCTTTTCGCAAGAGCAGGAATTGATGGCGGATGACATTGGCATTCGCACGCTCACACGAGCCGGTTATGATCCTTACGCCGCTTCGCGCTTCCTTAAGACCATGGATAAGTTCGCGAAGTATCAAAGTGTTAGAGGGCAGACCAGCAGTGCGCCAGACTTCCTCTCATCGCACCCTAATACGCCTGAACGCATCCAGCGCGCTGTGCAAAGCGCTCGCCAGATTGGTGCTCCGGGAATTGGAGAACGCAAACAAACTGAATACCTGACCAGCTTGGACGGGCTGCTTTACGGTGATGATCCGCTTGAAGGGTTTATCCGCAGCCGTAGCTTCCTGCACAAGGGGCTGGGTATCTCCTTCAGCGTGCCAAAAGGCTTTGTGCTGGAGAACTCTGCTGATGCGGTACTCGCCAGCAACGGCAAAGGCACAGCGATGCGCTTTGATGGTGCTGATCTAAGCGGCCACGAAACGCTTGAAGGCTACCTTAACAGTGGCTGGATCAACGGGCTTATTCAGAACTCGGTTCGTCTGACGACGGTTAACGGGCTACCGGCTGTTATTGGCTCCGCTGTGACCGATGGCTGGTCATTCCGCATCGGTGTGGTGCGTATTGGCAAGACGGGCTATCGCTTTATCTTTGCCAGCAGAACACCGAACAGTGCCTTTACCCGCGACTTTAATAAGTCCATGGAGAGCTTCCGCCAGTTGTCTCCGGCTGAGCAGGCGCGCCTACGCCCGCTTCGTATCAAAATCATTCAGGCCAAAGAAGGCGATACGCCTCGTAAGCTTGCTGTTGGTATGAGCGGCGTAGAACCAGCACGGCGTCTGGAACTGTTCCGCATTCTCAATCAGGTGAAGTCTGATGAGCGTCTCGAAGCGGGACGCGTTCTCAAGCTTGTAACTGACTAATGATCTTGCTGATGCTGTTTGGGTTTTGTACCGAACAGCATTCTCACAAATGGGTTGGCGCTTAATCCGTGCAAAACGACGCTTAGGAATACCGTGCAGGCAGCAGTAGCTGATACGGCTTGGGCGGATGGTAAGTGCGCATCCAACGTCATGATAACAAAGACGATTGTGGCCAAGCCACGCGGGCCGAACCAACCGATAAACGACTTCTCTGCAAAGCCTAAAGGCTGTCCCCAAAGCGCGATGTAGACGGGAACCATGCGCAGCACCGTCAGGCTAAGAATGGCGTAAATTACGTTCTCGATTGTAACCGTTAAAAGCACCTGACCAACAACACCAGCGCCAAATACAACCCATGCTACGAGGGACAGGGAGTCTCCAATGCCCTCGGCTGAGATCACCATCTCTTCCTTGTGTTTTTTGTAGAAGTACCCAAATGCAAGCCCGCCGGTGAAGGATGCGATAAAGCCGCTGCCGCCAGCTACAGGGGCGAGGGAGAAGGAAAATAGGGCAAGGGCAGCTACCGTTAGCTGTTTCCAGCTGGGGCTTAGCCAATGGCGTTTGTGGGCTATGCCCATGAGAACGCTGCCCACGTAAGCGCTTGCGATACCTACGATAAGCCCAATGCCGATCTCTTTAACCAGCAGGGCGACAGCAAGTCTTCCTATGCTGTCAGCAAGATGCGGATGAATTGCCACTGTTAAAAGCGATAGAACAATGGGTACGCATATGCCGTCGTTGAGGCCGCTTTCGACAGTTAAGCCTTCGCGAATATTCATGGGAACAGCGGGCGATGTCACAACCGACTTACCTAGGGCTGCATCAGTTGGAGAGAGCATCGTCGCGAGCAGAGCAACTTCCAGCAGCATTAGAGATGGCATCAAGACCATGCCGGCAGCCATACCAAACAAGATGGTAAGCGGTAGGCCAATGAGCAAAAGCCGACGGGGCAAGCCGATCGACTTCATAAGCACTTTGAGGTCTGTGTTAGCCGCATCTGTAAACAGGATCAGCGCCAGCGCCATTTCCGCAAGTAAGCGGATGGTCTCAACCTCGATATTTGTCTCCAGAAAGCCAAATCCGTAAGGGCCGAACGCGAAACCAAGGATGCAGAAAAACAAGGCGCCGTTGATGGGCAGCTTTTCGATAGCGCGACTGGAAATGCTGTAAATGAAAATGATGGCAAACAGAATTGCTATAGACAGATAGATCATATGGGCCGCCACTTCTGTTGGTTCTCTTCAGTAACCAACACTCGGCAACTTCGGTATCCTCTGAAATGGGGGTTTTGGTGGCGATAAGGCAATAAAAAACCCGGCTCAAGGCCGGGTCTTTCAAAAATTCTGTTGTTGCCCTTAAGCGGCAGCTTCCTGACCGTCATCATCAGTAGAAGCGGTCTTGGCAGGGCGGCCTGGTGCGGTGGACAGGATCTGCTCGATCTGGCGCACTGCTTCAGCGTCACTCTGCTTCTGAACAGCTGCGATTTCGCGAGCCATACGATCCAGAGCAGCTTCATAGAGCTGACGTTCGGAATAGGACTGCTCTGGCTGAGCATCGGAACGGTAAAGGTCACGAACAACTTCAGCGATAGAGATGAGATCGCCGGAATTGATCTTTGCTTCATATTCCTGAGCGCGGCGGCTCCACATGGTGCGCTTAACGCGTGGCTTACCTTTAATCGTCTCAAAGGCTTTTTTCACTACGGACGCTTCGGAGAGTTTCCGCATACCGACGGAGGCAATTTTCGCAACTGGCACGCGCAGGGTCATCTTCTCTTGCTCAAACTCGATTACGAGGAGCTCCAGTGAAAAACCAGCTACGTTCTGCTCTTCGATAGCAGTGATAAGCCCTACACCGTGGGACGGGTAGATGATGTGTTCACCGGTTTTGAAACCTTGACGCTGCGCGGTCTTCTTTGCGGTTGTGGCCATACGCTATATTACTCCTGCGCAGTAAACCGACACGTTTTGCCGGTTTATGACGCCGCATCGTATACGACGCCTTCCTGTAAAACGAACAGACAGCGAAGCATTAGCGGAAGATTTATTCCACTCTAGCCTCGACTGGCGTTCACATGTGATGGCCGGTTGCTAAATTCTAAAATCCGGTAGTAATGGGCAAAGAATTATATTAGCAGCCCCGAAACACTGGACTGCGCCCATAAAAAAACTCCTCTTTTTAGGGAGGGAGCGTAACCGGTAAGACAAACGACCTTCCAAAGTGTATAACACATTATCCACGGATTTCCAACTACTACATAAAAAAAATGCAAGTAGGACTATCCGCGGATAATTTCAGGTCAGATATGTGCCGCAGAAAAACCTTGGAGGCAATTTGCGGTAATTTTATTTAATTAATTCTCAGGAATCGCCGGAACCCGGGTTTTCCGAGAAGTATTTTTCCAGTTTTTCTTTAACACCGTCAAATTCCGCAGCTTCAGGAAGCGGGTCTTTTCTTACGGTGAGGTTTGGCCATTTCGCAGCGTATTCGGCGTTCAGCTCAATCCACTTTTCAAGGCCCGGATCGGTGTCAGGGAGAATCGCTTCTGCCGGGCATTCCGGTTCACATACACCGCAGTCGATGCATTCTTCCGGGTCAATCACCAGCATGTTTTCACCCTCGTAGAAACAGTCTACAGGGCAAACTTCAACGCAGTCTGTGTATTTGCATTTGATGCAATTATCAGTGACGACGTATGTCATCGTAATCCTCTTGGTCCTTGGACGTTATTACCCCACGCCATTGGCGGAACTATCCAGAGCCGACGTTCGCGTTCTTGAACAGCATGGGTATCTGCTTTCCCTATGGAGTGCAAGCGTTTGCGACACCTCATTTGCCGTGGGCTTGTACCAGCCTTTTTAGCATTGGCGCTTTAAAAGGGATCAATTTCCTTGACGCGTTTGAACTCGACAATTTGCCTGCGTTCACGCTTGGTCGGTCTGCCTGCGCCGCGTTCTCGTTCAGCCTGTTTGGCTTCTTCTTTCGGCGGTGGAGGCGGGGAAATATCCTCATAAAGCCCCTGAGCTTCTGGCGCGGGACCGCGACGGGTTCCCAAGTCTTGGACTTTAAGTACAAGAAGGCGGCGGGGAAGCACGATGGTCAACACATCATCTACCTTGATAGGATGCTTGGATGCGCTGACCTTTTCTTTGTTAACCCGGATATGCCCGGACACTGCCAGCTTTTGTGCCAGTGTCCGCGACTTAGTAATGCGTGCGTACCAGAGCCATTTATCTATGCGCTGACTTGCCTGCATGTGACCTCTTCAAGAAAAGGCGATTATTTATCGCCTTTTTCCAGGTTCTGCTTGAGAGACATCAGGGCTGCGAACGGAGAGTCCGGATCCATCGGCTTGTCACGGCGTGGCTGCTGTGGCTTGCTCTGGGAGCTGCGGCCTGCTGCCTTGTTTGCCTGACCTGTGCCACGACCCTTACCGCCCGGCTTTCCGGTCTGACGACGAGGACGTGCGTTCTTACGCTCGCCTTCTTCTGCTGCTTCGCCTGTGTTGCGCTGCTGACGGTTGTTACCTGCCGGACGCGGACGACGGTCAAAACGACCCGGACGCCAGATTTCGACGGTGACGGTTTCCATTTCAGCTGCTGCGTCTTCTGCAGGTGCTTCGCTCGCTTCAGCTTCTACAGCAACAACTTCCACTGCTGCTTCGCCTTCAGCTACCGGAGTTTCCTCGGTGCTTTCAGCTGCAGCTTCCGCTGCTTTAACAACAGGGCGCTGCTCTTCCTTGGTTTCCAAGCGGTAGCCCAGAGACTTCAGGATGTTGGAGAAGTCTTCGCCAGCACAGCCCAGAAGAGAAGTCATAGAAACGGTTACGGTGAATGCGCCGCCTTCAGGGCGAGCACCTTCAGGAACGTCTACGCCTTCTTCCATTGGCTTCCAAGCAACCAGCGGACGGATGATGTCTGCAAGGCGCTCAAGAATGTCAACGCGAACCGCACGAGGACCGCAAACGCGGAAACCAACGGTTTTGTAAAGATCAGCTTCGATTTCTGCGTCGTAAGGAACAGATGTACGGCCGGATGCGGAAAGCTCAGGCAGTTCAGTCAGGCCTTTTGCATCTTCTTTGCCGTTCTTGAGAGCCCACAGCTGCGCCAGAAGGCGGCTAGGTGCTGGCTTAAGAAGAGCTGGGGTGAAGATGTGGTAAGCGCCGAAACGGATACCCAGCTTGCGCAGGGAACCACGCATGCTCTGATCCAGCTGGCGGATATCTTCCGCGATTTCCTGACGTTCCAGAATGCCGAGATTCTCGGAGAGACGGAATGCGACGCCGCGAGCGATACCATCAACGCCTTCTGCTTCTTCCATATCGAAGAGAGGCTTGAGAAGGGTTTCGATGTGGGTTTTGACCCACAGGTCTACACGGGCTTGAACGCTATCGCGTGCAGCACCGGTCAGTTGCTCGTCTGCCAGAAGAACAAGGCCAGGGCGCAGAGTGTGGCTACCGGCTGTCATCCGGGCAACTGGCTCGCCCTGCCAACGCAAGGTGCCGTCTGCCGAAAGGATAAAGTCTTCGTTTGGTGAGCCTGCCAGCTTATTAGCCCGGCTCTCGATTTCGCTCGCTAGAGCTTTCTGTGCAGCGGCACGGACAGCTTTTTCTTCCTGTCCTTCAGCCTTGGCATCCGGCGCGAACCGGAATCCCTGCAGCTGGCCAATGTGTTCACCTTCGACAAGTACGTCACCGCTGGCGGTGATCTCCGCTTCGAGCATCTTGTTCTCTCTCAGACGTCGCATCAAAACGCTGGTTCGCCGATCCACAAACCGCTGTGTAAGCCGTTCGTGAAGGGCATCTGATAATCTATCTTCTATGCCGCGTGTCACGCCCTGCCAATGCGCAGGGTCTTTGAGCCAGTCGGCACGGTTTGCAACAAATGTCCAAGTACGGATATGTGCAATCCGGTTGGACAGTGTGTCGATATCCCCATCGGTTCTGTCCGCAAAGGCAATCTGACGCTGGAACCAGTCGTCTGGAATTGCACCATAGCGCACAAGATGGGAATAGATCCCCATTACGAGGTCTGCATGGTTTGCCGGGGCAATCTTGCGATAGTCCGGAACCTGACAAACATCCCATAATAGAGCTATACGCGCCCGCGTGGTGGCGTAGGTTCTTGTTACCTCGTCACGCTGTGCAAGCGTTAGTACACCGATATCCTCCGCTGGAGGGGCTTTGGTCAAGCCCTCTTCGCCCGGAGAACGCTCTAATGACATCAAAAGTGCGGAAATCGAGGAAAAATCGAGGTCCGGGTTGCGCCATTGGAGAACTTTTAAGGCATCGAAGTGGTGCGACTCAAGTTGATGCACCAATTCATCGTCAAATGCGTTGACGCGGCCAGTAACGCCAAAGGTGCCATCACGAAGGTGACGGCCGGCGCGGCCTGCGATCTGTCCACATTCGGAAGGGGTAAGCTGGCGATACTGATAGCCGTCATATTTGCGGTTACCGGCAAACGCCACATGGTCCACGTCGAGGTTCAAACCCATGCCGATTGCATCGGTTGCGATCAGCCAGTCGACGTCGCCGTTCTGGAAGAGCTCGACCTGTGCGTTGCGGGTGCGCGGGGACAGGGATCCCATAACAACGGCTGCGCCGCCGCGCTGGCGTCGAACCAGTTCCGCGATGCTGTAAACTTCGTCCGCCGAAAATGCGACGATGGCAGAGCGGCGCGGTAGGCGGGTGATCTTCTTGGAACCGGCATAAGACAATACCGACATACGAGGTCGGGTAATGATGTTGAGGCCGGGAATAAGTTTTTCCAGAAGCGGGCGAATGGTTGCGGAGCCGAGCAGCAGGGTTTCTTCACGGCCGCGCAAGTTCAATATGCGGTCTGTGAAGACGTGTCCGCGCTCAAGGTCAGCAGCAAGCTGGACTTCATCGATGGCGACAAAGTCTACCTTAAGGTCCTTTGGCATCGCCTCAACGGTGGAGACCCAGAACCGCGCTTCTTTCGGGATGATCTTTTCTTCGCCGGTCACAAGCGCAACAAGGCTCGCACCTTTGCGTTCGACCAAGCGATTGTAAACTTCTCGAGCAAGCAGGCGGAGCGGCAGACCGATGAGGCCAGAGGAATAAGCGCACATGCGCTCAATGGCCAAATGCGTTTTGCCCGTGTTAGTCGGGCCTAAAATTGCGGTTACTGTGCGCGAACGAGCCGCGCGCGGTAGAGTTTTGGTTTGCATGTGCAGATTTAGTCTTTGGAAAGTCCAATAGGGCCGACAGGCGCTTCCATGTTACGGCCCTGAGCCGGTCTCGCTCTCGTGTGGTGTATTTCAGTTCGCTCGGCAGTGCTTCTAACATAGGCGCTAAGTAATGTCGCCCTTTGTTTTGGTTGTTCATCCATTCTTTTCGAAGAGCTGTGCCGACTGTCACGCTCTGTGCTTTGCGCTGCGATCTTTCCGTAACCACCTTGTCATTGGTTAAAGAAGACTGATCGGAACTGACCGGTGAGAGGAGGGTGGCGGTAACACTTGGGGTATTAAAGGAACAAGCAGCGCACGAATCGTAAAATCGGTAATGTTCCGCTTATGTCTTCCCTGCTTCTTAATGGCTAAATTACGCAGAATTCTGCGGGCTGGAGATATGCAGAGGTTATCCCCACTTTCCCCTAGGGAGCTTTGTGGCGAAATTTGTTTCAATTTGGCTCATGGATTGATTGCGAGATGGAGGAATTGAGCATCCTCATTCAGCGAATAAGTAAACTACGTTTTATTAGTTTGCATGAGAGTTTGGTGGGTGCTTCGCGCGCTTTTCAGCTTAAGGTTTTGTTAATGAATAGATTTTTGGAAAATGCTGCACCTGCAAATATAATGGTGTAATTTTTCCTTAGCTTTACTGTATTGATCGATTAGTTAACTTTGTCGCTGTCAATGTCTATGTTGTTATAAATTACAGAATTTTTTGTTTCTGCATAAAATAGTCAGTCAAAGACTCGAATATTAGTCCCGCGATAAGAAATGGTTCGTTGAAACACCTTCTAAATTAGGTGGGCTTTGCGTAGAGTAAGGTTATTGGAGGGCCTAATAGTACGGGGTAAATAATATGAATCCATTGACTGCTGCACTTGAATTTATTGACTCAATTAACCAAGAAGAGACACCGGAGGGGGTTTCTCGTCGTCTTTCTGATCTTGGTAATTCTTTCGGTTTTCCTCAGTTCTGCTTGGCTGCTATTCCAGATCCAGGCGTTTCATTCGACGGCTCTATTATTCTGAGTGGTTGGAGCCCTGAGTGGCAGAAGCGCTATCTGGATAGAGATTACGTGCAGAACGACCCACTCGTAGCTCAGGCGCGTACTGCTGTTCGCCCATTCCTTTGGTCCAGCGTTGCTAGGGACCGTGAGCTTTCCGCAATGGCCCAACAAATTCTCGCGGATGCTCGTAACTATGGGATGAACGACGGCGTATGTGTTCCAATCCACGGTCTGCAAGGCTATCAGGGGGTTCTCCTCCTTGGCGGACCAGAGGTGCGGTTAACTGAACGCGAAATCAGTGTGCTTCACCTTGTTGGCATTTATGCAAGCAACAAGATGCGCGAGCTGACCGGCGCTAATGCAAATCGTCCGCGTCATCGTTTGACGCCTCGCGAGCTGGAGTGCCTGAAATGGTCTGCTGCTGGTAAAACAAGTTGGGAAATCAGCCAAATTCTCAACATTTCCCAGCATACTGCCGATTGGTATCTTGCCTCTGCGGCACGCAAACTACACGCTGCTAATCGTACGCATGCTGTGGCTGAAGGCTTCCGTCTGGGGCTCATTCGTTAATAACGTAGTTTTGCGTAGAGTAATATTGAGGGGAGCGCATATGCTCCCCTTAGTTATGTGAAATATCAGCTGTGCATTCTTATTGAATTGGCAGGTGGGGGCTATGTATTGTCGCCACAAAGACTTTGGTAGTTGAGCTAAACTTACGCAACTTTTTAGTTTTTCCCTTGTTTGGAATCTTACCAAAATGGGGCGAAATCTAGTCCTTGCATAGCTGTGCCTAAAAAAAAGACTTTTCAGAGAAGATTGAGCTTTGTAAAGAATTGCCACTGAATTGTTAAAATTTGGGGGCTTCCTTGGCAATACGTCGCATTCTAGTTGCAAACCGTTCTGAAATTGCCATCCGCGTCTTTCGCGCTGCCAATGAAATGGGCATGGATACAGTGGCCATTTTTGCAGAGCAGGATAAACTTGCTCTTCATCGCTTTAAGGCAGATGAGGCTTACCAGGTTGGCAAAACATTGGGGCCTATTGAGGCATATCTTTCCATCGACGAAATCATGCGCGTTGCGAAAGAGCGAAATGTAGACGCTATCCATCCCGGATACGGTTTCCTTTCAGAAAGTCCTGAGTTCGCAGAAGCGTGTGCTGAAAACGGCATAACCTTCATCGGTCCATCGCCAGAAACAATGCGCCGCCTTGGCAACAAGGTCGCTGCCCGTCAGTTGGCGATTGAGGCAGGTGTACCTGTTGTTCCTGCAACAGACCCGCTTCCTGACGACATGGAAGAGGTGAAACGCCTCGCGAAAGAAATCGGCTACCCGATTATGCTCAAAGCATCTTGGGGCGGCGGTGGTCGCGGTATGCGCGTCATCCGTGATGAGGAAACACTGGTTCGCGAAGTGGTGAATGCCAAGCGCGAAGCCAAGGCAGCCTTCGGTAAAGACGAAGTTTATCTGGAAAAGCTGGTTGAGCGTGCTCGCCACGTTGAGGTGCAGATTCTGGGCGACAGCCATGGCAATCTGGTTCACCTTTTCGAGCGCGACTGCTCTATTCAGCGCCGTCACCAGAAAGTGGTTGAACGTGCGCCGGCGCCTTACCTGTCTTCCCGCAAACGGGCAGAGCTGTGCGAGTACGGCCTGAAAATCGGCCGCGCCGTGAATTACTGCGGTGCTGGTACTGTCGAGTTCCTTATGGATGCCGACACTGGCGCGATTTACTTCATTGAGGTTAATCCGCGTATTCAGGTTGAGCATACCGTGACTGAAGAAGTCACCGGCATCGATATCGTTAAGGCGCAGATCGCTATTGCAGAAGGTGGCCGGATTGGCGACGTGAATGCCACTGGCGTTCCCGCGCAGGAAAAGATCGAGCTGAACGGTCACGCTCTTCAGTGCCGTATCACCACCGAAGATCCTGAGAACAACTTCGTTCCCGACTATGGCCGTATCAGCGCCTATCGCGGTGCAACGGGCTTTGGTATCCGCCTTGATGGTGGCACGGCCTATGCTGGCGCTGTGATCACCCGCTACTACGATCCTCTGCTTGAAAAGGTAACAGCCCGCGCACCAACGGCTGAGCAGGTTTGCTCTCGCATGGATCGTGCTCTGCGTGAGTTCCGTATTCGCGGTGTGGCGACAAACCTGTTGTTCTTGGAGCGTATTGTCGGTCATCCAGATTTCCGCACCAACAACTACACCACACGCTTTATCGACGACACGCCAGAGCTGTTTGAGAATATCAAAACGCCTGACCGCGCAACAAAGCTGCTGAACTACGTTGCCGATGTGACCGTGAATGGTCACCCTGAGGTGAGTTACCGGCCGCGTCCACCAATCGGTGCGGCTGCGCCAGTGGTTCCGCGTTTCGATACGCCAGTGGTTGATGGCACCAAGCAAGTTCTTGATGAGCTGGGGCCAAAGGGCTTCTCCAAGTGGATGCTTGATCAAAAGCGCGTGCTTGTAACCGACACAACCATGCGTGATGCGCACCAGTCTTTGCTGGCGACTCGCATGCGCACCCATGACATTGCTAAAATTTCGAGCAGCTATGCAAAAGGGCTGCCTAAATTGTTGTCATTGGAGTGCTGGGGCGGTGCGACTTTTGACGTTGCAATGCGGTTTCTCACAGAAGATCCGTGGGAGCGTTTGCGCCTCGTTCGTGAAGGTGCGCCTAACATTTTGTTGCAGATGCTGCTTCGCGGTTCCAACGGTGTGGGCTATGCCAACTATCCGGATAACACCGTAAAGTTCTTCGTCAAGGCGGCGGCTGAAAACGGCGTTGATCTCTTCCGCGTGTTTGACTGCCTGAACTGGGTGGAGAACATGCGCGTGTCTTTGGATGCTGTGCAGGAAGCGAACAAGCTGTGCGAAGCAACGCTTTGTTATACTGGAGATATTCTCAATAGTGCGCGTCCGAAGTACGACCTGAAATACTATGTCAACCTTGCTAAGGAGTTGGAGGCAGCTGGTGCCGACATCCTCGGCGTGAAGGATATGGCGGGCTTGCTGAAGCCACAGGCGGCACGCGTTCTCATCAAGGCGCTGAAGGAAGAAATCGGCATTCCGATCCACTTCCACACCCATGATACATCCGGCATTGCAGCATCCAGCATTCTGGCAGCGGTAGAGACCGGTGTTGATGCGGTGGATATGGCAATGGACTCTCTGTCCGGCCTGACCTCGCAGCCGTGCATGGGTTCTGTGGTGGAAGCGCTTAAGGGCACTGAGCGTGATCCCGAGTTGGATGCTGAGAACATTCGCCAGATCTCCTTCTACTGGGAAGCTGTTCGTACCCAGTACCGCGCGTTCGAGAGTGACCTACGATTTGGTGCTTCCGAAGTGTACCTTCACGAAATGCCGGGCGGCCAGTTCACCAACCTGAAAGAGCAGGCTCGCTCTTTGGGCTTGGAAACCCGCTGGCACGAGGTCGCCAAGGCTTATGCCGAGGTGAACATGATGTTCGGCGATATCGTGAAAGTGACCCCAAGTTCCAAGGTGGTTGGCGATATGGCTGTGATGATGGTGTCACAGGGTATCTCCGCAGCGGACGTGCTTGATCCGAACGTGGACGTTGCGTTCCCTGAGTCCGTTGTGCAGATGATGCACGGCGATCTGGGGCAGTCTCCGGGCGGTTGGCCGGAAGCGCTTCAGGCGAAGGTTCTTAAAGGCTCCAAGCCGATTACCGTTCGTCCGGGCTCGCTTCTTCCTGCTGAAGACTTTGACGCTCGCCGTGAGGAAGTGATCGAGATCGTTGGCCGTGAGACAGACGATAAAGAGCTTGCCAGCTATCTGATGTACCCGAAGGTGTTCACAGACTTTGCTGCCGCGCAGGACCTTTATGGCCCAACCAGTGTTCTTCCAACGCCAAACTACTTCTACGGCTTGCCAGCTGGCGAAGAGATCATGGTGGAGCTGGAACCGGGTAAGGTGATGGTTCTTGCATGTCTTGCGATTGGCGAGACCGATGAGACTGGTGAAAAGCGTGTCTTCTTTGAACTGAATGGTCAGCCACGTAACGTGCGTATTATCGACCGTGCCCATGGTGCAGTTGGTATGGGCGCTCGTCCGAAGGCTAAAGCTGGTAACCGAAATGAAGTAGGAGCACCTATGCCGGGTGTTATCTCTACCGTAGCGGTAAAAGTTGGCCAGAGTGTCAAAGCAGGTGATGTTTTGCTGTCCATCGAGGCCATGAAAATGGAAACTGCCATCCATGCCGAACGCGACGGAACTATCCGCGAAGTTCTGGTCAATGTTGGCGATCAGATCGATGCGAAAGACTTGCTTGTCAGCTTCGAAAACTGACCGAAATTAGGTATTAGACCCTAAGAAATTATCGGTGCGACGGGTTTTGACATCCTGTCGCACCGTTTTTGTATGTGTTGTCTCATAAGTATCTATACAGTTGCGCGGGGTGTCGGGACCGCGTAAAGGACCGGCAAAAGTTGTCCAAACATCAGTGAGTTTAAGCGTCGTACGGGTGCCGCAATAGCGCCTCGAAACGATGCAATTTGGAGAAATCACCGTGCAGACTAATTCTGGCAACCCAGCCGTCATTGGCCTGGCTGGCTTCGGTATTACTACGTTCGTCCTTCAGATCCATAACATTGGCATTCTGGAAAGCATGGGCCCAATTCTGTGGCTCGGCGTATTCGTTGGCGGTCTGGCTCAGCTCGTAGCTGGCTTCCAGGTTCGTTCTACCGGCAATAACTTCGCATACAGCGCATTCACCATCTACGGTGCATTCTGGCTGGCATTCTGCGGTATCCTGATTGGTAACGAACTCGGCTTCTACGTCGCTTCTAAAGCTGAAATCGCTTGGTTCCTGCTGCCATTCACCATCTACACCGGCATCATGCTGTATGGCGCTATGCACATCCATACTGCTGAAACCGTTGTATTCGGTACCCTGTTCCTAGGCTTCCTGTTCCTCGTAATCGGTCACGCTTTCATTCCAGTATTCGACGTGATTGCTGGTTACGTGCTGATCGTTTGCTCTTTCTCCGCTTGGTACGTGATGGCAAGCATCATCTACAAGCAGGTCTGTGGCCGTGAAGTTCTGCCAACCGGCAAGCCTCTGCTGCACAAAGGCCCGAAGGTAGAAGCTTTCGACGCAATGGCTGTTGCTGCTGAATAATCTGCAATTTGCTGATTGATTTGAAAAAGCCCCGTACGAGCGTGCGGGGCTTTTTTGTTATTTTCTGGTAGATGTAAAGCCCGTTGCCGCGTTTGGCGCATGGGCTGTGCCTATCCATAAATCCATAAAGTCTCGCAGCCATTGCAGCACAGGCGGGTCGAATATGAAGCGGCCTGAAAAGTGGTCTCTTCGATCCTGCGCGCCGGGAAGCGCCATTCTTTCTGAGCCCTTTGTTGTCCAGCGATGCATCATGGCTTGTGTCAGTTCCGGATGAAACTGAATGCCGTAGGCATTGCCGCCAACCCTAAAGGCTTGGTTGGGAAATGTTTCTGCGCCCGTTGCAAGAAGCTCAGCGCCACTTGGAATGGAAAAGCCTTCTCTATGCCACTGGTAGACCTTGGTGGGCCAATGCATCATCTGCTGGCCTGCTTCTGTTGCCTGCAGCGGGTAATAGCCGATCTCGACCATTCCCTCTTTATGCTCTGTGACAGTGCCGCCAAGGTTACGCGACAGCATTTGTGCGCCAAGGCATATGCCCAAGAAGGGTTTGTTTTCCTTCAAAGGCACATCAATCCAGTCGGTTTCCTTTTGAATGTAGGCGTCGGTATCGTTTGCGCTTTGTGGTCCGCCAAAGATAACGGCTCCGGCGTGCTCCTCCATCGAATCGGGAAGCGTGTCGCCAAAACGGGGGCGGCGCATATCAAGCTGAAAGCCACGCCTTACCAGTTCATGCCCCACACGGCCGGGGGTCGAGTTCTCCTGATGCAAAACAATGAGAACTTTCGGGCCGGATGAAGGGCAGATATTCAACATTCTAAAAGGGTACTCCTGAAATTGTTAGTCGGACTGGCTTTGGGACTGGCGACGGCGGGCGACCTTCTGCTTTAAAGTCATGCGATCACGAGACGATACACCCAGCAATTCTGCGACGCGCCAAATGGTGTTATCTTCGAACTCATGAACAACGCCGTCGGCGTACACCATCTCCCACATCAACTCGATAATGTTACGGCGTTCGTCTTCATCCAGATGTCGTTTGAGCATTGAAGTGAAGCCGTAAAGGTCCACCGCCTCGCTGTCTTTTTCCCGCGCAAGGGCAACAAGTTCAGCAGACTGTGCGGGTGTGAGCTGATAATGGCCTTCTAGGGTTTGAGTGAGCTGGTCCAGTTCGACTTGCTCTACCTCTCCATCGACGGCGATAACGTGAAAGAGTAGTGCTGCTGCGGAAAGGCGATAATCTTCTTCTCCGAACTCTTTCTTTTCTGACGGTTCGCCAGTCAGTTCCTTGAAGAGCGTTTTTATCGAGTTCAGCATTATAAATCCTGTTTTGAAAGCGGATGGGGATCGCTTTGAGCTCAAAACCCCGATAGCTTTCGCGGGGTCATTTGTGCTTGAGAGTAATGGAGCGACGCCCAAATAGGCAATGGGTACTTGAGAATTAGCGCGGGCAACAGTTACCAGCTTGTTGTTGTTGACCCGTTAGGATGATGGGGATGGATTGAAAGCGTACGTCTCGTAAACTTCTCTTAACCTTATTTTAGACGTTTTCTCATTGCCCAAAGGGCTATATTGAATTTGAGCTGCAATTAAGGCGGGGCGGCATTTGTTCACTCGCTTGAATCGGGTAAAGCGGAACCCATGAAACGTGTTCTAGTTGTTGGTGGTGCCCTGCTTGTTGTGGGCGCCGGGGTTATTGTTGCCTCTCCTAGCCTTGTTCCTCAGCAGATGCTTAGAGAGAGCATAGCGGAAGGCTTTTTTGAGACTACTGGATGGCGTTTGCGGCTTGATGGGCGCAGCGATGTTAGCGTGCTGCCTAACCTCACCCTCCAGATTGACAATGTTGGTATTGCCGGTGCCTCTGCTGCTGACGGCTTTGAGTTCGCTCGCGCCGAAAGGGTTGACCTGCACATTGGCTGGCTTGGTGTCATTGCCGTCTCTCCAGAAATTCTCAGCGCTACGATTATCAAGCCTAGGGTTGATCTTGAGTTTGACCGAAGCGGGCAGGCGAGCTGGCGACCTGTTCAAGGGGCGGGCTATCTGAAGGCAGCTGTTGGTGCCGACGAGCAGCCAAAAGCTGTTGGACCCTTTGCAACGCTCGGCTATTTACAGGACCTTGCTATCGAGAAGGTCAGTATCGTCGATGGCGAAGTGAATTACCGTGATGGTGAGACCGAGGGGCCGGTGACAGTTGGTGGCATCAACGCCAGCTTGCTGAATGCTGGTTCTGGAGGCGCGCTCACTCTTGACGGGAATCTGGTTTACGAAAATGTCTGGCTTGGTTTTGATGGGCGTATCGGCTCGACAAAGTCGCTGGCAGAGGGCCTACAGACGGCAGTCGATGTTACATTGAACGCTGGTGATAGCGGTCCAGTAAACTTTAAGGGCCAGTTGGCGTTTGGTTCGCACCCGGTTGGAAGCCTGCAGGTTTCTAGTGATGTGCCTGAGTTTTCAAAGTTTATGGCAGCTGTTGGGCGTCCGAACATGAGCGATGTTGGCCCGCTGAATATTGAGGGCGGCATTCGGCTTCGCGACAACGGTATCCAGACCAAAGGTATGCGTCTGGAAATCGGTTCCCTTGCTGTATCGGGGCGTGCGCAGCTCAGCTATCTGGAAGATGGCTTGGAGCTAAAGGGTGATGTTTCCGGCGGCTCCCTGCCGTTTGCTACGCTCTTGAATCTAGCCGGTGTTGCCAAACCTTCCTCCGGCGTTACCGAACTTGACGTGTCCTTCTATGGTCTGGGCCGCTCATTAAGCGATATCTATGAAGGCTTGGAGCTCGAAGGGCAGGCAGCGATTAAAAATGGCCGAATTGCTGGCCTTACCTTGCCTGAGCTTGTTGCCGTAAGCGGGCGTGACGAGGCGATTGAAGACATTGATCTCAAGCTCGATTTTTCCAGAACCGATGCGCCTGTCGCACTTTCAGGCAAGGCACGTTGGCAGGGTGAACCGGTTGATTTCAACGGTACGCTCTCGGAAAACTCGATACTGGACATTAAGGCTGGCTCGAAGCGGTTCCTCGCAGGCTATGAGGGTAGCTTGCGCATGGATGAAGAAGCTCTGCCGGGTCGGTTCTCCTTTTCGACTGACGCGTTGGACAGGTTTGCCAATTGGTATGGCAAGGATCTGCCAGACTACCTAAGCGGCCAACGGTTTCAGGTGTCCGGTAGCTTTACCGAAAAGGACAGAACGCTTGAGGCAACGGATCTGTTGCTGACTTTGGATGGTCTACGTGTAAGCGGTGATGGTAGTGTGACATCCGGCGAGAAGCCGCTGGTGCGCGGCTCCTTTGATGTATCCGAGGTCGTTCTTGACCGCGTTATGACCCGCTTCAAGCCGAGCACTGTAGGCGGTGAGCGTGTTTACGATCTATCAGCGCTCAGGTCCCTTGATGTGGATGTTGACCTTCTCATTCGCCGGTTCAAGGCGGGCGACTTGCGAGCCACCAATGCTCAGCTGACTGCGTTTTCCGAAGAAGGTCGCCTTACTATCGATTTGGCGAACGCCGAAGTTTATGGCGGTCAGAGTGAGGGCCGTATCTTGCTGAACGGCGCAACGGTTGAACCGTCCCTTTCTGCCGACCTTAGCTTAGCCAAGATTGATAGTTCGCCGTTCCTTGCTTCCGTTTCTGATCTGCCGCAGATCGACGGGCAGCTCAACGCGATTATGAATGTTTCTTCTACCGGCAAAGGTCTTGATGAAATCTGGAGCAACCTGAACGGTGCCATGAGCTTCAGAATGAGCGAGGGTACTTTGTACGATCTTGACCTTGATGGTCTGGTTCGCTCGGTCGAGGGGCAGACCATCGAAGGGTGGCCGCTTTCTGATGGTGCGAAAACCGCATTCTCAACGTGGGGTGCCGATGTTGTGTTTGCAGATGGTCGGGCACAGTTTGAAGCGCTGACATTGCAAAGCGACAGCTCGCTCATTGAAGGGCGCGGCGATATTGATCTGTCTGATGGCCGTGTGAACTGGCAGTTGATGCCAAGCTTCTTCGATCAAGCTTCTAACGGTGAAGCGGGCGCTGCAACAACTTTTGCTGCTGCAGAAGTGCCCCTTTGGGTTCATGGTGACTTTGATAAGCCTAGCTTCTCGCAGACAGCTGAGGCCCCATTGAAGACAGCCTCTCTGCCTGCCGGTTTAGTTCCAAGCAATGAAGACATCACACAACGGCTTGCCGAGCGCCTTGCTATTCGTCAGCTAACCCGTGCTGAGGTCAAGCCAGAGGTGGAGCCACAGGCGCTTGATCTGCCTGTTCGCGAGGTAACCGAGAGCTCACCTGAAGTCGAAACCGTCTTGGATATTGACGGTGTGGCTGTCGCTGCAAAGTCTGAAGAGCTGGACATGGTGCCTCCGCAAAAACCAATTGGTGTGGCTGCACCGGTATCCGCACCTGCAGCTGGGGCTGCTGATGGAACGATCTCTGTCGCGGGTACCAAAGCCGTTAAAGGCGAGCAGCGGACAGTTGTTTCAAACTCTGGCGGGGCTAACGGCGACATCAATGTGCAAGATGTTGCAGCAGGCACGGCGGACGATGATGCGATTTTGAAGTCTATCGAGGAAGCATGGGGTGTTACGCCCGGCTACCTAACTGGTAACGAGTAATGTGGTTGGTGGTGTGGCCTTGAACGCTACATCACCAAACGTCTGTTTAACGCGAGCATCTAGGAGTTTGCGTAGCTCTTGAGGCGTTGTTCCAATGTGCCGCTGTGAAGTTCGAAAAGGTGGTTGTCGTAGTCATAGAAATAGATGGAACGGCCTTCCCCTTTAACCCGCTTGCGGTCTGGCAGTACGGTTGCCCCTAGCTGTTGAAGCCGCGCTCGGTATTGGTCAAGCAAGCAGTCTTCTACATAAAAAGCGGTGTGATTGTAGCTGCGTTCTTTGAGAGGATCGCCTTCCATAATGGCAATCCATAAACCGCCGAGTTTGAAGAACATTTCGGCTGAATGGGAAAAATGTTCGTCCCCACTGTTGTAGATTTGCGTTGCCCCTAACTCCTCAACGAACAGTCGCGAGGTTCGTTCAAGATCAGAAACAATAAACGTGATGTGGCTAAGGCTCTCAATCATTCCCAACCCCCCTTTCTTTTTTGCTTCTGCATGACTATGGCCTGAAAGGCAGTCTGCGCACCTGCGGGAAGCAAAAATAATTCGAAAATATCTATCCAAAGCAATATGCAGAAACCGCCCTTTCTACGGGCGCTCTTTTAAAGATCATGACGCAACAACTTAAAATACAAAAAAAGGCAATTGAGCGGCGTGGTGGTGTTTCCCTCTGGAAGCAGATCGCAGAAGAAATTAAAGGCTCGCTTTCACGCTGGCGCGTAGGCGAGGGAGAGCAAATCCCGACCGAGCATGAACTCTCCAAGGTGTTTGCGGTAAACCGACACACGGTTCGCCGTGCAATCGCGCAGTTGGTGTCAGAAGGTGTGCTTCGCGCAGATCAGGGTAAAGGCACCTTTGTTGCCAAGGCGCCTACTGCGAAGACGGAAGAACCGCAGTTTCAGTTTACCGACAACGGTACCGGACAAAACCTGAAACTGCGTGAGCGCACTTTGAATGTGCGTAGCATTTCAGCTTCCGCTGGCCTTGCTATTCAGTTCGATGTGGCTGAGGGAACGGAGCTGATCGAGGTTGAGCAGCTTGGCTTTTCAAGCACTACGCCTGTGATGCTAACGACTTCATGGTTTGTGAAAGAAGCGTTTCCTGCACTTGAGGATTATCTTGCCCGCTCGACTTCTTTGTCGAAGTTTTTGAGCAAACACGGGCATCCTGACTATGCTGCACGCGAGACCCGCGTCTCTGCTGATCTTTGTTCGGCTTCGCAAGCGAACCTGCTGGAAACAGAAGACGGTTCACCTTTGTTGGTGCTGTACTCTCTTGAAGTCAGCGTTGACGGAACCCCGCTGCAGGTAAGCCGCAGCTATGTTTCAGCAGACCATCTGCACCTAACTCTGAGTGCTTGAGGTTACTTCTCCTGCCAAAAGCGCGGTGTTGCAGAGAACTCCTGCCACTGCTTTATGGCGGTATCCCACGACTGGCTGGCGCGGCATGTGTGCCAGCCAACCATATAGCTGACAACTGCCAGATCATTGGGATCGGTGCCGTGCTTGGACGTCAAGTTTTCCAGCAATTGCTCCGCCAAGGTCACGTCATTCAAGTAGCCAAGAATTGTCTGCAGCTTCTTTGAAGAGGCCAGAAACTTGTCCGCTTGTTTTCCATCAAATAGGCCCTGACAAAACTCGGCGGTATAGCGCATGGTTTTTAGCGTTTTGCGAAGGGTATGCCGCTCTTCAATGCTCAGCGATTCAATGCCGGAAGCATCCTTGCGACTTGCCTTCCAACGCTCCTCAAGTGCTTGGCGGGCGAAATCTGCAGCTTTCATTTTGGCAGCGTCGCGATGTTTACGTCCTGCATCTTCGCGCCACTTCTTCACCTCAATAAACTCGCCCAGAGACAAGATGAGGTGATTGGTTGGCTCGCTCTTAAGATGCCGCTTCAGTTCCTTGTGTAGCTCAATGCGTTTTTGTGCGAGCCTACCTGTAAGGGTACTGGCATCCAAACTTGGCGGTAGAGATGATTGCAGTTCAGGAAGCAATTCCTCGATCATCACGTCGAGGTCGCGCAAGTCCCCAGCCAGCTTTGCCAGATGCTTGGCGGGCTGTTCCAAGAGTTGGAAGGTCTGCTTGCGCATGATCGGTCTGAATAAGCGAAGAGCGCTTCTCAAACGGCGAATGCCTACACGAAACTGATGAACAGGTTCGGAGGCATCACTGAACAGTACTGCATAGCGGTTGACTATGATTTGCTGCAGGCAGGACCGCAACACGGCCTGAAAGGCGTCTTCGGCATTCCATTTCTGCTTTAGCTTGATTGGTAGCGCTGGCTGAAAATCTGAGTGAGACGGCGGTTTCGTGCCTTCTGAGAGGCGGTAACCGATCTCTGCCTTGCTCATGCTGGAAAACAGGAAGGCCTGATCCTTCACCAATATCTTCGCTAGGGCAAACAGTGCCTCGGGCTTTCCGGTAATGAGTTCAAGTTCTATCTCGTTGAGAGGAACCTTACTGTTGTCAGCTATTGCGTCACCGATGTCGAAAGCGACTTCGATCTCGTCACCCTCAGGGGAGTTGTACAAGGTTGCCGTGCGCACAACGTTGGTTTCAAAAAGAGGCGAGACTTTTTCCTTCCTCAGCAATTTACGAAGGGAAGGCTCCAGCATGTCCTCAGGGATTTTTTCTGGCTCCAGAGCTTGGCCAGATACCGCGCACTCAAACTCCTCGGTGCGCGACAAGCCACAGTGTAGTTTTCGCCCCGACTTTACGGTCTGAAACCACAATTCCGCAGCCTGACGAAGCCGAATAGCAGTGCCAGCTTCCAGAAAATGGCGCTTTTTGCTGTCATAATAGATCGTGCGAAGGCGCTTGATGTCCAAAGTCTCACAGCGATAGGCCAAAGGCGGGTCCTGATCTCGCAGGCGCTTAAGGGTATCAGCCGTGACAGTTAGCTTGAGTTCAAGCTCGGACATAAACTCAGTTTCCCTGATAAGTCATGCCGTTAGGGCACTTTTACTTAATTCGAATAGGCAGAGTCATCGGATTCTGGGCGGTTGTAAAGGCCGCATAGAGGTTGTTTAACCCTTTCGATTCGCCAGTTCTTATTAAAGCCCTTAGATGCTTGCAGTTAATCACAGGTTTCGCTTGCGTTTTATTGCGTAAGTATAAGTGATTTATATATTTTCCGAGCTTCCTAATGAGATGCGTCGCTTTGGTAACTGGGACATTTTTTGGGCGGTACTAGGAAAATAGCATGGTTGTTCACTATAGTTGCAAGATAGCGGCTTTGGATTAACCGCCAATTACGCTGTAGCAGCGTACCTTGCCCTATACCCCTTGATAAACGCAGGAAACTGCGGTTTTTCCCGAGGGGCGACCCGCTTGAAACGAGTAAGTGTGGTCGCTAAAAGATGCGCAAATAAGAAGAAGAATTCGAGGAAGCGTTATGCGAGTGCTTATTGGGCTAGCTCTCTCACTTTTGACATCCGTAGGCTTTGCTGTTGCGCAAGAGGCTACCGAGCCGAAGGGCTTTGACCCTAGTAAGATCAGGGCATATGGACGTGTCGAAATGCTCCGTCTTCCTGAAGGCAATCTGGAAATGGAAGCCAAGCTTGATACCGGTGCTGACACTTCGTCCATCGGCATCATCGAGAGCGAAGTCTTCAAAAAAGGTGACGACGACTGGGTTCGTTTCTCCATTGAAGGAAACGGTGGCTATGTGGCCGAGTTCGAGCGCAAGGTCGAACGATTTGTCCGCATCAAAAACCGTCCAGAAGGTGAAGCGCGCCGCCCTGTGGTCATTATGGAGCTGTGCATTGGAGACATTTCCGAGTTCGTGGAAGTGAATCTGGCAGACCGCTCCGACTTCAGTACCCAAGCTCTTGTAGGAAGAACGTTTCTTGAAAACGGTATTCTCGTGAATGTCGCGGCAGAGCACACGACAAAGCCGGACTGCTGATAAAGGCCGAGCCTATGCGTAATATTCAAATAATTTTATTGACGGCGGTCCTCGTCGTCTTTGGCCTGTCTATCTTTCTTTATAAGGCAGCTTATCTGGGCTATCCGCTTTGGCCGGACGAGCGCGCAAAGACCTTTGAAATCGAGGCTCGCGTTACCATTGACGATGTGAATGGGCCACTAAAGGCAACTATGGTGGTGCCGCAGTCTAACGGTCACTTCGGCATTGTTGACGAGCTGTTCTACTCCTCCGGTATGGGCCAGACCTCGTCTACTGATAGCCGTGGCAACCGCATCTACACGCTTGCTGCGCGTGAGGCTGAAGGGCGTCGCTCCTTCTATTACCGTGCAAAGCTCTACCAGTTCACCGCCGACATTTCGCAGGACCCGTCGCAGGAACAGTTGGCGGTTATGCTGGATGTGCCGAGCTTGCTGGAGGGCTATCCGCAGCCACAGGCAGAGGCGCTGGAAGCTCTGGTTGCCAAATACATTGCCAACTCCACCGATGCTGACAATTTGGTGCGCCTTGCAATTTCCTCGCTTGAAGACGGGCGTATGACCGATGAGGAGCGTATTGCGCTGGACCTGTCGCCGGGCTCTTCTCCAAGTGACCTTGATAAGGCCCGCTTTATTGCCCTAGCACTGCGAACCGACGGTGTGCCTGCCTACGTGGTTGGCGGTTTGAACCTCAGCGGTTCGCACCGGCTTGCCAAGCCTGTTCACTGGGTGAACGTTTGGAACGGTGAGCGCTGGGTCAACTACAACATGAATTCCGGCGACCCACGGGTTCCTGACACCTATTTCGAGTGGTGGCGTGACCGTCCAAGCATGGTAACCGTTGATGGCGGTCGCCTTCGCCGTTTGTCACTGGCGCATTCGGAAGAGATTTCTCCGCGTGAGGAAGCCTCTGCTGCGCTTGCCAAGATCATTCAGGATCCGCTTGCACAGATGACCTTGTTCGGTCTGCCGATTGAAGTTCAGCAGGTCTACAAGGTTCTGTTGCTCGTGCCGATTGGGGCGCTGACCCTCATCATTTTGCGCCAGATTATCGGTATCAAAACATTCGGCGTCTTTATGCCGGTGCTGATTGCGCTGTCCTTCCGGCAAACCCAGCTTGTAAACGGCATCATTCTTTTCACCACCATCACAATGGTTGGCCTTGCCTTCCGCCTCTACTTCGAGAGGTTGAAGTTATTGTCGGTGCCGCGATTATCGGCGGTGCTCATTGTGATCATTATCTTGATGGTGATGTACTCGTTCTTCCTTGAGCAATTCGCGCTTGGTAGCGGTCTCTCGATAGCCTTGTTCCCTGTGGTCATTCTAACCATGACCGTGGAGCGAATGTCTGTGATCTGGGAAGAGTACGGTCCAAAGGAGTGCTTCCAACAAGGTGCGGGAACGCTGCTTGTCGCTGTCATCTGTTACATCGTCATGCAGCTGGATGAAGTTCAGTTCCTTGTCTTTGTGTATCCGGAACTGCTTTTGGTTCTGCTGGCTGTTGCAATCTGGTTTGGTCGCTACACCGGATATCGTCTTACCGAGTTGGTGCGGTTCAAATCGCTGGCTGAAAAAGGGGCGCCGTGATGTTCTTCACCACCCCTTCAAAACTGCGGGCCGCTGGTGTTGTGGGCATTAATGCCCGCAATGCGGCCTATGTAATCCCGCAGAACAAGCGCAGCCTTTACCCGTTGGTGGATGATAAGTCCAAAACCAAGGTGATTGCGGTTGAGGCTGGTTTGGCTGTGCCGGAGCTTTACGGCATTATCGAACAGCATAGCCAGATCCGCAGGCTGCGTAAGACATTAGGGGATCGCACTTCATTTGTCGTCAAGCCTGCGCAGGGGTCGCAGGGCAACGGCATTATGGTGATTGAAGATCGCGTTGAAGGCGGTTGGCGCAAAGTTGGTGGTTCGAGTATCTCCGACAGCGACTTCAACTTCTATCTGTCTAACATCATCTCCGGCATGTACTCGCTGGCAGGGCGTCCTGATAAGGCGCTCATCGAATACCGCGTGGAGTTCGATCCGGTCTTTGACCAGATCACCTATAAGGGCGTGCCTGACATCCGCGTTGTTGTTTATCGCGGTATTCCGGTTATGGCGATGCTACGTCTGCCAACCCGCGCTTCTGACGGTAAAGCTAACTTGCACAAAGCCGGTATTGGCGCAGGCGTTGATATGGCCACAGGTATTACGCTTGGCGGCGTACAAAACGATATGCCGGTGGACGTTCATCCCGATACGGGAAGCTCCATTCAAGGGCTACAGATCCCGGGTTGGGATACGATCCTGGATATTTCCACCCGCAGTGCTGATGCCGCTGGTCTGGGCTACATGGGCGTGGACATTGTTCTTGATAAGAACCTTGGGCCGCTGATCCTTGAGCTTAACGCACGTCCGGGGTTGGCAATCCAGATCGCTAACAGCGAGGGTTTGCGCCATCGTCTGGATAAGGTTGATGCTGTGGCGGGAACTATGGAAAGCGTTGAAGAGCGTCTCGACTTCGTGCGCCGTACCTTTGGTGTGCTGCCAACAGCAGAGTGACGCTCGCGTCTTCCCTGCTATGTGAACAGAAAAGGCTGCCTTCGGTTTGGAGAGCAGCCTTTGTTTTTTGCTACTGGTCCTCAGTGAGCAGAGGATCCTGATCGAAAAGATAACCATCGAAGGCAGGGTCTTCTACGTCTGAAAGGTCCATCAAGCGGGCGCGAACGTTTTCCAAGTGCTGCCACATAGCCTTGCGTGCTGCTTGAGGGTCTCTGACCTGAAGTGCCAGCAGAATATCCTGATGGTCTCCAAGCCACTCCTCACGATAGGTCTTGTCGAAAATCCGGTCGTGCAGCTTCTCCCACATGCGGGAGCGCTTGCGAAGGCGCCAGAGGTTTGCTGCGATCTCCACCAGAACCGAGTTCTGAGTGGATTCTGCAATGAGCATATGGAACTCTTCGTCGGCCTCTTCGCCGCCGGTTGGTTCTCTCAGCTCGCGGCGTTCTTTGTCCAGCGCATTCCGCATACGCTGGATGTCTGCTTTGGTGACGGTTGTTGCAGCAAACGCGGTAATGTTGCTTTCGACGAGCTGTCTTGCTTGAAGTAGCTCGAATGGACCAATGTCGCCTACAACTTGGGCTGCTTCATCGTCAGAGAGAGGGAGGGCAACAATGTATGCGCCTGAGCCTTTTCGAACCTCAATGAGACCCTGAATTTCCAGCATAATCATAGCTTCACGGACCAAGGAGCGGCTGACCCCAAGTTCCTCGGAAATCTGTCTCTCAGGGCGCAAGCGATCACCCACGCTATACTGCTCGGACAGCATTTCCTGCTTCAAGATCTCTGCTACGTCTTGATAACGCCTACGCTGGTTCTCTTCTGGCACCAAAGTTCCCCTGTCTGGTGTCGATCATATTGTAACTATGGACAGATTCCTGAACAAGTTCACGCCCTATATTGATACGTGAAAATACAGCGATAGAGCAAGGAGGGGGACGGACTTTCCAGTCAGAATAGTAAAATATGGTAAGGGGCTTCAACAGGATAGGGCGCTCAAAGAGCGCCCTTAGGCCTAGTCTTTGGCTTTCCAGCGACGCAGGAGCGCCGCGTTGGTAACGACCGAGACAGAACTCATAGCCATGGCAGCACCTGCGATGACAGGGGAAAGCAAGCCAAGAGCCGCAAGCGGTATGCCGATCACGTTATAAATAAACGCCCAGAAAAGGTTCTGGTGGATCTTGCGGAGCGTTGCCTTAGAGATATCTAGCGAGGCGGCAATCATCATTGGGTCTGAGCGCATCAAAGTGATGCTGGCAGCTTCCAGAGCTACATCTGTGCCTGAGCCCATGGCGATGCCAAGATCTGCAGTTGCAAGGGCAGGGGCATCGTTGATGCCGTCACCAACCATCGCAACGGTTTTGCCCTCGGCTTGAAGCTTTTGGATAACAGCGTTCTTGCCTGTTGGCTGGATGCGGGCGTGAACCTCCTCAATGCCAAGCGCATCTGCAACTGCCTGAGCAGCGCGGTCTGCATCGCCTGTCAGAAGGACGGTTTTGATGCCCTTGGCTTTCAACGCATCAATTGCAGCCTTTGAGGTTTCGCGAGGTTCATCTGCAAAACCGAGAACACCCACGGCGCGGTCATCAAGCGCAACAGTAACGGCTGTCTGGCCTTCTGCTTCAAATGTTTTGATGAGGCCCTTTGCCATCATGCTGGAAACGCCCAGCTCGTCCATCAGCGCTTCATTACCGATAGCAACGCGCTGTCCTGCAAGCTCTGCGACGAGACCCTTACCCGGAACTGCCTGAACGGTATGGGCTTTGCCAAGGCGGATGTTGTTGGCCTTAGCTGCTTCTACCACTGCATGAGCAAGCGGATGCTCACTGTTTTGCTGCAAAGTTGCCGCGATAAACAGAAGGCGCTCTTCTTTGCGGTCAAAAGCCTGAAGCTTGACCAGCTGCGGCTTGCCTACTGTCAAAGTGCCGGTTTTATCCAGCACGACTGTATCGACCTTATGGGCGCTTTCTAGTGCCTGAATATCGCGGATCAAGATGCCGGAGCGTGCTGCAGCGCCTGTACCCGCAACAAGAGCTGTAGGCGTTGCAAGCCCAAGAGCGCATGGGCAGGCAATTACGAGCACGGCAACGGCGGCGCTGATTGCGCTGTCGGTATCGCCGGTCAGTGCGATCCAGAGGCCGAGAGTTGCCAGAGAGATGACCAGAATGACCGGAACGAAGATGGAGGATACTTTGTCGACCAGCTTTTGAACCGGAGCCTTGGAGATTTGCGCGTTCTCGACAAGGCGGATGATCTGGGCAAGGCGTGTTGCTTCACCGAGCGCTGTTGTTTTTACATGAAGAACGCCAGAGCCATTGATGGTGCCGCCGGTAACTGTATCGCCCTCTGTTTTTGCAACAGGAAGGCTCTCGCCCGTAAGCATGGACTCGTCAACTTCTGTGATCCCCTCAAGGACCAGACCGTCTGTAGGAATGCTTTCACCGGGTTTGACGAGAATGATATCGCCAAGACGCAGTTCGGAGATGCGGACGACCTCGGTTTCATCACCAACTACTCGGGTTGCTTTGTCTGGGCGCAGAGCTACAAGAGCGCGAACGGCAGCAGTTGTTGACCGTTTTGCGCGGTGTTCAAGGTATTTGCCAAACAGAACAAGGGTCAAGATGACAGCCGACGCCTCAAAGTAGAGGTGCATAGTGCCATCGCTTGCTGGCGCCAGCATGGTATAGAGGCTGTAGCCGTAGGCAGCTGTTGTTCCCAGTGCGACCAACACGTCCATATTTGCGCCGCCATGGCGCAGCGCGTTGAATGCGCCTTTATAGAAACGGGCACCAACGAAGACCTGTACCGGTGTTGCCAGAACAAGCTGAAGCAAGGCTGGCAGGTGCCAGTCTAAGCCAAATGGCATGCCCAGCATTGGCGCAACAAGCGGCAAACTGAGAAGCGCAGAGGCTACGAGCAGCATAAAGGTGCGTTGCTCTTCGCGCTTATCTTCCGCTTCCTGTTTTTCTCTCAGGATACGGGCAGCATTGATGTCGCTTTCCTTAAGGGTAGCGCTAAATCCGGCAATGGAGACAATCTGGATAATGTCGGTGGCGGTAAGAGGGTAATACGCCTTAACCTCTGCAGCGTCCATGGCGAGATTTACCGAAGCATCCGCCACGCCTTCCGTGTTGCGAAGCGTCTTCTCAACGCGAGAAGCGCAACCTGCGCAGGTCATGCCTTTGATTTCGATTTTGTAGGTAACCGGGGCAGGGGAGGTGTGTACGGTCATCATGTATTCCGGAGCGAGTGTTACCGCGCCAAGCTATTTGATTTTCTTGAGATTATAAATGCCTGAATCGATACGTGCGCAGTGAAAAGCTGTGGTTTGCGGAAGAAGCTGTTCTCCCGCAAACCACTATCTGATTAGGCGATTGCCAAAGCCTCTGTGGAAAGAAGCTCCATGCTTGGCATCAGGCTCAACAACTCCTTGGTGTAAGGGTGCTGAGGGTTTTCGAAGAGACTGTCAGTCTCGTTCTGCTCAAGCAGTTCGCCGTAGCGCATTACGCCGACGCGGTTACACATCTGGCGAATAACAGCAAGATCGTGACTGATGAAGAGCATGGTAAGGCCTAGCTCTTCTTGCAGATCTTTCAATAGGTTGAGGATCTGCGCCTGAATAGACACGTCCAGAGCCGATGTTGGCTCGTCACATAGCAAGAAGCGTGGGCGTGTCGCCAAAGCACGGGCAATGGAGATACGCTGACGCTGACCGCCGGAGAACTCGTGCGGGAACTTCTTGCCAGCAGCAGCACCAAGGCCAACGTGCTCCAGAAGGTCTTCCACGATGCCGTAGGCCTCTGCATTGGTTGCAGCAAGTTTGTGGAACTTGATCGGCTCCGCCACGATATCGCGCACGCGCATACGCGAGTTCAGAGAGGAGAACGGATCCTGGAAGATCATCTGCATCTGGCGGCGCATGGCCAGCACTTGCTTCTTGTCTCTCAGGTTCGTCAATTCCTGTCCGGCAAAGTTTACAGAGCCGCCACTTGGGTCATAAAGACCAGTGATGACGCGGGCGACTGTAGACTTGCCTGAACCACTTTCCCCCACAAGGCCATAGGTTTCGCCCGGCATAATGTCGAAGCTTACCTTTTTCAGCGCTTGGAAGTACTGACGGTTCTTTGCAATCCATGCGTTTTTGGTAAGGAACCGCATGTCGATGTCTTTGACGGACAGCAGTGGGCCGTCAACGGCCTTGTAGTCACGCGCTTTACCGAGCCAGTGGGTGGAAATGTCGATCTGCTTGAATGGCTTTGCGGACCCTTCAATGTAATCAACCTGCGGGAAACGCTCCACCTTTACGTCTGGACGCGGAACAGCTGCAATGAGGCTCTTGGTGTACTCATGACGCGGAGCGCCAAGTACCTGAGCTGTCTCGCCATATTCCACCAGATCACCGCGGTACATAACCGCTACGTGGTCTGTGATGTCGGCAATCACACCCATATCGTGGGTGATAACCAACATTGCGACGTTTTTCTCGGTGCAGAGTTTCTTCATCAGTTCCAGAATCTGGGCCTGAATGGAAACATCGAGCGCAGTGGTCGGCTCGTCGGCGATGACGACTTCAGGCTCTGCACACAAAGCAAGAGCGATAACCACACGCTGGCGCATACCACCTGAGAACTGGTGCGGGTACTGTTTTACGCGCTCTGACGGGTTTGGAATGCCCACCTGATCGAGAAGATCAATAGCACGCTGCTGCGCTTCCTGCTTGGTGACCGGAAGGTGTTCCAAGATGGTTTCAACCAGCTGGAACTCAACCGTTTGCAATGGATCCAAAGAGGTCAGTGGATCCTGAAAGATCATGCCGATGCGTTTACCGCGCAGGGCACGCATTGGCTTGGCTGGCAGATTGTCGATGCGCTGGCCGTCCAGATGGATTTCACCTGTGCCGATACGGCCCGGTGCTTCCAGAAGGCCGATAACGGCGTTACCGACGGTGGACTTACCAGCACCGGATTCACCGACTACGCCAAGGATCTTACCCTTTTCGATGGAAAGGTTCACATCGCGTGCTGCAACGAAAACGTCTTTGCGGCTTGGGAACTCAACGCTGAGGCCGCGGATATCTAGGATACTCATTATCACCGCCTCCTTAACGCAGTTTCGGGTTCAGCGCATCGCGCAGCCAGTCGCCAAGCAAGTTGACGGCCAGTACGAGAATAGCCAGAGCCAGACCCGGGAAGATTGCGATCCACCATTCACCGGAGAACAGGAAGTCGTTACCGATACGGATCAGGGTACCCAGAGATGGCTGGGTTGCCGGAACACCCACACCAAGGAACGACAGTGTCGCTTCGGTGATGATTGCCAGCGCAAGGTTGATGGTTGCAATAACCAGAACCGGACCCATGACGTTTGGTAGAACGTGGCGGATCATGATGATGAAGGAAGGGATGCCGATCACGCGTGCAGCCTGAACGTATTCCTTGTTCTTCTCAACCATTGTGGAGCCACGCACAGTACGGGCGTACTGCACCCAGAAGGACAGGCCAATGGAGAAGGTGAGAATCCAGATTGCCCATTTCTCGCGGTCAAGGTTGCCTACGATGCCGTTGGCTACGCCGTCGATGAGAAGCGCAATCAAAATAGCAGGGAAGGTCAGCTGGATTTCTGCGATACGCATGATAATGGCATCGGTTCTGCCGCCAACATAGCCGGAAACAAGACCGAGGAAGATGCCGAGCACTGCTGCAAAACCAACAGACAGGAAGCCAACAGCAAGTGAGATGCGCATACCGTACATAATGCCGGAGAGCATGTCGCGGCCCTGATCATCTGTACCAAGCAGGAAGCGTGGATCAGACCATTCCATGCCAACTGGCGGGACGCGTGCGTCCAAAATGCTGATCTGTGCCAGATCAAACGGGTTGTGCGGGGCAATCCAAGGGGCAAGAAGCGCTGTCAGCATGAAGACGAGCGTTACGATTGCCGCAAGAACGGTCACCTTGGACTTGATGAAGCTATGGAAGATATCGCTATCGAGAATACGGGCGATACGGCCCTTCGCTTTTTCTTCGCCGGTGTTTAAAGTTTGGTCAGTCATGTTCGCCTCCCTTAAAGACCGGATCGCTCGGTCCGCAGGCGCGGATCGATGACAAAGTAAAGGATATCAACGGCAAGGTTGATGACGACGAAGATGAAGGCCGTAAGCATCAGGTAGGCAGCCATAATTGGAATGTCTACGTTCTGAACAGCTTGCAGGAAGAGCAAGCCCATGCCCGGCCACTGGAACACAGTTTCGGTAATAATCGCGAACGCGATGATCGAGCCAAGCTGCAGACCGGTGATGGTGATAACCGGCACCATGGTGTTTTTCAGCGCATGGATGAAGTTGATCGACCGGTTCGGCAAACCACGAGCCCGTGCGAACTTGATGTAGTCGGTACGGATAACCTCCAGCATCTCAGCGCGAATTAGGCGCATGATCAAAGTCATCTGGAAGAGGCCGAGCGTAATAGCTGGCAAGATCAGCGCTTTAAGACCGGAAAGGGTCAAGAAGCCTGTAGTCCACCAACTGCCTATTTCTACCACTTCTCCGCGCCCGAACGAGGGCAGCCATTGCAGTGTTACCGAGAACACGAAGATCAGCAGGATGCCGATGAAGAAGGTTGGCAGGGACACGCCGATCAGCGAGACCGACAGGAAAAACTTGGAAAGCGGCGAGTGACGGTTGAGACCGGTGTAAACGCCCATTGGTACGCCCACAACAAGGGCAAAGATTGCTGAAACGAGAGACAGTTCCAGTGTTGCCGGAAGGCGCTTGCCAATCAGATCGGCTACCGGTTGCTTGAACTGGTAGGAGTTGCCGAAGTCAAACTGCATTGCACCCATGATGAAACGGACAAACTGGACAATGATCGGATCATTAAGACCCAGCCGTTCTCGGAGCGCTTCGCGCTGCTCAGGGGTGGTTTCGATTCCAACCATCTGGTTGACCGGATCGCCCACAAAACGGAACAGAAGGAAGGATATGAGAGCCACTACGACCATGACCACAAGGGCCATGACAAGGCGGCGGGAAATAAAGCCAAACATCGTTTTCTTTACATTTTTGTTGGTTAAAGAGAAGAACCCGGAGCAGGTGCACCGGGTTCCGTGGTCGCTTGGCGATGTAAGCCGTTAGTTCTTCACGACGTAGCGGAAGTCGAACTGGTTATCCGCGCGCTGCTTGAGGGAAACGTTGTTAGCAACGCCCCAAGCCAGACCCTGCTGGTGCAGTGGGATGTGAGAGACTTCTTCAGTTGTGATTTTGTAGGCTTCAGAGATGTAGCCGTTGCGGATCTCTGGGTCGTTCTCGGAGAGAATCTTGCCAGTCAGCTCATCAACCTTTTCGTTGCAGTAGCCGCCGAGGTTGAACGGACCGCCGTTGCCAGCGTCGTCACGGCAGTTATGCAGGTTCAGAAGAACGTTGTAGCTGTCGAAGGAACCTGGGGTCCAGCCGAGCAGATAGAAGGAGGTGTCGTAACCGCCAGATGCCAGAACCTTAGCGAAGTACTTCGCCTTAGGCTGTGCATTGAGGTCTACCTTAACGCCAACGCGTGCAAGGAATGCTGCAACGGTTTGACAGATTGCTTCGTCGTTCACGTAGCGATCGTTCGGGCAGTCCATGCCAACGGAGAAGCCATCTGCGTAGCCAGCTTCTGCAAGCAGGGCCTTGGATGCTTCTGGGTCGTATGGGAAGCGCTGGAACTCGTCAGAGTTTGCGAACAGGAACGGAGAGATCATGATAGCGGAAGGCTCGGACAGGCCGCGCATTACTTTCGCCTTGATCGCATCCATGTCGATTGCCTGATAGAAGGCTTTACGAACACGAACGTCCTGGAACGGGTTTTTGCCCTTAACGTCAGAGTAGATCAGCTCATCACGCTTCTGGTCGAAACCAAGGAAGATGGTGCGCAGCTCTGGGCCGGTCAGTGCAGTGGTTTCAGCGTTGTCGTTTACACGCTTGATGTCCTGCACAGGAATTGGGTAAACCATGTCCAGCTCACCGGAAAGAAGTGCTGCAACGCGGGTTGCATCAGATCCGATCGGGGTGAACTCTACGCTGTCGAGGTTGTGCTTTGGAGCATCCCACCAGTCAGCGTTCTTTTCAAAGATGGTCTGAACGCCCGGCTCATGCTTGCTGATTGTGAACGGGCCAGTACCGTTTGCATTCAAAGAAGCATAGTTCGGGTTGGTGTCGGAAGCAGAAGTTACCTTCACAGCTTCGTTTGCTTCAGTCCATTCCTTATCCATGATGTACCAAGTGGACCACTCGGAATGCAGGATCGGGTTTGGCGCGGACAGAACGAAGTCTACTGTGTAGTCGTCTACAATCTCTACCTTCACATCAGCAGCAATGCGAGTGGTAAGGTCAGAGCCTTCAGAGCGAATACGATCAGCAGAGAATGCTACGTCTTCAGCGGTAAAGTCGTTGCCATTGTGGAACTTAACACCCTTGCGCAGGTGGAAGCGCCAGCGGGTTGGTTCTACAACTTCCCAGCTTTCTGCCAGAGATGGAATGATTTCCAGATCTGCGCTGCGCTGAACAAGACCCTCATACACGTTGCCGTGCATGCTGAGTGTGAATGTTTCATTCAGGCTGTACGGATCAAGCTGATTGTAGGTGCCCTGAAATGCGAACTTCAGCGTCTCGGCAGATGCCTGGCCGCTAATAAGTGCAGCAACAACGGCAGCCGCTGCTCCAATGCGATAACGCATGTTCCCCTTAACTCCTATTTTTGCCCCAACGGTTCCCCGATGTGCTTCGGAGGCCGCAGAAATTTTTATGCTGTAAGCCTCCCCTGCATGAGGCACTTACAGCTAACGGTAGAGGAGTTTACTTAAGTAATTTCACGCGTCTAGAGGGTTTTGATTATTATTTGGTCACATGACGTTAGGGTTAATTTTGATAGACTGCGATTTCCAAGAGAAATGAGAGGGTTCCGTAGGTTTGCCGTAATCCGGTTTCCCCCAATCGCTAATATTGCTTGTGAGAATATCTGGCTAAGAACGCCGTTTTTCGTGCAATATTAGTAGCTGTTCGTCCAAAAGGAGCGAATCTTGTAGCAATGTGACCGCAAGAGGCCGCGCTCTACCTCTAATATCAATAGTGGTTTGCTCGCCGATTTTGGTGGCTTCGATGCCTACAGAGCGCAGCAGCTTGTTAGAGACGATTGCCGTTACTGAAAATTCCTTGGTTGCCGCTTCCAGCCTGCTGGCCACATTCACAGTATCGCCTAGTGCTGTGAGGCCGGACTCCATAGCGTTGCCATAGTCGAGGCCAATTCTGCCAACAATGACTTGTCCCGCATGCAGGCCAATACCGATGCGCAGGGGAATATCTAGCTGGTTGGCAAGGTCTGCGTTGATGCGCTCCAGTTCTTTTTGCGCTTCGCCAATTACCTTCAAAGCGCCGAGATAACCCGACGCGTCGTCTGTCTCTACGCCAAACAGCACCATGATGCCGTCGCCCATAACCTTATCTATCAGGCCGCCGTGTTCCACTACCACTTTTGCCATGCCCTTGAGGTACCGGTTCAGCAGAAAAACGACGTCGTAAGGGTACCGGTGCTCGGAAATTTTAGTGAAGTCTCGCAGATCGATAAACATGACCGCGACCGACGTTTCAACGCCCCACTGATAAGCATCAATAACAGGCCGTTTGGCGGTGAACATGTCTTTGGTGCTCAGGAGCGGGAAGACCGAGAGGTTCGCTTGAGGGCGAAGCTGGCAGGCAAGCCTCACGCCCTTGGCAGCGCGAATTTTGGAAAGGACTTTTGCCTCTGCTTCACTGGGTTCGGGCAGGGGCTGGGCGGAGGACAGGATGAGCGTTCGGCAGGTGGAGCAGCGCGCTTTACCGCCGCAGACCGACATCATCGGTAGCTTATTGGCTCGGCTTATCTCCAGCAGGGTTTGGCCGGGAGCAACCCTAACCGTTGATCCTCCCGGATAGCTGACTGCGATCTTTCTTTGCAGTTTTGCAACGAACTTGCGGGAGACAATTAAAAGAAACAGGGCAACCAGGATGCCCAGCATTCCAAGGCGCCCCCACTGGGCTAACATTCCGATGATCTCCCGTTCTCCGGGCTTATAGTTGTCGATTGTATCGCCTGTTAGGTAGAGGTGGCGTGCAGCTTGCGTCCATCCCGTTGTGGCCAGAACTGGCACAACGACGGCGAGCAGTAGAAGATATGGCTTGAGGTCTTGATACCAAGCATGCCGTCTGAGCCAGAAGTGAATACCAAGACAGCCGTGCACCCACACGATGCTGATCAAGATGGTTTGCGTCCAGAAGTTATCCGGCCAAAGCACCGTTAGCTCGTGGTAGTAGTCCACGTAGGTGCCGAAAATCATCTCCGCTCCCCGCGTATGCAGGATGTGGGGGATGAGGAAGAAAGGTATCGCAAGGCCAAGGGTTAGCTGCATGCCCTCCCAGAAAGGCATTGCAAAGGTGCGCCGCCTTGCGACTTTCCATAGTGAAAGAACAAAGTGCACCACGAACGCGCCGTAGAGCAGCGCGCCGCCTATGGCTGAATGCCAGACGAGATAGCGCCAGTCTTGCAGGTGCTGCATAAGCACTACGGAGATGTTTCCTGCAGCGTGGTTTAGAAAATGGGTCAGCGCGAACGTAAACAGAATGAGGCCGGAGACGAGCCGAAGAAGTCGTACCCATTCGGATCTTGCAGGATAGGCGCTGCTTTGAATGCTCATGGTCCGTTTTGTGCTTTGTTTTTCTTGGGCTGCATCCAGTAAGCGGGGCACGCGTGCGTGTCTTGCTCGTCAATGCTTGTGGAGCCAGCATACGGGCCTGTTCTTTCCAGCCAGTTCAGATTTATAAGAGAGATTGAATGAATTGGTTTGTCTAGGTGGCGTGGAAGGCCATGCCACTGTTTGAAAGCGGAGTCTGGACGTGATTGTTTACGGTATTAAAAACTGCGACACGGTAAAAAAAGCGCGCAAGTTTCTTGACGAAGCAGGGATTGCCTACAGCTTTCATGACTACAAGAAAGACGGCGCTGATGCGGCTGTTCTAGAAGCGTTTGTCAAAGAGTTCGGCTGGGACACAATCTTGAACAAGCGCGGAACCACATGGCGCAAGGTGCCAGACGAGGTTAAGGAAACCATCGTTGATAGTGCAAGTGCAATGGCTCTGATGCTGGAAGAGCCATCTATGATCAAGCGCCCGCTGGTTCAGGCGAAAAACAAGCGCTTCGTCGGCTTTGATGCCAACAGCTGGGAAATGGCTATGGAAATGGGCGAGCTGGTTTAACAGCGACGTTCTGAAGTTCCGGCTCATTTGAGCATTTTGAATATCCAAGAGCGTTTCGGTGCGGTTCGCTAGCCCGAAACGCTCTAATCATAAGCATCGTTATTTCAAGGTTTCGATGTCGAACGCCTGAACGTCCTGCAGTAGTTTGATGAAGCCTTCTGCAGCACAGGTTAGTGAGGCACGGCCTTTCTCGGCAGTTGCTTTCAAAGCATTGCCCATAGCGCCGGTTTCGTTCAAATCCTCTGATTTCCAGCCAAATTGATGACGCCCGTGGGCGCGAAGGTACTGGAAGTTATCAATGTAATCGAGCTGCGTGGATTTGAAATCCTGCGCCTTGTCCATGCGCACAAGGTCCGGCCGTAGCGCCAGCATTATTGAGGTTTCAATATCGCCGCCATGAATGCCGTAGAGCGCTTCTTCCTTGGCATAAAGACCTTGAGGCTGGCCGAAACGGAGCCAGCTCGTTGCCACTGCCAGCATATTGTATTTGATGCGCAAGGAGCGGGTAACCGCTTCCATTAGCGCGTTGTTGCCGCCGTGAGAGCTTACAATCACCAGCTTGCGGATACCCGCACGGTGAACGGCGTCGCCAATCTGCTCCCACTGTTTCATCGCTGTTTCTGGCGAAAACGTCAGTGTGCCGGGAAATGAGATGTGCTCGTCCGAAACACCAATTGCTTGAATAGGTAGGAACGTTACCGGCAGATCCTCCGGAAGCAGGCTGATTGTTTCTGTAACTTGTCCTTCCGCGATCAGCGTATCGGTAACGACCGGAAGATGAGGGCCATGTTGTTCAATTGCCGCGATAGGCAAGACCGCAATCCAGTTATTGCCTTGAGCCTCAGCAAAGTCCTGTGTGGTCATTTCTTGCCAGTATGGGCGGGGCAACGCGATCATGAAGGGCCGATCCTACTTAACTTCTCTTAGAAAGGGGTTCGGGCACTCTATCCATTTGTCTTCCTCTCGTCATCTTGGAAGTTGGCGCTTGGCGGGTCGATACACCGGCTAAGCCTTAGTCGTTAAAATTCATCGGGTAGTAATGCGATCAGATCGGTGACGCCCGGATCAATGCCGTACTGGGAGAGCAGTGTGGTTATCTGCCCTCTGTGATGGGTTTGGTGGTTGAAGAAATGCATGAGCAATGCGCCGATTGGTTTGGCTTGCTCATCGCCCCTCATGTTCTGGTAGTACAAAGTTGAAAGCAGGTCGGCATCGTTCAACTCACTCGCATAATCGAGAATAATCGCGTCTATGCGTGCCCGCTCATTGATGAGGGGCTCTAGAGTTGCAAAAGGTTTTTCATCCAAGGATTTGTAGGGCTGCCGGGAGCGCAGTGGCTCAAGTGAAGCAAACTGTCTGGCATGGGAAGCATGACGGATCAGCCAGTTGGTGTCTCCCACAATGAGATGATTGAAAGTGCCCATAACAGATTTGAAGAATGCCCCACGGTCCGCATTCAGTTGTTCGTTGCTGAGAGCTTTGCAGCTATGGAGAAGCCGGCCATTCATCCAATGGTTATATTCTGCCATTTGTAGAACGTAGTTCTGGCTAATCATTGCACAGCACCCCTTACAACTTGAATTGACTTGGAAAAATACCCTGTCCGCTAAGTAAGTGTGATTTGATGAGGTTTGTCTAGAGATGTAGGTACATTTCCCTTTGGGTGTCTCTCGCTATTTTCTGCTGTGACATTTCAGTGAATCTGTGAGGGCAACCTAGGATCCTCCAATGTCCCGCAACTGCTCTGTCCTCAAGGCCATCGGTCTTGTTTCCGCCGCCTTCATGTTCTTTTCCATGTGCGACACCGCCGCAAAGCTCGCTGGCCAGTATGTGCCAGCGTTTCAGGTCGCCTTTTTCCGTTATGCAGTGCAGTTCATCGCTGCGTTCGTGTTTTTTAAGGTCTGGCAGAAGCCGCAGTTGCTTTACACAAAGCGACCGGTCGCGCAGCTGTTTCGCAGTATCTTGCTGTTGTGCGGCACAACCTTCAACTTCATAGCGGTTCGTCATTTGCAGCTGGCAGAGACGGGAACCATTATGTTTGCCTCCCCGTTTGTAATTGCCGCGCTCTCTGGTCCAATTCTGGGTGAATGGGCAGGGCCGCGCCGTTGGGCTGCGATTGTGGTTGGCTTCATCGGTATTTTGATTGTTGTGCAGCCGGGTTCAGGAGCCATGCACTGGGCAGCCATATTCTCGGTGTTGAGTATGTTGAGCTCCGCTGGTTACTTCTTGATGACCCGCATTCTTGCTCCAACCGAGAGCAATCAGGGCATGCTGGTTATTTCGGCGCTGGTTGGTACCGTTGCCCTTATTCCACCTGCATACACAAACTGGGTCGCACCGGATTGTTTTGAAGCGTGGGCAGCCTTGTTTATGGCTGGCGTGTTCGCATTTGTGGGGCACTGGTTCCTTACCGAAGCCTATAAGCTTGCATCGGCATCCGTTCTGGCGCCGTTCATTTATCAGCAGATTATCTGGATGGTTCTGTTCGGGTTCATGTTCTTTGGAGACATCCCGACCATTACAACGGTTATCGGTTCTGTGATCATTGTAGGTTCGGGACTTTATCTGCTTTACCGCGAGCGTGTTTCGTCAGACGAAACTGAGTAATCAAATCGTGAGTAACAAGGGGCGTTTGTTGCAGTTGCTAACGCTCGTCCCTTGTGAAACGTTTTATTACCCTATATTTGAAAACTTGCAGATTCTGCTGGAGGATAGGGGGCGAAACCGGTGGGCAACGGCAACAGGCGCCTTAAACTTGAAGACATAGCCAGAACGCTGGGGGTTTCCACGGCGACAGTTTCGTTGGCACTGCGAGACTCTCCTGCAGTAGCGGAAAAAACCCGCCTGCGCGTTAAGGAGTATGCCGACAAGGCGGGCTATATCTATGATCGCTCCGCAGCCTCTTTGCGCACTTCCCAGTCCAATATGATCGGCGTGGCGGTTCACGATATCATGAACCCGTACTTCGCAGAGGTCTTTCACGGGCTGGAAGAAGCGCTCGTGGAGAAGGGTAAGACCATCCTCATCTGTAATCACAAGGATGATCTTCAGCGCCAGCAGCGCTTCATTGATACTATGTTGCAGCATCGCGTAGATGGTTTGATTATCTGCCCGTCTATTGGAACCAAGCCTAACAACATCAAGCGCATTGTTTCACAAGGAATTCCGGTGACGCTGGTTTGCCGTGACCTTGCTGGCAGTGGTGCGCCGTGTGTGCGGGGCGATGATTACAATGGCAGCTACCAGATCACCAAGCATCTGATTGAACAGGGCCATAAGCGTATCGCCATGGTGGGCGGCCGTCGTGGCAGCTCTTCGGGCAAAGACCGTAATAGCGGCTGGCGACAGGCGCTGCTTGATGCTGGCCTTAATCCTGACGAGCAGATCGACATTCCTGAAGCAATGACCCAGAAAGAGGGGCAGGGGGCAGCGTTTGAGCTGGTACACTCCAAGCAACCTCCAACAGCGGTCATGTGCTTTAACGATCTTGTCGCTTTGGGTGTAATGTCTGCTGCACGGCGTCTTGGCATTCAGCCGGGACCGGGGCTTGCTGTTACCGGTTACGATGACATGGAAGGCGTGGGCAATAGAAGTCCGGCGCTTACGACTGTCAGTAACGGGGCAACGGAGATAGGCGAACTTGCAGCTCAGCTTATGCTTCGGCAGTTGAAGGGTAAGCCGGTGTCGCTGGATGTGCCGCTCGTGCAGCCGGTACTTCGTATTCGCGAAAGTGCGCCTCCTCCGGGTAAAACGCTGAAAGCTTTCTCTCCCGCATAAGTAAAATCCTAGAGTGCTGATTTACTCTTAGCTAAGCACAATCAGAGATTGTTAAGATTGGGCATGCTAGTTTTCTTCTAGTGTGTTCAGGCAGTTTGCCCAAAGAGTTCGGTACTAAAAATGCGTAGCAATTCATCGTCCAATCAGTCCGGTAATGAGCTGAAAATGCTAGGCTTCTTTGGTCTTGCGCTCACTTGCATTGTTTTGTTGGTCGGCTGATCGAGACTTTGCCGTTATCCGCGCGGCACTGCGTGCGTCGCCTTTCGGTTTGACTGCTTGTCGGATATGGTGTGGAAAACTACATAGCTCACGCCTGAGCGTTTTTCATTTATTGAACACTACTGCGGCCTCTCCCTGTCCCCGCGCTGAGGGGATTAATCCCGAGAACGATATGCCTAGAATGCCTTAGCGAGTACCTTGGCTAATGCGTTGATTTTCTACGAGTGTTTGAATAGGCGGCACATCGATTCAAACGCCGATACTTTTAAGGTTTATCTATGGTTTTAGCGGATCGTTCCAAATGGATTTGCTGGACCTTGCGAGCTATGCAACCTAAAAAGCTGTAGAGGCGAAATTAAAGGTAAATTAATGCCTCCACGGGGAGAATGTTTTTAGCAAAAATTGCTGAAAGGTTCTCGGGTATGAAGAAAACACTTCTTTCGCGTATTCTGAAGGCAGTTGTTGTTACTGGCGTTTTCAGCGTTGTTGCAACTGTTCCAGCTCGGGCAGAGTTGGTTGGCGGGGTTTGGTCGCTGTCGGATGTTTTGTCTGCTTCCACTTGTGAGATGGAGCTGCTGGCGTCTTCTGCTGAAAACGGTTTGGGCAACGCAATAACGACGGGCGACTGCCAGAAAATTTATGGCGAGATCTCCAAGGTCTCCGCATGGCGCTGGGACTATGAGGAAGGCTTGTCCTTGCTTTCTGATGAAGGGGATCAGGTGCTGCAGTTCGATCTGGATGAATTGGACGGATTGACCTCGGTTAAGCCGGAGAGTCGCTTCTTGATCTTGGAGCCGCTGCGTAGCTTGACGCTTTCCAGCCTTATCCGCCCAGCCTATTTCATCACTGCGCAGCGCTAGTAACCATCTGGAAAGTAGAAGCACCCGACGAGCGCCGGGTGCTATTGGCTTGGCTACTCGCCTAGGAACGCCCCGATGCGGGTAATAGCACGCTGGATGTTTTCTGCCGAGTTTGCATAGGAAAGGCGGATATAACCTTCGCCAAGCGAGCCAAAGTCAGGCCCGCCAACGACTGCAATACCCACTTCTTCCAGCAGAACCTTCGCCAGCTCTTTGGACTTCCAGCCAGTCTCTGTGATGTTCGGGAAAGCGTAGAACGCACCCATCGGCGTGCGGCAGGTGATGCCCGGCAGTTCGTTAAGGCCGTTGACGACGATCTTCCGGCGGCGGTCAAACTCCTCCATCATCGCGTCTACTGCAGTTTGCGGGCCTGTCATTGCGGCTAGGCCTGCGAACTGTGCAGGCGCGTTGACGCAAGACCAGCAGTTCACAGCAAGCTTGCGGGCTTTGTCGATCAAAGCGTCCGGCCAGACTGCATAACCCATACGCCAGCCAGTCATTGCCCAAGTCTTGGACCAGCCGTTCAGCAAAATGAGGCGGTCACGGATGCTTTCAAACTCCAGAAGGGATGTGTGCGCAAGACCTTCATAGGTCATGCGGGAATAGATCTCATCGGAAAGGATCGCCACATCAGGATGGGCTTCCAGTCCCTTTACAAGCTTCTCGATTTCAGAGCGCGGTGTAACGCCGCCTGTTGGGTTTGCTGGTGAATTCAGGATGATCAAGCGGGTTTTAGGCGTGATCAGAGAGAGTGTTTCTTCTGCTGAGAAAGCAAACTCGTTCTCTTCGCGGATCGGGATTGGAACAGGCTTGGCACCGGTGAACTCGATCATGCTGCGATAGATAGGAAAGCCCGGATCCGGATAAAGGATCTCCGCTCCCGGTTCGCCAAACATGAGAATGGCCATGAACATGGTGACTTTGCCGCCCGGCACGATAACCACGTTATCAGGGTTCGGCTCAACGCCAGAGTGGGTTAAAAGATCCTGACAGACCGCTTCACGAAGAGGTAAAATACCTGTCGAAGGTGTGTAACCGTGGTGCCCGTCTTTTAGCGCTTTCACAGCGGCTTCAACGATATGTTCCGGTGTTTTGAAATCAGGCTGGCCGATACCAAGATTGATGATGTCACGACCTTGGCTAGCCAGTTCTGTAGCACGTGCCAGAACGGCGAAGGCGTTTTCTTCTCCGATACGGTCGAAGCCGGACGTTGTTTTAAGCACGCTACTCTCCCCAGTGCCCACTGTTTTCTTAGTTGTATCCAACAGCAACTTTAGGTGGCAAGAGTGCTTGTGCGCTATACGGTGGTTTACTTCCGATCAAAACTGCATAGCCCACGGGAAATTTCCTAGAAACTGCAAATTAACTGACTATATTACCGGAAAGTTCTCATGAGGGATCCTTCCCCTTAAATACCCTCGATAAGGAGTATTCAATGTCAGAGGCTCCTGACACACGCATTCCCGTTACTGTGCTGACCGGTTACCTCGGTGCTGGCAAAACAACGCTTTTGAACCGCATTCTCACCGAAAATCACGGTAAGAAGTACGCGGTTATTGTGAACGAATTTGGCGAGATCGGCATCGACAATGACCTCTTGGTCGAGTCCGATGAAGAGATCTTTGAAATGAACAACGGCTGCATTTGCTGCACCGTGCGTGGCGATTTGATCCGCACCGTAGAGAACCTTATGAAACGTAAGGGTTCTTTTGACGCGATCCTCGTTGAAACCACCGGTGTTGCTGATCCAGCGCCTGTTGCCCAGACCTTCTTCATGGATGATGACGTACGCGCCGCTGCAAAGCTGGATGCTGTTGTTGCTGTCGTGGACGCTCGCCATGTGCTTGAGCGCCTGAAGGATACGGAAGAAGCTGAAGACCAGATTGCGTTTGCTGATGTGGTTCTGATCAACAAAACCGATCTGGTAGACGCTGATCAGTTGGCAAAGGTTGAGGCGACTGTACGCAAGATCAACCCGTTCGCGCAGCTTTATCGCAGTGAGCGTTCCAACGTTGATCTGGCAGCCGTTCTTGATCGCGGTGCGTTTGATTTGCAACGCATTCTCGATCTGGATCCGAAGTTCCTTGAAGGCGTGTCACACGGCCACCATCACCATGATCACGATCATGAGTGCGGCCCTGATTGCGACCACGATCACCACCACCACGGCCATCACCATCATCATGACCACGATCATGAATGTGGCCCTGATTGCGATCATGGTCATCACCACCATCACGAAGACCCGCATTCGGTCCGTTCTATCTCGCTGCGCGCCGGTGAGTTGAACCCGCAGGTTTTCTTCCGCTGGATCAACGAGGTAACCCAGATTGAAGGGCCTAACATCCTGCGTATGAAGGGTATTTTGGCGTTCACCGATGATCCACAGCGCTATGTCATTCAGGGCGTTCACATGATCGTTGAAGGCGATCATCAGCGCGACTGGGTTGAAGGTGAAGCGCGTGAAAGCCGTTTGGTTTTCATTGGCCGCGACCTGAAAGAAGACGCGTTGAAGCAAGCTTTTGAAGCTTGTCTGGCCTAAGGGGGAACCGTGGTTACAGTTGCTCCTTTAGAGGTGGAAGGCTTCGTTGTTACCGCAACATTCCTTGGCGATACAGCTGCATTTGCACTTGGTGACGGAACGGTTCGTTTTCTGAACGGGCCGGAATCCATCACGCCTGTTTATCAAGACGGCTTGCTGTGCGCGGCGCGTACGCTGGATGGCAAGGCGCTCGTTACAGGTGGTATGGACGGTAAAGTTTACCGCGTTACAGCTGATGGTAATGCGGAGTTTGTTACCGAGCGCGCGCGTAAATGGATTGACCTTATTGCCTGTGGTCCGCAAGATGCGATTGCCTTTGCATCTGGCCGCACAGCATGGGTTCGTCAGAAGAACGGTGAGGAAAAGGAATTCCTTCATCAGCGCGCTGTTGGCGGTTTAACCTTTGCGCCCAAGGGTATGCGCCTTGTTACAGCACGCTACAACGGTGTAACGCTGTGGTGGGTGAACGCTGGTGGCGATCCGCAAGAGCTACACTGGGATGGAGCCCATTCTGGTGTCATCTGCTCTGATGATGGCAAATACATCGTCTCTACTATGCAGGAAAACGCGCTGCACGGCTGGCGTTTGAAGGATAATCAGGACATGCGCATGACCGGTTATCCCTCAAAGGTGAAGAGCGTAAGTTGGTCTGCCAAGGGCAAGTATCTGGCAACTTCCGGCGCTCAAGCCGCGATTTTGTGGCCGTTTACCGGTAAAACCGGTCCGATGGGCCAGCAACCGCTACAGCTTGGTGCTCGCGGGGATTCCATGGTCAGCCAAGTGTGTTGTCACCCTAAAGAGGAAATGCTGGCGATCGGTTATCAGGACGGTATGATAATGGCAGTGCGTTTTGAAGATAACGCGGAAGTGCTGCTGCGCCGGCCGGGTGAAGGCGCTGTTAGCACCATGTGCTGGGACAAGAGCGGCACCCGCCTAGCCTTTGGCACAGAGAAAGGTGGAGCGGGGATTATTTCGCTCACTTAACCGTTAAACGAGAGTGGGGAGACGATGATAGGCCGCCTTTTAGCCATCTGCATTGGTGCATCCGGTGCCGTCTTCTCCTCTCAGCTTCCTGAGTTTTCCCAGCAATATCGCCAGCGGATGGGCGGGGCAATTGACGCCTTGAAAGAGGTTCAGGTTGCCTTCGAGCAGGACGCTGCCCAGTTTTCCATGAGTGTTTCGCAGGCACTGGACCATATGAAGGCCAGCGCGGACGGGTTTGTTCAAGAACGGGCAGAAAGTGTATCTACCGCCTTACAACGTCTTGAAAGCCTTGAAGAACAACGCGAAGCTATGGCAACAAGTGGAAGCTATGGGCGGATTTGGACGTTTGTTCGTTCGCCCGATGCCCAGCTGAGCAAGGCAACTTGGAGCAATTTCGAGCCAGCTGTGCCCGTAACCGTTGAGGGTTTGACGATAGCAGGGCTTGGCTTTGCTGGCGGGCTTGGGGTTTATTGGTCACTTGCTTTGGGTGCGCGGGGAGCACGGGCGAGAGCCAAACGAAAAACAGGGGTAACAAGTAGAAGAGCTGTTTAAAGCCTCAACTGCTTACAATCGGGAATAAATCAATTGGAAACACGGGCGTCTAACAAGGGCATGGTCGTTGCTCCGCATATGCTTGCGGCAGAGGCGGGGGCGGAAATTCTGGCAAGTGGCGGCACCGCATTTGATGCGATGATTGCAGCAGCTTCTACAATTGCCGTTGTTTATCCTCATATGAACCATGTTGGCGGTGATGGCTTTTGGCTGATTGCCGAGCCGGGACGTCCGCCAAAAATCATTGAAGCGTGTGGTCCGGCAGCGGCGCGGGCGACCATGGAGGCCTACCAGAAGCGTAGGCACGGAGTGATACCACCACGCGGGCCGGTGGCCGCGTTGACTGTGCCCGGTGCTGTGAGTGGCTGGGAAATGGCGCACGAAGTAGCCACCGCCGTTGGTGGGGGATTACCGCTTCGCGAGCTGTTCGCTTTTGCTATCAAACACGCCAAGGAAGGGGTGAAGGTAACCCGTTCTCAGGCTGCGCTGACCGCTCAAAAACTCGATGAGTTGAAAGACGCGCCCGGATTTTCCGATGTATTTTTGATAGATGGCGAAGCGCCTAAGGAAGGCGATGTGCTGCGTCAGGAACGCTTGGCTGACACGCTGGATCATCTAGCGCACGAGGGCCTTAGCGAATTCTATCGCGGGGATATCTCCGTCAGTATGGCCGATGATCTGGAGCGCATTGGTTCTCCGCTGCGCCGTGAGGATCTTGAAAAGTATGGCGCGCGCATGCGCGCGCCGCTTCAGGCCTCGCTTAAGTGCGGAACGATCTTCAACGCACCGCCTCCTACGCAGGGTCTGGCATCGCTAGCGATCCTCGGCATCTACGACCGGATGGCGAAGTGCCGTCCTGAATCGAAAGAATATTTCCATAGCCTGATCGAAGCGACAAAGAAGGCGTTTATCGTTCGTGATCGCGTTGTCACCGATCCGAAGTTCATCGACGAAGACATCAAGCAGTACCTCACTGATGACTGGCTGACCAAGATCGCTCTTGATATCGATATGAAGCGTGCTGCACCGTGGCCGCATGTTGCCAAGAAGGGCGATACCGTTTGGCTTGGTGCGATTGACAGTCAGGGCCGCTCGGTTTCTTACATCCAGTCTATCTATTGGGAGTTCGGCTCCGGCTGCGTACTACCTAAGACCGGTGTGCTGATGCAGAACCGCGGTGCATCGTTCTCGCTTCATCCCGAGGCGCTCAATCCATTGATGCCGGGTCGTTTGCCGTTCCATACGCTGAACCCTGCAATGGCGCGCCTTGATGATGGCCGCACCGTTGTTTACGGCACCATGGGCGGTGAAGGGCAGCCACAGACGCAGGCGGCGATTTTCACCCGTGCTATCATGAATGGCATGGAACCAGCCGAGGCCATTGACGCGCCGCGCTGGCTACTTGGCCGAACGTGGGGTTCTGAAGTGAACTGCTTGCGTGTAGAAAAGCGCTTTGACACCGATATTCTGAACCAGCTTGACCGCTTGGGTCATGAAATCGAAGTGCTGGATGAAGACTATTCTGACACGATGGGTCATGCTGGTATGATCCACGGTTTGCCAAAGGGGCAGCTGCTTGGCGCACACGATGTGCGTTCAGATGGCGGTGCCGCTTGCCCATAGCGCTTTAGGGAGAGAAGGGTATATGGATACAATCACGCGCATTCGCTGTTTTCTGACAGTGGTTGATACTGGCGGATTTTCAGCGGCAGCACGTACATTGGGTCGGTCCAAAGCCCTTGTTTCCAAATATGTTGGTGAGTTGGAAGACGAGCTTGGGGTTCGGCTTCTCAACCGCACAACACGCCAGATCTCGCTGACAGAGGTAGGGCAAGCATACTACCGTGAGGCTGGTGAGCTGCTGCAACGCTTTGATGATCTGAAAGACTCCGTTCAAACTGATCATAAGGAAGCGCAGGGCACGCTTCGCGTTTCCGCGCCTCGCTCCATCGGAGACCTGTTTTTAACGCAGGCCATGGTCGAGTTTTTGCAGGAGCAACCCAAGATCAAGCTGGATCTGGCACTGGAAGACCGCTTCGTCGATATCGTTGAAGAAGGGTATGACGTTGCCATTCGCATTACCGAGCTTGCCGACTCCAGCCTAATTGCCCGCCGTCTGCATGACTTTAGAACGGTCATTTGCGCAACGCCGGAAGTGCTGGAAAAGTACGGTGTGCCGGGCCATCCCAGCCAGCTTTCCAAGGTGCCGTGCATCATTGATACCAATCGGCGTACCAGAAAAAGCTGGATATTCATGGATGGGAACGAGCGCTTTTCCGTGAACGTTGATGGGCCGATTGAGGTGAATAGTGCAACAACATCGCGCCGCGCTGCTATGGCCGGTCTTGGCTTCTTGGGTACTCCGGAGATGTTTGTTCATCGCGAGCTGCAAGAAGGCGCTCTTGTGCGTGTGCTGGAGCCTTTTGAGGTGACGGGGCTTGGCATTTATGCCGTCTATCCGCATCGCCGTCACTTGTCCGGCAAGGTGCGGGCCTTTGTTGACTTCATGGTGCGGTGGTTCAAGGAGAAAGAGCGGGACGGAAGCTGCCCGAACCTTTCCAAGCAGCACCGCGAAGAGGCGGGTTAAAGAAAAGAGCGCGCAAGGAACTGGTCTTGCGCGCCCTTTGTATCTTTGATTGACTAGCTTTTAGCGCTGCAGAATTTCTTCTGCCAGCTCGTCCGCAACAACGCTTGTTGGGCGACCTTCGGCAGCCGAGCGCTTGAAGATCTCCGTTAGCGTGTTGAAGATATTTTCTGTTTTCTGGCGCACGTGGTCGTCGCTGTCGCCAGCGCCGGCCAGAGCGATAGAGATCACACCGCCAGCGTTGATGGCATAGTCTGGCGCGTAAAGTATGCCGCGCTCAAACAGGACGACGCCGTCCTCTGTTGTTTGTAGCTGGTTGTTTGCAGCACCTGCCACGATGGGTGCTTTAATTTGCGGAATAGTGAGTGTGTTCAGTCCTGCGCCCAGTGCGCATGGGGCAAACACATCACAGTCTGCAGCGTGTGCTGTGTTGGGCGCGATGGATTGGGCACCAAACTCATCACAGGCCCGTTGTACGGTAGTCTCGTTGATGTCGGAGACTATAAGCTCAGCGCCAGCAATGTGAAGATGGCGTGCAACGGTGTAGCCCACGTTGCCAAGGCCTTGTACCGATACGCGTGCTCCCTTGAGATCATCCGTTCCGTTTTTGAAAGCAACAGCCGCTTTGATGCCTTCAAACACTCCAAGCGCGGTGTAAGGCGATGGGTCTCCCAAACCCGTTGCCTCTGTGCCCTTGGCAAATGGTGTCTGACTGCCGATGATTTCCATATCGGCTGCGGTAATGCCTACATCCTCCGCTGTAATGTAGGTGCCGCCCAAACGGTGCACATGACGACCAAAAGCTCTCAGCAGCTGAGGCGTCTTATGCTCTCGCGGGTTTGCAATGATAACTGACTTACCGCCGCCAAGGTCCAGTCCGGCCAAGGCGTTTTTGTAGCTCATGCCCTTGGAAAGGCGAAGCGCATCGGTAAGGGCTTCTCCCGTATTGCTGTAGGACCACATGCGACAGCCACCCAGTGCAGGGCCGCGCTTTGTGTTGTGGACCGCAATAATCGCCCGCAGGCCGCTCTCCTCATCGTGAGCGAAAACAATGTTCTCGTGCCCATCGAATTCAGGATGGTCAGCCGGCGTTGCTGCTTCGGCGATTTGTATGCTTTTTTGGATAGGTGCGTTCATGTTCCCCTCTAACGATCGACCTAGCATGGGGAATTATATCGCTGACGCTGCGCAAATTTTGGTCTATTTTGATCACTGCAAAACCTCAATCGAAAGGAATATGCGTAATTTTGCATATCATGAGAAAAATGTGCCGCGATCAATTTTGAGCGTGACTTTTTCTTGCCTTTTTTGTGATGTTTTTGCCTGTCGGATTTTCTCAAGCTGCTGGGTACCTCAACTGTGATTCTCTTTGTTCGCCTGATGGCTCTGTCGGGTTTGGCGTTTCTTATGTCTGCGCCCCTTGCCATGTCTCACCCGCATATTTTTGTCGAAGCGCGGGCAAAGCTGATCTTTAACGATGAGGGGTACCTGACCGAGATCGAGCATTCGTGGCTGTTCGATGATCTTTATGCGGCCTTTGCCTTGCAGGGTCTCGATGCCAACGGCGATGGTGAGTACTCCCGCGAGGAGCTGGCAGAGCTGGCGCTTGAAAATACAAAGGGTCTGGAAGAGTTCGGCTATTTCACGTTTGGCGATGATACTCGCGTTGAGATGGACTTTAATCCGCCGCATAGCCAGTGGATGCAGGTTCGCTCCGTGAAGCTCGACGACTACTTCATGTTCTCTGAAGAAGACCGCAAGGCGATTGAAGAGGTGCGGGCGCAGGGGCTGGAAGTTCCTGAGGATGATCGCATCAACCTAGTGGAACTCAACTTCACCCTGCCGCTCAAAGAGCCAGTGAAGGCTGACCGCACTTTGACCGTGGATGTGTACGACCCGACCTACTATGTGGAGTACACTTGGCCGAAGGATGGAGTTGGCGCGGTTTCCTACGTTAACTCACCGGGTGCCTGTGAAGTGCAGCTGGTTTATCCGCCGCAACTTGATTTCGAGATTCGCCAAGCGCTTGCACAGATTGACGAGAACACCCGCGCGGTTCCTGAAGAGCTGCAAGCCTACGCCGAGCAGATGGTGAACCAAGCTATCGTTCAATGTACTGATCTCATGGCGACCGCAGCTACTGATGACACAGTTCCTAGTGAAGGTGCAGGCGAGCGTGGATCAACGAACGCTGTTGCAGCAATCGAGCGTTCTTTCCCGCGTTCTGGCGCTGCTCCTGATCCTCGTGCTTCTTCTGCAAACGATAGCGTCTATTCCAAAGTGGTTGGTACGATTGCCCGCTACCAAAATGAGTTCTATCTCAAGCTCACCGGTGCGCTGCGCCAGTTCCGCGTCAATCCGGATGCTGGCTGGCTGCTGATCGCCCTTAGCTTTGCCTATGGTATTTTCCACGCCGCTGGGCCGGGCCACGGTAAGGCGATTATCTCTTCTTATGTGCTGGCAGATCGGCAGACCCTGCGCAAAGGTATTGTTCTATCCATGGCCTCAGCCTTCGCGCAGGGTGTAACAGCAATCGCAATTGTTGGCGGCGTGGGCATTCTTCTCGGGCTGACATCCATTGCCATGACAAAGACAACCAAGTGGTTTGAACTAGGCAGCTATGTTCTGGTGTTCCTGCTTGGTGTGCTGATGGTCTGGAACAAGATTATCCGTCCAGTGCTCTCGAAGAATAAAGCGGCGGCGCATTCCTGTTCCCATCACGGTCATGACCATAGCCATCATCACAACCACAGCCATGCTCACGATCATGACCGCGATCACGGGCATCACCATGATCATCATCATGGAGAATGTGGTTGCGGCCATTCTCACGTGGCAAGCCCTGAAGACATCAAGGATACGCCTCTGACATTGATGAACGCATGGTCGGTGATTGCCGCTATTGGCGTTCGTCCGTGTACTGGTGCTCTTGTTATTCTCGCGTTCGCGTGGTCTCAGAACCTGCTTTGGATTGGTGTGCTGGCGGTACTGGCCATGTCTATCGGCACCGGCATCACTGTTTCCGCTCTTGCAAGCCTTGCTGTGGTAGCGCGTGAAGGTGCCTTGAAGATTTGGGGCAATACCTCTTCCGGCACGATGACTGTCTACCGCGTGTTTGAAGGCGCCGGTGCCTTGAGCGTACTGCTGATCGGCACGCTGATGATGCTTGGCGGCTTCGGGCTCTACTAAGCTCAAGATGGCCACAGGCGTTTTGTCTGTGGCCTGATACGAGAATCACCAGCTCCAATTTTCACCAAGTGAGTGATTTTCATCGCCTTCCGTGAAGGGGATGGGCATTGCTTTCGCATCTGCACAAAATTAAGGCAGGATTATTGACGTATGTCTCAGGCCGCCTTTGCAGACTCAAAACGCAACGCCCAGAGAAAACGTTAATGAGTGATCGCAAGTTAAACGGATCTCTCGCGCATGTTACCTATGTATTTCTGGATATGTGTATGCAGCATTGAAAAATCATTGCTGAATATTTGTTTTTAAGTTGCTGGAATAAATAGTTTTCTTCCTCTTAGGTCGCCACGCCTGATTGATTGTATAAATAAAACAGAAGTAGTGCGCTGAACTGTGATATTTTTGCGGTTTTTGTAATTAATGAAAAGATAGTCGATGTGAAAATTATCGATTATTGCTTTGTGCATTGTGCTGGAAACTACAAAATTTCGACAGTGCCAACGCTGCCATTAAGCTTTCGCTTTTCGATTGCACTTAAATAATTCGTTCAATTCCACGTAGTTTTGCTTGTAAGTAGTTATGTCATCCTATTAGAAACAGGTATGGCTGGTTCGGTGCTGATGTAGCGGACCGGGCTCAAAATTTAACATGGACATTCATTCTCAGGTAACTCGTGGGAGGAGTTTAAAATGGATCGTCGTAGTTTTCTGAAGAAAGCTGGTCTGGCTGCTGGTGCTACCGCTGGTGCTGCTACTCTCGCCGCTCCTGCAATTGCACAGGGCAAGCGCGAACTGAAAATGGTCACAACCTGGCCAAAGAACTTCCCAGGTCTTGGCACCGGCGCACAGCGCGTTGCTGACCGCATCACCAATGCTTCTGACGGTCGTCTGACTGTTAAGCTTTTTGCTGCAGGCGAACTCGTTCCTGCATTTGAAAGCTTTGACGCTGTTTCCAGCGGCACTGCAGACATGTACCACGCTGCTGAGTACTACTGGCAGGGCAAGCACAAAGCATTCAACTTCTTCACTGCAGTTCCAATGGGTCTGACAGCGAACGAGCTGGACGCATGGATCAACGTTGGCGGTGGTCAGGAACTGTGGGACGAGCTGTCCGCTCAGTTCAACATCAAGCCATTCATGGCTGGTAACACCGGCCTGCAGATGGGCGGTTGGTTCAACAAAGAAATCAACAGCATCGAAGACCTTAAGGGTCTGAAAATGCGTATGCCGGGTCTTGGCGGTGAAGTACTGCGTCGTCTGGGTGCAACTGCTGTTGCTCTGCCAGGTGGTGAAATCTTCCCTGCGCTGCAGTCTGGCGCAATCGATGCAACCGAGTGGGTTGGCCCATGGAACGACCTTGCATTCGGTTTCTACAAGATTGCTAAGTTCTACTACAACCCAGGCTTCCACGAGCCAGGTGCAGGTCTGTCTTGCGGTCTGAACAAAGACGTTTGGGAAAGCTTCAGCCCAGCAGATCAGGCTCTTGTTGCAGACGCTTGTAAGGCTGAAAACAACTACATGTACTCCGAGTTCAACTGGAACAACGGTTCTGCGCTTGAAACTCTCGTGAACAAACATGGTGTTCAGCTGAAGCGCTTCCCAGATGCAGTATTTGATGCAATTGCGGGCGTATCTGAAGAAGTAGTAGCAGAAGTTGCAGGCGAAGACGATCTGTCCAAGCGCATCTACGACAGCTACATCAAAGCTCGTAAAGACGTAGGCGGTTGGGGTGACATCTCTGAAGGTGCATACCTCGAAAACCGTAAGCGCGTTCTGGGCTAATCGCGTCTGACCGAATTTTGAGGCTTCCCGCGTTTGCGCGTGGGAAGCCTCACCTTTAAGGCCGGACCGTTTTTCGGTTCTCCCTATAACAAGCAAGCTCTGGTGTGGTGCCCTCGGGCCCTTGGCAAAAGCTGCGAAAAAAGAGGCGGGAAAATGCGCGCCCTGATGAACCTTATTAACTCCTTTAACAGCGCTGTAGGACGCAGCTGTGCGTGGTTAACGCTCGGCATTGTTCTCGTGCAGTTTATCGTTGTTCTAATGCGGTATGTTTTCGGGATCGGCTCCATCTGGATGCAAGAATCCATCACATACATGCACGGCTTTTTGTTTATGCTTGCAGCTGCCTACACGCTCAGCGTGGACGGGCACGTGCGCGTAGACATTTTCTATCGCGAGGCGGCTCCTAAAAAGAAAGCCCTCGTCGATCTGCTTGGTTCCATTTTCTTCCTCATCCCGATGTGCTGCGTCATCATCTATGTGTCGTGGGACTACGTTGCTGCTTCCTGGGCCATTCTTGAAGGCTCTCAGGAGACCTCGGGTATTCAGGGTCGTTACCTTCTCAAGAGTGCGATTATCGGCTTCGCCGTCATGATGGCGCTGCAAGGGCTCTCGATCGTAATCCGTGGTGTCTTGGCGCTTAAGGGGGACAAGGCTGCACTGAACAGCTTCATAACAAATAATAATGCGCACTAGGGGCTGGTTTGATGGAAAGCATTACTCATACTCTTGATATTTTGATGTTTGCTGCTGCCTGTCTTCTGCTCATGGCAGGCTTTCCAGTAGCATTCACACTTGCCGGTGTTGCCCTTGCTTTTGCTCTGATCGGGTCGTTCTTCGGCGCGTCCATTACGCTTGGTGCAATTCCTAGCCGTATCTTCGGCACAATGGTCAACGAGACCTTGATTGCAGTTCCGCTCTTCATCTTCATGGGTGTTATGCTGGAACGCTCCAAGGTTGCGGAAGAACTGCTCGAAACAATGGGCCGTCTGTTCGGCCGTATGCCGGGTGGCCTTGGTATTTCCGTTTCCATCGTGGGTGCGCTTCTGGCTGCGTCCACCGGTATTGTTGGTGCAACGGTTGTGACCATGGGTCTGCTGTCGCTGCCAACCATGCTACGCAACGGTTACAGCCCGCGTATCGCTTGTGGCTCTATCGCTGCATCCGGAACTTTGGGCCAGATCATTCCGCCGTCTATCGTACTCGTCTTCCTTGCTGACCAGCTTTCTAACGCATATCAGACCGCTCAGCGTGAAATGGGTAACTGGTCTCCAGAGCCATTCTCTGTAGGTGACCTTTTTGCCGGCGCATTGCTTCCGGGCCTTGCGTTGGTGGGTATGTACATCGCGTACCAGCTGTTTGTTGCATTCACACAGCCGCATAAATCTCCGCCAATGAAGGTAGAGCCGGGCGAGGCGCCGACCATATCTCAGGTTCTGCATGCGCTTATCCCGCCAATCGCTCTGATTATTGCGGTGCTTGGTTCCATTCTGGTGGGTATTGCAACGCCGACTGAAGCTGCTTCTGTTGGTGCTGTGGGCGCTCTGCTGCTGGCTGGTTACCGTTTGAACGAAGACAAGCCTTGGCCGATCTACATTGCGGTTCTGGGTTTGGTGGCCGTTCTGGCGCTGACATTCTCTATGGACCTGCGTATTGCTCGTAGCGAAATCCCGACTACCGATATGATTGGTATCGTGGCTGCTGCTGTGTTCTGTGCAGCGCTGGCTTGGGGCATCATCGTTTCTCTGTACCGCGTGCTGGCCAACAAGGTTCTGGTTCCTGTGATGCAGTCCACCACACAGATTACCTGTATGGTGTTCGTGATCCTCATCGGTGCGACCTTCTTCTCCCTGATCTTCCGTGATCTGGGTGGTGAAGAACTGGTGAAGGAAATCCTGACCGGTATTCCAGGTGGTGCGATTGGTGCGATCATCGCTGTTATGCTCGTGATGTTCGTTCTCGGCTTCTTCCTCGACTTCCTTGAGATCGTGTTCGTTGTGGTTCCTCTTGTTGCGCCAATCCTGCTGCAGCTGGAAATGCCAAACGGTGAGCCGATGAACCCAGCATGGCTGGGAGTGATGATGGCTGTGAACCTGCAGACATCGTTCCTGACACCGCCGTTCGGTTTCGCGCTCTTCTATCTGCGCGGTGTGGCTCCGCCAACCGTGAAGACCTCGGACATCTATATCGGCATCATTCCGTTTGTGCTGATCCAGATCCTGATGTTGGTTATCCTGTGGTACTTCCCGACGCTGGCGACATGGTTGCCGAAGGTGATCTACGGGTAACGGGTAAAACAAGACAAAGAGAAAGCGCGGTTTCGACCGCGCTTTTTTTTGTTTACGACTGGAATGCAATTGGAGGAGGACGCCTATGATTTTCTACATCACGCCCATCTATGCAGGCGTATTAGCGCTGCTGTTTCTCTGGCTTTCATACAAAGTCGTGGCAGCGCGGCATGAGACCAAAATCTCACTCGGTCATGACGATGACAGGATGATGCTCAAGCGCATGCGGGCGCACGCGAACTTTGCAGAGTATGTGCCGCTAACGCTGTTGCTGATGTTGATGATGGAGATGATGGCAGCCTTCGCATTTGTGCTGCACGGCATCGGCCTGTTGTTACTGGCGGGCAGGGGACTGCATGCGTTTGCGCTTACAAGTAAGCCGCAGAATCTCAGGCTAAGAGCGCTCGGTATGATGTGCACGTTTACAGCGCTTGGCATTGCCGCAGCTTCGTGCATTTTGATGCCGTTTTTTGAGCTGGAGCTTTAAGCGCTCCACTCCACATCGCAGGAAAGCATGTAGCCAGCACCATAGACAGTGCGGATCAAAGCGCCGGTTTCTTTCGTTGTCAGCTTTTTGCGAACGCGGGAAATGCGCACGTCAATGGCGCGGTCCATGCTTTCATCAGCACCGCTTGCATCCAGCAATTGATCGCGTGAAAGGACACGGCGCGGAGATTTAAGCAGAGCGTTTAGAACAGCAGCTTCACCAGCCGAAAGGTAGGTTTCTACCCCTTCCTTGGTGCGCAGCAAGTGAGATGCCGGTTCAAAGCTCCAGCCGGAAAAGCGGGCAACTTTATCTGCGCTTTGTGTAGCCTGTGGTTCAGGCGCGCTACGGCGGAGGAGCGAGCGCACGCGGGCAACGATCTCACGCGGATCAAACGGCTTGGTAACGTAGTCATCTGCGCCTAGTTCCAGCCCGATAACGCGGTCTGATGAGTGATCGCGGGCGGAAAGAACAAGGATAGGCAGAGAGCTTTTTTGGCGAACGCGTTCAATAAGCGCCATCCCGTCAATATCGGGCAGTCCGAGGTCGGTAATGATGAGGTCTGGCTGCTGGTCTTGGCCTTCGAAAAGGTTTATCAGCTCCATACCGGAGGCGAGATCACGCGTTTCGAAACCGAAGGAGTTTAGGGTTTCCGTCAGCAGGTCGCGGATTGCTTCTTCGTCATCGACGATAGCGATAAGGTTGTTTGAGCTGGAAAGACTCATCGTTCCGTCAGCTCCTTCAATACATGTGCGAGCTGTTTCAGCTCGAAAGGTTTTTCAAGTTTTAATGCCAGACCTGCATTTCTGCTTGGTTCTGCCTGATGATAGCCCGACATCAGCGCCACCCCGATCTGCGGCATTTCCTTGGATAGCGTCTCGAATAACTCAAGGCCGTTCATGCCATCTGGCATGATGATGTCTGAAAGAACTGCCTGCACCTGAGGTGTCTGACGGGCAAGCTCCAAGGCATCTTCTGCGCTATCGCAATGCAGGACGCTGTATCCAATGGATGTGATTTGCTCGATCAATACTTTAGCGAGGTCAATCTCATCTTCAACCAGAATAACCAGTTCGCCGTTGCCATTTGGTAGAGTGTCATCGGCCACGGCATTGTCTGGCGAGCTCGCTGTTCCTTGAGGATGGGCGATTGGCAAAATTATTCTGGCAACAGCCCCTTGTTTGCGGCGGTTCTTGAGTTCGGCAGAGCCGCCTGATCTGGTCGCGAAACCGTAGACCATCGAGAGGCCGAGGCCACTGCCGTTCCCGAAGGTTTTCGTCGTATAGAACGGTTCGAACACGCGGCTTTCTTCGTTCTCTGAAAGGCCCGTGCCAGTGTCTCGGCATTCGATCAAAGCATAGTCGCCGGGTGTAATAGACATGCTTTGCGCATCGCGGTGGCCGATCTCCACTTGCTTCATGGAAATGGAGAGCTCACCGCCTTCAGGCATCGCATCACGGGCATTGATCGCAAGGTTTACCAGAGCGTTGTCAAAGAGCACCGGATCAATCTTCGCAAACAGCTTTTCATCCGGCAGGGCCAGCGTCGTCTCAATGCTTTTGGGCAGTGAGGAGAAAATGAGATCGCAGGCACCTTTCACCGCGTCGTTGAGACTGGTGTCCACCGCCTCTGCGCTGCTTCCTCTTGCGAAGGTCAAAAGCCTGCGGGTGAGTTCAGCCCCGCGGTTTCCAGCATGAAGGATTGGAGAGAGGTGCTTTTCTACCGTTGCCGCTAAAACCTGCGGATCATCGATCTTTTCGGTTAGCTGCTTGGCATTGCCAATGATGATGGAAAGCAGGTTGTTGAAGTCGTGAGCCAGACCGCCTGTCAAAACGCCTACCGCTTCCATGCGCTGGGATTGTAGCAAGCGGTTTTCGCTTTCCTTCAGTTCTGTGGCATCAACCGAGAGCACAAAGCAGCCAAGGATGCGGCCATCTTTGGTTCTATCGGGTACAAGCGTGGAGCGCATGTAGGTACGGTTACCGCGTCTGTCCGGCTTGGCGTATTCATAGGAAACAACGTGACCTGCAAGGGCCTCGTTAATGTGCGGTTCCATAACGGCGAACAGCTCATCTCCCGTCACATCGCGCACCGGCTTGCCAATGATAGAGGTTGGCGACTGGTTGAACCACATCGCGTACGGCGTGTTGGCAAAGCGGTACTTTGGGCCGGGAGCGATGTAGCAGATGAGGGCTGGAACCGTATCTGTTACGAGGCGCAGCCAATCTTCACTCTTCTTCAAAGCGCGTGTGCGTTCAGCAACCGTTTCCTCAAGGTGCTTCTGGCGTTGACGCTCAAGGGTTACATCTGTGTAGGTGGTAACAAAGCCGCCTTGGGGCAGAGGACCGCCTTGAATGAGCACCACCTGTCCGCTTGGTCTTACGCGTTCAATGGAGTGGGGCTCAAACTTCAGCGCACGGTCAATTCGCAGCTGGATATGTTCGTCAATATCGCCGTCGCCATATTCGCCGCGCTCGGCGTTCACACGGAAGAACTCCTTGATGTGGGTTCCGCGCTGGATCAGCTCTCTTGGGAAGTCGAAAAGCTCATAGAGAATAGAGTTGCTGGCTACCAACTTTAGGTCAGAATCAAACACCGAAAACCCCTGATTGAGGTGATCGAGCGCAGATTGAAGCAAGTTTAATTGCTGCAACTCTTTATGTTCTTCTCGAATCTTATCTTTTTCTTCCATACTAAAGTAGACCGGCAATAGGCATAAATGGCTGAATTCCGCAATTGTTGCAGCGCAACTGCAATATTTCGAAACAATCTTCTCATATTGACGAAATGAAATACTACTAGCCTTTGTGATATCACGTACTTGGGCGGAAAGAAGTGCAGGAGGGAGACTTGCATTTCTGTAGGTGAGGATCATTCCGCCAATTGCGAAGAGGAAACGCTAGACACCCGTTTCGGGTGCGATTGGGGGAACGCAATGGATAGTCCATCCTATCGCGATGGGGACACTTTTCCTAAGCTCCTGCTGCAAAACGCGAAGCAGCTGGCGAAGCAGCCAGCATTCCGCGAGAAGGACTACGGAATCTGGCAGACGTGGACTTGGGAGGACGCGCTTGTCGAAATTCGTAATCTGTCCTTGGGCCTGCGGGAAAAAGGGCTGAAGGCGGGCGATAAAGTTGCCATCATCGGTTCCAACAGGCCTCAGCTTTACTGGGGTGTTGTTGCTGTGCAGGCGCTTGGTGGTGTGCCTGTGCCGCTTTACGCCGACGCCATTGCCGAGGAAATGTCCTACGTGCTGCAGCATGCAGGCGCGCAGATGGCTCTCGTTGAAGATCAGGAGCAGGTCGATAAGGTTCTGGAAATTTCCGAGGAGCTGCCGGACCTATCCTACCTTGTCTATGAAGACCCGAAGGGCATGCGTGACTACGATCACGGCAAAATGAGTTCCTTGAAAGGTGTCCAGCAAGCGGGCGAGGAAGCTCTTTCCGCCAATCCTTCACTGGAAGCAGAGTGGCTTGCTGGTATCGAGGCAACCAAGGCCGATGACCTTGCTGTTATGCTCTACACCTCTGGTACGACAGGTCGGCCTAAGGGTGTGATGATCACCTTTGATGCGCTGGTTACGACTGCCCGCGTTGCTAACGAATTTGACGGGCTGGATTCCAGCGAAAGCACGCTTGCCTACCTGCCTATGGCTTGGGTTGGTGACCATGTGTTCTCCGTGGCGCAGTCTTACACCGCTGGGTACTGCGTGAACTGTCCGGAAAGCCTTGAGACTGTTCTGACAGACCGCAAAGAGATTTCTCCAACTTATTTCTTCGCGCCGCCGCGCGTTTTTGAAGGCTTACTGACGCACATCATGGTGCGCATGGAAGATGCCAGCAAGACGAAGAAGCGCATGTTCGACTACTTCCTGAAAGTAGCGAACCGTGTGGGCGAGCCTATTTTGAACGGCGAGCAGGTCTCTTTCACTGATCGCATGCTTTACCGTCTGGGCGAGTTCTTCGTTTACGGTCCGCTCAAGAACCAGATGGGCTTTTCTAACATCAAGGTGGTTTATACCGCTGGTGAAGCGATCGGGCCTGAAATCTTCCGTTTCTACCGCTCGCTTGGTTTGAACATGAAGCAGCTTTACGGTCAGACCGAAGCGAGTGTGTTCATTACCGGTCAGCCGGATGGAGAGATCTATCCTGATACGGTTGGTAAGCCTTACAGCTGTGTTGAGCTGAAAATTGCTGATAACGGTGAGGTTCTCTACCGCTCGCCGGGTACCTTCAAGGCGTACTACAAGAACGAGGAAGCGACCCGCGAAACCAAGGATGAAGATGGCTGGGTGAAGACCGGCGATGCTGGCATCATTCTTGAAAACGGACACCTCAAGATCATCGACCGTGCCAAGGACGTTGGTAAGCTGAACAACGGCAAGATGATTGCGCCTAAGTACATCGAGAACAAGCTGAAGTTCTTCCCGAATGTAAAGGAAGCTGTTGTCTTTGGTCACGAGCGCGATTTTGCGACCGCCTTCATCAACATCGATCTGATTGCCGTTGGCAACTGGGCAGAGCGCAACAACATTGCCTACGCATCCTATCAGGAGCTGGCTGCGCACCCTGACGTTTACAACATGATCCAGAGCCACGTTGACGAGGTGAACCAGAGCCTCAACGACGAGCCAATGATGGCTGGTGCCCAGATCAAGCGTTTCCTTGTGCTGCATAAGGAACTGGACGCCGATGACGGCGAACTGACACGCACCCAGAAAGTACGCCGCCGCTTTATCTCTGAGCGCTACGAGCCGCTGATTGAGGCCTTCTATGACGGCAGCACCAGCAAGCACGTCGTGACCGAGGTGAGCTTTGAAGATGGTCGCCGCGGCACCATCGAAGCGACGGTCGAAATCAGGGATATGGAAGTCTACGGCGAAGCGGCTGAAAGCGGTGCCATGGAGGCAGCTCAATGAACGTTCTCGTAAACCCAACAGGCGCTATGAACGGCGCGGAGAAGGAACGTGAGGTTCTGCTGGATCTTGAAAACGTATCCCTTTCCTTTGGCGGCGTTAAAGCGATTACCAACATCTCCTTCAATGTGATGAAGGGCGAGATCCGCGCCATTATTGGCCCTAACGGTGCTGGTAAAACATCCATGCTCAACGTCATCAACGGCTTCTACCAGCCGCAGGAAGGTGTCATCACCTTTAAGGGCGAAAAGCGCAGCTCTATGAAGCCGCACCTCGCGGTGTCGCAGGGCATTGCGCGCACGTTCCAGAACGTGGCGCTGTTTAAAGGCATGTCTACGCTGGACAACATCATGGCTGGTCGTGCGGTGCACATGAAACGCAACATGTTCTGGCAATTGCTGCATTACGGGCCTGCGCGTGACGAGGAAATCGAGCACCGCAAGCGCGTGGAGGAAATCATCGACTTCCTCGAAATCCAGCACATCCGCCGTACGCCGGTGGGCAAGCTGCCATACGGCTTGCAAAAGCGTGTTGAGCTGGCACGAGCCTTGGCCATGGAGCCGGAGCTGCTGCTTTTGGACGAGCCGATGGCCGGTATGAACCTTGAAGAGAAAGAGGACATGAGCCGCTTCATTGTGGAGGTCAATGAGCAGCTTGGAACCACCATCGCGCTTATCGAGCACGACATGGGTGTGGTTATGGACCTTTCCGACCGCGTGGTGGTGCTGGATTACGGCCGCAAGATTGCGGACGATGTGCCTGAAAAGGTTCAGCAAAACCAAGAAGTTATTGATGCCTATCTTGGCGTTTCACACTAGGGGGCGGCCGTGGAACTGCTTTACAATATTTTCGTTGATCCATTTATCCAGATGTATGAGGCCCCTGACTTTCTGCTTCAGGTGCTTTGGGAGGGCCTCGTTTCCGGCGTTCTCTACGCTCTGATTGCTCTGGGTTTTGTTCTCATCTTCAAAAGCTCGCGCATCTTCAACTTTGCGCAGGGCATTATGGTCGTGTTTGCTGCGCTGACCCTTGTGGGTCTGCATGAAAACGGCGTGCCTGCATGGCTTGCCGTGCCGATTACGCTGGGCGTGATGTACGTGCTGGCCGTTGGTATCGAGCGCGTTGTTCTGCGCCCGCTTGTTGGCCAGCCAGACATCATCCTTTTCATGGCGACCATTGGCGTTACTCTGTTCCTCATCGGCTTTGGTGAATTTATCTTCGGCGGTGAAAACAAGGTCATGATCACCGAGGCGCTGGGCATTCCAACCGGTGCGCTTGAGTTTGAACCATTCGGCGGTTTTGTTCTGATTGAAGAAAAAGACCTTGCTGCTGTGATTATGGCGGTGCTGTTGGTGATTGCTCTGCTTGCCTTCTTGAACCGTACGTCCATGGGCCGCGCAATCCGCGCTCTGGGTGACGACCATCAGGCAGCGCTCTCCGTGGGCATTTCCCTGTCCACCATCTGGGTTATCGTCTGGTTCATCGCCGGTGTTATCGCTCTGGCAACAGGTATCGTATGGGGCGCTCGTGCAGGTGTTTCCTTCGCTCTTGAAGTGATTGCCTACAAGGCTCTGCCGGTTTTGATGCTGGGTGGTCTGGAATCCGTTTCCGGTGCGATTATCGGCGGTCTGCTGATCGGTCTTCTGGAAAAGCTCTTCGAGATTTACTGGGGCCAGCCTCTCTTGGGCGGGAATACCGAAACTTGGTTCGCCTTCATTCTGGCTCTGTTTGTGCTGCTGTTCCGTCCGCAGGGACTGTTCGGTGAGCGCATCATCGAGCGCGTATAATTCAGGGGGACGTGAGAGATGTTTTATAAGACGTCCGGCCAGTTCAAGACCAGCTATAAGAGCGATCAGGCGCTCTTTCCGGTCAAACAGGATGCATGGCTGCTGATCGCTATTCTGGCTCTTGCCTATGTGGTCTTTCCGCTGACAGCTAACGAGTTCACCTTCAAGGCGCTTCTTGTGCCGGTGTTGATCTACTCCCTAGCTGCGATGGGCTTGAATATTCTGACAGGTTTTGCCGGTCAGCTGTCTCTGGGTACAGCAGGGTTCATGGGTGTGGGAGCCTATGCCTGCTACAAGATCACCACGATCTTCCCTGAGATGAATATTGTCGTAGCGCTGGCGCTTTCCGGGTTCTTCTCGGCAGCGGTCGGGGTGGCTTTCGGTCTGCCATCCCTGCGCATTAAAGGGTTCTACCTTGCTATTGCCACTCTTGCCTCGCAGTTCTTCCTTGTGTGGCTCTTTGAAAAGTGGGCGTGGCTGTACAACTACAACGCTTCCGGCGCGATTGAAGTTCGCACCATGGACTTCTTTGGCCTGACAGTGACCGGCCCAACCGCAACGCCTTTGACACAGTACTACTTCGTGCTGGGCATTGTGACCGTGGTTACCATCGCGATGATCAACATCACCCGTGGCCGTTATGGCCGCATGTGGAAAGCGGTTCGCGATATGGATATTGCTGCGGAGTTGGTGGGCATCAACCTGATGCGTGCAAAGCTGACTGCCTTTGCTGTGAGCTCCTACGTCGTCGGTATTGCCGGTGCCATGCTGGTGTTCTTCTGGAAAGGTGCTGCAGAGCCAAACCTTTTCGATATTCCAATGAGTTTCCAGATCCTGTTCATCGCCATCATTGGTGGTCTGGGCAGTATCCTTGGTAACTTCCTGGGCGCAATTTTGATCGTTGCCCTGCCGGTGCTTCTCAATGTGCTGCCGGATCTGGTGGGTATTCAGGTTCACTCCGCTGCAATGGAGCATGTGAATGTGATGATCGTCGGTGCCCTGATTGTCTTTTTCTTGATTGTTGAGCCTCATGGTCTCGCCCGTTTGTGGGGTCTGATCCGCGAAAAGCTCATCATTTGGCCATTCCCTCACTAACAATAACATATTGAAATATTGGGGAATATTTTTCGGGAATGGGAATCCGGCGGGAGGCCGGAAACTGGAGGAAACTATGAAGTCATTGACTAAATTCGCAACGCTTATTGCAGCGAGCACCATGCTGGTGGGTGTAGGAGCAGCCACAGTTCAGGCAGCAGACAGCCTGTACACTCCAAACCTGACCTACCGTACCGGACCATTTGCAGCGACCGGTATTCCGATCATGAACGGCCAGCGTGACTACATTAACATGCTGAACGCCCGTGACGGTGGTGTCGGCGGCGTTATGATCGACTTTGATGAGTGTGAGACCAGCTACAACACCAATAAGGGTGTTGAGTGTTACGAAAAGACCAAGGGCGATGCGATTGTGACCCAGCCTTGGTCTACCGGTATCACCTTGCAGGTTCTGCCACGTACCAACGTAGACCGTATTCCAATTCTGGCGCCGGGCTACGGCTTCTCTCCAATGTCTGACGGTAACACCTTCGCTTGGGCGTTTAACCCACCAGTGTCTTACTGGGACGGTGCATCCATGATCCTCAACGGTATCAGCGAAGGTAATCTGGATAACCTCAAGGGTAAGAAGGTAGCACTGCTGCACCTCGATCACCCGTTCGGTAAAGAGCCAATTCCGGTAATCAAAGCGCTTGCTGAAAAGCATGGCTTCGAGTTCCTGCCAATTCCGGTTGGTCTGAAAGAAATGCAGAACCAGTCTGCTCAGTGGCTACAGATCCGCCGTGAGCGTCCTGACTTTGTTGTCATGTGGGGCTGGGGTGCAATGAACGCCGGTGCGCTGACCGAAGCGGCCAAGACCCGTTACCCGATGGATCAGTTCGTTGGTGTTTGGTGGTCCGGTCATGATGCCGACCTTGAAGCACTTGGTGCAAAGGGTAAGGGCTACCGCTCTCTGAGCTGGAACGTTCCGGGCAACTATCCGGTTATGGAAGACATCAAGACACACGTTGTTGATGCTGGTAACTCCATGATCGAAAATGCCGATGAAATGGACAGCACCTTCTACCAGCGCGGTGTTGTGATGTCGATGTATCTGGCGGAAGCGATCAAGGAAGCTCAGGCAAAGTTCGGCACTGCAAAGATCAACGCAGAGCAGATGCGCTGGGGTCTTGAGAACCTCGACATCTCCGAGGAAAAACTGGCGTCCTTGGGCATGGCTGGCATGACCACTCCGTTCTCCACCTCTTGCTCCAACCACACCGGTCACGGCGGTGCGTGGATGCTGCGTTGGGACGGTGAGCAGTTCGTACAGGACGGCGACATGCTGAGCCCTGACCGCGACCTCATTATGCCAATGGAAGCTGAGAAGGCAGCGGAATACGCAAAGAACAACGCTCCATGGCCTGGCCGTGGTGACCTTGCTTGCGACTAATCTTTTCGCTTTTGACAAAACAAGGGGCGGCGGCTTTGCCGCCCCATCCTTCAAAGATTTTTTAAGTTCGAGTGGGAACAGTTGCCATGAGCGCCGCATCTACCGGTCTTGCCGAAGCCAAGAAAAGTGAACAGCCACAGACCGCCGAGGATATTCTTAGCGTCAACAACATCGAGGTGATTTACGATCACGTTGTGCTGGTGCTTAAGGGTGTTTCTCTCAACGTACCACGCGGCGGCATTGTGGCACTGCTGGGCGCAAACGGCGCCGGAAAAACCACAACTCTGAAAGCCATTTCCAACCTGTTGCAGGCCGAGCGCGGCGAGGTGACGAAAGGCAATATCATTTTCAACGATGAGCAGGTTCAGGCGCTTTCGCCGAACGAGCTTGTCCGTCGTGGCTGTATTCAGGTGATGGAAGGCCGTCACTGCTTTGGTCACCTTTCTATCGAGGACAACCTTCTTACCGGCGCATATACCCGCCGTGATGGTGCCGCTGCTGTAAAGCGCGATCTGGAAATGGTTTATGACTACTTCCCGCGTCTTCGCGAGCGCCGCACATCGCAGGCCGGATACACCTCCGGTGGTGAGCAGCAGATGTGCGCAGTGGGCCGCGCGCTTATGAGCCGTCCTGAAATGATCCTGCTGGATGAGCCGTCCATGGGTCTTGCGCCGCAGCTGGTGGAGGAAATCTTCGAGATCGTGAAGAAGCTCAACAAGAACGAAGGTGTGTCCTTCCTTCTGGCAGAGCAGAACACCAACGTTGCGCTGAAGTACGCCACCTACGGCTACATCATGGAAGCTGGCCGTATTGTGATGGACGGCGAAGCGGCAGCGCTGCGCGAGAATGAGGACGTAAAGGAATTCTATCTTGGTGTTGGCGGTGAAGGACGCAAGTCTTTCCGCGATGTTAAGCACTACAAGCGCCGTAAGCGCTGGCTTGCATAATTCACTAGCAATTCCATGGGATTTCAATGTAACCGCGAGGGGCGACACGGATGTAGGGTTCGTGTCAACGCGAGCAAATTGGAGTTTCTCATGGTGTTGCGAAGCATTCTGGCCCTGGTCATTGGAACTGTAGCACTGCCGATTGGTACGGCAGGGGCGTTTGTTAAGGCGGAAGGCTCTTTCGTCGCTGACAAGTCATGCCCTGCTTTCCAGTCGATCAAGAAGAGATCCAATCCGGGCAACGAAATGGTGGAAGCGGGAAAAACATATCCGCTTCTGGGCAAGAACAAAGCGCAGGCAACCCATTACCAACTGCGTTTGGAAGGGGCGAAGCCAACTCAGCGCTGGGTCGCCGTAGATTGCGGCAAGGCACAGGTGAGTGGCGGTGATACGGCGCAGGCTGGGGGGCAAGCCGGATCGGGCCTATATGGCAGCTCAACCTATGTTCTTGCTGCGAGTTGGCAGCCGGCTTTTTGTGAGACGCGGCCAAATAAACGGGAATGCAAAACGCAGACAGCGAACCGGTTTGATGCGTCAAACTTTTCGCTGCACGGGCTTTGGCCACAGCCGCGAAACAACGTCTACTGCGATGTTTCCGGCAAGCAGAAGCAGGTGGACAAGAACGGCAAGTGGTCTGCGCTCGAGCCTATTGAATTGAGCGGTGAGGTGCGCGGTGCCTTGCAGGAAGTGATGCCGGGATACGCATCCTACCTTCACCGCCATGAGTGGGTGAAGCATGGCACCTGCTATGGCGGGACGCCTGAGGAATACTTTGCTGAATCCATTGATTTGATGGAGCAGCTCAACAGGTCTGATGTGCAGCGGCTTTTCTCGCAAAACATCGGAGACTTTGTTGGAACCGACGAGATACGCGGTGCTTTTGATAGGGCATTCGGCAGAGGTGCCGGAAAGCGCGTTGAGGTGGTTTGTACGAAGGTTGGCGGCAACACATTGATTGGCGAGCTGCGCCTTCATTTGAAAGGTGTTCTTGATGAGGGAACGCCGATTGCGGAATTACTAGCGGCAGCCAAGCCGGTTGCCAGCAATTGCCGAGGCGGGATTGTAGACCCTGTGGGGTTGCAATGGCGCAATTGATTTAACCGGACCGGCCAATAAGCACTGGCCCGTCAACTGCAGATTACAACGAGGACCTTATGGATCTTGAGTATTTCGATCATTTGGAAACCCGCAGTGAAGATGAGCGTGAGGCCCAGTTGTTCTCACGCCTACCAGAGTTCATTGGGCGTGTTCAAAAGGGCAGTCAGGGATGGGCCAGCTATCTAGAAGGTGTTGATGCATCTGCCGTCACCTCCCGAGAAGCGCTTGCCAAGCTTCCGGTGTTTCGTAAGTCTTCCTTGCTGAAGGCGCAGGAGGACGATCCGGTCTTTGGCGGTTACGTCATGGGATCGGCCGCGTCATTGGACCGCGTGTTTATGTCTCCGGGGCCGATTTGGGAGCCGCAAGGCACAGGCAAGGACCCTTGGAACGGCTCTCGTGCGCTTTACGCTGCTGGCGTTCGCTCTGGTGACAAAGTGCACAACGCGTTCTCTTATCACATGACGCCGGGCGGCTTTATTCTCGATTACAGCGCGCGCGCTCTGGGCTGTACCGTATTCCCGGCTGGTGTTGGTAATACCGATTTGCAGGTTCAGGCGATCTCTATGCTGCGCCCGAGCGTTTACACCGGAACGCCGGACTATCTGAAGATCATTCTTGATCGTGCCGATGAGCTGGGCGTTGATGTTTCTTCCATCACCAAGGCGCTTGTCTCCGGCGGTGCGCTTTATCCGAGCCTGCGTCAGGAATATGCAGATCGTGGTATTGCCGTGCGTCAGTGTTATGCAACAGCTGACCTTGGCATCATCTCTTATGAGAGCGATGCCATGGAGGGTATGATCGTCAACGAGGATTACATCGTCGAAATCGTGCGTCCGGGTACTGGCGAACCTGTCGCTCCGGGTGAAGTGGGCGAGCTTGTCGTGACCTCGTTCAACGAGACCTATCCGCTCATTCGCTTTGCGACCGGTGACCTTTCTGCAGTTCTGCCGGGCACTTCCTCTTGCGGGCGCACCAACATGCGCATCAAAGGGTGGATGGGACGCGCCGACCAGCGCACCAAGATCAAGGGCATGTTTGTTGATCCTGTGCAGGTAAACCGCGTGAAGGAAGCCAATGCTGGGGTAAGCAAGCTACGCCTCAGCGTGGTGCGTGATGGCGAAAAGGACCACATGGTACTTCGTGCCGAGGCAGGCAGCATAAATGATGATTTGCTGAAAGCACTTGGTGCTTCCCTTCGCGAACATACTGGTCTTGCAGGCGAAGTTGAGCTTGTTGCTGTTGGCTCATTGCCAAATGATGGCAAAGTTATTTCAGATGAGCGCCCGCTGGAAAACGCATAGGTAAGCCCATATCCATCTTTCGATCTAGACCTCGGGGTTTTTCCTGAGGTCTGTGATCTTTATCCTTGGCGCACTGTGATCAAACCCCTATTAAGATACGTAGGACTGGTTTTAATCACAGGTGCAACTTATGAGCGATCACGATAAGCCAACCCATTCCAGCGTCTACGGTAGCCCTATGCAGCTGCCGAAAGACCACCCACCCGTAAAAGCGGGAAAGGTTGGCGTCCTGCTCATCAATCTTGGAACACCAGATGGCACAGACTACTGGCCAATGCGCCGTTATCTGCGCGAGTTCCTTTCTGATAAACGCGTTATCGAATGGCCGAAATGGCTCTGGTATCCGATCCTCTATGGCATCGTGCTTAATGTTCGCCCGCAGAAGTCTGGTCGTGCTTATGCCGAAATCTGGAACAATGAGCAGAACGAAAGCCCGCTGCGCACGATCACCCGTAGTCAGGGTGAGAAGCTGCAGGAGATGCTGGACGGTGCCGGTTCTCAAGTGACCGTTGACTGGGCGATGCGTTACGGCAAGCCGTCAATCAAGTCTCGCTTGACGAAGATGAAAGAGGAAGGCTGCGACCGGATTCTCGTCTTCCCGCTTTACCCGCAATACTCGGCAGCAACCACTGCGACGGTAAACGATGCCGTGTTTAAGGTGCTAATGGAAATGCGCTGGCAGCCAGCTATTCGCACCGTACCGCCGTATCACGATCATGATGTTTATATCACCGCGCTAGCAGACTCCGTAAAAGAGAGCCTTTCAAAGCTGGATGAAGAGCCAGAAGTGGTTATGGCCTCCTATCATGGTATCCCGCAGAGCTACTTCCAGAAGGGTGACCCTTACCATTGCCAGTGCTTGAAAACCTCTCGCCTGCTGCGTGAAAAGCTGGGCTGGGAAGAAGGCAAGCTGATCAGCACGTTCCAATCCCGCTTTGGGCCTGAGGAATGGTTGCAGCCGTACACGGACAAGACCATCGAGAAACTCGCTCAAGAAGGCCGTAAAAACATTGCCGTTATGAACCCGGGTTTTGTGGCCGACTGCCTTGAAACTTTGGAAGAGATCGCTGGCGAAGGCGCTGAAATTTTCGAGGAGCATGGCGGTGAGCATTTCACGCATATTCCATGCCTCAATGATAGCCCTGAAGGTATGAACGTCATTGCCGACATTGTGGTGAGAGAGCTGCAAGGCTGGATCTAACGAACATCTCTGGCGCTCGCACTTGCTTTACATCGTAAGCGCGGTGCGAGCGTGAGAGTTGAATGCTCAACCCCTGATTTTGTTTGTGTGCGTGTACGCGTTACGACTATAGTCTGGCGAAGACTCGGCGCGTGCCGACTTCTAATAAACGGGGGCTCATAATGGACTTCATTGGCGTCAACATAACGCTGCTAGTACTGCTGCTTGTTGTAGTGCTTATCATATTTGCGGGCGTTAAAACTGTCTCGCAAGGGTACAATTGGACGGTGGAGCGCTTTGGGCGCTACCGTACGACATTGCAGCCGGGCCTTAACCTCATCATTCCGTTTCTTGATCGTATCGGCCACAAGGTCAATATGATGGAGCAGGTGCTGGATGTGCCTGCGCAGGAAGTCATCACCAAGGACAACGCATCCGTCACAGCTGACTGCGTGACCTTCTATCAAGTGCTTGATGCGGCACGCGCATCCTATGAGGTGATGGGCCTGCAAAATGCTATCCTCAACCTCACCATGACCAACATTCGTAGCGTTATGGGCTCCATGGATCTTGATGAACTGCTTTCCAACCGCGATGAGATCAACAAGCGTCTTTTGCGGGTGGTGGATTCTGCTGCCGAGCCGTGGGGTGTGAAGATCACGCGTATCGAGATCAAAGACATCAACCCACCTCAGGATCTGGTGGATGCCATGGCTCGCCAGATGAAAGCCGAACGTGAGAAACGTGCTGTTATTCTGGAAGCGCAGGGCGAGCGTGAAGCTGAGATCAATAAGGCTGAGGGTGTAAAGCGCTCGTTGGTATTGGAAGCGGAAGGCCGACAGGAAGCCGCATTTCGCGATGCAGAAGCGCGAGAGCGTTTGGCGGAAGCTGAAGCCAAAGCAACCCAGCTTGTTTCCAAGGCGATTGCTGAGGGTGATATTGCTGCAGTGAACTACTTCGTCGCCAACCGCTATGTGGATGCCTTCGGCGAGCTCGCAAAGTCAAGAAACCAGAAGGTCGTGATTGTGCCAATGGAAGCAACATCCATGATTGGCTCTCTCACTGGTATTGCTGAAATCGCCAAGGAGACCTTTTCGGAGGATGCCAAAGCCAAGCGTTCTTCGCGGGTTCCATCTGTAGGCGGCACGGGTGAAAGCTGATGATGGAGCTTATTGAAACCCTTGGCCCTTGGAAGTGGTTCATTTTCGGGCTGTTTTTATTGGGCCTTGAAGTGCTGGCTCCGGGCTGGGTTTTTCTCTGGTTTGGCGTTGCTGCCTTTATCGTTGGCGGCCTTGGCTTCTTTGTTGAGCTGTCGTGGCAGTCGTCCATTTTGATCTTCATCAGCTTTTCGCTGATCGCAATCATCCTTGGGCGGCGCATTACCAACCGTGGCGGCAGCGATAGTGATGACCCTGCACTCAACAAGCGTGGTGCGCGTTATATCGGGCAGGAGTACGTGCTGGCTGAGCCTATCGAGCAAGGGCGTGGAACGCTGCGCATTGATGATACGATTTGGCGTATTGTCGGGCCGGACCTACCAGCGGGCGCTTTGGTGCGCGTGGTCGCTGTTAAGGGCGTCGCGCTTGCAGTTAAGAAAGCGGGGGAGGCGTAAGCCTCCTCAGCCCTATGGTTTGAAGTCTACCGGAAGCGGGGGCGCTTCCTTCATCAGCAGAATTTCGATACGCCGGTTGGCGGCGAGGAACGGGTCGTTCGGGAACAGCGGTTCCGTGCTTGCCTTGCCGACGACAGAATGAATGCGGTCCATCGAAAGGCCGTTTTCCATCAGGATTTGGCGGGCGATGTTGGCCCTGTCTGCTGATAATTCCCAAAGCGTTTGTGTTGGTGAAAGTGGCATTTGGCCGGCTGTTGTGTGTCCGGTTATGCGAATGCGATTTGGCATGCGGTGAAGAACCGGAGCGATCTTTGCCAGCAAATTACGCGTGATCTCATAGGGATAACGGGATCCTTCAGGGAACATCGAACGCCCTTCCTGATCCACGATCATCAGGTTCAAACCCTCTTCGGTCTCCTGCAGAATGATGTTGGTTGAGACCTCTGTTACCTCTGGAAGTTCTTGAAGGGCTTGACGGAGTGAAGCCGCTGCCGTTGCAAACAGGCGCGGGTGCTCAATCTCGGACTTCTGCGTGTTGAAGGTATTTGCTTCTGGTCCCTGCTTGCGATGTTGCAGGTGCTGGACTTCGGCATAATCCGTGTCGTTGTCATGCTCGACCTGACTTGCGTCTTTCATGAAGTCGCGCATGGGGATGCCGTCGATCTCGATCATGCCTGCGCGTTTCATCTCCATTTTGATCCCGAAGGCTTCTTTGATGGAGCCCGCCACGACCTGCAGCTTTTGCTGGTCCTGAATGGAGAAGGAGATGATGAGAACGAAGAAGCACACCAAAAGGGACATCAGGTCTGCGAAAGTAACCATCCACCCCGGTGCGCCCGGTTTTGCATCCTTCTTTTTTGCAGCCATACCGTCGCTTCCTTAATTATCAGGCAGCAGCGGCTGCAAGCATCTCTTCGCGGTGCTGCTCTGGCATATACGCAAGCAGCATCTCTTTGATGAGTGAAGGGCTCTTGTTCTCTTTGATCTGGAGAACGCCGTCGATGATCAATGTTTGGTTGAGCTCTTCAACCTCGAACTTGGCATCGAGCTTATCAACCAGCGGCAGGCAAACCACGTTGGCAATGACGGAACCGTAGAGCGTTGTGAGAAGCGCAATCGCCATGGAAGGACCAATAGTGGAAGGATCGTCCATGGTCGCCAACATCTGCACCAGACCGACCAGCGTTCCGATCATACCAAACGCGGGCGCTGCATCACCTAGAGCTGCATAGACCCGTTTGCCTTCAGACAAGCGGTTCAGATAGAGGTCTCGCTCGCGCTCCATGGACTCGCGAATAAGCTCATGGTCGTAACCGTCGGCAATATACTGAATGCCCTTGTTGAGGTTGTTGTCTGTGATCTCAGCACTTTCCAGACCCAGAGGGCCAGACTTGCGCTGCAGTTCTGCCAGACCGGAGATTTCTTCTACCAGATCACGCGGCTCGATCTTCTTATGCGTGAAGGCGAGTTTGGCACCGGTAGCGAAGGCGCTCAAAATACTGGAAAGCGGGAACCTAACCAGCGTAGCTGCCAAGCCACCACCAAGCACGATCAACGCGGAAGGCAAGTCCATAAACTGGTTGATGCTGCCGCCCAGAAAGATTGCGATTGTGATAATCACAAAGGCCGAAATCATGCCGATGATTGTCGCCAGATCCATCCCGCACCTCAAAAATACTCAAATACACTGAGGGGCAGGGTAGGCGGCAGACCTCTAATCAATTCCTAATGAATTTTATCATTGGGATAAAAACCTATAGAAAATAGGCGAAGGCAGGAGGCTTGAGCGTCGAATTTGCCGTCGAAAGCGCACCCTGTGCATTCAGGCGGCGATGTGTGAATGAGCGAGCAAAGGTGATTCTGAAACGAAAAAGGCGACCAGTTGGCCGCCTTGCTTTCAATGAAATACACCCGCGTAGCCTTATGCAGCGCCAACGCGAAGCAGGCCGTGCAGGTGCACAATCCCGATCGGCTTTTTGCCTTCCACGACGAACAGCGAGGAGATGCCCATGGAGTTGATCATCTCAACCGCGGTGCCCACGAGTGTATCCTGCGGCACGGTTTTCGGGTCAGAAGTCATGATTTCCTCAACTGGTTTGTCAAGGAAGTCAGAGCTGATGTGACGACGCAAGTCACCATCAGTGATGATGCCAACAAGGTCGCCATTCATGCCGGTAATGCCAAGCACGCCGAGGCTCTTCTGGGTCATCAGGATGATTGCTTCGCGCATGGAAGTGCCAACAGCTGCCAGCGGAACTTCATCGCCGGAGTGCATGATGTCACGAACATGGCGCAGCGTTGCGCCGAGTTTTCCACCCGGATGGTAGACTTTGAAGTCTGACGCGGTGAAGCCACGGGCCTCAAGCAGTGTGATTGCCAGCGCATCGCCAATTGCTAACTGAATGAGTGTGGATGTGGTTGGCGCAAGACCGTGAGGGCAGGCTTCCTTTACCGCTGGCAACGCCAGACAAATGTCAGAGGCAGCGCCCAAGGTGCTTGTGGCACTGCGGGTGATGGAAATCAGCGGAATCTTGAAGCGGCGGGTAAAGGCGATAAGGCTCGCCAGTTCGGCAGTTTCACCAGACCAAGAGATCGCGATAACAACATCATCCTGAGTGACCATGCCAAGGTCGCCGTGGCTCGCTTCACTAGCGTGCACGAAGTATGCAGGCGTTCCGGTTGAAGCCATGGTCGCGGCGAGTTTTGTGCCGATATGACCACTTTTGCCGATGCCGGAAATAATCACGCGGCCCTTGGAATTGGCAATCTGCTCGACGGCTTTGAGAAATGGTTCAGCCAAACCATTGTTCAAAGCGGCCCTCAAGGCGTCCATACCGGATTTTTCTGTTTCGATAGCGCGTGTTGCAGACTCAAGCCAAGAGGCTTCCGCGACTACAAATTCCTGATTCTTTTCCTGAAAGGACGGCATGTGCATTTGCGCATTTTCTCCAATGGTCGGTGCCTAAACCCCATTGCCCACAAGCGGGTAGTACCTATAGGGATGGTAGTGAGCCTGTCACTTTGGTATTGCCACCACAAGGTCAGACAGCTTCTATCCCGAAATTAATTGTAAAACAATCGAACTGCCCAATTAGTTTTCAAGGGACCGTTAACCATAATGCCGTCAGTATGACCTTGTTATTGATTGCAATGTCCTGCCGGCGCTTGTGGATAGTCTCGATGGTAGTCCGCCCCTGTTATTTAGTTATGATTCTTGGCATGACAATGGTGCCAAGCCTTGCGGCTGCGCAAACCTCTGACTTTGGTTTGCGCGGAGGGCTTGGGCTGTCCGGCGAGAGCGAGCGCGACTTGGCCGAAGGCTCCGGCGATCAGGATCAATCACAAGTTCTATACGGTGATGAAGACGCGGACATCGTGCTTGAGGAGAGCTTCCTGCTCAGCCCTCGCCGCCGCCCTCTGTCGTTTTCCGGCAAGGTCAGTTCCGTGCAGCGCGTCATCGCAGAACGCCGCGGTATCGTTAACCCGCGTCCTAACGAAGTTTTTGATGGAGAAACACAGCGGGATCAGGCGCGTGGTTTGCGTCTTGGCTCCTATCTGTTTTTGCCTCAGCTCTCGCAATGGGTGGGTTGGACGGACAATGCCCAGAATGCTTCTGGCGGTGAGCCGGATGCCTTCATCACAACAGATGTAGCCTTCACCCTTCTTTCTGACTGGGATCGGCATCAGTTCTCCACGGCGTTCCGCGGTAGTTATGAGGCCTTTTCAAAAGACCCTGACAGCAATGTTCCGGAAGGTTCTCTTCGGTCCGATTTGCGCTTGGACCTTGGCAACCAGTGGAATGTCAACTTGGGAGCGGATTACGGGCTTTCGCAGGAAAACCGCGCGTCTCCAGAAAACCCTGTTCTCGACGGCAAGCCAAACTCGATTCAAGAGTTCGGCGCAGATATCTCGGTAAACAAGGAGCTGCGCAATCTCAACGTTGGCGCCCGCGCAGGTGTTGATCGCGTTGAGTATGGCGGTAGCAGCTCTAGCACCAGCCGAGATAATACCGTTTTTGACGGAAGTCTGCGATTGGCCTTCGATAGCGGGGCGATGCTGTCTCCGTTTGTAGAAGGTGGCGGTCTCGTCAGGCGCTATCAACACCAGAGCAGCACCCCTTCGTCTTTTGACCGCGATACAGAAGGCTACTTCATTCGCGGCGGTTTCACGCTTGACCGCGGTGACAAAGTGCAGGCTCAGGCTTCTGTCGGCTGGCGCGAAGAAACACCGAAAGATGCGCGGTTGAACGATCTGTCCGGCCTACTTGTCGATGCGTCTTTGGTTTGGTCACCAACGCGGCGCAACACCGTTACCGGAACCATTGCAACGAATTTCTACGGCACAAATATCGATGATTCCGCCGGCTCCATTCTCTACTCAGGCGAGCTCAGCCTTGCGCACCAGTTCCATGAGGACTTTGTAGGGGATGCAACCCTTGGCTACTCGATAAGAGATTACGAAGGCGTTTCTATTTCGGAAGAAGAGTTTAGCGGCTCTATCGGGCTGGAATACGCGTTCTCGGACTATGCAGCTGTTGTAGGGCGCTACACGTTCTCCAGCTTTGATAGCTCTGAACCAAACAGTGATTACACCAGTAGCACTATTGAAGCGGGGCTTCGTCTTCGTCGCTAACAGGTGCGCGCGTTCAGTTGGCACTGAGCCGTTGAACCAAGAAAAGCACAGTCTAGCCCTAGGGCAATTGTGTCGTTAGTCTGCACAAGTCAGTTTTCAGGTTCAGTCGTTTTCGGGCTTGGCCCATTCATCTCAGGAGACCATTTCTTGCAGAAATTCCGAAGTGTTCCCTTTATCGCTTTGCTTACTTGCAGCCTTTGCTTTGGTGCGCCCGCTGCAATGGCAGATGCCGCTTTCGATAGCTGGAAGGAGAGCTTTTGGCCTCAGGCACGCAAAGCCGGAATTTCCAAGCAGGTTTATGATGAGGCGATGAACGGTTTGGAGCCTGATCCCGAGGTCATTCGGCTTGCAGGTGACCAGCCAGAATTCACCCGTGCGCTTTGGGATTATCTGGACCGTGCGGTTTCTGATAGCCGCATTGAAAATGGCCGAGAGGCTTTGAGGGAGTGGACTGACTGGTTTGACAAAATCGAAGCTGATTATGGTGTGAGCCGCTACATCGTTGCTTCGATCTGGGGCATGGAAAGTTCCTACGGCAGCATTTTGGATAATCCGGAGATTGTTCGCGGCACTATCCGTTCTTTGGCAACGCTCGCCTATGAAGGCGGTAAGCGGAAGAAGTTCGGCAGAACACAGCTGCTCGCCGCGCTCAAAATTTTGCAGGAAGGCGATGTTGCCCATCATAAGATGACCGGCTCATGGGCTGGTGCAATGGGGCATACGCAGTTCATTCCAACCACGTATCTTGCCCATGCTGTTGATGCGACTGGTGATGGCAAGCGCGATATCTGGGAAACCGTTCCAGATGCTCTGGCTTCCACTGCGGCCTATTTGAAATCTTCTGGTTGGGATAGCGGCAAAACATGGGGCTACGAGGTAACTCTGCCAAAAGGTTTCAACTACGCCCTTGCGAACCTCAAGACGCAGAAGTCGCTTGGAGCTTGGGAAAAGCTTGGCATCAAGCGGGCACGCGGCGGTGGTTTTCCGCGTAAGGATGACAAAGCAAAGCTGTTCTTGCCAGCTGGGGCTAATGGACCGGCCTTTCTTGTTTTGAAGAACTTTGAGGTTATCAAGAAATACAACAACGCCAATGCCTATGCGCTTGCTGTCGGTCATCTGGCAGACAGAATGCTGGGCGTGCAGGGCTTCCAGCAGCCTTGGCCGCGGGAAGATCGTCCGCTTTCTTTTGATGAGAAGAAAGAACTGCAAGCGCAGCTGAATAAAAAGGGCTTCAATGTTGGCGCTGTAGATGGCCGAATTGGGCCAAAAACGCGTGGTGCAATCAGGCAATACCAAAGTGCCCGAGGGTTGACGCCGGACGGATATGATTCCATGAAACTTCTGGAGAGGATGAAAGAGGGGAATTAATTCACCTCTTCTTCCTAGACTGTGCTCCATAATGGGATGGACGGGTAAGACCCCGGGAGACAGGAATGGTGAAGGCGCTTAAAACAGTGGCAATTGCGGTTGCTCTGGTTTTTCTCGGCGGGCTTTTTATGGAAAGCTTCGCGCCAGCGCCTGCCTATGCTCAAGTGCGCTCCAACAAGTACCAGAATGAAGGCTCTACGTTCCTTCAACGTTTGTTTGGTCTTGGTACTCCAAAGAAAACCCAGCCCAAAGCGACACGGAAAAAACGTCGCAAAGTTATCCGCCGCAAGAAGCGTACTCCACCGGCCGCTGTCGTTCAGCAAGCGCCGACTATTCAGGAAGAGCCTAAGGACGAGGACGCGAAAACCCTGCTTGTGGTTGGCGACAACCTTGCATGGGGTCTTGCAGATGGCCTCAAGGCTGTTTACGCGCAAACGCCGTCCATCAAAGTGAAGAAGCTGGTTTATCCGAAAATTGGTCTGGTCAATAACAAGACGCCGGACTGGCCCGAGGATGTTGCCAACGTACTAGCCAGCGAAGATGTTGGTCTGGTGGTTATTACTCTGGGCGCAACGGACGACACAGACTTCCAGCTTGGTGAAGAGATTTTGCCGTTCCAGACAAGGGACTGGACCAAAGAGTATCGTTACCGCGTTGCGTCCCTCGTTGCCGCCGTGCGTAACGAGCAGCTGCCCATGATCTGGCTGGGACTTGCGCCAGCAGAAGACTATGCAAAGTCAGCAAACTTCAGTTTCTTGAATGATCTGTTTATCGAGCAGGTTGACCCCGCAGGTGGCATCTTCGTCGATGTTTGGAAGCCTTTTTTGGATGAAAACGGGCTTTATACCAACCAAGGGCCGGATGTTGATGGTAAGCGCCGTCGGTTGAGAGCCAATGACGGCGTATACTTTACATGGGCCGGATATAGGAAACTGGCGTACTTCGTTGAGCGCGAGATCGCCCGTGTCTTCGGCAGCGCTAGTGCCTTCATTTTTGAGGGGGTGAAAGATGACCCGAACTTTGTGGTTCTCACAGGCCGATTGACTTCTCCTGAAGTGAAGCTGATCGTTGCGGGGGAAGACGAGGTTAAAGCTGTGCCGGGTACCGCCCAGCATGCGCTTACCGTTTCCGGCGATCCTTTGCCTGTTCCGTCAGGCCGTGCCGATGATGCTCGTTGGCCGCCGTATTAAGGTCCTCGCCTAGTTGCTCTCGCTCTTCTGTTTGCAAGACCCCGCA
>NZ_SMMA01000048.1 GCF_009711345.1 Pseudovibrio flavus
TAGGAGCCCCAATAATCATCGGCTGTTCCTCTTCGCTGAACGCATGCCACGTTTGTTGGTGTGGCTTTGCGTCGGCTTTGCTCCTGTGGCTAATTCAATAGGCATTAGGAAAAGGCAGGATAGCGCATCCGTATTCTGTTCCCGTCGCCAACTTATAGGCGTGACCGCTCCCGAAATTTAATAGCCTAAATTGAGAGTGGATCTACCGCGGGTATGTAAATGGATCCCACGGCGTTGTGGAAAGGTCAAGAACTGGTATGGTAGGTAGCTAGTTTATCACAGAAATGATTATTGTCGACAAAAAGCGATGATGATTTTTGATGCTAAATACCTAGGTAAATTGATGTTTCTGTAAGTTTACTTAGGAAGTGAGTCGCGCTGGTATAGAAAGTGGGCAGGCCTCTACTAGTCCACCTTAGAAGCTGATTGCCACTGGCTCATGTTTGGTTTTGATTTCGGTGCGTGCGTGATGATGACCGTTGTTCGACGGACGGGTAACATTGGCGATAAAACAGTAACCGATACCATGGATGGTTTTGATGTAGATCGGCATGGCTGGATCTGGCTCGATCTTTTTACGCAAGCGCATGATGTGAACGTCGATTGTTCTGTCGCCGGGATAGGCTTCACGCCCACGAATGTCATCAAGAAGCTGGGCGCGGTTCAGCACCGTATTAGGGCGGCGGGTGAGCACTTGTAGCAACTCAAATTCTGATGTGGTCAGACTCAGCTTTTTACCTGTCTTTGCAGAGCGCAGTGTTCTGTCCTGCAGGTTCATGATCCAATCACCAAATTGCAGCAGCGGTGCTTCTTCCTCAAGCTGGCGAAGGGCTAGAGCCTCCACTTTGCAGCGGCGCAGGATTGTTTTGATGCGGGCGAGTAGCTCCCGTGTTTCAAACGGTTTGCTCATATAATCGTCCGCGCCCAGTTCCAAACCTATAACTCGGTCATAGGCATCATCGCGTTCGCTGAGAACAATAATCGGCAGATTGGAAGAAGCACGAACGGTTCTGATAATTTCAAAACCGTCGCGGTCAGGTAGGTTGACCTCAAGGATGCACAGATCGACATCCATACAGGTCAGAACCGTATCCATCTGCTCGGCGCTTGCAACGCTAATTACCTTAAAGGATTGCTTTTCGAGGTATCGGGTCAAAGTCGCAGTGAGTTGCGCGTCGCTATCCACTATCAGAATTCGATCCCGTGTCATTAATGCCCCCGATTCTTCCCCAGAGTACTCTTTGCTCCGCAAGTTTTACGTGAGAGTACATATGTCAGGATAAGCGCATATTATGCCGATACGTTCTTTGACGTATATCAAGAGGTCGCCGCCTAAATATTAAGCAAACACCCCGTTTGTTACAGGTCTTTACAAAAACAAACCAATTTTTACTGCTTCAGGATTTGGCGAAACCTGAGCGTTACAAGCCGCTTCTACCGTTGAGTTGTTGAGCATGACTGGGATGAAACCAGTCAGGACCAAAGGAAGAACTCAATGGCTAGCAAGTTGAATTTGCGGCTAAAAATGGTTGCCGGTGTTGCGGTTGCGGCGTTGATGGGGGTTACATTCCCTCTTGATTCAGTAGCAGGCGAACCGGGACCAATTTCGCCGATTGAAGTTGATGCCGCCAAGGCTGCGCTCGGTAAGCGCCTGTTTTTTGACCCACGCCTCTCCGGTGATGTTTCCATGTCTTGTGCAAGCTGTCACCAGCCGGAATTGGGCTTTACTGACGGGCAGGCACTTTCTGACGCTTACACCGGTTCGCTCGGGTTTAGAAACACACCGACCCTCATCAATACAGCCCTGCGTGATGCATGGTTTCATGATGGACGCATCGGTACGAACCTGAACGACGTAACCCGCGAATCCATCACCGAGACCTATCTCATGAATATGGATATGCGTTTGATGCAGGAGCGCATCAAGCAGGATCCTGTTTATGTGGAGATGTTCAAGGCTGCTGGATATGGCGAGCCTTCCAATGGCAGCGTTCGTAAAGCTATTCCGGAATATCTAAAGACGTTGACCTCCCGCGGGTCCGCCTTCGATACCGGCACCATGAGCGCTAGCGCTCAGGCGGGATACGAGCTGTTCACCGGTAAGGCTGGCTGCGCTGCGTGTCACAGTGGTGAGCGCTTCACCGATGATCTGGCGCATGTCACAGGCGTACCGACAAATCCGGAAATCTTTGCAGATCCTGAGCGTCATATGACCTTTGTGACCTTTGCAAAGTTCATGGGTATCGAAAACTACATGAACCTGCGTGAGGACGTGGGCGCCTATATCGTCGAGCACCCTGAAGATCGTTCTACCGTCGGCTCTTTCATGACGCCGACTCTGCGCGAGCTGACCTACACAGCGCCTTACATGCATAACGGCATGTTTGAAACGCTAGGTGATGTGGTCGCGTTTTACAACGCAGGTGGTGGGGATGCTGCCAACAAGGATCCAAGACTTCAGCCTTTAGGCTTGAGTGAAAGCGAACAAAGCAACCTTGTTGCATTCCTTGAAGCGCTTTCTGGCGATCCGCTAACCGGCCCTGAATTCGTAGCCGAAGAAATCGATACTGATTATCCGGCGATCGAAAACTGGCGCGAAACATTGAATTAAGGGAGGCAGACCATGACAATGTTCGTGACCAAACACCTTGGTCTTCTGGCCTCTGCAACAGCGATCGTTACCCTTGCTCTTGGGGGAGTGATTGTTCCTGCTGCTGCGCAAAGCGAACGCCAGATTGAATCGCTAATTTCGGGCGGTGACCCTGACCCTGATGCGCCTTTGGCCGCGCTGGGTGAACCTCCGATTCCGGCAGACAATCCGCAAACACCGGAGAAAATCGAACTGGGTAAGATGCTCTTTTTCGATGGCCGGTTAAGCGGCAATGGCACAATGCCTTGTTCTGTATGTCACAGCCCGTACGTTGGCTGGGACGTGGAAGACAAGATCTCTTTTGGGTATCCGGGCACGGTTCACTGGCGTAACAGCCAGACCATCGTGAACTCCGCTTACTATGGAAAGCTGTTCTGGGCTGGCTCTTCTTCTTCTCTTGAGAAACAAGCCAAGTCCGCTGCAACAGGCGCGGTTGCTGGAAATGGCGAAAGCGACATGATGGAAGCGCGCCTTGCGTTCATTCCTGAATATCGCGAGCGTTTCAATGATGTGTTCGGTGATGAGTGGCCGCGTATCAGCAATGCCTGGAAAGCGATTGCAGCTTTCGAGCGGACCATCGTTCAGACAGACACCCCGTTTGATAGTTATCTGCGTGGTGATGACAACGCTCTGGATGCAAGCCAGAAGCGCGGTCTGGAATTGTTCCGCGGTAAGGCTGGCTGCATGGAATGCCATAACGGCCCGTTGCTTTCCGATGAGAAGTACTACAACACCGGCGTTCCGCCTCTGGATGAGTGGGATGACGACGGGTTGAGGCAGGTCACCTTCCGCTACGAGCTTTATGCAAAAGGCTCTACCGAGGAAATGTACCGCAAAACCAAGGATGATCCGGGCTTCTATTTCCGGTCCAAGGAAAAGGCCGATAAGGGCAAGTTCCGCACGCCATCCTTGCGCTACACCGCCTATACCGAGCCGTATATGCACAACGGTATGCTGGCGACACTGGAAGATGTGGTCGAGTTTTATAACCAAGGCGGCGGAACCAACGAGTTCGCTGAAAACAAGACCAAGCTGCTTAAACCTCTGGGCCTGAGTGAAGAGGAAAAAGCCGATCTGGTGAACTTCATTAAATCCCTGTCCGGCGACGAGATTCTGATCGATGAACCCGAGTTGCCAGAATATGCACCGCTGCCAACAGCAGCCAATGTGGAATAGGGGGCTAGCATGGCTGAACATTCCAAAAAAGCATGCAGTTGCAAAGGCAAAGCCAAGAAGAACTGCACCATTAACCGTCGTCAGTTTCTGTTTGCGTCCGGCGCCACGGCTTTCACCGTAATGGTGACTGTCAGAAGCGGCAAAGGGCATGCTGAGCAGGTTCCGGCTCTGGTCTCGACCTATCCTCGTAAGCACATCGGTAAGCTATCCGAAATGCATCAGGATGTTCCGGTTGAGTTCAGCTATCCGGACGAGGGCGATTACTCCACCTCTATTCTGGTGAAGACCGGTGTCGAGTGTGGGGGCGGCGTTGGCCAGCAACGCGACCTTGTGGCCTTTAACATGACGTGTACCCATCAGGGCGGCGACATGTACGAAAGCTACAAGCCGGAACACAAGGTTCTGGGGCCGTGTCCGCTTCACCTCTCGACCTATGACCTGACCCGTCACGGCATTCTTGTTTCCGGTCAGGCTTACCAGTCCCTTCCGCAGGTTCTGCTGGAGCTGGACGGCGACGATATCTACGCCGTCGGCATGTTTGGCCTCATCTATGGCCGCTACGATAATTTAGCATCTTAAAGGAGCGCTGCTTATGGCTACTCCCTACTATGTTCCAGAGACAAATGTTCCACTTCCTCCAAAAGGGGCGGATGTTATCTCGACAGCTTGCGACTATTGCGTCGTAGCATGCGGTTACAAAGTGTACCGCTGGCCGGTGACTGCAAAGTCCGGCGGTCCGACTGCCGATAGCAATGCCTTTGATGAGGACTTCCCTGTTGCACCACTCGGTGCTTGGGTTGCGCCAAACCAGCACAATATCGTTCTGCATAAGAACAAGCCGCACCACGTGGTGATTGTGCCGGACAAGGACGCAGAGCATGTAAACACCGATGGCGACAGCTCCCTTCGTGGCGGCTGTATTGCGCAAAAGTGTTACAATCCGCAGACCCCGACCCGCGACCGCCTGAAAACACCGCTTATGCGGATTTACGGCACGCTTATGCCGGTTCCTTGGGATCTGGCGCTAGAAGTTGCTGCTGAAGTTGGCAAGCATGTCATCAAGAAGCACGGCACCAACGCCTATGGTGTGAAGACGTTCTCTTACCAGTACATCGAGAACACTTACGCGATCTCCAAGTACGCTCTGCGCCACATCAATACGGCCAACTTCACGTTTCATGATACGCCGTCTGATGTGACCTCCACGCCGGGCTTCCGTGATGCTGGTTTCGACAATTTCGGTCCTGCCTATGAGGACTGGATGAATGCTGAAACCCTGCTGGTTTGCGGTACCGATCCATATGAGACCAAGACCATTCTCTATACCCAGTGGATGATGAAGGGTATGCAGAACGGCCAGAAAGAGATCTATCTCATTCCGCGTCGCTCTGCCGGTGTTGCATATGCCGAGAAGATGGGTGGTCTGCACATCGACATTACTCCGGGCACCGACCTTCTGGTGGTCAACGCAATTGCCCGCGTTATCGTCGAGAACGGCTGGGAAGATTCCGACTGGATCCAGAAATGGGTCAACAACAAGTGGGAAAGCTCTTCCGGCTTTGGTCAGGGTACCCGCAACACGCCATGGCAGTGGCGTACCACTTGGGGCAAGTTCCAGACCGCTGGGTTTGAGGACTGGAAGAAGTGGTTGCTGGCTCAGGATGAGTTTATTCCTGAAAACGCTGCGGCAGTTGCCGAGATCGATGTTCAAAAGATCTACACAGCTGCCGAGTGGATGGCTAAACCTCGTGAAGATGGAACCCGTCCTAAGACGTCTATCATGATCGAGAAGGGCTTCTACTGGTCCAACAATACCGGCAACACCCAAGCGATTTCTGCTCTTGGTATCATCACAGGCTGTGGTGGCCGTCCGGGTCAGGTTATTGGGCGCGCCGGTGGTCACCAGCGTGGCGGCGTTAAGGGTGGTAGCTACCCGCGTAACAAGTCTCCGGAAAAGCTGCCGGGTCGTCGTCGCCGGGCTATGGATACCGACCGTTATCTCATTGCAGGGCATACACGTTTTGCCCACGTGATCGGGACAACGTGGATTCAGGCCATGTGCGGTAGTCAGCAGCTGGCAGACAAGTTCGAAGAACTGACCGTTCAGAACCCGCATCAGATCCGCTCTTTCGACAAGGCAGAGATTATCGAAACCTTGAAGAAGCGTGCTGACAGTGGCGGCATGGTTGTCATCAACCAAGACATTTATCTGCAAGACCCGATTGGTAATCGCTACGCAGATATCGTCTTCCCAGCCGCAACTTGGGGTGAAGAGGACTTCCTTCGGGCGAACGGCGAGCGCCGTGTCCGTCTCTATCAGAAGTTCTATGATGCTCCAGGTGCTGCAAAGCCGGATTGGTGGATCATTGCCAACCTTGCAAAGCGTATGGGCTTTGATGGCTTCGATTGGGAAAATTCCAACGAGGTTGCGGAAGAAGCAGTTCGCTTTACCCGTGGCAGCCGCAAGGACTTCTTTGTTTTAAAGAAGCTGGCCCATGATGAAGGCAAGACCTTGCACCAGAAGGTCGCGGAGTTTGGTACTTCGGGTATCCAGTGCCCTGCAATGCTGGCAGATGATGGCAAGACCATTATCGAGACCAAGCGCTTGCATGACACTACCCGCAAGCTGCCGGAAACCGGTGCCGCTGGCATCAATATGATCAATAAGAAGCTCACGCACTTCAACTCCCAAACGGGTAAGTGCAACATCCAGAAGTCTCCGTGGAACCTGTTCTCGGACTACTGGGAGTGGCTCAAACCTGCCAAGGATGAAGGCGAGCTGTGGTGTACTTCCGGTCGTATTAACGAGCGTTGGCAATCTGGTTTTGATGATCGTCGCCGTCCGTACATCGTTCAGCGCTGGCCTGAGAACTGGGTGGAAATCCATCCGGATGATGCTGAGGCCCGCGGTATCGAGAGCGGTGACTATGTGATGATCTACTCCGAGCGCGTGCCGGGTCACAAGCACACCATCCTTGGTGTCGAGGCTGATGACTTCCAGTTCTCCAAGCTCATGGAAAACGGCCATATCGAGCTAACCAAAGCTGCGATTACGGCGGTGGCCATGGTCACACCTGCGATCAAGAAGAGCGTTCTTTACATGGACTTCCTGCATATGCAGCAGCCAGCGAACGCTTTGGAAGGCCGCGTGGTGGACTGGATCAGCGGCAACTACAACTACAAGATGGGCGTTGCAAAGATCAAAAAGCTTGGCCCGTCTCCTTACAAAACCTCTTTCAGAACAATGTCTTTTGCTCCGCGCGATATTGTTTGATTGATGGCTGCAAGAATGGGGTTGGCTGGTTGCCATGTTTGCCAATCCCTGACCGGGTAACCGGTCTTACCGGTGAAGGTCCCTTTGTTTGGGGGAGGGACCTTCACCCCCCAATCCTTTCCCAATTCCCCCACAACATGGCAGATTTCTATGAGTGATACAGTAACCCGGGGCCTCCAAGAGGCTGAAGACGTTCTGGTAACCCACGCAACTAGCGAATTTGACGTGTTGCGGCTCAAGGCCATCCAAGGTCTGGGCGCTCTTAAGGCAAGCTCTCAACTCTCCGTTTTTATTGAGGCTTTGAAGGATGAGGACGAGGATGTCCGCGTCGATGCGGCCACCGCCCTTGGTGCGCTTGGCCTGCAAGATGCGATTGTGCCTCTTCTTGAGAACCTTCAGTTTGACCCTTGCGCGGATGTAAAGCTGGCTTGCGCCAAGTCTTTGACCGAGTTGGAGGCTGCTGAGGCGAAACCGCTGTTTAGAGAACTAGCGGTTGGGCGCGGTGAGAGCATCCAGTGGGATGACGGGGAATACTATCAGGACGACTGGGACGGTTGGCTGGACATTCAGATCGAGGCGATCCGAGGTCTTGGGCACTTGCGCGATGTGGAGGCTATTCCACTTCTCATGCAGGCGCTTGATGATCCAGAGGCGCAGAACCTAGACGCCGCCGTTTGTGAAGCGCTGGGACACATTGGAGCAGCAGCACTTGGCGCGCTTGGGCAGATTGCTGAATCCTCCGCCCGCATTCGTAGACACAACGCTTATCTCTTTATTTCCCGCATTCGCGGAAACCACTCCAACCTGCTGATGAAGCGGGCGATGAATGATGATGATCCTGCAATCCGTCAGCTTGCCTTTGAAACTATGGTGGAGCGCAAGCCAGATATCCGCCTCTATGAAAAGGCGATTTCAGACGAGAGTCCAAGGGTTCGAGCTGCTGTTTTCAAGCTGTTAAAGCTGGAAGAATGGCAGTTGATGAACATCGTAATGAAGGATCCAAGTCCTGTTGTTCAGCTTGCTCTTATTAGCCGCTTTGATCGCAAAACCCTGATCGACAACAAGCAGGATGTTAGCTTTCGCTTGCTGGACCTTTTGATGGAAGCAGAAGACGGCGAAGTAAGAGCGCAAGCCTTTGGTACTCTAGTTGCCAGAGCACCAAACCTCATGAAAAGCCAGCTTGAGACATTGTTTGCCGAAGAAAACGGTCATGATCCTGATGTGGAGCGCAGACAGTGGGCGGCTGTTGATGGTCTTGCCGTTTCTAGCGACGAGATCGCGACTGACTGGCTTCAGGTTGCTTGCCATAGCTCTAGCCGCTCAGTTCGGCTGAAGGCATTGGCAGCTCTGGGCGGAGTTCTTGGTGATGAGGACCTTAATCCGATCAAACGGCTAGCGGCTTTAGAAGTGCTTTTGGAACTGTGCGGCGCTGATGTCGATGAAGCCTTTGATGAGCCGGAAAAACAAGCGGGCGATGAAGCTCATCCGCTTGACCAGCGAGACGCGCTAAAAGCTGCTGGTCTTGATATTGGTGATGCACCATTGGATGAGGCAACCGGACCGACTTCCAGTCTAGGCGCCATTCTTGGACATGACGAAACCGCTGATGATCTCTTGAAGGAGGCAGAGGATGAGGAAGCGTCAGTTCTGCTAACGCCGTCCGAGCAAGCCCTTCTTTCCCGAGCTACGCGCAACATATCCCGCCGCAAGATCGATCTGGATGGGGATGAGGATAAGCTTAGCGAGGAGACGAGGATAACCGCTATCCATCTTCTGGGTGAGCAAGCAGGCGTTCAAAAGGTGCTTTGCGAGCTGTGTCTTGATGATGCTTGGGAAATCAAGATCGCAGCGCTTTCAGCTTTGGTGAACAACGTAGAGCGCTATGGAGCTGACAACAAAGCCGAAAACCTGAGTTCGGTGCTGCTTCAAGCGCTGCATTCTGCCAACGCTCAGGTACGGCTTTTTGGTCTTCGGCTTGTGGCAAAGCTGGATGGGCAAGCGCAAAGCTTTACCGATAGCATTGTGGCGCTGCTGGGGGATAGCGAAGCGTTTGTTCGGGCAGAAGCGATGATTGCCGCCAGCTCCTTGGACATGGATAGCGCTTTGGTGGTTGAGAAGCTGCAAGATGCTTCTCCGCTTGTTCGCCAGCGGGCAATGGCGCTTTTGAGCCAGATTGACCCATTGCTGTCTGCCGAAAAGCTGTTCGGGTTCCTGCTTGAAAATCCGGAGCAGTCTGTGAAGGCTTATTTGGATAGTGAAGGACGTACGCGGGAGATTCTAGGCTCGGCGCTGTGTAACACATTGCGGGACAGAGAGCATAAAGATGCATGGCCCGTCGCGCTTTCCGCTTTGTCTGGCCTTTATGCCCAAGGCGTGCCTGCTTAGGTCCGTTGGAAACATAATAGGCGGGCCGGTGGCCCGCCTGATTGCCGCAATCTATTGAAATCAAATATACTTTGGACGGGCATGCTGCGCGCGCATGCCCGTTTTGTTTTTCGTTTCTGTTCTCGAAGCGCTTTTGGTCGCTCAGTGAGAGCCAGATGTCCGCGTTTTATTTCAGGCACTGCGAGAACGATGTTGCCATGTTCTGCAGCAGCTGCTCGTAAAGCGCAGGCCCTTCTTCAAGCTCGGCCCCGATTGGATCGATGATGCCAATCTTTGTGTCTGTGCCCGAAGCAACAAGATCGATATAGCGGGACTGGAATTGCGGCTCTGCGAAAATGCAGCTCGCGCCGGATTCTTTCAGCTTCTTTTGAATAGCGGCGATACGCTTTGCGCCAGGCTGAACTTCCGGGTTCAGTGTAATCGCACCGCTTGCAGGTACGTCGAACCGGTTTTCGAAATACTGATAGCCGTCATGGAATACAAAGTACGGCTTTGCCTCAAACGGGGCTAGTTCTGCATCAATAGAGGCTTCCAGTTTGGATAGACGCTCCAACGTTGCTTCTGCATTCTTGCTGTAGGTTTCAGCGTTTTGCGGATCTTCTTCGGAAAGAGTTTTAGCAACGGTTTTAACGATGGCTGCTGCGTTTTGCGGATCTAGCCAGATATGCCCGTCTACGCCTTCGTGCTTGTGGTGGCCGTGATCGTCATCATGGGTATGGGCGTGGTGTTCTTCGTCGTGGTCGTCATGATGCTCATGACCTTCGTGCTCATGCCCATGGTGCGCTTCATGATCGTGATGTTCGTCATGGTCATGGCTCTCGTGATCGGCATGCTCTTCGTGTTCACCGCCGTGAGCGCTGTGATCATGGGCTTCGAAATTCTCGTCTTCTCGAAGGTTGAGCACTTGCAGGCCGGGAGCTTGCATCAACTCTACAACGCGTGCATCGGCACCGACTGTTTGCAGAGGCTTTGCCAGAAACGTCTCCAGTTCAGGTCCAACCCAGAAAATCACTTCCGCACCTTGGATTACCGCCGCTTGCGAAGGCTTCAGGCTCTGCGCGTGAGGGGAACCGGCTGCCTTCAAAATAAGTTCAGGCTCGCCCACACCTTGCATGACCGATGCAACAAGCGAGTGGATTGGCTTGATGGAGGTTACGACATCGATCTGGGCGTAGGCAGATGTGGAGGCAAGCAGGGTGGCGGCTACCGCGGCGGTGCGGGTCATTCTGGTTAACACGGGGACCTCTTTGGTGGACTGATTCTGTTATAATATAACATAACAACTGTTAGCCGTGGTGAGGGGGCTCTGTCAATCTCTCCAACACCCAGATTGAGTCAATAATCTGAAAATAAAGCAATTTGCATTTGAATGGATGGATTTATTCTCTGTCCGCGCTTTGGCCATATCCTTGCTGTGCCTAAGAAAAACAGCTGCGAAGGAGGCCACCTATGACACCCGCAGATCTTTTGTTGATGGACCAGATGCCGTTCTTCTTTTGGGTGAAAAGCTCGGATGGCGTTTATATCTGGGCGAACAAAGCGTTGCACGATATGGCCGGAGAGGCGGTTGTTGGCAAAACAGACCATCAGCTGCCATGGGCGGAGAACGCCGATAAGCTGGTTGAGCACGACAACAAGGTTCTGAAAGAGGGCGCTATGGCGACGATGACGGAGTTTGTAAAGCAAACGCCGCGCGGTCCGCTTCGCCTGCATGTTTGCAAGTTCCCTTTGGAGTATGGCGGTGAGGTTTGTACCGCTGGCGTATCGTTCACCATCAATGATGCCGACTAGGCAAATCCCAGCAGGTGTATTTGCTGGTTCGCTCTTGCCCTAATTGTAGACGAAACGTTTTCGCGCCTATGTTTTGCGATTGCATGAAGGGAGGCTCTTTTATGAAAACGGTGGCGTTACCGTTAGGAGACAGCGTTCCAGCGCTTGGAATGGGAACTTGGTACGTTGGTGATGATCCGGCCAAACGGTCCGAGGAAATCGTCGTTCTGCGTGATGGCGTGGAATGTGGGCTGAGAGTAATTGATACAGCGGAAATGTACGGCGATGGTCGGTCCGAGGAGCTTGTGGGAGAAGCGATCGCACCAATTCGTGATGAAGTTTTCGTTGTTTCTAAGGTTTATCCGTTCAACGCTGGGCGTCAAAAAGCGATACAAGCGTGTGAGCGTAGTTTGAAGCGCTTGGGTACGGATCGGATTGATTTGTATCTGCTACACTGGCGCGGTTCTGTGCCGTTCGCTGAAACAATCGAGACATTTGAGCTGCTGAAAGAACAAGGGAAAATCGGCAGTTGGGGTGTTAGTAATCTCGATATCTTCGACATGCGCGAGCTTACCGCGTGTTCTGGCGGCAATCATGTAGCGGTCAATCAAATCCTCTATAACCTGACCCGCCGCGGACCGGAGTTTGATCTGCTGCCATGGATGGAAAAGCGCGGCATTGCTGCGATGGCTTATTCTCCTATCGAGCAGGCCCGTTTGCTGAATGATCGTAGTTTCGTTCTGCTGGCAAAGCAGTATGGCTACACTCCGGCGCAGTTGGCGCTGGCCTTTGTGCTGGACCGTGATCAAACCCTTGCAATTCCCAAGACATCCAGCCTTGAGCATTTGCGGGAGAACATAAAGGCAGCGGAGATTAAGCTGGAAGGTGAGCTGAAGGCCAAGCTGGAAGCTTTGTTCCCTGCGCCGACCTATGCTGAACCGCTAGAGATGCTCTAGCTTACTGATTTAGAGAGAGGGGCAGCGCTCTAACGCAGCCCCTTTTCAAAACTTTACTTCACGCCGAGTTCGGTGAGGAGTTTATCTGCCAGTTCAGTGCGTAGTGGAAGCTGGTCAGCGTCGTCCATATCCATGTTGAGGGCGAAGGCGTAGGTGTTGTCGCCCTTGGCTACCCAGCCAACGAACCAGCCGATGCCAGGTTCTGATGCTGTACCCCAACCGGTTTTTCCGTGCAGGGTATAGTTATCTGTCTCCTGCAGAACGGTAATGTCTTGGACGGTTTTTTGAACCTCAGGCTTTAGAGGCAGCTTTGTTTGGGAGAGCTTGCCAAGGAAAAGCGCCTGTTCATTGGCGCTGACTTCAAGCGGACCATCAAGCCAGAAGCGATCGACCTCTGGCCCTGTGTCGGCATTGCCGTAGTTCAGCTCTGCAAGCCAGTGCTGATAAGTTTCCAAGCCGGTCTTTTTGGCCACTTCCTGATAAACAGGCACGTTGGAAACCTGCATGCCGCGACCAATGCCCATCGGCTCGGCCCAAACTTCAAGAAAGACTTCCTGATCGCCAATAGGAACGACCTCGTTCACGTCGGTAACGTTTCCGGTCTCAAGGGCAATCAAGGCATTGGCAATTTTGAAGCTTGAGGCAGGCACAAAACGCTCGGCAGCGCGTTCGCTGTTTACAACGGTCAGCTCGTTCTTGTCGGTGTCCAGCATAGAGAAGGTGCCAACAACGCCCGCTTGGGAGAAAATAGTCTCCAGATCGTTGCGTTCAATAATTGTTGGTTCGCTGGCATGGGCGGCGCCTGAGAAAAGAAGTGATAGCGCGCCCAAAGTAAGCGCTGCGCGAATTGTTGTTTTCATATGTATCTCACAGTTCATTGCGGCTGGCGCTTTTTGCCCTTCTTTACGGCTTAGATGCGGCACTACTGCGACTTTCCAAGGAATAGGTATGGGCTGAGTGAGCGTGTTTTCGCGGCTGTGGACGAAAAGTACTTATGCATAAGTCACTTAAGTCGGGCCTGTGAATATCCTCTTTTGACGGGGGTATTTGGATATTGAGTCGGGATTGTGAAATTACAAATCGGCATAGGTATCGATACGTAATATTTTAACACTTGAATAATTGAAGCAACTAAAATGAGTTAATCTAATGAAATACGACAGAATATTCTATTAATCGCGCTTGAGATCAGCGGCTTTTGGAATATGATCGCGCAAGTTTTTAAGTCTACTGATTACTCAGATCATTCTGTGGGGGATCTAAAATGAAACTTGTCAAAACTACCCTTCTTGCTGCAGCAGCTGTTGCTTTTTCTGCAACTGCATTTGCAGGTGAGCGGGTAACCTATAAAGCGGCAAAGACTTCGACCTCCTATTTCCAGATGGCTGTACAGGTATCAGAGGCAGTTCGCGCAGCGACCAATGGCGAAGTAATTGTGACTGTTGAAGAAAGTCAGGGTTCGGTTCAGAATGTCATGGAAGCTGCAGTGCGTCCTGGCAACTATATGTTTACGACGCCACCTGCCTTGGTCCCTGCTGCACAGAACGGAAAAGGTCCATTCAAAGGCCGCGAAAATCCGCGCTTTGACGAAATCCGCTCCATGTTCCCAATTCCGGGTCTTTCTATGCACTTCGTTGTGCGCTCCGACCGTGACATTAAGAGCTTTGATGACCTGGCCGGTAAGAAGGTCCTGATTGGTAAGGGTACATACGGTGCGCGTGAAGCTGCACGTTATCTCGATCTGTTTGGCGTGAAAGACAAAGTCGAAATCATCGACGTTGAACTTTCCAACGCAGTGCCTGCACTGAAGAACGGCCAGATCGACGCATTCGCGACCTCTTCTTCTTTCCCTGCTCCAAACGTGATGGAAGCGTCTGCTGGTTCCGACGTCAGCTTCCTTTCCTTGAGCGATGAGCAGATTGCACAGACTGGCAGCGCTAAGGCTGTTATTCCGGCAAACACCTATTCCAATCAGGAAGAAGCGATCAACACCACCACTTTGCCTGTGATCGTTTACGCGACCACACAGATGAGCGAAGACACCGCCTACACCATTACAAAAGCTTTCTGGGACCAGAAGGCAGCCATGGCTGAAAACGCTGCATGGTGGGCCGGTATCACCACCGAGGATCTTGGTAACATCAAGACCAAGATGCACCCGGGCGCTCTGAAATATTATGACGAAGTGGGTGTAGAGATCCCTGCCGCGCTTCGTTAATCAGGCTACTTCCTAGCTAAAAAGTTAACCAAAAAGGCCCGGGCAGATGACGCTCGGGCCCTTCTTCTTTTCGGGACTATACCGTGCAAGGAAAAACAAAATACGTCTGGATTGCGCTTGGTGCTGCAACGGTTGTTTTCCACCTGGGCCTGATTTTTTATGGTCTGGTGCCCAACCTCGTCAGCCGTCCAATCCATATGGCGCTTGCGCTGCCATGGACGCTAATACTGCTTGCCCGTAACCGCTTCGAGACTATTACTGGCTACATTCTGACCGCGCTGGGCGTTTTCGCGACCAGCTGGATTGCGCTGAACCACTCCATGTTGGCCGACCAGTACGGCTATCTGCTCAGCACTTTCCAGACCGGCATTGCAATTGTTTTGCTGCTGGTCGTTCTTGAAATGGCGCGTCGCTCTATCGGCTGGCCTTTGCCGCTGGTTGCTTCACTTGCGCTGGTTTATGGCCTTTGGGGCCATTTGCTGCCGGGTGAATTCGGTTACACCTACATTCCGCTGGAAAGTTACCTCGGTACTCTGACAATCGCTGAAGGCGGTATCTGGGGCAGCCTTACCGGTACCTCTGTTGGCGTTGTTGCGATCTTCGTTATCTTTGGCGCTGTGCTGAACTCCGGTGAAGCAGGGCAGGGCTTTATGAATGTGGCAGCCGCCGCTGCTGGCCGTTTGAAAGGCGGCGCGGCTAAGGTATCCATTATTTCGTCCGCTCTGTTTGGCTCTATCTCCGGTTCTGCTTCTGCAAACGTTGCTTCCACCGGCGCGATCACACTGCCTGCGATGACAAAGCTGGGCTATCCGCGTGCGCTTGCTGGCGCGGTTGAAGCGGTTGCTTCTTCCGGTGGCCAGATTATGCCTCCGCTGATGGGGGCTGGCGCGTTCGTAATGGTTGAGCTGACCGGTACGCCGTACACCAGCATTATGACCGCTGCCATTTTGCCAGCGATCCTCTACTTCGTTGCGGTGTGGGTTGGTATCAACGCCTTTGCTCGCCGTTATAACCTGAAGGGCCTCAATGAAGATGCACAGCCAACTATGCGGGCTGTGATCATCACCTCCGGCTTCTTCCTCGTACCGTTCTTTGTGTTGCTGTGGGGCATGTTCTCTGCTGGCTACACACCTCAGTACGCGGCTTGTATCTCCATTCTTGTTGGCGCGGTTTTGCTGTTCTTGGATGCAAACCTCAGCTGGGACATGAAGCGTACGGCGCAGCGTTTTGAAGCTGTAATGCTGGCAGCTGGCCGTCAGGTGTCGATTATCGCGGCTATCATTATCTGTGCGTCGATCATCATCGGTACCCTTGGCATTACCGGCCTTGGCATCAAGATCACTTCGCTGATCCTTGCTGGCTCCGGCGGTATGCTGTGGCCTGCTGTATTGCTAACCGCGCTTGCATGTCTGGTTCTGGGTATGGAAGTGCCGACCACTGCCGCATATGTGATCTGTGTGTCCGTGGCTGGCCCTGCACTTATGAACCTTGGTCTTGAGCCACTTCAGGCACACCTGTTTGTGTTCTGGTTCGCACTGCTTTCCACCATCACACCGCCGGTTTGCGGTGCTGTGTTCATCGCAGCGGGTATGGTGCAGGAAAACTGGCTGAAGGTGGCGATTTTCTCCATGGCGCTTGGCCTTGGTTTGTACCTTGTGCCGCTTGGCCTCATCGCAAACCCTGATCTGATCCGGTTCGAGCATGCGCCGTTTGCAGCAATCTATGCAGCGTTGAAAATCGGTCTGGGTATCAGCCTGATCTCCTACGGCGTTATTGCCCCGCTTAATGCGCTTGTGCGTATTGGCTTGGTGGCAGCAGGTGCGGTGATCATCTTCATCTAGCGCCATTGAGCAGACTAGAGAGACGACAATAAAAAAGGCCGAAGCAAAAGCTTCGGCCTTTTTCTTGGGAGGGACCCTTGATGGGGTCAAGGGCCGTGGAGTAACTCGTGCGCTCTAGGGTTTCTTAAAGACCCTCTATGCGCTTAGCTGAACACTATGGGGAAGTGTGCTCTGCTGCTTATGCTGCGCGGAATTCTGCGAGCTTGTCCCAATCGAACTCAACGCCAACACCTGGGGTGTCCGGTGCTACAGCGCGGAAGTTTTCTACGACGAGCGGACGAGTGGTGTATTCGTCAATCGGGAAGGAGTGCACTTCCAGATAACCAGCGTTTGGCTGAGCGGAAACAAGGCTTACGTGCAGTTCCTGCATGCCGTGGGAGCAGACAGGGATGTTGCCGTTTTCGCGGCTCAGTTCTGCAACGCGCAGCCAGCCGGTAACGCCGCCGCAGTTAGAAGCATCTGGCTGAACGTAGCTGAGCTTGGACTGTTCGAACGCGTATTCGAATTCGTGGATGGTGTGAAGGTTTTCACCCATTGCAACTGGCACGCCGGTTTCTTCGGTGATGCGGGCATAGCCTTTGTAGTTGTCTGGAATGATTGGCTCTTCAAACCACAGAACGTTCAGCTCTTTAAAGCCTTTTGCAGCTTCAATTGCCTGTTCAACGGAAAGGCCGTAGTTCGCGTCCACCATGAAGTCACGGTCTGGGCCGAGCAGTTCACGGATTGCGCGGGCGCGGTCAAGATCTTCTTGCAGGTCAGGGCGGCCAACTTTGATCTTCACAGCGTTGAAGCCGCGATCCAGATAACCCTGACAGTTTTCAATCAGGCGCTCCAGAGGCAGGTTGAGGTCGATGCCGCCGCAGTATGCTTTACAGGTGTTGTCTGCGCCGCCAGCCATTTTCCAAAGAGGTTCACCGCGCTTTTTACCGCGAATATCCCAAAGAGCGATATCACATGCGGAGATAGCGAAGGATGCAATGCCACCACGGCCAACGTAGTGGATGTGAACCTGCATTGCGTCGTAGAGTTTTTCTACTTCGTCGCCGTCTTTGCCGAGCAGCATTGGTGCAAGGTCGTCACGGATCATCGCCAGAACAGCAGTACCGCCCTTACCGCCGGTGTAGGTGTAGCCGGTGCCAACAGAACCGTCTTCCAGAGTGATGTCTACAGTTACCAGCTGGAAGTGGGTGTGAATGCCGTGCATTGCATCGCCCATTGGTTCCTTCAGTGGAACGTTGAACAGCTTTGGCTCTACCTTGATAATCTTCGTCGAGGACATGTCGTACCTTGCTTTTTGACGGTGAAACTCGAATTCAAATCGAAGTTTTGTTGTTTGGTACGACCAAACTTATCTAGTATGGCACTTTGGTCAAGATTTTTTGGTCAATATGAGTATTCAGGCGTAGTTATCTTCGAGTATGGTATGATTAAAAAGGCTATCGGTTTCTGAATTCAGGTTGGTAATGGCAAGCGAGAAAAAAGCGGGTACCCGCGCAGCTGATGCGCTGCAAAAATATCTGGAGGAGCAAATCCTGAGCGGCGCACTGCCGGAAGGGTCTGTTCTGCCGCCAGAGCGGGAACTGATGACGCAGTTTGAAACCAGTCGAACCGTGGTTCGAGAGGCGATTACGTCATTGACCAACCGTGGACTTTTGGAAAATAGGCCGCGTTTTCGTCCTGTGGTGCGCAAGCCGGGGTATGATGCAGCGATGGATGCGCTTGGCGGTATTGCCCGCCATTTGCTGGGCACCAAGCAGGGCGTTTCCAACCTTTATGAGCTGCGCATCTTTATTGAATCAAGCCTTGTGCGGCAGGCAGCTACACATGCAACCCGCGAGCACATCTCCAAGCTGAAGGAAGCCTTGGAGGTGAATCTGGCGGCGATTGATGATCCGGTGGCGTTTGACCAGAGCGACATCGCGTTTCATAGCATCTTCTATGAAATTCCCGAGAACCCTGTGTTTCCTGCTCTTCATCGCACGTTTACCGCTTGGCTCTCACAGCATTGGCTGGAGATGGAACGTACGCCGGAGTTGAACCGCTCCAATTACGAGAAGCACTGCGCGATTTATGAGGCGATTCTGGAAAGAGACCCTGATAGGGCTGAGAAGCTGCTAAAGGCGCACCTCAACTCCTCTTGGGAGGATGTTGAGGGCACCTTCGTTTTTTAATTGCAGCAAGCGGGTTTCCGGCTGGTGGCAGCCGGAACGCTTTAGAATTTTAGTTCGGAGATCAGCTCTTCACCAGCAAGGTGGGCTTGAATGTTGGCAATAACATTGCGGCCCATGTTGATGCGGGTTTCCACCGTCGCGCTTGCAATATGCGGGGTGAGGGTGGTGTGCAGGCTGTCGATAAGCGCCTGTTTGATCTTCGGCTCGCCCATGAATACGTCAAGGGCTGCATGGCCGAGCTTGCGCTCTTCAAGCGCTGTAACAAGGTCGCCTTCGTTGATCACACTGCCTCGGGCAACGTTTATGAGAAGGCCATCTGGTCCAAGAGCTTCCAGAACATCCTTGTTGATCAAGCCTTCGGTGGATTTGCCGCCTGCAGCTGCCACAATAAGGATACGGCTGTCCTTTGCCAGTTCCAGCGCATTGGCGCGAAAGTTCTCTTCCTCGCCTGCTGCCGGAGCAAGGTCGGTGTAAAGGATGTTGGCATCAAACGCGCGCAGGATGTCTGCAATGCGACGGCCAATGCGGCCGTAACCAAAGATGCCGATGTTTTTGCCACGAATGCTGAAGCTGGTGCCCAGTTTGCCTTCCAGCCATTTGCCATCACGAATGAAGCGATCTCCTTCCGCAATGCGGCGGCTTGCGGTTAGCGCAAGAGAGACGGCCATATCGGCAACGGCGTCGGTTAGTACGCCCGGGGTGGTGGTGATTTTGATGCCGCGTGTGCGGGCCTGCTCAAGGTCAATCGCGTCAAAGCCTACGCCGTAAACAGAGATGAGCTTGAGGTTTGGCAGGGAGGCCATCAGAGCACTATTCAGGCCAAGGTCACCCTTTGTCGCCACCGCTGTAATGGATGCGGCGATGTCTGCCGGAATACTCTCCGGTTTGCCAAGCTCCCACCAGCGGTGGACCTTTGCTACGGCTTCTAGTTCACGATTGAGCTCGTCTGGCGCATACGGACTAAGCTGGAGGATATCTGACATTGGATTTTCCCGAGGTGTAATGGGGGCGAGAAGAGTTTGCCCTTACAACCTGTCTCTTATTTTTCCCAGGACAGGTATCGGGAAAGTACCCGTGCGGCTTCTAACTGGCAAATACGGAAAATTGCCCAGTCGGGGCTGCATGTTCATATATCAACTCAGGCGTGTTTACCAAATCCGATCCAGCGTGAACGTGAAAAGGCCGAAGATGATGGCGGCATAGAAAGTGGTAACCAGAATGCTTCTGATGATGTTGCGAGTGTATCCGGGCCTGCGATGAGCTTGTGTTGGAAGCATGATGTCGCTCCTTTTCCAGCTAGCGTATGACAATGGATTCTGGTTATATTTATGATATATCTGTTATCCGCTGTCGGTGATCCGGATCAAAATTTCCCTGTTTCCTGTCGATAATTCTCCGTAAAAGCATTGAATTGTTACTTTTCTCCCAGTTTGCCCTGCGAGATGCGTTTAAGTGCTTATGGACGCTATTTTGTGTTAACCCTATAATAAAACCTAGTAGAAGAATGAGAAGGTAGTGCCAAAATAAAAGCGCTACCCAATAAGAAGAGGTCGCTTTGGCACGTCCGGCAAATCTCTCCAATGCTGTTTATGAGCAGCTGAAAGGTAGCATCGAGTCCGGTGAGTTTCCCCAAGGACTGAAACTACCAACCGAAAGTACATTGTGTGACCGTTTCGGCGTGTCTCGTCCGGTTGTGCGCTCTGTTATGGAGCGTTTGCGTGATGAAGGCGTTATCGAGACTGTGCGTGGCTCTGGCAGCTTTGTGCTTAAGGGTAAGAGCCCGGAAGCTGCTACGGCGAACAGCGACCCTGTTAACGCGTGCAGTCATACAATGATGACCTACAAGTTTCAGGGCATTGGTGACATCATCAAGTGTCAGGAAACGCGCATGGCGTTTGAAGGTGAGATGGCGGCGCTTGCAGCAGAGCGACGCGATCAGGCTGATATCGATGCCATGGAGCAGGCTCTTCGCGAGATTATCGAGAACAACATAAGCGGTACCAGCACTGTTGATGCCGATATGAAGTTCCATGAGACCATTGTGCTGGCGACAAAGAACGATTTTGCTATTGCTCTTTACGAGACCATGCGCCCGCATGTGAAGATCGGCATCAATATGAGCAGCGGCCTATATACCGTGCTGCCGGACTTTGCTGTCCGTCACGGTTTGCAGGAGCACCGCGCGATTCTTGAAGCCATCAAGGCAGGCGATCCTGAGCGTGCCCGCTGGGAAATGAGGAACCATATCGGTTTTTTCGGCGATCAGTTGGGCAAATATAGCTAGACAAACAGGGGAGCGTGTTGCTCCCCTTTTTTAGTTCGTCACACAGGTATGAACTTTGCAGAAAATGGTGCCCACTTGTCTTTCCAAGGGCGAGCCTCTTCCAACTCATAAGCCAATTCATAAAGCATGCGGTCATTGCCCGCTTTTGCTTGGAAGTGAGAACCGATTGGCTGCCCGCTAACGCTTGACCAGAATAGCGGAACAGACATAGCAGGAGCTCCCAAGGCGTTTGCGACAGGAGTAAAACTCATCAGTGCCTGCATTCGCTCCTTTGCGATTTCATAGGCAACGTCATAGGTGTAGTCGCCGATCATCGGTGCTTCATGTGGTACAACTGGGGTCAGGAAAATATCGAACTTTTCATGGAAGGTCAGGTGCTCAGCTGTAAGTTGATGGATGTAGGCCATTCCCTTTTCAGCCGCGTCATCTGGTAGAGTGCTGGCGTAGTTGGCGATGGTCGCAGTAGACTTTGTTAGGAGTCCTGACTGCTCAATAGGTAGGCCGGTCAAGTTCTCTACTAGGTCGGCGAGATACGGAAATTTTTGAACCAATACGGCTTCGTAGGCTCGGTAAAAGTCATGTCCGTTGACAGGGTTGGAAATGATTTCCACGCTGTGGCCGAGCTCTTCACAAAGGGTCGCGGTCTTTTCGATGGCCTCTTTAACTGTCGGATCGGCATCGGTACCGAAGAAGTTTACGGTTGTCATCGCGATACGCAGGCGGTTTTTTGAAGGTCCCTCGACCCAGCCCATCGGCGGAAGGTGTGTTGCTGATGGATCTTCCGTTAATGCGGCCAGCTTTGCATTGTCTCTGACTGTCCGGCTGAGCGCTTGGTGGGTGCGGAAGAAGTCATGTTCTCCAGTACCCTCACCGGGGACCATTCGGCCTCTTGTTGGCTTCATACCAAGAATACCGCAAGCGTGTGGTGGCATGCGGTTAGATCCACCGCCATCTGTCCCATGTACGATTGGGGTGTAACCTGCGGCAACTGCCACAGCACCGCCACCGGTCGAGCCCATCGGGGTGCGTTCCAGCTCCCAAGGGTTACGTGTTGGACCAAATGCCTCGTTATCTGTGATTGCTTGTGCTGCCAGTTCCGGCTGATTGGTTAGACCAAATGGGTTTAGGCCGGCTTTTTCCAGTGCTTTGATATAAGGAGCTGTTGTTGTACCTACCCGTGTTAGGAATAGTTTCGATCCGTCGGTCCGGCGCACCCCTTCAACATCCACCGTGTCTTTGAGTAGTGTAGGTACACCGGCAAAGGGACTGTCTGGGCTGATGGTTGCTGCCCTGTCCATCGCGCGTTCATATAGCCGCGTGGTGAGGGCATTTAATGTCCCATCTAAAGCTTCTACACGGCGGATGGAGGCTTCTAGAAGCTCTTTGGGAGACGCTTGCTTACTCTTTACAAGTTTCGCCAGCCCCAAAGCGTCGTAATCGACGAATTCATCAAGTGCCGTTGGCCTAGAAGGTGATGCGGCCACCACTCCATTCGCTAGTGCTGTTGCGCCGACCGTAGCCGTTGCTACTGTTGCAACAAATTCGCGCCGCGTAAAATTTTTCATACTTGCCCAACCATCATAATCTGCTGAAATATAGAGTCTATTTCGTACTTGATGATGGTAGAGGCGTTGGATTTTGGGCGGTATTGGTATGAGTACTTTAGCCTAAAGGCCAATAAAAAAGGCTCCGGGGTTCCGGAGCCTTTTTCGTTTCAGCAATATGCCAAAAGCTTACTTCACGCCGCGCTCGATCATGAATGCTTCAACGTCCTTACGGTAAGGAATTGGAGCAACAGCGCCGTAACCCTGAACGGTCAGAGCAGCAGCAGCGTTTGCGTATTTCAGGGATTCTGCGAGAGACTTGCCTGCAACGATGTTCGCGAAGAAGGAACCGGAGAAGCAGTCGCCTGCGCCGGTTGCGTCAACTGCTTCAACTGGGTTACCAGCGATGCGTTCACGGCCTTCGCCAGTTGCGTACATTGCGCCTTCTTTGCCCAGCTTCAGGATAACGGTTTTCGCACCGAGGCCGAGGTAGAAGTCACAGATTGCGTCTGGATCGGAGATGCCGGTCAGAACTTCTGCTTCGTCAACGGAAGGCATGATGAAGTCAACGTGACGTGCTACTTCATGGATAACGCCGCGTGCACGATCCAGACCCCAGAGCTTCAGGCGAAGGTTGGTGTCGAAAGAGGTGAGGGTGTTACCTTCCTTCGCGATTTCGATACCCTTGAATACGGAGTCGCAAGAGGTGTCGGAGATTGCGCAGGTGATAGCGGAAGCGTGGAACAGCTTCGCAGCTTTAATAGCTTCTGCAGGCATCTGAACTGGGGTGATCAGGGAAGCAGCAGAGCCTTTACGTGCGAAAGTGAAGTGGTGACCACGTTCATCGTGAGAGATGAAGTAGATGCCGGTTGGAGCAACTGGGTGACGCTCTACCAGATCGGTGATTACGTTTTCGCTTTTCCAGAGTTCAACGAACTTGTCGCCGAATACGTCGGAACCAAGGTGTGCCAGAACAGCAACCTTTGCACCCTGACGAGCAGCTGCACATGCGAAGTTGGAGGTGTCGCCACCAAAACCGCTCAGGTAGTCTGCACCAGCAACCGGAGTCTTAACCTGGCTGAACTCAAAAAGCGGCTCGCCAAAGCTGATGATTTCTGCGGTCATTTAGTATCCTCTTTTTTTCCTTATTCGCTTCGAGCGAAAACAAAACCATCAAAATCCGGGTCTTCAACGTCCGAGGCGTCAAAGAGCGCGGTTTTCACGTTTTCAAGATGCTTCCACACGGCCTGCTTTGTATCTTGCGGTGACCGCCGCATGAGAGCATGTAAAATCTCCAGGTGGTCCAGTTGCCATGCCTTGCGATGAGCTTCCAGATTGGAAATCCGCGCATGCATCTTGTCCCACATAGTGTTCGCCTTACGCATGTCCCACAGGTCGTTTGCTGCTTTGATCAGCATATTATTGTGAGTGCCCTCGGCTATAAGCACATGGAAGCGTTTGTCCAGTTCTTCGTTGAAAGAATCGACTTCTGCCTGTGCGGTAATTTCACGCAGCTCCCGAATCTGCGTAGTGGAAATGTTGCTTGCCGCTAGCTCGGCAATCGCGCTTTCCAAAGTCTGTCGGGCTTGGAGGAGTTCGAACGGGCCAATTGATGAGGGATCAATGCTTGTATGCCCAGCTCTTGGCCCCAGATAGAAAACACCAGACCCTTTCTTTACTTCAACAAGTCCTGTCAGCTCCAACATAATAAGAGCCTCGCGCACGGTGGTGCGGCTAACAGAATAGCGCTCAGACAACTCGCGTTCAGAGGGGATCTTATCACCCGCTCTGCGTGAGCTATCTGCTTGGAGGTCGCTTTCAATCTGTTCAGCGAGCTCTTGATAGAGTCTTTTGGTCTTGGTTTCCAGTATCAACATAATATCGGGTCTAAATATTCCTGCTGGTTGGCTCGTTCTCCAGAATTGGTCCAACAGATCGTTTAATTTGGTTAGGTATCTGGTGGGATATAAAGCCACTTTGTGTCGTTTTTGCGCAATATTGGTCTTATACCTACGTAGTGGCACGCGTTGACCGTTGGTAGAACACGGCATAGCGTGAGGGGGTAAATTCGATCGCTGGTCCAACATCTGGGACGGATATAGTTGACCAGAGGATATAGAGGAATTCGGGAATAATCAGGAAAATCTGCGATTTTTGTCGATGTATATTTTGTCGACAATGTACTTTGTAAATGTACATTTTGTCGACAATATACGCTGAGGAGGCAGGAAATTGTGGCTTCATTCCAACGAAATAGCGTTGGATTCTTGGTCAGATACCCTTTGGTTCTTTGTATTCTCCACCGCTTTTGAGTTTGCTCATCGGCCAAATCGCCGTCAGCCGCGTAAGTGCGATCCTCTAGGCGACGATTTGATTGATGAATTAATATCTAGGTAAAACAATTACTTAGGTGTGACAGGCAAGGGAAATCATCTAGCTATCGATGGTTTTCCAAGTTCGGGTGGAAAATGAAAACACTAATTTGCAACGGGCCAAATGAACTGGCCTATGTTGACCGACCAATGCCTACCCCTGCAGCGGACGAAGTTGTTCTGAAACTTACCGCCGTTGGCATTTGTGGTACGGACATCCACGCCTACACCGGCCACCAGCCATTCTTCAGCTACCCACGCGTTCTCGGTCACGAGATGTGTGGTGTGGTCCAGGAAGTTGGTTCAGAGGTTTCCTGTCTCGCAGTTGGCGAGCGCGTAGCGGTAATGCCTGTGGTATCTTGCGGCGAATGTGCTGCTTGCCGCGTTGGCAAAACCAACTGCTGCGAAAAGGCTTCCCTCTATGGTGTGCACCAGGACGGCGGTTTTGTATTCAGCCTTGCGGTTAAAGCAGTTAACACCATCCGTGTTCCTGAAAGCTTCAGCGATTGTGCAGCGGCTTATGTTGAGCCTTACACAATCTCCGCACACGCTGTGCGCCGCTCTGAAGCAGGTGAAGGCGACAACGTACTCGTAGTAGGCGCTGGCCCGATCGGTATCGGTGTTGCAGCAGTTGCTAAGGCAAAGGGTGCAAACGTTGTTGTTGCTGACGTTCAGGACGAACGTCTGGCTCACATTGAAGACAAGCTGGGTCTCAAAACGTTCAACCCAATGAACGAAACCTATGTTGAAGACCTGAAAGCGTACTTCGGCGGCGAACTGCCATCCATCCTGTTCGATGTGACCGGCAACAAGCGCGCAATGACCAACGCAGTGAACATGATTTGCCAGGGCGGCAAGCTGGTGTTCGTTGGTCTTTACATCGGCGATCTCGAAATCGACGATCCAACCTTCCACCGCAAAGAAACCACTTTGCTTTCCAGCCGCAACTCCACGATCGAAGACTACCAGTTCGTGATCCAGCTGCTGGAAGAAGGCAAACTGCGCGAAGACTTCCTGCACAACGCAACCTTCGACTTCTACACCATTGGTAACACCTACGCAGAAGACGTCGTAGGCAACAAGAAGCTCATCAAGGGCCTCATTACCTTTAACTGATCGGGTGCACTATGACTGACGTAATTGTAAAAATTGACGAACTGAAAAAGCTCGCATACGACAAGCTGGTTGCAGCTGGTCTTAACGAAGCATCCGCAGAAGAAGTTGCTGACGTTCTTGTATACGCAGACAGCCACGGTGTTCGCTCCCACGGCGTTATGCGCGTTGAGCACTACTGCAAGCGTCTCGTAGAAGGCGGCATGAACAAAAACGCAGAAATGAGCATCGACCAGATCTCTCCTTCTGCTGCTGTTCTGGACTCCGACGATGGCATGGGTCACTCCGGCATGAAGCTGGCGACCGAACGCGCTATCGAAATGGCAAAAGAAACCGGTATCGGTTTTGTTTCCGTTAAGAAAACTTCTCACTGCGGCGCGCTCGCATACTTTGCAGAAATGGCAGCTGAAGCTGGTTGCGTTTCCATCTGTATGACCCAGACCGACGCATGTGTGGCTCCATTCGGTGGTGCAGACAAGTTCTTCGGTACCAACCCAATCGCTTACGGTTTCCCTGTAGAAGGCAAGCCTCCTGTCATCGTTGACATGGCTACCTCTGCTATCGCGTTCGGTAAAATCCTGCACGCAAAAGAAACCAACGGTTCTCTGCCAGATGGCGTTGTGCTGAACAAAGACGGCGCATTCACCACTGACCCGCACGAGTTTGCTTGCCTCACTCACTTCGGTGAACACAAAGGCTACGGTATCGCACTTGCTATCGACGCGCTGACCGGCGTGTTCATGGGCGCTGCATTCGGTCCGCACATCAATGCGATGTACGGCGATTACAACAAGATGCGTAACCTGGCTTCCAACATCCTCGTTCTGGACCCAGCTAAGTTCGGTACTGCTAACTACGGCGCAATCATGGGCCAGATGGTTTCCGAGCTGCAGTCTTCCCGTCCAGCACAGGGCGTTGACCGCGTGATGGTACCAGGTGAGCCACAGGTAGATTACTACGCAAACTCTCTGGAAAACGGCGTTGCAGTAGCACAGCCGGTTTATGACTACCTCGTCTCCTAAAAAAGACTCCTGACAAATTCGGAAGCGTCAACCGCAAGGGCGCTTCCGGGTTCGCCAAAAAAATGCAGGGACTTCCTGAACTCAAGCGGAAGGGGCCTCAAGGCCTAGGAAGTTCCCGCACCTTTGCTATGGAGCAAAAACATGGATTTGGTACGTAAGGCGTGTAACTGGTTCTGGGAATCTTTGAACCTTCTCATGTCCGTTGCCATGGTCGCCATGATCATTCTGGTTTTCACCAACGTTGTTCTGCGTTACGGCTTTAACAGCGGTATTCTTATCTCCACAGAAGTTTCCCGCCTGCTGTTCGTATGGGTAACCTTCCTCGGCGCTATCGTGTGCTTGAAAGAAGGCAGTCACCTTGAGCTTCGTCTCATCGAAAACTTCGTCTCCCCTAAAGTCGTGTTTATCCTGCGTCGCTTTGTCTGGTTTGTAATCGCTGTAACCTGCGCAATGCTCGTTGCCGGTGCATGGAACCAGGTGGGCATGAACACATTCAATAAGCTGCCTATGAGCGGCCTTCCGGTATCTGTTCTTTATCTAGCCGGCGTTGTTGGCGGTACCTGCATGGGTGCGCTGGCGCTGCAGCGTCTGTTCGTTCCAAGTTCAGAAAAATCCGTTGAGGAGCTTAACTAATGACTCTTGTTATCTTCCTCGGCATTCTTATGGGCGGCATTCTTCTTGGCTTGCCTGTAGCGTTCTCTCTGCTTTTGTCCGCTGTGGCCATGATGGTGCAGATGGGCATGTTCTCCGGCGGCTTTGCAATGCCGTCCGACATTCTGGCTACTGCGCTTGTTAACGGCGTGGACAGCTTCTCCCTTCTTGCTATTCCGTTCTTCCTCGTTGCAGGTGAGACAATGGCATGCGGTGGTCTGTCCCAGCGTATCGTTCGCCTCGCAATGGCCTACATGGGCCACAAAAAAGGTGGTCTGGGTTACGTAGCAATTTTCACCTCTGTGGTTCTGGCTGGTCTGTCCGGTTCCGCTGCTGCTGACGCCGCTGCACTTTGCGCGATCTTGATGCCAATGATGCGTGATGGTGGTTACCCTGAAAGCCGTTCTGCCGGCCTTCTGGCAGCTGGTGGTATCATTGCACCGGTTATCCCGCCGTCCGTACCGCTCATCCTTGTTGGTGTTGCTGGTAACCTGTCTATCTCCAAGCTGTTCATGGGTGGTATTGCACCGGGTCTCATGATGGGCGCTGCTCTGGTTCTGACCTGGCGCTGGATGATGCGCAACGAAAACCTTGCAGTCTATGAAAAGGCCGATAATGAAGAACGTCGCGCTGCATTCAAAGACGGCTTCTGGGCTCTGCTGCTGCCATTCATCATCATCATCGGTATCCGTTTTGGTATCTTTACCCCTACCGAAGCTGCTGTTGTTGCTGCCGTATACGCAATCTTCATTTCCGCATTCGTTTACCGCGAACTGACACTGGCCAAGTTCTACGAAGTTCTGGTCAACTCCTGTAAATCCGCAGGTATGATCATGTTCCTGGTTGGCTGTGCGATGGTTGCTTCCTGGCTCATCACTACTGCTCAGCTTCCACAGCAGCTTGCTGCTCTGCTTGGCCCACTTGTCGAAAGCCCACGTATGCTGATGTTCGTCATCATGCTTCTCGTGTTCGCAATCGGCATGGTTATGGACCTTTCCCCAACCGTACTGATCCTCGTTCCACTGCTCATGCCAGTTGTTAAAGAAGCAGGCATCGACCCAACTTACTTCGGTCTGATGTTTGTCATGAACTGCTGCATCGGCTTGATCACACCACCTGTTGGTACTGTGCTGAACGTTGTCTGTGGTGTTGGTCGACTACGAGTTGAAAAAGCGATCGTCGGCATTCTCCCGTTCGTGGGTGTCTACTCTGTGCTGCTGATCCTGTTCACCATCTTCCCCGATATCATCATCGTACCGATGAATCTGATCGCGGGTTAAGTTCGCAAGAACTACTTTAACTGGAGGAAATACAATGAAAAAAACAGTTGGTCTCGTTGCTGCCGCAGTGCTTCTGGCATCAACCTCTCTTTCCATGGCACTTGAGCTGAAATTCGCTCACGCTGCTCCTCCAACTGATCTTCAGGAATCCCTCGCTCAGCATTTCGCTAAAGAAGTTGCTGAACGTACCAACGGCGAAATCACTGTTACAACATACCCACAAGGTCAGTTGGGAGACGACCAGACCATGTTGAACGGTACTCGCTCCGGTATCGTTGATATCCAGATGACCGGTCTGGCTATCATGAACGGTATGATGCCTGAAACTGCTGCATTCGACCTTCCATACATGTTCGCTAACCGCGACCACGCTTACAAAGTGCTGGACGGTGAAGTTGGCCAGAAGATCCTGGACGACATGTCCAAGTTCGGCATGAAGGGTCTGTCCTTCCCAGAAAACGGTTACCGCAACGTAACCAACAGCAAGAAGCCAGTTGTGGTTCCTGCTGACCTGGAAGGCATCAAAATGCGCACCAACACATCCGTTCCTCTGAACGCGATGTTTGCTGAACTGGGCACCAACCCACAGCCTCTGGCAATTGCAGAGCTCTACACCGCTCTGGAAACCGGCGTTGTGGACGCTCAGGAACACCCTATCAACGTAACTCACTCCTTCCGTTACGACGAAGTTCAGAAGTACCTGTCTCTGACCGAGCACTCCTACTCTGCTCTGTTCATCTCCATGAACCTGAACAAGTTCAACTCTCTGACTCCTGAACAGCAGAAGATCATTGAAGAAGCAGCTCAGAACGCTACCGACTACCAGCGTAAACTTTCCATCGAGAAAGAAGAAGGCTTCATCACCGATCTTGCTGACCGTGGCATGGCTGTGAACCGTAACGTTGACAAAGCTGCATTCCAGGCTCACCCAGCTGTGACTGCAACTTGGGAAGTGTTCAACAAGCAGTTCGGTCCTGAAATGATCGAAAAGATCCAGGCAGCTCTCTAAGCCTGACTGAAATCGTTCCCGGCGCCTCGTGCGCCGGGGATGGTCCCATCGACAACAAATAGAAAATATGGCCGCAGATAAGCGGCTCGATTTGAGGCTTCAATGCTCAGCGCCAATCTCGACAATCTGGATATCGTTCCTTTCGCTCACCCGCAGCTTCTGGAAATCATCAAGGACGCTAAAGAGTTTCTCGCAACCAACCCAGTAGCAGGCCGCTACGAACGCGATGGCTCTAAAGTTTTCATCCTTGTAGCTGATGCAGAAACAGAAGCTTTCGAAAAACGCCGTGGTGAATTCCACGCTAAGTACCTCGACGTTCAGATTCTGATCGAAGGTGCGGAAGTAATCGGCTGGGGTCATAAGCCAGTTGGTGAAATCACCGAAAACCTTCTCGAAGCGAACGACGTAGCATTCTGCACCGAAATCGCAGACGAAAAGTTCATCGCTCTGGCTCCAGGCGACTTCGCAGTGTTCTACCCGCACGAACTGCACCGTCCACTGGTCGCTGCTGACTCCGGCGCAGCGAAAATCCGCAAGGCGATCGTAAAGATCGACCGCGCAGTTCTGGCATAAGAGCTACAGAGCTAGACCATCATAAGGGCGTATCACGAGACATCGCGATACGCCCTTTTTCTTTTAGTGAGCAGAAGAGGGCGGGAAACACCCGCTAGAGGAAACAATGCAAGTCAGACCACAGTGCAGCCCTAAAGAAACCAAAGGTATGGATAGTGCTGAGCTGCGCGAAAACTACCTGATCGAATCCCTGTTTGCCCGTGGCGAGGCGCGTATGACCTTCAGTCATATCGACCGCACTATTGTTGGCGGTATCATGCCGCTCGACACGCCGATCAAGCTATGGAGCGCAAAGCCTATTGGCCACGATACCTTCCTTGCTGCGCGTGAGGCTGGTGCCATGAACATTGGCGGAAAGGGCCGTGTTGTGGTGGATGGCGAGGTTTTCGATCTGGAAGCCAAAGATCTGATTTATCTTTCCATGGGCTGTCAGGATGTGCGCTTTGAAAGCCTTGATCCTGAAAACCCTGCTCGCTTCTATCTGGTTTCCAGTCCTGCACACGCGGCTATTCCGACCCGCGTTGTGCGACATGCCGATGCAAAGCGCATCGAGATCGGCAAAGGGTCAAACCGCCGTGTGGTGTTCCAGTATGTCAATCCGGATGTTGCACCGTCCTGCCAGCTTTCAATGGGTATGACCATGGTGGAAGATGGCGGGGCATGGAACACTTGGCCATGCCACACACACGAGCGCCGTTCAGAAGTGTACTTCTACTGGAATATGGCTGAGGACAGCTTGGTTATGCATTTTATGGGAGAGCCGACCGAGACCCGCCATATAGTTGTACGCGATGAGCAGGCTGTTCTGTGTCCTGCATGGTCCATCCACACAGGCTGTGGTACCGGACCTTATGCGTTCATTTGGTCCATGGCGGGCGATAATAAAGATTACGCCGACATGGACCATTGCGATCTCAAGACTTTCCGTTAACCGGAAACTCCGCGATTATTCGGCAGCAGAAGGCCCCGGGGAAACCTCGGGGCTTTCTTTTTGCCCGCGTGATTTCTTGTGCGCGTTGCGCTCGTAGAGGAAGTTATAAAGGCCTGCACCGATAATCACGACAGAGCCGAGCACTGTTGTCAGCGGAGGAATATCCGAGAAGATCAGGTAGCCGATAATCACGGTCCAGATCAGCTGGGTGTACATGAACGGTGTAAGAACCGCTGCCGATGCAAACCGGTATGCGTGCTGGAAAATCCAGTGGGCTGTCATGCCGCCGGCGCAGATAACGCAGGCGAGCCAGTATGCTTTGCCTTCGCCGACGCCGATGTAGGGATACGCCATCGGCAGGAGCGCCAAGGAACCGGCAACAGCCGAGTAGAACAGCAAGGTCTGATCTGTCTCGGTGCGCACAAGCGAGCGGGTGAGCAGGGTATAGCCGGTGTAAACAACCGCAGCAGCAACCGCATATAGCATTGCCGGATTGATGCTACCGCCAAACGGGTCGGTAATGATGATCACGCCGACAAAGCCAACGGCCGCTGCAACAATGGATGCGCGGGTTGGCCAGTCACCCAGAATTGGGCCTGCCAAAATAGTCACCATCAGCGGCATGGCAAACAGAATTGTTGTTGCCTGCGCCAGCTGAAGGCTTTGAACTGCCAGAAAGAAAAGCGCGGTGGTGATACCGTGACAAACGCCGCGGGCAAGGTTTGCCACTGGGCGGCTTGTCTTCAATTTGTCTACATGGTTCCAGAGACGGAAGAGAAAGAAGACAACAACGACCTGAGCGACAAAGCGCCAGAACGTCAGTTCAATTGGATGAATGCTCTGCACCGCAAATTTGGTGACCGCGTCGGTCGCGGTCATGCTGAAGAAGGATATGCAGATTAAGACTATGCCCTTGAGGACGGGTGCATCGCGCAACATTTGCTGGCTTTCGAAAGGGAGGATGTTTTCCTAACGTATCTACCATTCCAGCGGAAATGTCGGTTCGTATTGATGCGTAGTTTTAAGCTTTTTTCTCTTTCTTTCGAATTCCCTCTCGGTAAAGCGTATACAGACCGGAAGAAATGATGATGGCTGCCCCAAGGAGCGTATAAGTCGTCGGCACATCATGGAAGAAAATGTAACCGAAAAAGATCATCCAAATGATCTGCGTATACATGAAGGGGGAAAGCAAACCCGCCGGTGCAAGGCGGTAAGCGAGGGTAAAAATGTAGTGCCCACCCATCGCGGCCAAGCAAACCCCTGCGATAAGTGGATAGATAAACGGGTCTTGCGGCGCTTCCCAATAATAGAGGCCAGCAGGGGCCAAGGCGATAGCCGGAGCCAATGCGCTGTAGAACATCAGGCTTTCGTTTGTCTCGGTCGCTGTAAGAATACGGGTCAGCAACGTGTAAACGGCGAACGATAGCGCACCCATGAATGAGTATATTGCTGCCCAGTGCATTGCGCCGGTTCCCGGCTGTACCACAACAAGCACACCGGCAAAGCCGACAAGGGCTGCGCTCCAACGGCGGATACCCGGCCATTCGCCCAGAATAGGGCCGGAAAGGGCGGTCACAATCAACGGCATCGCAAACAAAATAGCAATTGCCTCGGCAAGCTGCAGGTGTTGGAGGGCAAGGAACTGGCCTAGAGTAACGCCGGAAAGCGCAATGCCGCGGATGACCTGCAATACGGGACGCTTGGTGTAAATCGCAGTCCAGTCACGCCAAACTCGAAAGACAAGGCAGACCATCGCCATCTGCACCAGAAAGCGGATAAGCGCCAGCATGAACGGATGCATGGAGCTTACGATTTGCTTTGACATAGCGTCAGACGAAGAGAACGCAAGAAATGCTAGGCAAGCCAGCAGAATACCTTGAAGTTCCGGTGATTTCTTGAGCATTTTTCTCTTTCGTTATGTCTGCTGCTGTGTTTTTGTAGCCTTACGGTCAAGTATGATCTTAGATCATTTTGGACGTAGGTTGTCTTGCATTGGAACTTTCAGAATTTCCGGCTGTGAGCCGATAATCAGCAAATTCCATTGCGTCAACATTTTCCTTCCGTTGGGTAAAAATTTAAGAAAGAAAATCTAGGCCATGAGTACCAAGCAGGGCTTCGCTATTGGTGAGCTGCCAAAGGGGGCACGCAACGCCATCACGGATGTCGAAGGGGTTCATGTCGGTCATGTCACGCTGGCTGACGGTCATATCCAGACTGGTGTTACGGCAATTCGTATCGGTAATGAAAATCCATTCCATGTACGCGCTCGCGCAGCGGTGCAGGTGTTTAACGGTTTCGGTAAGAGCGCCGGTCTTATGCAGATCGAGGAATTGGGCGAGTTGGAAACACCAATTCTGCTGACCAATACCTTGAGCGTGGGCGCGGTTACCGAAGGCGTTGTTGAGTATATGTGCGCCAAAACGCAGGAAATCGGCCGCGAAGCTGGCACGGTGAACGCTTGTGTGTTTGAGTGCAATGACGGCTTTATCAATGACATTCGCGGTTTTCATGTGCGCCCGCACCATGTGTGGGAAGCGCTAGCAAATGCTGGGCCGGAATTCAAACAAGGGGCTGTCGGTGCTGGCCGTGGCATGAGTGCCTTTGGCCTAAAGGGCGGCATCGGCAGTGCTTCGCGCATCGTGAAGGTTGGCAAGCGCGACTATACGCTTGGCGTTATGGTGCTTTCCAATATGGGCCGATTGCCTGACTTCATCATGGCGGGCAAGGAAATGGGCGACAAGCTGCAGCCGCTGGTGGAAGAGCGCGAACACGGGCCGGAAAAAGGCTCCATCATCATGATCGTCGGCACCGATCTTCCATTGAGCGAGCGTCAGCTCAAGCGTGTGGCGCGGCGCACGTCTGTCGGCTTGGCCCGTACCGGTTCCTTCCTTGGTCATGGTAGTGGTGATATTGCGCTGGCGTTCACAACGTCTGATCCGGTGCGCACCCAGTCCCGCGCTCGCACGATGACGGTTGAGCAGATTGATGAGCGCCGTATTGACCGCGTGTTCCGTGCAACGGCGGAAGCAACGGAAGAGGCGATCCTCAACTCCATGCTTTATGCAGAGACAGTGAGCGGGCGGAACAACCACACCCGTTATGCTTTGAGCGAACTTTTGTCGTCGCTTGAAGGCAAATAGAATAGTAGCGGCAGCGGGTGGAAAGGCTGCGTTGGTGCAGCTTGGCTACGCTCTGCCGTTTAATTCACCTTTCTACAGGTATTGCGGAAAAATACGCGACGGGGCGGCTCAATTTGTTTACATACGGCCGAACACCGAAATAGCACGTGGGGAAATGGTTTATGGATTGGTCGCCGCAACAGGATGACGCGCTTAGGGATACAGCCGCTTGGCTGCGCCAAAAGGGCGGCAAACAGGTGTTTCGTCTGTTTGGCTTTGCGGGAACCGGCAAAACCACGCTTGCGCGCCATCTGGCGGAAGGCATTGACGGAGATGTCGCTTTTGGCGCGTTTACCGGCAAGGCTGCCCATGTTCTGCGCCAGAAGGGCTGCGATGATGCCTCTACCATCCACTCTTTGATCTACCGTCCAAAGGGCACCAAGAAGGATGACGAGGACGATGAGGATGAAAGCCCTCAGTTCACCATCAACCGTGATAGCCCTGCTGCAAAAGTAGACCTGATCATCATCGATGAATGCTCCATGGTGGATGAAGAGCTGGGCCGTGACCTACTGTCATTCGGCAAGAAGGTGCTCGTACTTGGTGATCCTGCCCAGTTGCCGCCTGTAAAAGGTGGTGGTTTCTTCACCGAAGCCGAGCCGGATGTGATGCTGACCGAGGTACACCGTCAGGCGCAGGATAACCCGATTGTTCGTATGTCCATGACCATTCGCGATGGCGGTGAGCTAGACTGGGGCGGGTATGGCGAGAGTAAGGTAATCAGCCGTCGCCAGATCGACAAAGAGCAGATCCTTGCAGCGCATCAGGTTTTGGTTGGCACCAACAAGACGCGCCGCCTTTACAATAACCGCATTCGCGAACTGAAAGAATTCACCACGCAGATGCCTGCTGTTGGCGATAAGCTGGTTTGTCTTCGCAACGACAAGACCAAGGGCTTGCTGAATGGCGGTCTTTGGACGGTGCAGCGTTTGCGCCCGCCGCGTGGCAATACCATCCGCTTCGATGTGGTTTCTGAAGATGATATGAGCCGCTCATCCGTAAAGGTGAAGGTTCTGCCTGCCATGTTTGAAGAAGGGGGCGAACCAGCTTCCTTATGCCATCCGCCGCCGTGCGGACGAGTTTGACTATGGCTACGCGCTTACCGTTCACAAATCCCAAGGCTCGCAGTGGGACGATGTTGTGCTGTTTGACGAGAGCTGGGCGTTCCGCGATCACAAGCAGCGCTGGCTCTATACAGCCGTAACCCGCGCAGCTGAGCGCATTACAGTGGTGCGGTAGAGAATAATCAGCGTTTCTTTTTAACTGCTGCGATTGACTTCTAGTTCGTAAGGGCGCGAAATACTAGTGGTTTGCAGTTTGGCTGCACTCTGCATTGTGGAGCTATTTTGAGTTTTTTGGGGCGTCGGTAGGTGATCGAGGTAGTTGAGAATCAACCCTATAAAGGAGTGATTTATCATTATTGTAGTTGGGAGGCCTTCTACAGCATCGTAACAAGCGGAGTTATTAGACTTGGCTGGTCAGGTCGGATGAATGATCTATCTGAGGGTAACTGGTTTGCAAGTCTGTTATTAGAACGCTTGCAAAAGGAACATTTTGAGGAAGTAAAAAATAACCCCAATGAAGTTTGGGAAACATGGAGAGCGAATACGCCCGACTTCTATTTTTCTAGCTTCTCAAAGCTGGGCGATGATCTCGGAATGTGGCGTTCATACGCTAATCAAGCTTCCGGCGTATGCTTTGGAGTAGACAGCTCTGTTCTGGGAATTACGCGCGCAGTGCCAATGCGCAATATTCTTTCTGTTAAAGATCTTCAACTCGGATGTGCAGAGGTTATATATGAACCAGATAGAGTCTCCGATATAATTGAAAATCTTTTTTCGTTGTTTGGTGAGCAGGTTCGGACTGCAGAAAGCCTTCCGATCGAAGTGCAGATGTTATTCGCGCAGGCGTCACTGCGTATCAAAAACCCAGCTTTTGCAAGCGAGCAGGAGGTTCGCCTTATTCACTCTCCCCTACTTATGAGTGAGGGGGTGGGGATGGATGGTGATATTGATGGCAAAAAAACAAACACCACCAGCGCCTTGGGCGACCTGAAATTCTCACCGTATTCGGATCAGATTGGTGGGTATTTCGAGTTAGATCTATTTCGCGACAACAAAGATGCTTTGGTCTCGGTCAATATTGGCCCGCGCTCGGTGCAAGTGCCATTTCATCTAGAGGTCTTCTTAAAACAACACGGATATCAGAAGTTCAAAACCCTGAGATCGAGTGCGCCTCTTCGTTGAACCTCTGGCATCCCAAGATCCGCTAGAGGCTGGTCAAATTGTTTTGATTAACTCCTGTGAGAATATTGTAGAACGTCCTTTTGTTGCCGCAATGGGGAGCGTATCGTTCGGGTCTTAGTATGCGAGGGAGCCTGTCTTGGTTGCCTTGCATGTCTTTCAAGTGCTTGATTATGCGAGACCTTCATGGCAGACCTGAACCCGGACACAGCCTCTTCCCCAAAAGCCAAAGATTTGCCCGTTGATGTTGCGCTGCGTATTTCCCAGCGAATAGCTACAGAGATTGGCTGTCGGCCTGCGCAGGTAAGTGCAACGGTTCAGCTGTTGGATGAGGGCTCCACTGTTCCCTTCATCGCCCGTTACCGTAAAGAGGTGACCGGCGGTCTGGATGATACCCAGCTGCGCCAGTTGGATGAGCGCCTGATTTATCTGCGCGAGATGGAAGATCGCCGTGTGGCAATCGTCAAGTCCATCGACGAGCAGGGCAAGCTCTCCGACGAGTTGGCAAAGCAGATCGCTTCTGCCCAGAGCAAAGCGGAGCTGGAAGACCTTTACCTGCCTTACCGTAAGAAGCGTCGCACCAAAGCACAGATCGCCCGCGAGGCAGGTCTTGAGCCTTTGGCGGACGCACTGCTTTCTGATCCGACGAAAAATCCTGAGGTTGAAGCTGTTTCGTTCATCGACGCAGAAAAAGGCTTTGCGGATGGAAAAGCCGTATTGGACGGTGCCCGTCAGATTTTGATGGAGCGCTTTTCCGAGGATGCTGCGCTTGTTGGCCAGCTGCGTGACTATTTAAATAAGAATGCAGTGGTCAAATCTGTCGTTGCCGACGGAAAGCAGCAGGATGGCGCCAAGTTTTCCGATTATTTCGAGTATTCCGAGAAGTACGCGGAAATCCCGAGTCACCGCGCGCTGGCGTTGCTGCGCGGACGCAATGAGAGCGTTTTGCAGCTTGATCTGGTGGTTGATGAGGATGATCCGTCGGCAGTTAAGCCTGTCGAGCGTATGATTGCCCGTGCTGCTGGCATTGAAGACAAGGGCCGCGCTGCGGATCGCTGGCTCTCTGATGTGGTGCGCTGGACGTGGAAGGTGAAGATTGGCCTTCACCTTGAGCTTGATCTTATGGGCACACTACGCGAGCAAGCCGAGGAAGAAGCGATCAACGTTTTTGCCCGTAACTTGAAAGACTTGCTGCTGGCAGCCCCTGCTGGTCCGAAAGCTACGTTGGGTCTTGATCCGGGTATTCGCACCGGCGTGAAAGTGGCGGTCGTGGATGCCACCGGCAAGCTGGTAGAGACAACAACCATCTATCCATATCCGCCGCGCAACGACGTTGTTGGCTCCATGGCTGTGCTTAAGGCGCTTATTGCCAAGCACCGTGTTGAGCTGGTGGCGATTGGCAACGGCACTGCAAGCCGCGAGACGGATAAGCTGGCTGGCGACGTAATTAAAGAAATTCCGGTCGATTACCGTCCAACCAAAGTGATCGTGAACGAAGCGGGTGCTTCGGTCTATTCCGCTTCTGAACTTGCAGCCAAGGAAATGCCGGATGTGGACGTTTCTTTGCGCGGTGCAGCTTCCATTGCCCGCCGTCTGCAGGACCCACTTGCGGAGCTGGTGAAGATCGAGCCAAAATCCATCGGCGTTGGTCAGTATCAGCATGACGTCAACCAGACCCGCTTGGCCCGTGCGCTTGATGGTGTTGTGGAAGATGCGGTGAACGCCGTTGGTGTTGATCTCAACACGGCTTCTGCTCCGCTACTCACCCGCATTTCCGGTTTGAGCGCAGGTCTTGCCAAGTCCATCGTTGATCACCGCGATACCGTGGGTGCTTTCAAAAATCGCAAGCAGCTTTTGAAAGTGGCTCGTCTTGGCCCTAAAGCGTTCGAGCAGTGCGCGGGCTTCCTGCGCATCAATGACGGTGACAACCCGCTTGATGCTTCTTCCGTTCACCCTGAAGCTTATCCGGTCGCCGAGAAGATCGTGAAAGCCTGTGGCCGTGATCTGCGCCAGATTATGGGCTCCAACACGCTGTCTGCTCTGGACCCGAAAGAGTTCACTGACGAACGCTTTGGTTTGCCGACGGTGAAGGATATTTTCAACGAGCTTGAAAAACCGGGCCGTGACCCTCGTCCTGAGTTCAAGACCGCTACCTTCCAAGAGGGCGTTGAAACTATCAAGGATCTGCGCGTTGGCATGATGCTTGAGGGCACTGTCACCAACGTAACCAACTTTGGTGCGTTCGTTGATGTCGGCGTGCATCAGGATGGCCTTGTTCATGTTTCCCAACTTGCAGACCGGTTTGTGTCTGATCCGCATACGGTGGTGAAGGCGGGTGATATTGTGAAGGTGCGCGTTGTCGAGGTTGATGTTGCTCGCAAGCGCATTGGTTTGACCATGAAGAAAGACAGCGGCGAAGCCCGCGAGCAGGTGCGTGAGCGCCAGAACCGCGACGGGCAGCGCGGCGGCGGACGCGGTAACCAGCCGCCACGGGGCAATGGTCCTCGTGGAAATGGTCCGCGTGGTGGGCAGCAAGATAGCGGCGCTAACAATGCAATGGCTGCGGCTCTCGCAGCTGCATTTAACAAGCCTAAGCGCTAATCTAGGCAGGGCAGTCCCTCTAGTAGGGGCTGCCTCTTTTCTTGGGGGGACGGTTTATGACAGTAGCAAAAGCGCGGCGTAGGCCGCATTCCCTGTTCTTTCGGGCACAGGATGGCGCACGGCGCGGCATTGATCGGGTTATGGACCTTGACCACGATGTCGCCGCCAGCATTTTTACCGAATTCGACGCCGCTCGTATTACTCAAGAAGCGGAAGCGATGGACCAACGTGCGCAAAGTGCAGCACTGCGCCCGCCGTTGCTGGGCGTTACCATGTCCATCAAGGATTTGTTTGACGAGACCGGCTGCGTAACCGGCGCAGGTTCAGCCTACTATTCTGGCGGTATGCCTGCCGGACGGGACGCGCTTGTTATCTCACGCCTCAAAGCTGCTGGTGTTTTGCCGTTCGGGCGAACCAATATGAGTGAGCTGGCCTATTCCGGTCTCGGGCTTAACCCGCATTACGGTACACCGTCCAACGCGCTGGATGATGAACGTGTCAGTGGCGGTTCTTCTTCCGGTGCTGCGGCTAGTGTGGCGCTGGGGCTATGTGATGCGGCGCTCGGTACCGATACCGGTGGTTCTGTGCGTATTCCGGCTGCGTTTAACGGCCTCTTTGGCTTCAAGCCAAGCAGCCAGAGTGTTCCGATGGAGGGCGTTTTTCCGCTCTCCGGCAGCTATGACAGTATTGGTCCGTTAGCCCGTTCGCTCGACTTGTGCGCTGATCTTTATTCCGTGCTCAGTGCACAGCGCCGACCAGAGCCAACCATTGGCGGGTTGCGTGGTATCCGGATTGGTCTACTGGAAACGGTAATGACCGATGACCTCGATGATCAGGTTTCCTCCGATTTTGACCGGGCGCTTCGCTGCCTTCGTAATGCCGGTGCGGATATCGAGGAAGCACCTGCACCGTTTGCGATGGAAGCCAAGAACATCAATCCGGTCATAGTCGGAGCTGAAGCCTATCAGAACCATCGTGCTCACATGGAAGGGCTACGCCGTCAAGGTGATCCGTTTATTATCGAGCGGGTGATGATGGCTCATTCTGTAGGCGCGCCGGAATTGCATGAAGCACGGGAACAACGCCGCGATGCTATTGATGCCTACACCCAGCTGTTCACCGACTATGATGTGCTGATTGCGCCTACGACAGCCTGCGTTGCGCCAACCCTTGATGATGTGCTTGAGGACTTCAAGACGTGGAATGCTCTGGCACTGCGCAACACTTCTATCATCAATATGACTGATGGCTGTGCGGTAACGGTGCCGATGCAAGCGCCGAATGCGCTCGGTTCCGGTTTGATGGTGATGGCGGAGAACGGCGGTGACTGGAAAGCGCTGGAAGTGGCCGGACTTATTTCCTCTGCCATTCGCTGGCAGTAAGCTGCTGAGAAGCAATAAAAAAGGCGACCCGAGGGTCGCCTTTTTCAATTTCTAACTTAGTTGTCGCCCTTTGGGCCACGGCGGTCACGGTCACCACCGCGCTTGCCGCCGCCGTCGCGCTTACCGCGGAACTCGCGGCCTTCACGACCACCTTCGCGACCTTCACGGCCTTCGCCGCGTGGACCTTTGCGGAAGCCGCCACCAGAGCGCTCACCGCGGAAGTTCTTGCGAGGAGGACGACCACCGCTGTTACCGCGCTCAGGGTTACCTTCGATGCGGGTAATGGTGATGGACTTTTCGCCAGTGCCATGAACTTTTACAGTTTCCGCAAACTTGTCTGCCAGATGTTCAGGCAGCTCGAAGCGGCTGTCTGCATCAAAGATGCGGATAGAGCCGATATCGTTTTTGGAAATATGGCCAGCGCGGCAGATCATTGGCAGCAACCAACGCGGGTCAGCGTTGTGCTTACGGCCAACGTTGAGGCGGAACCAAACACCGTTTTCAAACTTGGTGCGTGGTTTACGCTCTTCTGGCGCTTCAACCGAAGTTGCAAGCAGTTCTTCCGGTGCAGGCATGTCGCCCTGTGCTTTGCGAAGGAATGCAGCAGCAATTGCTTCCGGGCTGAACTTTTCGAGCAGCTCGGCGATCATTGGTACTTCATCTTCGTTCGGCGCTTCGGTCAGAACTTCAGATGCGAACAGGCGTTCACGGTCTTTCAGGATGATTTCGTCAGCCGTTGGTGCCGGGCTCCAGTCAGCCTTTACCTTTGCACCAGTCAGAAGACGGATGGCGGTACGGCGACGGGTGTGTGGCACGATCAGAGTACAAACACCTTTACGACCTGCGCGGCCGGTACGGCCAGAACGGTGCAGGAAGGTATCGGAGTTTGTTGGCAGATCAGCGTGAATCACCAGATCAAGGTTCGGCAAGTCGATACCGCGGGCAGCAACGTCGGTTGCCACACAAACGCGGGCACGGCCGGAACGCATTGCCTGCAGTGCGTGGTTACGCTCGCTCTGGGACAGTTCACCAGAAAGCGCAACAACGGAGAAGCCGCGGTTGCCGAGGCGTGCTGCAAGGTGCTTTACGGTTTCGCGGGTGCCAGCAAAGATCATTGCGTTCTGAGCTTCGTAGAAGCGCAGTACGTTGATGATTGCGTTTTCGCGATCGTTAGGAGCAACCTGAAGGGCGCGATATTCAATATCTTTATGCTGTTCACGTTCCGCGATGGTGGAAATGCGAACGGCATCTTTCTGATACTGCTTTGCAAGGTTAGCGATTGGCTTTGGTACCGTTGCAGAGAACATCAGGGTGCGGCGTTCAACCGGCGCAGAACCCAGAATGAATTCCAGATCTTCGCGGAAGCCCATGTCCAGCATTTCGTCTGCTTCATCCAGCACTACGGTGCGCAGGTTGGAAGTGTCAAACGAACCGCGTTCGATGTGGTCACGCAGACGGCCAGGGGTACCTACAACGATGTGGGTGCCCATCGCCAGATTGCGACGTTCTTTGCGCATGTCCATACCGCCAACACAAGTTGCGATACGGGCCTTTGCTTTGGCATAAAGCCAGCCGAGTTCTTTGCTAACCTGAAGTGCAAGCTCACGAGTTGGTGCAACAACAAGCGCAATCGGTTCCTGGGTCGGGGTAAGTTCGTCCTGGCCCGCAAGCAATTCTGGTGCGATCGCCAGACCGAAAGCTACCGTTTTACCGGATCCGGTTTGTGCAGAAACAAGTAGGTCTTTACCGTCGGCATCTGCTTCAAGAACAGACGCCTGTACAGGTGTCAAGCTGGTGTAGCCGCGCTCTTCCAAAGCTGTGGCGAGCGCCGGAGCAACTCCGTCATGAAGGTTCATGTAGTTTTCTTTCGAGGAAAGTAGCATTCACCCCGATCTGTCGGGGCGGAATGAAAAGCATTCTTGTTGCCTTTGTTCTTCTTAGGGCGCCTTGTACTGTGCATCTATGAAATCGTCAACTTGGCACTTGCTGCTGTGATTAACTCTCTGCAAAGAGGCGGGCTGGCAACCCTGTAAACAGACTCACAGCTGCTTTTTACGTGTAGACTTTTCGCAAGTCCACTACCAAATACAAAAGAGAGGCACAGAAAAGGACGAACACAGCGAACGTATTTCACCACAAATTCCAATTGCAGGATTTCGGGAGTGTCTAATGTTTTACAGTGAGCCTTATGTCAGAGCCGTCGCCATTGCTAAACTTATCGGTTTGGGCTTTGGTTTAATTGGCTTTTTCCTTACGCCATATCTTTGGCCAGATGCAGACTGGATGCTGCGCCTAGGCATTTTGCTCTGGTACATAACCGTTGGAGCCGTGGCCGGTTTGGGGGTGATATTTTATCGAGTCGCTAGAACGCCCTTTAATGTCAGCTGGTGGTTTATGGGGCCTTGGGTTGGTGGCTGGATGAACTTTATCATCGTGCTGTTCAATTATGATCTGTTCAGGGCGCTCACAACAGCTGCCTTTGGCGTGACTGGCATTGCGGCTAATCCATTCTGGTTCGTACTGGAAGGTGCCGTTGTCGGCTTGGTTTGCGCCTACGGGGCTCATAAAGCGGCTGATTAGGGCAGGCGGGGGTATGGCTTTGAAAGAAGGCTAGGCTTAAGCCATTGTAATAGTTGCCCGCGCTTCAGAACTGGCATAGATGAACAGATGTAATGTCATTTGAAGAAACGGTTGGCAATGGACGCGTTTTTGAGCCTTTTTCAAGATATGCCAAGATGGTGGGGAATCGTTTTCCTGATCACGTTTGCAATCACTGGCCGATTGTTTCGCGATAACTGGCGACAGCAAAACGAAGGCTGGCAGAACCGTTGCTGGGTGTTTGGCTCAGCTGCCGTTATCAGCTTTGCGCTAATGGTCTTCGGCAGCTTTGATTTTACGAGCTAATCGCCCGTAAAGATTGAAGGGGCTCTATCGCGAGCCCCTACCAAATCAAGCGGCATCTTGCTGTTGCTGACGGCGCTTGCATGGGCGAAGCTGTTCAGCAAGCGGACTATTTGGATCCACTTCACGCTTACAGACTACGCAACGATCTGAGCCTTCAATTGCATTGAGGCCGCCGCAGCTGCCGGTGATTGGCTTATTGCGGAAGACCGCACCAATGGCCATGCCGGCGACAACTAGGATCAGTGCAAAAAAAGCAATTACGAAAGTGGTCATTTGTTCTCCGAAGACTGCTCTGATTCATTTAGAAGTTTTGTGAATGCGGGGGAGGCAAGTTCGACGAATTCGTTGCCGTTCCGCACTATCATATAAGTAGCGATGCCGTTGGCTTCGGCCATGCGCATGCCGCGCTTGTCGCCCATCGCCAGCAGGGCTGTTGCCAAGCCGTCGGCGCGGGCTGCAGTATCTGCAATTACTGTGACAGATGCCAGTTTGTGATCAATCGGCTCGCCAGTAACCGGATCTATAATATGGGATAGGCGCTTGCCATCAACTTCCTTGTAGTTGCGATAATCGCCGGAAGTGGCCAGACCCTTGTTGCTGATCTTGACGATTTCCTGAATGGCGCGCTCACCGCTGACTGGCTTTTCAATGCCGACAACCCACGGCGTATTCTTGGCGTTTTTACCTTTCGCATAAAGGTCGCCGCCGATCTCAACCATGTACTCGGAAAACCCGTTTTCTTCCAAGGTTCGGGCTATCTTGTCTACACCGTAACCCTTTGCAATTGCTGAAAGGTTTATGCTGGTGGTCGGGTTGATCTTGCGAAGGGCAGGCGGGCTGGCCTCGAACTCAAGCATGGTTAGCATGCCAACGGAATCAAGCGCGTCTTTGATAGCTTCGCGGCTTGGCCGCGCTGGTGTGTCTTTGGACGGGCCAAACCCCCACAGATCGATAAGCGGCGCGAGCGTTACGTCAAAGCGGCCAGCGCTCTGGTCGTGAATGCGAAATGCCTCTTCCATGATGATGGCCATGTCACCGGAAACGGGTGTCCACTCAGTGCTGGTTGAGGCGTTAAAGCGTTCTACTTCCGAAGTTTTTACCCAATTGGAGAGGCGATTGTTGACCGCTGTCAAAGCCATCTCAACCTCAGAGTGCAATTCTTCCTGAGAGATGGCGCTTTCAGGGACGATTGCTTTGATGTTGTAGGTTGTGCCCATGGTCGAGCCAGAGACATTGTAGATTTCACGGGAGGTGTTTTCAGGGCTGCAGGCTGCAAGAAACAGCAAAGCAGCGAAAATGGAAAACAAACGCATAGACAACTCAAGACGCCTTTAAATTCGGTTTTGCCCTAGCACTTCTCACTACGGAGATGTCAAGTAGAATACGCAAATAACCTAACAGACGCATTTTAGCAAAAAGTTTCACTTGAAACCGTCTGTTCGTCGCACTGCGACAACATATCCACCTTCTGCTGGGGATTAAAATACGTAGTTATCACCATAACGTCGCGGAAAATACGTTGATTTCTATTGAATGCAAATGCGTATCAGGGTAACCACGATCCTATAAAATTTTACTGAGTGCGGCACACAAACTCCGGTGTGCTGTGCAGCGAAAAACAGTAAAAACGGTGGAACTTTCAATGGGTTCGGCAATTTCGGGTTTATTGCTGAAATCAATACATGTGCGGATTGCTATTTTATTGGCATGAGTCAAGTGCCTGTCTCTGCGACATGATTGCGCTGCGGCGCGATGGTCGCAGTAAAGTCCGGTACTATCCCGCCAGTCCACCGTGAACCACGCCCTCTTGGAGCCTGACGGGTTAAGGGATGAAGATAAGTAAAGGACTGGATCTGCCGATTACCGGCGCACCACAGCAGGAGATTTCGCAAGGCGCTCCTGTTCGTCGTGTAGCCGTAAATGGTGGTGACTTTGTTGGCCTAAAGCCAAAAATGCTGGTTGCCGAAGGCGACCGAGTGAAAAAAGGTGATCCGCTGTTTGTCGACAAACAGTCACCTGAAATCAATTATGTTGCACCGGGTGCAGGTGTCGTGGAAGCGATTAATCGCGGCGCACGACGCGTTCTCGAAACTGTTGTCATCCGTCTGGATGCGCAGGAAGAAGAGGTCTCTTACACCTCTTTCGAAGCTGGTGCCCTTTCCGACGTGAGTCGCGAAGCTGTTTGTGAAGAGTTGGCCAAGTCTGGCCTGTGGACCTCATTCAAAACTCGCCCATACTCGAAGGTGCCTGCCTACGGCAGCGTGCCTCATTCTATTTTTGTAACCGCGATGGATTCCAACCCGCTTGCAGCTGATGCGGGAACTATCATTAACGGTGCACGTGGCGATTTTGAGGCAGGTCTAGAGGTTATTTCCAAACTGACCGATGGCCGTACTTTCCTCTGTCATTATTCACGTGACCAACTGCCTGGCGCTGATATCGCTGGCGTGCAGATGGCTGCGTTTGATGGTGTTCACCCGGCAGGCCTTGCTGGCACCCACATTCACTTCCTTGATCCGGTTAACGAAAGCAAGACCGTATGGTCTGTTGGCTATCAAGATGTGATTGCGATTGGTCGCTTGTTCCTGACCGGTAAGCTGGACACCCGCCGTGTGATTGCTATCAGCGGTCCTAAAGCGAAAAATCCTCGCCTTATCGAAACCCGCGCTGGTGCTGATCTGGTTGACTTGCTGGAAGGCGAGATCAATCTGGATGTGCCTGTTCGCGTGGTTAGCGGTTCAGTGCTTTCCGGCACGAAGGCTGAAGGCCAGTTCGCTTACCTTGGCCGTTACCACAATCAGGTCACTCTCATGGAAGAAGACAGCAAGCAGGATGTGCTTGGCTGGGTTCGTCCTTTCATGAGCAAATGGTCAAACCTGAATGTGCACCCGTCTTCTTTGCTGCGTGCGTCGCTGAAGTTCCCGTTCGGTACAAACCGTAACGGTTCTGTGCGTGCGATGGTGCCGCTTGGTTCCTACGAACGCGTTGTTCCGATGGACATTCTGCCTACCCAGCTGTTGCGCGCTCTGGTCACTCTCGACACAGACCTTTCGCAAAAGCTTGGCGCGCTGGAATTGGATGAAGAAGATCTCGCACTGTGCACCTTCATTTGCCATTCCAAGAACGAATATGGCGCGGCTCTACGCGCCAGCCTTGAAAAGATCGAGAAAGAGGGCTGACCCGTGGGCTTGCGCAATCAATTTGATAAATATGCGCCGCTCTTTGAAAAGGGCGGCAAGTACGAAAAGTACTATCCGATCTACGAAATGGTCGACACGCTTGTTTACACTCCCAAGACTGTAACAAGCGCTGCACCGCATGCGCGTGACCACGCTGACCTTAAGCGCGTCATGACCTATGTGGTTCTGGCAACCATTCCTGCTATTCTCTTCGGCCTTTACAACACCGGTTATCAGACCAACTCTGCAATCGCAGCGATGGGTCTGGACGTTGTTCCGGGCTGGCGTGCATGGATTCTGTCTACCCTAGGTATCGGATTTAATCCGGACAGCATCTTTGCCAACGTCGTTCACGGCCTGTTGTACTTCCTGCCTATCTACATCACGACGCTTGCTGTGGGTGGTGTGATCGAGGTGACGTTTGCAACGGTCCGTGGTCACGAAGTGAACGAAGGCTTCTTCGTTTCCTCCATGCTTTACACCCTCATTTTGCCAGCCAGCACGCCTTTGTGGCAGGTCGGCCTTGGTATTGCGTTCGGTGTGATCATCGGTAAGGAAGTGTTTGGCGGTACTGGTAAGAACTTCCTCAACCCGGCGCTGGTTGGTCGTGCGTTCCTTTACTTTGCCTATCCTGCGTCCATGTCCGGCGATACCGTTTGGACACCGGTTGATGGCTTCTCTGGCGCAACTGCGCTGGGTGTAGCAGCTGCTGAAGGTCTTCAGGGTCTTGCAGCTCAGGGCATCACTTGGACCAGCTCTTTCCTTGGCACCATTCAGGGCTCTATCGGTGAAACCTCCGTTGTGGCGATTGCCATTGGCGGTGTGTTCCTCGTGGCTGCCCGCATTGCGAACTACCGTCTGATCTTAGGCTGTTTGATCGGTATGATCGGCCTGTCCACGCTGTTCAACATCGTTGGTTCTGACACCAACCCGATGTTTGCGATGCCTTGGTACTGGCACCTTGTAACCGGCGGTTTCATGTTCGGTCTGGTGTTCATGGTAACCGAGCCGGTAACAGCTGCGATGACCAACAAAGGTCGCTGGATTTACGGCGCGCTGATCGGCGTGATGTGTATCCTCATCCGCGTGGTGAACCCTGCATTCCCAGAGGGCATGATGCTCGCCATTCTGTTCGGCAACATCTTCGCGCCTCTCATCGACTACTACGTGGTCAAAGCCAACATCAGCCGGAGGATGAAGCGCCATGCCTAATTCTCAAGAAATGAACCCACAGAAGCAGGGTCTTCTGGCACGCTTTAAAGCTATGCCGCTCGATTCTGCTCCGCGCACTATCACTGTTGCTGTTGTGCTTTGCTTGTTCTGTTCGATGATCGTGTCGGGCGCAGCCGTAATGCTCAAGCCTCAGCAGCAGCTCAACAAGGTGCTGGATAAGAAGGTCAACATTCTTAAAGTGGCTGGTTTGTACGAGCCGGGCGTTGATGTTGCCAAGGCGTTCGAGAAAATCGAACCACGTCTTGTCGACATGCAGACCGGTAAGTTTACCGACGCTTACGATGTGAACACCTACGACCAGCGCACCGCTGCAAAAGATCCTTCCATGAGCTTTGAGCCTGCGAACGACATCGCGTCTATTCGCAATCAGGCAAAAGTGGCTTCCGTGTACTTGCTGCGCGACGATGCTGGCAAAATCACCCGCATTATCCTGCCGGTTCATGGCTACGGTCTTTGGTCCACCCTTTACGGCTTTATCGCTCTTAATGCTGATGGCAATGAAGTATCCGCGTTCCGTTTCTACGAGCACGCTGAAACTCCGGGTCTTGGCGCTGAAGTTGATAACCCGAAATGGATGGCCCTGTGGCCGGGCAAGCAGGTTTATGACCTTGATGGCGATGTAGCAATCGGCGTGAATAAAGCAGGTAGCGGCGTTCACCACATTGATGCGCTTGCAGGCGCAACCCTCACTTCCGTCGGCGTTGATAATCTTATCAAGTTCTGGATGGGTGAGCAGGGCTTCAAGCCATTCCTTGAAAACCTGAAGAACGGAGATGCCTAATGGCTGAGAGCAAAAAAGAGATGTTGCTCGACCCGCTCGTCGACAACAACCCGATTACCCTTCAGGTTCTGGGCATCTGTTCCGCATTGGCGGTAACAAGCTCCCTGCAGGTGGCGATGGTGATGGCGCTGGCTGTGACTTCGGTTACCGCGCTTTCCAACTTCTTCATCTCCTGCATTCGTAACCAGATCCCTTCCTCCATCCGCATTATCGTGCAGATGGTAATTATCGCCTCCTTGGTGATCCTCGTTGACCAGATTCTGAAAGCCTATCTCTATGAGATTTCCAAAACGCTTTCCGTTTTCGTTGGCCTGATCATCACCAACTGTATCGTGATGGGCCGCGCAGAAGCGTTCGCCATGAAAAACCCTCCAATCCCGTCCTTCATCGACGGTATCGGTAACGGTCTTGGCTACTCTTTGATCCTTCTGCTGGTTGGCGTTATTCGCGAGTTGTTCGGCACCGGTTCCCTGTTCGGCGTGCAGATCCTGCAAACCGTAAACAACGGCGGCTGGTATGTGCCTAACGGTCTGCTGTTGCTGCCACCATCTGCGTTCTTCGTTATTGGCCTGCTGATCTGGGCATTCCGTACTTGGAAGCCTGCACAGGTTGAAGCGCGCGACTTTAAAATCATGGAAGCAGAGGGAGGTCACTAATCATGGAAGGTTTGGTATCTCTCTTCGTTAAAGCGATCTTTATCGAGAACCTTGCGCTCTCCTTCTTCCTCGGCATGTGTACCTTCCTTGCCGTTTCCAAGAAGGTCGAGACAGCGCTCGGTCTTGGTATCTCGGTTGTTGTGGTTCAGGCGATTACCGTTCCGGTGAACAACCTGCTCTACACTTACCTTCTCAATGAAGGCGCTCTTTCCTGGGCTGGTCTGGAAGGCGTGGATCTGCGCTTCCTTGGTCTGATTTCCTACATCGGCGTTATCGCGGCGATGGTTCAGATCTTGGAAATGATCCTCGATAAGTTCTTCCCTGCGCTCTACAACGCGCTGGGTATCTTCCTGCCGCTGATCACCGTGAACTGCGCGATCCTTGGTGGTTCCCTGTTCATGGTTGAGCGTGACTACAACTTCGCTGAATCCACCGTCTACGGTATCTCTTCTGGTATCGGCTGGGCGCTGGCAATTACCGCAATGGCTGGTGTGCGTGAAAAGCTGAAATACTCTGACGTTCCTGATGGATTGCAGGGTCTTGGCATCACCTTCATCACCGCTGGTTTGATGGCCATGGGCTTCATGGCGTTCTCCGGCGTGAAACTGTAAGGGAGGCGATTAGATGGCTGATTTTGCATCGGGTATTACACTCTTCACCCTTATCGTTCTGGCTCTGGTTGTTATCATTCTTGTTGCCCGCAGCAAGCTGGTTTCTTCCGGTAACGTCAGCATCGAGATCAACGGCGAGAAGACCATTTCGGTTCCTGCCGGTGGTAAGCTTCTCGGCGCGTTGGCGGACCAGAAAATCTTTGTATCCTCCGCTTGTGGCGGTGGTGGTACCTGTGCCCAGTGCCGCGTGAAAGTGCACGAAGGAGGCGGTTCCATTCTGCCGACCGAGGAAAGCCACATCACCAAGCGCGAAGCGCGCTGCGGTGAGCGTCTTTCCTGTCAGGTTGCTGTTAAGCAGGACATGAAGATCGAAGTGCCTGAAGAAGTGTTCGGCGTGAAAAAATGGGAGTGTACTGTTCGCTCCAACGACAACGTTGCGACCTTCATTAAGGAACTGGTTCTGGAACTGCCTGCAGGCGAGAACGTGAACTTCCGCGCTGGTGGTTACATCCAGATCGAATGTCCTCCATACAAGCACTCCTTCAAGGAGTTCGACGTTGCCGAGGAATATCGTGAGGACTGGGACAAGTTCAAGCTGTGGGATATTGAAGCAAAGAGCGATGTTCCTGTCGTTCGCGCTTACTCCATGGCGAACTATCCGGAGGAAAAGGGCATCATCATGCTCAACGTGCGTATCGCTACGCCGCCTCCTGGTTCCCAAGGTATCCTGCCGGGTCTGATGTCCTCTTACATCTTCAACCTCAAAGAAGGTGACAAGGTAACGATCTCCGGTCCGTTTGGTGAGTTCTTCGCACGCGATACCGATAAGGAAATGGTGTTTGTTGGCGGCGGCGCAGGTATGGCTCCTATGCGCTCGCACATCTTCGACCAGCTTCGCCGTCTTGCGACCAAGCGTAAGGTAACCTTCTGGTACGGTGCGCGCTCCAAGCGCGAAATGTTCTACGTGGAAGATTTCGAAACGCTGGCGAAAGAAAACCCGAACTTCACATGGCACGTAGCGCTTTCCGATCCTCAACCCGATGATGATTGGGATGGCTACACCGGCTTCATCCATAACGTACTCTACAACGAGTACCTTAAGGACCACGCCGCGCCAGAAGATTGCGAGTACTACATGTGTGGTCCTCCAATCATGAACCAGTCCGTGATCAACATGCTGATTGATCTGGGCGTAGACCGCGAAGACATCATGCTTGATGACTTTGGTGGCTAAGGTTCAATTTTAGAACACGCATTAAGAAGCCGGTTCCCATGGGGACCGGCTTTTTTCGTCGTTTGCGCCCTAAAGGAGAAACTTTGCATTAAGGACAGTTCTGAAGGGAAGTCACACAACACTAACCTCCAACGTCTCCTAATCGCACAAACAAGAGTTAAAAGTAGGAGAATAACGATGGAACTGTCGGTTCAAAACAGTAATGCGGGTGAAGTTACGTTCAAGGTTCATGAAGCGGGCGGAGGTGACGCCACTGCAATTCAAATTTGCAACCGTACGCTGGAATCAAATGCGTCTGAGAACGTCGGCCAAATGCAGGCAGGTATGAACTATTTTGTTTACGCCACCCCAACAGGAGGGGGCACTGGTGAATTGGCCCTTACATGGAATCCTGTAACTGCGCAGTGGGACCACAACTGGCAAGGGCCATTCGCTATGGCTGGAGATAATGCTAGCATTGTCGTGGTGTATACTTGAGATTTTCGGTATTTGATGACGGTTTGGTATTGGTATCGCTAATTGGAGCGTCGCGCCAAATTCCTCATTTGAACGGCACGTGGCTCAATATTGAAACACAGTCATCCCGCGCTTAGACGCGGGATCCAGTCAGTATGAAGAGGCGCAGCCGCGACATTGCGCCTCCTCGCCTTATACGCGTCTAACTCTATCTCTATATTGGAGATGAATATGAGAACCGCGGTGTTACGCGGCCAAACAGAGGACGCTCAGCATATGTTCGACAAACTTATCGAACGTCAGATCAATATGGCTCAGTCTCGCGGTGAGCTGAAAAATCTTTCCGGTGAGGGTAAAGCTATCCCCCGCCGCTACGGTTTGGGCGTTAAGTCTGCAACGCAGGCAATGGGTTACAGCGCTGCTTCTGATGCAGGAAGCTTGAAGCGTGAGGAAGATCTGAAGAAGCAGATTGCCGAGGCGCTGCGCGCATTTAATGCCGCCGAGGGCGATGCAAAACGCGAAGCAATGCAGCGTTTGAGCGACTTGCAGATGCAGCTCAGTGCAGAAAAGGACGCGCGCGCAAACCTTGCAAACAAATAGGGTTCGGGCCATTCTGAGTGCTCAGCGAGAAGGACGGATCTCAATGAGCTTTGAATGGTTGGCAGAGCAGTAAATCCAGACAGCCAAATCCCAAGGCAAACTGGACAATCTTAAAGGGCAGGGCAAGCCGTTACCTGCCCGCACTTCCTATGAAAGGTGAACCCCACCGAGCCAACCGGTTATCGCATTATGACGGATAACGGCGTGTTGCCGCGAGAAGTGCAGTTAAGCGCTGCAGTTAGGGAAGCGTACAGAGCCTATCATAGTGCCTCCACCGATGACGGTAAGCGGGCGGCCATGCATCTGCTTTCAGAGTTACAATTGCGGCAAGCAATGGAAAAGGAAGTGCGTCTACGCATCGCTACGCATTGGCGATAGCCAGTGCAGCAGCTTTCCTCTTCGCCTTCTTTAGCCCGATGACGAACGGAAGCAGCGCGGATACCATCAAAACCGCCGCCAGCAGGAACGGTGCGCCAGGGAAATAGACGGTCGTTGCGCCGTTTGTGTAGAATGTAAACAGCTGCGTCATCATCAATGTCGAGAGAACAAGTGTCAGCCCCATCACAGAGGTGAGGGCACCTTGTAGCTCACCTTGTCTGTCATCTGGCACGAGGTTGCACATCAGCGCCGTAATGGATGGCGGGATGAGAGCGCCAAGCGCAGACAGCGGAAGCAGCACGACGACAGAAAGAGTGGTCGAGGCAAAGGCAAAACCAATCATGGCTACGATGCCGAAAGCAAAGCCAAACAGTGCAGTTTTCGCCTCACCATGACGAGGCACGGCCCACCGGATCAAGCCGCCTTTTACGCCAGAAAAGCCAATGCCGACAATTGCCAGGGATAGGCCCACCTGCGTTGTAGTCCAGTTCAGCGCTTCGATAGTGAAGTACGGCCAAACGGCTGGATAAACGAAGTTTGCAAAGTGGAAGAGGATCAAGGCGCCAAAAAACCAGTGAAGCACTGGCGTTTTAAGTACTTGGGCGGCCGCACCTATGGGGTTTGCTCTCTTCCATTCAATAGGCCGTCTATTTTCTTTTGCTAATGTCTCCGGCAGGTAGAACAGGCCGTAAGTGAGTGTGAGGCTTAGGAGGACAGCGGCGATGTAGAACGGTACGCGCAGGCCGAATGTCGCCAGTAAACCGCCGATGGCAGGCCCGATAACGAAGCCTAATCCAATCAGCGCGCCAACCATACCAAAGCGTGTCGCTCTTTGTCCGTTCTGCGAAATATCCGAGATGCTTGCATAGGCCGTTGCGTAGGTAGCGCTGGCGATACCGGCAAGCAGGCGCCCCGTAAACAGCACCCATAGGCTCTGCGCGAACGTCATCACCAGATAATCCAGAGCGAGAATTGCTAGTGAGATCAGCAGGATGGGTCGTCGGCCCCAGCGGTCTGACAGTGCACCCATGGCAGGCCCGAACAGAAACTGCATGACGGCGTAGATTGCGGCGATATACCCGCCCCAAGCTGCGGCATCAGAAATGTTGGAATGCGCTAGCGTTGCAACCAATTCTGGTGTGACGGGAATTATCAACCCTGCGCCAATGGCGTTGAGTAGAACAACAGCACCTATAAAGAACAGCGTATGAAGGGTGAGTTGGGAAGAAGCCACTTAGGAACCGAATTACCAGATATGTATCGGCCATACCTAACAGAGCCGTAGAAAAGGGAAAAGGGGCAAGGCGTGCTATACCATTTTAAATGGTGCCGAGAGCGCCGCCCCTTAAAAACAGGAGCCTTTTACTGCATCATTCTGTGAATTTGAAGTGCTTTTCTGAAGAAGGCATTTCGGCTGACTTAAGCCGGATAGAGCTGTATTTTTATGGGATACACGCGTTATAGCTGCCAATCCGGTTTTCTTTTGCCAAAGAACGCAGAGATTCCATTTTGCGCTTCTTCGCTTTCCCATCTATCTGCCAGCATATTGATGCTGTGCTCGATCTGGCCTTCAGGCTGCGTTCGCGCAAGGTGTTGGCAAAGAGCTTTGGCATCAGCAACAGCGCCCGGTGCGCAGGCGAAGAAGGCTTTCGCTTCAGCCAGAACGGCGTGTTCCAGAGCTTGCGGATCAGCAACGATGGAAACAAGGCCAAGGTCATGGGCGCGCTCTGTGTCGAAGACTTTCGCGTTCATGAAGACCTGACGGGCTTTGCCTTCGCCCATACGGCGCACGACATAAGGTCCGATGGTTGCTGGAATAAGCCCAAGGCGCGTTTCGGTAAGAGCGAACTTCAAACCGCTTGATGCCACGACGATATCGCAAACACTCAAAAGGCCGATGCCGCCGCCAAAAGCGTTGCCGTGAACGCGGGCAATGAGCGGCTTTTTCATTGCATCCAGTCGCTTCAGCATTCCTGCAAGGCGGCTGGCTTCTTTCATTTTGCCATTGCGGTCTTCTTCAGCCTGCGCCTGCATCCAGCGCAGGTCTCCGCCTGCACAGAAGGTCTCGCCCGAGGCTGCCAGAATAACAACGCGGGTTTTGTCATCTTGATCGAGCGTTTCGGCAGCGTTGCACAACTCGTCCATCATCAATGCGTTCATTGCATTGTGCTTTTCAGGGCGGTTCAGCGTGATAGTGGTGATACCGTTGGCGCTGCGTTCTACTTGGATTGTTTCGTAGGTCATGCAAGTACCTGTTTCAGGTCGAGAATAAATTTCTGTGCTTCTTCCACTTTGGCAAGTTCAAGGCCGGTTTCAAAGCCGAGGCGCTCTGCCAACTGGGCGACTTCCAGCGTGTTGACGTTACCCTTTGCGCCCGGTGCGTATGGGCAGCCGCCCAAGCCGCCAACGGCAGCATCAAACGTGGTGACGCCGTAGCTGATTGCCGTTTCGATGTTGGCAAGAGCGGTGTTATGGGTGTCATGGAAGTGGCCCGCCAGCTTGTCCGCAGGAATGACTTTGGTCATGGCGTCCAGCAGACGTTTCGTGTTCTCCGGCGTTCCTGCCCCAATGGTGTCACCCAGCGAGACCTCATAGCAGCCGAGATCCAGCAGCATCTGGCTGGTGGCGATAACTTGCTCCGGATCGGTCGGGCCATCATAAGGGCAGGCGATAATGCACGAGACGTAACCACGAACAGGAATGCCATCAACCTTTGCTGCTTCAACGATTGGTTTGAAGCGGTCAATGCTCTCTGCGATCGAGCAGTTGATGTTTGCCTGAGAAAAGCCTTCAGAAGCCGAGCCGAAGATTGCCACTTCATCAGCGTTTGCGGTTTTGGCGCGCTCGTAGCCCTTCATGTTAGGGGTGAGCGCTGTGTACTTGGTACCCGGCTTTCGTGAGATGCCCGCAAGTACATCTGCCCCGTCAGCCATTTGCGGCACCCATTTGGGGGATACAAAACTGGCTGTTTCAATCTTTTGAAAGCCAGCATCTGTGAGCAGGTTCACAAGAGCGATCTTGTCTGCGGTAGGAATATGGACCTTTTCGTTCTGAAGTCCGTCCCGAGGCCCCATTTCGAAAATCGTTAGATGCTTGCTCACGTGTCTCCCAGCTCCCTTTTAGCCTGCTCACGAAGCTCCCTACGGATTACTTTTCCGGTGGTGGTCATTGGCAGCGCATCCACGAACTCGACCTCGCGCGGGTATTCGTGTGCTGCCAAGCCCGTCTTGACGAACTGCGCCAGTTCCTCTGCGAGCTGAACGGATGGCTCCACCGCCTCTTTCAGCACCACATAGGCTTTGACGATCTCCGTACGCACCTTGTCCGGCTTGCCGATAACGCCAGCCATGGCCACGGCATCATGCTTGAGCAGGAAGTCTTCGATCTCTCCGGGGCCAATGCGGTATCCCGCCGAGGTAATGACATCATCGTCGCGGCCGACGAAACGAATCCAGCCATCATCCTCTTTGATGCCTTGGTCGCCAGTCATGAGATAATCGCCGCAGTATTTTTTGGCGGTTGCTTCTGGGTTCTTCCAGTATTCAAGGAACATATCCGGCACCGGCTTTTTGATGCCTATGTTTCCAAGCGTTCCATTGGAAACCGGAATGCCCGTGTCATCGACGATATCAACCTGAAAGCCCGGCACCGCTTTACCCATGTAACCGCCACGTGAGCCCATCATGTCCGCATTGGTGGCAACGCACAGATTACATTCCGTCTGGCCGTAGAACTCGTTGATGGTGAGACCAAAGGTTTTGCGGCCCCAGTCAAGCAGTTCCGCCCCCAAGGTTTCACCACCACTGCCGATAGAGCGCAGGCGATAGTCCCAACGGGTCTGCGGTTCTTCCACCTGCCGCATCAGTTTAAGCGCGGTTGGCGGAATGAAGGCATTGCGGATTTTCTGCTCCGCCAGCAGCTTAAAGGCAGCCTCTCCGGTAAACTTCTTGAAGCGGCACGCAACAACCGGAATGCCGTGGTGAAGGGAGGGAAAGAGAACATCCAGCAAGCCGCCAATCCATGCCCAATCGGCAGGGGTCCAGAACCGGTCGCCCTCCTGCGGGAACATGTTATGCGGTAGCTCTACACCCGGTAGATGACCTAGCAGCGTGCGGTGGGCGTGCAGAGCCCCTTTAGGCTGACCGGTTGTACCGGAAGTGTAGATGATCAGAGCAGGATGATCTGCCTTGGTGTTTACCGGCTCAAAGTTCTCTGATTGCTCGCTAATGGCTTCATCAAAGGAAACACAGCCGAAGCTGCCGCCATCGATATTTATGATGAGCTGAAGGTCAGGAAGCTTGTCGCGCAGTTGTTCCAGTTTGCGTGCGCCATCATCATTGGTGATGAGTACCCGCGCGCCTGAGTTCTCGAGGCGGTAGTGGAGCGCCTCCTCGCCAAACAGGGCAAATAGAGGAATGGAGATCGCGCCCATTTTGTGGGCCGCGATATGTCCAGTAAGCGTTTGCGGGGCTTGAGGCAGTAGGATGCCGATACGGTCTCCTTGCTCAACGCCGTTAGAAGTCAGGTAATTGGCAAGGCGGTTTGATAGCGCCTTTAGCTGACCAAAGCTGTAGGTGTCTGTCGGTTCATCTTCTCGCACAAACACCAGCGCTTCACGATCCGGCTCAATATCCGCCCATTTATCGCAGATATCGGTGCCGATGTTGAAATGCTCGGGTATTTGCCACTCGAAGGCCTCGCAAATTTCCTCGTAGCTGTCTTTTCTAGGAAGCATGCATCAAGCCTCTTCCAAGGAAAGCAGGAGAGCACCTTCTTCGATCTGGTCGCCAATGGTTGCCAGCAGCTCCGACACTACACCGCTACGCGGGGCCGTTAAGCTGTGCTCCATCTTCATGGCTTCTGTGATGATGAGTGTATCGCCTTCTGCGACCTCATCGCCAACAGCGCAGTTGATGGCTCTTACCTGACCCGGCATTGGAGCAAAGATAGCGTTGCCAGCGGCGCTGCCTTCTTCCTCGCTGCGAAGAGGGTCGTTCTTTTCAATGCGCCAATTCTGGCCTGCTGCATAGACCGTGATAGCTCCGGCGTCTTCCACATAGCGCCAGATGCTGGTTTTACCATTCGCAAGGACCTTCAAAGCAGTTTCGTCGGCTTTGATAATCTGCATGGTTAGTTCCTCTTCAGGCAGGGTCACGGTCACGGTGTTATTGTCTTTTGAAGAGACTGCAGCTGTGGTTGCCACGCCCTTGAAGGCGAGCTTGGAAAACTGACGGGCTTCATCCCAGCTGCGCCAGTTGGCGAGGGTATCCCAAGGGTCTGTGCTTGCCGGTGCTTTGCGTGCAAAACCAAGGTCAACAAGCGCGGCAATGGCGATGACCATGCTGGACGGCGGAGTAGGGGCACACAGGCTGTCGATCTCGCGGTCGATCAGAAGGGTGTCCATATTTCCCGCGACAAAGTCTGGTTGTTGGACAAGGCGGTGCAAGAACGGAATGTTGGTAATGGTTCCTGCCGCGTAGCTCTTCTCAAGCGCTGTGGTGAGTTTGATGAGAGCCTGCTCACGATCTTCGGCGTGAACGATCACCTTTGCGATCATTGGGTCATAGAACGGGGTGATGGTGTCACCAGCTCGCACACCTGTATCAACGCGGGCGAAGTTCTTTGGAAGCTTGAGTTTGCTCAAGGTGCCGGTTGCTGGCAGGAAGCCTGCCTCGGCATCTTCTGCATAAACACGCGCTTCAAAGGAATGGCCCTTGATGGTGAGTTCATCTTGCCGTTTTGGCAGTGGTTTGCTGGAGGCAACGGAGAACTGCCATGAAACAAGGTCTTCCCCTGTAATGGCTTCGGTTACCGGATGCTCCACCTGCAAGCGGGTATTCATCTCCATGAACCAGAAGCGATCTGGTCTGAGACCATCTGAACCATCAACGATGAACTCAACCGTACCTGCGCCCTGATAACCAACGGCGAGGGCAGCTTTCACAGCAGCATCACCCATGGCTGCGCGCATTTCCTCGCTCATGCCCGGTGCTGGCGCTTCTTCGATCACCTTCTGGTGGCGACGCTGAAGCGAGCAATCGCGCTCGAAAAGATGGACCGCATTGCCGTGGCTGTCTGCGAAGACCTGTACCTCGATGTGGCGCGGGGAGGAAATGTACTTTTCAATCAGAACCGCATCATCGCCGAAGCTGGAAGCGCCTTCACGCTGGGCGCCTTCAAGGGCGGCGAGGAAGGAAGCTGGTTCGTCAACACGGCGCATGCCTTTACCGCCGCCGCCTGCGCGGGCCTTGATGAGGACAGGGTAGCCGATCTGGTCTGCCTGTTCTTTCAAGAACGCAGCGTCCTGATTTTCGCCGTGATAGCCCGGCACCACTGGAACGCCGGAACTTTCCATCAGCTTCTTTGCAGCGTCCTTTAGGCCCATAGCGCGAATAGCACTGGCGGGCGGGCCAATGAAGGTGAGGCCTGCTGCAGTGATAGCCTCCACGAACTCCGGATTTTCAGAGAGGAAGCCATAACCGGGGTGGATCGCCTCGGCGCCGCTTTGGAGGGCGACTTCAACGATGCGATCAATCTTCAGGTAGCTTTCTGCAACAGGTGCAGGGCCGATGTTGTAGGCTTCATCCGCCATTTCAACGTGCAGAGCGCCAGCATCTGCATCAGAATAGACCGCAATGGTTTTGATGCCCGAAGCGCGGGCGGAGCGGATAATGCGGCATGCAATTTCGCCACGGTTGGCGATAAGAATTTTGCTGAACACGTTAAGGCCCTTTCCGTGCAGTCGTGATAAAGAAGACGCTGTCTTTCAGCTGCTTTGAGGCAATCTCTTCAAAGCCAGCGGCCTTCAGCACTTCTGTGTAATCCTGACTATCAGGCGCGATGTTCACGTCGAAAACATCGCCGCCCACTATGAGCTGTCCGCCGACCTTCAAGGTGCGAAAGGCTTCTGCAAAGCCTTTGGAAAGGTCGGCCCAGTGGTGAACGGCATTGAGGCTCATCACCACATCAAATTTGTCATCCTCGAAAGGCAGGTCCTCAGCCGAACCGCGAGCATAGATAATGCGATCATCGGCAGGGTGTCCGTGGCTGGCAGCGCGGGCATGGTCGAGCATCCGCTCAAACGGTTCTACGCCTACCAGCGTTCCTTCCTTCACCTTGCTTGAGGCAAGGCGCAGCGCATAACCGTTGCCGCAGCCGATATCGAGAACATCAGCGGTTTCGGGTAGCGGGGCATTGTCGATGACCGTTTGGTTGGAAACATCGTCGCCGAAATTTTCGACGTACCAATCGATCACTTCATCATTCCAAATCGACATTCGTGGCCCCTTACATGCGGAAGATGCCGAAGGGGGTATCCTCGATAGGCGCGTTCAGGCTTGCCGAGAGTGATAGCGCGAGGATTTGCCGTGTCTTGCGCGGGTCTACAATCCCATCATCCCACAGGCGGGCTGAAGCATAGAGGGGATGGCCTTGCGCCTCGAACTGGTCGATGACCGGCTGCTTGAATACTGTCTCTTCCTCTTCACTCCATGAGCCGCCTTTGCGCTCAATGCCTTCGCGGCGCACGGTTGCCAGAACGCCAGCCGCTTGAGGGCCGCCCATTACGGAAATGCGGGAGTTTGGCCATGTCCAGAGGAAGCGCGGAGAGTATGCACGGCCACACATGCCGTAGTTGCCAGCGCCAAACGAGCCGCCGATCAGCATGGTGATTTTTGGAACCTTTGCGCAGGCAACGGCGGTTACAAGCTTTGCGCCGTCTTTTGCAATGCCGCCTGCTTCGTACTTCTGGCCGACCATGAAGCCGGTGATGTTCTGCAAAAACACAAGCGGGATTTTGCGCTGGCAGCACAGTTCAACGAAGTGCGCGCCTTTAAGGGCTGCTTCCGAGAACAAGATACCGTTGTTCGCGATGATGCCCACAGGCATACCGTGGATATGAGCAAAGCCGGTGACGAGTGTGGTACCGTAGCGGGCTTTAAACTCATCGAAACGAGAACCGTCCACCACACGGGCGATGACTTCGCGCACGTCGTATGGGGTTTTCAGGTCCGCCGGTACAACGCCGAGAATTTCTTCAGGGTCGTAAAGCGGATCTTCCGGCGTTTGCAGGTCAAGCTGCTGCGGCTTCTTGCGGTTGAGGTTGGCAATAGCGCGGCGGGCAAGAGCCAACGCGTGCGCATCGTCATTTGCAAGGTGGTCTGCCACGCCGGAAAGGCGGGTATGAACATCACCGCCGCCTAGGTCCTCAGCCGAAACAACTTCACCCGTTGCAGCTTTCACTAGTGGAGGGCCAGCAAGGAAGATGGTGCCTTGTTCTTTTACAATGATGGATTCATCGCACATTGCAGGAACATACGCACCGCCTGCTGTGCAAGAGCCCATCACCACGGCAATCTGGGAAATGCCCTTGGCGGACATGTTCGCCTGATTGAAGAAGATGCGGCCAAAGTGGTCGCGGTCAGGGAATACCTCGTCCTGCTGCGGTAGGTTCGCGCCGCCGGAATCCACGAGGTAAACGCAAGGCAGGTTGTTCTGTTCGGCGATTTCCTGCGCCCGAAGGTGCTTTTTCACCGTCATTGGAAAGTAAGTGCCGCCCTTAACGGTGGCGTCGTTGGCCACGATCATACAATCGCGGCCTTCAACGCGGCCAACACCAGCAATAACGCCAGCACTTGGCGATGCGCCGTCATACAGTTCGTGAGCAGCGAACTGGCCGACCTCCAAGAACGGAGAGCCATTGTCGAGAAGGCGGGCAACACGCTCACGTGGCAGAATTTTACCGCGTGACACATGACGATCACGCGCAGCTGCGCCGCCTCCGCCAAGAGCAATGTCACTTGCTTCACGAATGGTCTCTAACGCCTCTAGGTGCGCCTGCCGGTTAGACTGGAAACTTTGCGAACGAGCAGAAAGCTTGGAGGTCAGCACAGTCATTATGCAGTTTCCTTGAAGAGTTCGCGGCCAATGAGCATGCGGCGAATTTCAGAGGTGCCTGCGCCGATTTCATAGAGCTTTGCATCGCGTACTAGGCGACCGGTTGGGTACTCGTTGATGTAACCATTGCCACCAAGGGTCTGGAGTGCTTCCAGTGCGAGCTGGGTTGCCTTTTCTGCGGAATAAAGAATGCAGCCAGCGGAATCTTTACGGGTGGTTTCGCCGCGGTCACATGCATTGGCTACCGCATAGACGTAGGAGCGGCAGGCGTTCATGGTGGTGTACATATCCGCCAGTTTGCCCTGCATCAGCTGGAACTCGCCAATCGGCTGGCCAAACTGTTTGCGCTCATGCACGTAAGGCACCACAACATCCATTGCCGCTGCCATAATGCCTAGTGGACCGCCGGAAAGAACGACGCGCTCATAGTCAAGGCCAGACATAAGAACGCGCACCCCGCCGCCAACTTGACCGAGAACGTTTTCTTCCGGTACTTCGCAGTCTTCGAAAACCAGCTCACAGGTGTTGGAGCCGCGCATGCCCAGCTTGTCGAGTTTCTGAGCAGTGCTGAAGCCCGCCATACCCTTTTCAATGATGAAGGCGGTAATGCCCTTTGGGCCTGCCTGCGGATCGGTCTTGGCGTAAACAACGAGGGTGTTGGCATCTGGACCGTTTGTGATCCACATTTTGTTGCCGTTCAGCACATAGTGGTCACCGCGCTTTTCGGCGCGAAGCTTCATGGACACAACATCGGAACCGGAGCCTGGTTCAGACATAGCCAGCGCGCCAATATGCTCACCGGAGCAGAGTTTAGGCAGATACTTTGCCTTCTGCTCTGGCGTGCCGTGGCGGTTGATCTGGTTCACGCAAAGGTTAGAGTGCGCGCCGTAGGACAAGCCGATGGAAGCAGATGCGCGGGAGATTTCTTCAACCGCGATAACGTGGGCAAGGTAGCCAAGGCCACTTCCGCCGTATTCAGGGTCAGCCGTAATTCCCAAAAGGCCCAGCTCTCCCAGCTGAGGCCAAAGGTCGGGCGTGAAAGTGTTGCTGGCATCGATCTCAGCGGCGCGCGGTGCAAGGTTTTCCTGCGCCCATTTATAGACGGTCTCGCGAATGGCATCGATCTCTTCGCCGAGGCCGAAGTTCATGCTGGACGAAAACATGTGTGCTCTCCCTAGCCAGTGCTCCCAGACACCGGAATGCGTGAAATGCATCAATAAAACAAACGTACGTTTGATTACTAACATCAACTTTGCTAGGATGCAATCACGGTTCGACTATTGATTGAGGGGCGCGCAGGGTGCGCGTCGGGTGGCAAAATTGGCGCGCACAAAAGGTTCTGTAGGCGTAGATACGCAAAAAGCTATTGTGGCAGCGGCCAAGCGGCTAATTGTTGATCACGGCTTTGAGGCAATGACACTGCGCCAGCTTGCGGCAGAGGTCGGACTTCAGGCGGGGTCGATCTACCGGTACATCGATAGTAAAGACCAGTTGCTTGCCGACTTGATGAGCGAACATATGGATGCGCTGATCGCGGCTTGGCAGGCGCTGGACGAAAAAGGCGATACGCCGGTAACCCAGCTTGCCGCTTTCGTGGCTTTTCACATTCGCTATCACGTTGAACGGCGCAGTGATGTTTTCATTGCGAATATGGAACTGCGGGCCTTAAGAGATACCGCTCGAGAGCAGGTTGTTGCCAGACGTAGATCCTACGAGAAGAACTTGCAGGATATTTTGAAGGATGGGGTGGAGCAGGGGCTCTTTCCTGACATGGACCTTGAAGTGACCGCGTTTGCCATTCTTGCCATGCTAACCGGTGTTTGCTTCTGGTACCGTGAGGGCGGACGTCTTTCCGTGGAAGAAGTAATTCGCCTTCATGAGCGTTTGGTCTTGCAGGGTGTGTGCTCAGGGGTGCTGGAATAGTGCTCTTGGTAGTATCTTTCAAAATTACGCATCGTTAGGTCTTTATCTTTCGTTTTAATCCAAATTTTTGCTTCAATATTTTCCAAAGCCCCTTTAAACGCTTAATGACGCTGTGGTCAGTGTGATTTGGGGGGAGTAAATGCGTCTGTTTTCTTACCGGAACCGTCCTGTCCATTTGGGGCCGTATCCGACGGAGCGCTTGAAGCGCTCGGATGCGCCGGTTGATTTCACCAAAATTCCTGAGATGGAACGGCTTTCCTACTCCAAGCCTGACCAGAAGTTCAGCCTGTCCAATGCGATGGCCTCATTTGGTGCAGTTCTTGATGCTGTGCGTGACGGCGTGCACAACGCCAAGCCCTCCGTAATTCCTGAGAGTTTGAAGGAGCGCGCCAATCACCTAAAGGCGGCGGGCTACTTCTTTGATGCGACCTTGATGGGTACATGTAAGCTTGCCAGCGAGCACCATCTTTCCGAGAGCCTGCGCAATCCTGATCTTGATCGCCTTGCTGAAGACCTCAAAAGTTTCCAGCCCAAAACGCTGGCCGTTGGCATTGATGTCATTATGGCGGATGTGCGCGACTGCGCAGAGAAAGAGCTGGGATCGATGGATCACCATACCCATGCTCTTGTCTTTATGATCGAGCACCCCCGCGAGCCGGAGGTAGATGAGCGCGGCGGCGAGTGGATTGCTGGCACCAACGATCAACGCTCCGCAATCCGTGTGTCCGAAGCGGCGGTCGTTATGGCAAATTATCTTCGTTTGCTTGGCGTTGAGGCGCGGGCTCACACGCCTACATCGAGCGATATTGATCTAGGCCGCTTGGCTGTTAGTGCCGGTATGGCCGAAGTGCTGCCAGATGGAACGCTTTCCCATCCTTACATTGGCTCTCGCTTTACATTGGCTGCAGTCACAACAACGCTGGAGTTTGCCGAGGACAAGCCGCTTGCGCCGCGCTCCCTTATCGATACATGGGGGTCTCACGGGCCTGCGTGGCAGTTGGGTATGGGTACTTTCAAAAGTGCGTTTCAGGCCAAACCGTTTGAAAAGCGCCCTTACCATCTTGGAGCGTTTCCGTTTGAAAAGCTCAAACGTATAGACGAGCCGACAACCTTTATTGATGAGCCACGTGTTCCCCGGGTTCCCAAGCGTACAGATATGTTTGCCCGCGCTCTTTTTGGCGATATGGGTAAGTCTCTCCAAGACTCAGCTAAGAACGGTGCCTTCCTTGCCAAAAACCCGATGGGCTTTTGTGCGCGCCGTGTTCTGGCGGCGATGATCCTGCTGCAGGATGGGGAGGCGGCTGAAACCGTTGATCCATCGGCAACCGATCCGCAGATGAACGCCGACAATATTAAAGCCGCGCTTTATCACCTAGGGGCGGATGCCGTTGGCCTGTCCCGCTGCCCAGAGTGGGCCTACTATTCCCACGATGCGCGCGGCGAGGAAATCGAGCCGTATCACAGTAACGCTATTTCCATTCTGGTGGATCAGGGGCATGAGACGATGGAGGGCGCCAGCGGTGATGACTGGATTTCCGGTGCCCAGTCCATGCGAGCTTATCTGCGCACCTCTATTCTAGGCAGCATTGTTGCAGAACAAATCCGCCGCTTGGGATATTCGGCCCGCTGCCACTCTGCCGTCGATGGTGAGGTTTTGCAGCCGCCGCTTCTGTTGTTGTCAGGGCTGGGTGAGGTTAGCCGCATCGGTGAGGTGATCCTCAATCCTTATCTGGGGCCGCGCCTCAAGTCCGGCGTTGTTACCACCGACATGCCGTTTACCTATGACAAACCGATTGACTTCGGGCTGCAGCGTTTTTGCGAGAGCTGTAACAAGTGTGCCCGCGAGTGTCCGTCCGGTGCGATTACCGCTGGCCCGAAGCTGATGTTTAACGGCTATGAAATCTGGAAGTCGGATTCAGAAAAATGTGCCCGCTATCGCGTCGCTCAGCCTGCGGGCTCTTTGTGCGGGCGCTGTATGAAGACCTGTCCGTGGAACTTGGAGGGTATTTTCTCCGAAGCCCCATTCCGGTGGGCTGCTATGACAATGCCATCCGCTGCGCCAATGTTGGCGAAGCTGGATGATATGCTGGGCAACGGTTCCATCAATCCGGTCAAAAAGTGGTGGTGGGATTTGGAAGCCAGTGGTGAGGGGCATTACATTCCTGCAGCACAGAGCAATGCTCGCGGTCTGCAAAAAGATCTGGACCTTAAATATGAGGATCAGACGCTCGCCGTTTACCCTGCTGACTTGGCGCCACATCCTTATCCGTTCCCTTATATGATGGATAGAGAGGCGGGCATTAAAGCCTACCAGTCTCTCATTTCGGCTGGTGAGCATAAAAGGCGTTTGGAGGCTGGCGAGGGTGATACCCTTGTGCCGTCATATAGTGTCAGCTCGGAAGAAAGTCCTGTCATCAAGGCCAAGATTGCCAAGGTGGACTATCAGGCAGAGGGCGTAGCTCGTTATGAGCTTGTTGCGGAAGATGGTGTTCTGCCACCATTCGCAGCAGGTGCACATGTGGATGTGGTTGTCGCGCCGGAGTTCTTGCGGCAGTACTCGCTGGCGGGCGATCCGGCTGATCACTCGAAATATGTGCTTGGCGTATTGAAAGAGGATGAAGGGCGCGGCGGGTCCAAGCTCATGCACCGTGTCTTCAATGAAGGACGGCGCATTTTTATCTCTAAGCCGGTCAATCACTTTCCTCTTAATGAAGAGGCTTCCTTCGTTTACCTCATGGGCGGCGGTATCGGCATCACGCCGATGATTGCCATGGCTCACCGTCTACATGTTCTGGGTAAGTCGTTTGCGCTTCACTATTCAATGCGTTCTCGTAGTACTGCCGGGTTCCTTGATGAGCTGGCAGTTGCACCGTGGGCGGATAAGGTCCACATCCACGTTTCGGAAGAGGGTTCTCGGGCGGATTTGACGGCAATCCTTGCAAATCCGCAAAAGGATGCCCATCTCTATACGTGCGGTCCGGAAAACTTCATGCAGGCAGTGCTTGATGAAGCCGAGCATGCAGGGTGGCCTGAAGAGCAGGTGCATCGTGAGTATTTCAAGGTTCCAGAGCAAGGCGCCTATGAGAACCACAGCTTTACCGTGAAGCTAGCTAAATCCGGCAATGCCATTCAGGTCGCAGAAGATCAAAGTCTATCCGATGCTCTTCAGTCTGCGGGTATTCACATTCCCACCAAGTGTTCCGATGGCATTTGTGGGGTTTGTTCCGCATCCTATCTGGAAGGTTCAGTCGAACACCGTGATCTCGTTCTGTCCAATAAGGAGAGGGAGCATCGACTCATCACCTGTTGTTCACGAGCGAAAGAGGCTGATGGAGAAATAGTTCTGGACCTGTGATTTACCTCACAGATCGGCCTGTTGAAATTCTTGATTTGTTAATAGTTTGGATTTTTGGCGGTTTTCTGCGGTTTTTGTTGGTTTGGTTTGGTTTATAGGTGTGTCGTTGGGTTAGGTTTTGTACGAGTGTATCCTCGTAGTTTTTGGAAAACCTCTCT
>NZ_SMMA01000016.1 GCF_009711345.1 Pseudovibrio flavus
CCCTCGATAACTGGCTAGCTTTGTCACTTGGAACAAACAACCTAAGTTGTCCTGGCGCCCCAAGCGGCCCGTTATGTCTTCTCTTCAAAATGTCACAGAACACGCCCCAGTCTCTCAACTAAGGCAAAACATACGTCTTTCTTCTTTATGGATTTAGTCGCCGCATCAAATGGTGGAGCCCTACGTCGTTGTTCCAAAGGAACACGACAAGCTAAAAAGCCTAGGCTTCACTATCGAGCGAAGCGAGATGGTGGAGCCTAGGAGGATCGAACTCCTGACCTCCTGAATGCAAATCAGGCGCTCTCCCAGCTGAGCTAAGGCCCCATTATCTGTAAATCGAGCCAAGCTGTGGGAACCATCCAAATGAATGGTGGGTCGAGGAGGACTTGAACCTCCGACCTCACGCTTATCAGGCGTGCGCTCTAACCACCTGAGCTACCGACCC
>NZ_SMMA01000056.1:0-80155 GCF_009711345.1 Pseudovibrio flavus
CGACGGCGATGGCGATGGCGATGGCGACGGTGGCTCAGGCGGTAGCGATGAAGGCTCTGGGGATTCACACAATCAACACACCGAAGGCGGTGGTAGCCCGGAGCAGCTGATAGCAGCATTTTCCTCCCAAAGCGTACCAGAGGGAGATCTGAGCTCCGCACTTGTGCGACTTACCGGCGGAGACAATAACCCGCAGCCTTCCAGCCCCGAAGGAGATACGCCGCCACTAGGAGAGTTGCTGTCTGACTATGGCCAACAACCCACCGAAGACCTAGGGGCATTGCTCGGTCAGGAATCGCAAGAGGAACCCGGCGAAGAACCAAGACCTGAAGGTGATGGAGCAGGTTCATCTGAGGGTTCAAGCAACGGCGAAAACAGCGATGCTTATAACCAGTTTGGTGAGGGATCAGACGCGCTAAAAGTCGTTACCGATACAGCTGATGCGGTGATCACTTAGGGGAAAGATCACCAGTCAAAGGTGCGTTTCATGCGCTGCCAGAAACTGACATCCTCCCGCGGAATACCTGCGGGAGGAATTTGCTGTTCAACAGGCATGCGTCGCTTGAATACTGGAATGCCCCAATATGGCGGGCGCGTAACTGGTGGTGCTGTCACAATTGGCGGAGGGCCACCTTCCAACGGCGCAATATAATTTGAGCTAACCCAGCCATCGCGGCCTGCATAGGTTACAAGGCACCATGCTTCGCACCCTCTCACCTCTAGATACTGCCCATAGGGAATCACGAGAACGGCATGATAGCCGGTTCCCGGTCCAGTTCTGAAATTGAGAGGCTGAGTATTTCGCGCAGGCCATGCGGACGCGAATTGGCAGGAAATTAGAAGGGCAGCGCTCGCCATCAACGCGCAGTTACGGTTTCGCATCAGTGCCCTCCTCTAAGCATGCTCCAAAACAATAAAGGCGGAGCAAGAGCCCCGCCTATTGTCAAAAAAGGAAAGCTTGAGGAAAAAAGTCCGTCGGCAAGTCATCTCGCAGTCGGCACGTTAGTGCGTTGCGATAAGTGCCAGACCGCCCATTTCGTCTGCTTCAACAACGTGGAAGCCATTGTGGTCCTTACCACCAAGGCTGATCACGCAGTTCTTGAACATCTGAATAGAATCAACTTCCACGCTCACAGCGGCGATCTTCAAACCAGCATCACCTACAGGTGCCTTCACGCCGTAGATTGCCTCAAAAGCGCTCGGGCTACGAACGATGATCGAGCCGCGTGCCGTTGGAATATCCAGACCGAGTGAGCTCAGCCGTGCTTCACGCGTACCAATGAAGCTCCGCAAAAACTCATGGTGATCTGCCGGATTATCCGCAACCAGAATGACCGAGGACAGAGCCTTCGCAGTGTTCTGGTGCTTCTGGAATTCTTCCTTCCAGAAGTTTTCAGGATATTTGTTATGGCAAGTGAAGTAAGCACTATCGCTGGAAAGCGGATCCGCGGTGATCGTAAGATCGAAGGCGACCTTCTTCTCACTACCGTCAGGAGCCTTTGCGATACGCTCAAAAGAAAACGGAGCAAATGGTTTCAGCCCAGCCTGCTCGTAAGCGATACGATCTTCTTCCGCCGAAACGGAATCAAGTACCAGCATAGAGCCGCCCTCGCGCTTTTTCAGAAAATCGCGATTGAATGCACCAAAGGAAAGCTCACCCTCGCCTGCTTCCTGAATAAGGTCGGCATTGCCGATTCCCAAAATCTCAAGAAACCAACCGTCGAGCTGAACCAGCCTGTTATGCGTGCCCCACGGGTGGTTTGCCACCGGTGTGAGTGTGAAGCCCGCTTTCTCCCAGATTGCTGCAGCCGCTTCTAACGAAGCGACTGCAAACACAACATGATCGTTCCCCCGAACCATGTATCAGCTACCCTTAAACGAGGCGGCTGTAGTCACGCGCTGCTGCGATAAAGGACGCAAACAGCGGATGCGGTTCAAATGGACGGGACTTCAGTTCCGGATGGTACTGAACGCCGATGAACCATGGGTGATCGGCAATTTCTACCGTTTCAGGCAGAACGCCGTCTGGGGAAGTACCAGCAAACTGCAGACCAGCATCTTCAAGCTGCTTGCGGAAGCCGATGTTCACTTCGTAACGGTGACGGTGACGCTCGGAAATCTCGGTGGAACCGTAGATGTCAGCAATGCGGGAACCCTGAGCCAGAACAGCGTTGTATGCGCCAAGACGCATGGTGCCGCCCAGATCGCCATCAGCGCGACGGGTTTCTTTGTTGCCGCCCTCTTTTTCCCATTCGGTCATCAGACCAACAACAGGAACGTCGGTTGGGCCGAACTCGGTAGAGCTGGCGTCTTTGATACCAGCCATGTTGCGAGCTGCTTCAACAACCGCCATCTGCATACCGAAGCAGATACCGAAGTAAGGGATCTTGTTTTCACGAGCGTATTTAGCTGCTGCGATCTTACCTTCAGAACCGCGCTCGCCAAAGCCACCTGGAACCAGAATGCCGTTTACGTTTTCAAGGTATGGTGCTGGATCTTCTTTTTCGAAGACTTCAGACTCAATCCATTCAAGATTGACCTTCACCTTGTTTGCGATGCCGCCGTGAACCAGAGCTTCAATGAGAGACTTATAAGCGTCTTTCAGAACGGTGTACTTGCCAACCACTGCAATGGTGACTTCACCCTCTGGGTTCTGCAGAATCTCGTTGATCTTCACCCAACGGGACAGATCAGCTGCAGGCGCGCCGGTGATACCGAATGCTTCCAGAACCTGAGTGTCCAGACCTTCAGCGTGGTATGCAAGAGGCACTTCATAGATAGAACGTGCATCATATGCCGGAATAACAGCCTGCTCACGAACGTTACAGAACAGAGACAGCTTGCGACGCTCGGTTTCAGGGATCTTACGATCACAGCGAACAAGGAGGATGTCCGGCTGGATACCGATAGAACGCAGCTCTTTAACGGAGTGCTGGGTCGGCTTGGTTTTCATCTCGCCAGCGCTCGGAATGTACGGCAGCAGAGTGAGGTGAATGTAGACAGCCTGACCACGTGGCAGCTCGTTACCCAGCTGACGGATCGCTTCAAAGAACGGCAGACCTTCGATATCGCCTACGGTGCCGCCGATCTCGCAGAGGACGAAATCGTAGTCTTCGTTACCTTCAAGAACAAAGTTCTTGATAGCATCGGTTACGTGCGGGATGACCTGCACTGTGCCGCCAAGATAGTCGCCGCGACGTTCTTTCGCGATGATTTCCTGATAGATACGGCCGGTAGTAATGTTGTCCTGCTTGTTTGCAGGGCGACCGGTGAAGCGCTCGTAGTGACCAAGGTCAAGGTCGGTTTCGGCGCCATCATCGGTCACATAGCATTCGCCATGCTGATATGGGCTCATGGTACCTGGATCCACATTGAGATATGGATCAAGCTTGCGCAGGCGAACTTTGTAGCCACGAGCCTGTAGCGCAGCACCAAGGGCCGCCGATGCAAGCCCCTTACCAAGAGAAGAAACTACACCGCCTGTGATAAAGATGTAACGCGCCATAGATCGCTACCATTTTTGCTAGAAAGTGCCGTGAGAAAGCACTTTAATCGGGTTGTCGTTAAACGCACAACAACGGACGCTGCGATGCATCGCAGCGCCGTTGCTATAAGTCTTGCTGTTTCCTGCTAAGAAGCAGGCTTATTGTGCAGTCGGCACCTGAGGACCAGAAGGTTCGGTAGAACCCTGAAGCTGGTCGAGAAGGCCATTACCAGCGCCTTCGGTGCCTTCACCCTGAGTCTGCGGTGCAGTTGGAACTGCATCAATCAAGGAGCCTGGACGCTCGTCGTAACGAGCCAGCAGGGACAAACCCAAAGAAGTTGCGAAGAAGGCGACCGCAAGAATCGCGGTACCACGTGTGAGAACGTTTGCAGTTCCGCGGCTGGACATGAAGCCACCACCGCCACCACCGCCGATGCCGAGTGCACCGCCCTCAGAGCGCTGAAGCAGCACGAGGGCAACAAGGGCAAGCACGACCATCAGGTGGATAACAATTAGAACGGTTTCCATAGGTATCCGTAGATCTCGAAATTTAAGTTTGGGGCGTTCTAGCCGAATTTCATTCAGCTTTCTACCCTCTTACTAAGGCAAAATTCGCGCACTCAACGATTTCTTTCGGGCAACGCTTGGTGTCATTAACACCACCTCTGGCAAAAAGAGAAGCAAATTAAAGAGCATAGGGCAAACTTTTCAAATCAAGCACGATTAAAAAGGCACCCGGAATCATAAAAATTCCGCCGAAAAATATTCGTCACCGCAATCCCTAATTTGCCAATGAGGGCTTCTTAGATGGGTGTGATCCCCGCCCCTGCCTCTACCAGAACGACAATTTTTCCGCAAAAGCCCTTGTGGATCACCAACTTTCTGACTTTCTAGCGCCTGCTTACGCTTGCCCAAGCCCTAAAGGAACTTTATGATCCGTCGGCCTTGCATGAGCAGGAAGGCGTGAGTTTTCCTCCTGCCACGAACAAGAGAACGGATATAAATATGCTGGACGCGCTGCGCAAAAGCGTTGGATCATGGGCTGCGAAAATTCTCATTGGCTTGCTGGTGATGAGCTTCGCTGTATGGGGTGTCTCCAACGAACTATTTGGTACAGGCAACAATTCGGTTGCCAAAGTTGGTAAGACCGAAATTACTGCCCTTCAATTTCAAGAGGCTTATCAGCGTGAGCTTGATAGCCTTTCGCGCCGCATTGGCCAGCCAATTTCCATGGAACAGGGTGCCGCATTCGGCGTTCCTACCCAGGTTCTTTCCAGCCTGATTACCGAGGCTGCTATTAATGATGAAGCGACAGCCCTTCAGCTTGGCGCTTCCGATGCAGCTGTAATTAAGGCGATTCAGGAAAACCCTGCGTTTCAGGGTCTGGGCGGCGGCTTTGACCGTAACCAGCTTCTGCAGGTTCTGCGCAGCGTTGGAATCAGCGAAGACGACTTTGTTGTTCTTCAGCGCCAGCAGGCAGAACGCCAGCAGTTGATCGATGCGCTTGTTGGCAACGTTTCTATGCCTAAGCCGTTTCTGGAGGCATTTTACCGCCACCAGAACGAACAGCGCGTTCTTGATTATATCGTGCTGACCGATGAAGTTCTCAGCGACATTCCTCAGCCGACTGAGGAAGAGCTTGCAGCTTTTTATGAAGATACCAAGCAGGCATACCGTGCCCCTGAGTACCGCACTGTTTCCTTCATCGAGCTAACACCGGAAACACTTGCCGAACCATCCAACGTTTCTGAAGACGAAATTGCAGATGAGTACGAGCGCACCAAGAACAACTTCGTGACTGACGAACAGCGCCGCATTTTCCAGCTCGCCTTCCCTACCAAGGAAGAAGCACAGGCTGTTGTAGATGCAATTGCTGGCGGCAAGACCTTTGAAGAAGTTATGAGCGAGCGCGGCGTTTCTGAAGCAGACGTTGACCTTGGCACCATGAGCAAGTCCGGTTTCCTCGATCCAAAGATCGCAGAAGCAGCATTTGCTCTTGAAAAAGGCAAGTCCAGCGATGTTGTCGAAGGCCAGTTCACTAACGTAGTGCTGTTTGCGAAGGACATCCTTCCTGCTTCCACCAAGCCGCTGGAAGAAGTTGCTGACGAGCTGCGTCAGGCAATTGCGACCGATATCGCAGCATCTGAAGTACAGAACATGTACGACACTATTGAAGATGCACGCGCTGGCGGCAGCACCCTTCCTGAAGTTGCAGAACGCCTTGGCCTTTCTTTGACCAAGACAGTCGCATTCGACCAGAGCGGCAATGACAAGGAAGCAGCGAAAGCTGACATTCCTCAGGTAGAAGGCTTCCTGAGCGATGTGTTTGAAAGCGACGTTGGCCTTGAAAACGACCCGCTTGAAGTTGGCCGTCTTGGTTACCTCTGGTTTGAAGTTGACGAAGTAGAAGCTGACCGCGACCGTGCGCTTGAAGAAGTACACGACAAAGTGGTTGCTGACTGGACTGCTAACAAGACTGCCGAACTGCTGAAGGAAAAATCCGAAGCGCTTCTTGCAGAACTTAAAGGCGGCAAGGCTCTTTCTGATATTGCTCGCGACAACGCGGTAATCATGCAGACCTCCAAACCAATCACCCGCAACACTCAGGACGGTGTCCTTTCTGCTGCGGCTATCGAAACTGCATTTACCGGACCGAAAGGAACCTCCGGCGCAGTTGACGGTAACAACTCTGACCGCTTGCTGATCTCCGTTAAGGACGTGATCGAGCCGGTATACTTTGCGAGTGAAGCACTCAACAAGCAGATGTCTAACGAGCTTCAGAACTCTCTGATCAACCAGTACGCCACTCAGATCCAGCGTGAAGCAGGTGTACGCGTCAATCAGGTCCTTCTGGGACAGCTCTCCGGCATTGGACGGGAAGAGCAATAAGCTCTCCCTTCCCGCTCTTTGATTGAAACTCCTCGCCCGCTGCGTTTTTTCTAAAACCCAGCGGGCGATTCATTTATGATCACATTATTTATCGGGGGACTTGGATCGTGAGTAATCTCAAACCGCTCCTGGCAGCAGTAGCAGAAGGCACTGCGCTCAGTAGAGACGAAGCCCGTCAGGCCTTTGAAATCATCATGAGCGGTCAGGCAACGCCTGCCCAGATCGGAGCCTTTTTGATGGCGCTACGCGTGCGCGGTGAGACCATCGACGAGATTTCCGCAGCCGTTGATACCATGCGAGCCAAAATGCGCCCCGTGCGCGCGCCGGCCCGCGCCATCGATATCGTGGGTACGGGCGGCGATGCCTCTGGCAGCTATAACGTTTCCACGTGTACAGCGCTTGTGGTGTCGGCATGCGGCGTGCCTGTTGCAAAGCACGGCAATCGCTCCCTCTCTTCCAAGTCCGGCTCCTCTGAGGCGCTCGTGGAACTTGGCATCAACATCGATATCGACCCTGAACTTATCAGCCGCTGTATTGATGAGGCTGGTATCGGTTTCATGTTCGCGCCCAACCATCACTCAGCAATGAAGTTTGTTGGCCCAGCTCGTATGGAGCTTGGTACGCGGACAATCTTCAATCTGCTTGGCCCTCTTGCAAGCCCTGCCAGCGTTAAGCGCCAAATGACTGGTGTATTCGATGGCCGCTGGGTTCTACCTCTTGCTAAAACCCTTCAAAACCTTGGCAGCGAGAAGGTCTGGATCGTTCACGGCAGCGATGGACTTGATGAAATTACCACCACCGGCTCCACCATGGTTGCGGAGCTAAAGGATGGTGAAATCACAGAGTTCACCATTACACCGGAAGATGCTGGCTTGCCTTATGCTCGCTCTGAGGACCTTAAGGGCGGCACACCTAAGGAGAACGCAGCAGCGCTGCTGCGTGTTCTTGACGGTGAGAAAAACGCCTATCGCGACATCGTTCTGATCAACTCTGCTGCGTCTTTGATTGTGGCTGATGCAGCAAGCGACCTTAAAGAAGGCGTTGCAATTGCAGCAGAAGCAATCGACAGCGGCAAAGCGCGTCAAACCCTTGCTAAACTTGTAGAAGTATCCAACGCCTGAGATAATAATGGCCGACATTTTAAAGAAAATTGAAGCGTACAAGCGCGAAGAAATCGCCAAGGCAAAGGCTGTTGTCAGCGCTGGTGAACTTGAAGCAGCTATTCGCGAAGCCTCTCCAACTCGTGGTTTTCTAAAAGCCCTTGAGGCAAAACATGCTGCTGGCGAATACGCGCTTATTGCAGAAGTTAAAAAGGCAAGCCCTTCCAAAGGCTTGATCCGCGCTGACTTTGACCCGCCGCGCCTTGCTGCAGCTTATGAAGCTGGCGGAGCAGCTTGTCTTTCAGTTCTTACCGACACACCGTCTTTTCAGGGCAAGCCGGTTTATCTGACCGAAGCAAGGGCAGCGACCAGCCTGCCAGCTCTGCGCAAAGACTTCCTGTATGACACCTATCAGGTGCTGGAAGCGCGTGCATGGGGCGGCGACTGTATCTTGATTATCATGGCAGCCGTTGATGATCAGCTCGCCGCTGATCTGGAAGCTGCTGCATTTGATCTGGGCATGGATGTTCTCATCGAAGTGCACAACGAGGAAGAACTGGAACGCGCCCTTAAGCTGCGTTCACGCCTTGTTGGCATTAACAACCGCAATCTCAAAACTTTTGAAACAAGCCTTGAGACGAGTGAACGACTTGCCCCTATGATTCCTCAGGATAGAATTATCGTAGGTGAATCAGGGCTATTCACCAATGAAGACCTGAAGCGGATGGAAGCAGTCAACATCTCCACCTTCCTCATTGGCGAGAGCCTTATGCGGCAGGAAGACGTGGAGCAAGCGACCCGTACTCTGCTGACAAAGTAATACTGAAGGAATGACCATGAGCGCAGCACCCAATCTCACCCATCTTGATGAAACCGGCGCTGCCCACATGGTGGATGTTTCTGAAAAAGCGGTTACAAGCCGCACAGCCCGCGCCGGTGGCAAAGTTATCATGGCGCGGGAAACCCTTGAGATGATTATGCAAGGGAACGCCAAGAAGGGGGATGTTCTTGGCTGTGCCCGCATCGCAGGCATTATGGCAGCCAAGCGCACGCATGAGCTTATTCCGCTCTGCCATCCCCTCGCCCTTTCCAAGGTCACCGTCGAGTTCACCGCAGATTATGGCCTTCCCGGCTTACACGTTGAGGCAATAGCAAAGGCGAGCGGCCAAACTGGTGTTGAAATGGAAGCTCTTACAGCAGCTTCTATCGCCTGTCTGACGATCTACGACATGGCCAAGGCGGTTGATAAGGCGATGACAATCACCGATGTAAAACTTCTTGAAAAGCTTGGTGGAAAATCCGGCCACTATTTGGCCGAGGGCGAAAGCGGCACAAAATAACTGAACAAATTTGAGGGGGATTTGTCATGGGTTTGATTAGCATCGAGCACGCGCTGGAGCAGCTACTTGGCGGCTTGGCAACGAAAGACAGCGAGTTGGTTTCTCTTGCAGATGCAGGCGGCAGAACACTTGCGGAGGATATCAAGGCCACCCGTACACATCCTCCTTTTTCCGCCTCTGCAATGGATGGTTATGCTGTTGTTGCAGCTGATACTTTGGACCCGAAAAATCCCATCAAGGTCATTGGCGAAATTGCTGCTGGAAGCTCCTTTTCCGGCACTATGAAAGCTGGCGAAGCGCTGCGGATCTTCACAGGCGCGCCCGTTCCTGAAGGGGCAGATGCAATTCTTATTCAGGAAAACGCCACGCGGGACGGCGACACTCTTTTTGCCAATGAACCGGTGAGCAAAGATAAGTTCATCCGCCCGAAGGGCCTTGATTTTTCCAAGGACGATACCCTTCTTGCTCGCGGTCAGAAACTGGGGTTTAGAGAGCTTTCCCTCGCCGCCTCCATGAACCATGCAGCATTACCGGTCTTCAAGAAGCCGCTTGTCGCTATTCTTGCAAACGGGGATGAGCTCGTAGAACCGGGCAAAATTCCCGGCCCGAACCAGATCGTCGCCTCTAACCAAGTGGGTGTTGCGGAGCTTGCCCGTTCATGCGGCGCAGATACCCTGATGCTTGGAATTGCCCCTGACGATCAGCAGGCCATTGGCGAAAAAGTAGCGCAGGCCATTGCTGCAAAGGCAGATATTCTTGTGACACTCGGCGGCGCCTCCGTTGGAGAGCATGACCTTATCAAGGACGTGCTGGGCGATGCAGGAATGAACCTTGAATTCTGGCGGATCGCTATGCGCCCGGGTAAGCCTCTTATGGCAGGTAGCCTTGGCCCTATGAAAGTGCTGGGTCTTCCGGGCAACCCTGTTTCTAGCCTTGTGTGCTCCCTTCTCTTCCTGCAGCCGATGCTTGGCAAACTGACTGGGGCTCAAGACGCCCAAAGTCACATAACGCTGGCCACTCTTGGCGCGGATATGGAAGCTAACGACCTCAGGCAGGACTACATTCGCGCTACCCTAGAGGAAAAGGCTGATGGCTCACTAATCGTGACCCCATTTAGCAAGCAGGATAGCTCAATGCTGGCTTTGTTCACCCGTTCAGATGCCTTGATCATTCGCAAACCGTTTGCCGAACCTGCAAAACGCGGTGAAATTGTCGAAATTGTTCAACTAGGGGCGTTCTAAGCCCCGAGACCCCTTTAAATTCAACAGTGTCAGCCTCACAATTGTTCTTTAATAGTTGCAGAACACAATAAGAACGGCTAGGGTATGTTCGTGTTTTGTACCAAAGCACGATCACGGGCACTATTTGAAGACGGGGAACGAGCAATATGCTTACGCGCAAGCAACATGAACTCTTGATGTTCATTCATGAACGGTTGAGAGAGCAAGGTGTTCCGCCTTCCTTCGATGAGATGAAGGAAGCGCTTGATCTGCGTTCCAAGTCTGGCATTCACCGTCTCATCACTGCCTTGGAAGAGCGCGGCTTTATTCGCCGCCTGCCAAACCGTGCCCGAGCGCTTGAAGTTTTGAAAATGCCTGAGTCTTCGGCTCCTGCCAGCTCGTCTTCACGACCTGCAAAAGGCTTTTCGCCGGAAGTTATTGAGGGTGATCTCTCTTCAAAGGCACCGCAGGCTCCAGCACCTGTACCTTCTACTGATGAAGTGCCAACGCTGGAAATACCAGTAATGGGCCGCATTGCTGCGGGTGTGCCAATTGAGGCCATCCAGCATCAAAGTCACACAATTGCAATGCCAGCAGATATGCTTGGCCGTGGCTCTCACTACGCTCTTGAAGTGCGTGGTGATTCCATGATCGAAGCGGGCATTCTGGACGGTGATACGGTGCTCATCCGTCAGGGTGACAGCGCAGACACCGGTGATATCGTTGTCGCTCTGGTGGATGATGAAGAAGCTACCTTGAAGCGTCTGCGTAAAAAGGGCGAGTCCATCGCGCTTGAAGCCGCAAACCCTGCCTATGAAACCCGTATTTTCGGGCCTGATCGTGTTCGTATTCAGGGCAAGATGATTGCGCTATTTCGCCGGTATTGATCCGCGCGACCAATCAAGTTGATTTGGCGACCAGGGTCTTCGCGTTTGCGCGTAGGCCCATTTTTCTTTTTTGACCAACAATCGCCCATCGCTGTCCTCGCCAAACCAAAGGGCATAACTCCCCTGTTCTGCTAGCGCCTTGGCGTCTACAACAACATCTGCTCGGCATCCTCTAGGTGCTTGCAGCTTGGTGACGATGATGTTGGCTCTAGCGCAATCTTTCAAAAGCGCCGGTAGCTTCTTGGGCATCGCAAGCACCAAGCCTCCGCGTGAGCCCTCTCCTTTGCCTGTCTTTGGGAACACTTGGAAAACACAGCCTGATTTGTCACAGAAAGTTCTTGGTGCTTTGTGTTTTGAAAGAGCGCTCTTAGGCACTCCAATTTTCGTGAGAAAGCTCTCCACCACGTAGCCGCGCCTTTTTGCGGTTACTCTAAAGCTCCCGCGTTCATCGTAAAACCCGACGATATTTGCATTTGAATCAACCATCAGGTCTGGCGGCGGCATCCATAGCATCGCCGCGACACCAGCCACGGCAGGAAGGGCTGCAAGCACTTTCCCTTTCAGCGGCAACACACATGCGGTGAGAAGCGCTATGATAAAAAGCAGGTAGCTAACATTAGGTAGCTTTGGCCAGAAGCCTGAGTTACCAGTCCAACTTTCAGTCAGCTCTGCAATGTTAAGGATCAACTCCAGCCCTGTCTTCATCACCATTAGCGGGATCGCTTCAAAACCCAAGGGCATAAAAGCAAGGGCCAAAACGCCAGAGGGCATGACTAGAAACGAAAAGGCAGGCATGGCTAAAAGGTTTGCCACGACGCCAAGGGGAGATAACTGGCCAAAGAAGTAGAGGGAAACTGGCCCCGTTGCGACTGCAGCAACCAGCGCCGTTAGGGCACATGCAAACAGCCAGTACATAGGCCGATAAAGCGCTCCCAAACGTTTTTTCCAGTTGCCGCTTATCTCGCTCTGCCTTTGCCAATCGGAAACATGGGAGAAGATTGCCAGCAGCCCTGCAACAGCTAGAAACGACATTTGAAAGCCCGGTGTTAGTAGCAGCTCAGGCTTGAGTGCCAATATGGCAAAGCCAGCCAAAGCCAAGGTTCGCAAAGTCGCTGTGCGCCGCCCCATACAAAGGCCGATTAGTACAACCAGCACCATAAGGTAGGCCCGCTGCGTTGCTACCGCACCGCCTGAGATTGCGAGATAGAAAGCCGAAAACGCGATAGCCCCCATAGCGCTTACAGGTGTTACCCAGCCAGCAAGTGCGAACACAGGGATGATCGCCAGCGCGCGAGACAGAAGCAAATAACTTGCACCAGCAAACAGGCTCATATGAAGGCCGGAAATTGCTAGGATGTGCGCAAGTCCAGCTGTTCTTAGCGATTGCTTGATCTCTTCGCGCAGCCCTGCCCGATCACCATTAAGAAGTGCGATGGCTAAAGCGCGTAGGTCTTCATTCTCGATCAGGTTACCAACCCGCTCACCAATCGCCGTTCGCGTTCTTTCCACTGCCCGCTTTATTGAACCACCAGCTGCCTTTTGAATGAGTTTGGGCTGACCGAGAGCGAAGCCCGTTCCGCCAATCCCCGCAAAATAGGCATACTTAGAAAAATCATAGCTACCCGGATAGATCGCACCAGGCGGTGGACTAATCCGCGCCTTAACAGCAATCTCGTCACCAACTTCAATCGACCGACCCACGTTTCGCAGTTTGATGCGGAAAAAGTAGCCTTTTGAGAACTCAGGCCGCGAAAGTCCTGGATCTATTTTGAGAATTATACGCCCGTCCTCATCGCCCAGTTGCTGAAACTCGGCTACACGTCCGTGAAGGTCTGCGGTTAACGCCCTTTCCAGTCTCGGCCTATCAACCAATGCGGTCCGCATGTCAGCAATTGAAAAACCGATGGCTGCCATAAGCAGTGCTGCCGTAATCGCATATTTCCTCATCGCTCTCACAGCTCGATAGAGAGCAATAGCGCTTGCCAGAACAAAGGTCGGACCGACAAGGGGTGACGGTTCCGCAGGTAGCGCGAAATAAAGCGCTATGCCCGCGATGAAGGCTAGGAAGCTCCACACTAGAGCATACCCGAAATCAAGATCAGCCTCGATATCGCGCCAAAGCTCGGCCCACCAGCGGCTTATGCGCTCCTGCACTCCCTCACCACTTAAACCTACCCGCCAAGGCAGCGGTTTTGCCAAGTTCAAGTCCGCAGTGTGCCTTTGCGGCAAAGCAGCGACTTTACCGGCGCAAAACTGGGACTTGTTTGAGGATGAGCGCACCTTCTTTTGCTTTCCTTAATTCTGGCACTTGGGCCACACCATCCTCTATGGTACACAGCGCGTGAGAAAACGGCTCCCGCCGTATTCAACGGATCATTGCTAAGAGTTTTAATTCCCATGACTAAGAGCATCGTCACCCGCTTTGCCCCATCACCAACTGGCTATCTGCACATTGGTGGTGCCCGTACAGCGCTGTTCAGCTGGCTGTATGCCAAGGGCCACGGCGGCAAAATGCTGCTTCGTATTGAAGATACAGATCGCGCCCGTTCTACGGACGAGGCTGTTGGCGCCCTGATCGACGGCCTTGAGTGGCTGGGCCTGAACTGGGATGGCGAGCCAATTTCCCAGTTTGCCCGCGCTGAACGTCACAAGGAAGTTGCCGAAGCGCTTGTTGCAGCTGGTAAAGCTTACTACTGCTACGCAACACCTGAAGAACTGACCGAAATGCGCGAAAAGGCGATGGCTGAAGGCCGTCCGCCGCGCTACGATGGCCGCTGGCGTGACCGCGACGCTTCCGAAGCTCCGGAAGGCGTTGCACCTGCTATCCGCCTCAAGGCCCCCGTTGAAGGTGAAACCATCATCGAAGACAAAGTTCAGGGCACTATCAAGTTCCCTAACAAAGACCTCGACGATCTGGTTCTGCTGCGTTCTGACGGCACCCCAACCTACATGCTGGCTGTTGTTGTTGACGACCACGACATGGAAGTGACCCACATCATCCGCGGTGATGACCACCTCACAAACGCTGCCCGTCAGGCGCTGATTTATGCTGCTCTTGACTGGGATATTCCAGTAATGGCTCATATTCCGCTGATCTACGGACCAGACGGCAAGAAGCTTTCCAAGCGTCACGGCGCTCTTGGTGCAGAGCAATACCGCGCTATGGGTTATCTGCCTGCTGCAATGCGCAACTATCTGGCTCGTCTTGGCTGGAGCCATGGAGATGAAGAAATCTTCTCTACCGACCAGATGATCGAGTGGTTCGACTTCGACGCGATTGGCAAGTCCCCTTCCCGTTTCGACTTCGTAAAGCTGGAAAACCTGAACGGTCACTACATGCGCACTTCGGCTGATGAAGAGCTGCTGGACGCGTTCAAAGTTTACCTGCCACATGCTGAAGGCGGCGCAGACGTACTTGCATGGCTTGGTGAAGGTGACAACGAGAAGATGTTCCTTGCTGCCCTTCCTGGCCTCAAAGAACGTGCCAAGACCCTTGTAGAGCTTCAAGAATCTGCTCGCTACCTTTGGGCGCAGCGTCCGCTTGATCTCGACGAGAAGGCAACCAAGCTTCTTGACGATGCTTCCAAGGCTATGCTTGGCCGTTTGCTGCCAAACTTTGAAGCTCTGGAAGAATGGACAGCTGAAAGCACCGATGCGGCAGTTCGTACTTTTGCGGAAGCAGAAGAACTGAAACTGGGCAAAGTTGCACAACCTCTGCGTGCAGCGCTTACCGGACGCGGTACTTCTCCGGGTATTTTTGACGTTCTGGAAGTGCTTGGAAAAGCTGAATCCATCGCTCGAATCGCCGATCAGTCCGCTTGATCACTGATATTTTTAGGCTCGCTACTGCGCAAAAAGCCTTTGTTGCGCTGCGGTAGCGAGCCTATCGCCCTAAATGATAAGTTGCTGATGCTTGCCTGAATGCTCCAAATGCGTTAGGCAAACTCCCGACAACACTCTTCAAGATGCCGGGGGCTTTCTTTCCGGGGTGTATCCACCGGTACACAATTAAGCCTCTCGCCTCTGAAGACTTGAACCTTGGGGGGTTGCCTTTATGAGCGACAAAACAGCAAAACTGACGGTTGGAAACGAGAACCTGGACCTAAACGTCCGCCAAGGCTCTGTAGGACCAGATGTCATCGACATTGCCTCGCTTTATAAAGACACAGGCTGCTTCACCTACGATCCGGGCTTCACATCTACAGCTTCTTGTGAATCCAAAATTACGTACATCGATGGTGATGCCGGCACACTGCTCTATCGCGGTTATCCGATTGAACAGCTTGCCGAGCGTGGTGACTTTTTAGAATCCTGCTACCTGTTGCTCTACGGAGAGCTTCCAACACGTGCACAGAAGGACGACTTCGTACACCGCGTTACCTACCACACCATGATCCACGAACAGATGTCCCGGTTCTTCTCCGGCTTCCGTCGTGATGCTCACCCAATGGCTGTGATGACAGGTACTGTTGGCGCGCTTTCTGCGTTTTACCACGATTCCACCGACATTTCCGATCCCCACCAGCGCATGATTGCATCGCTGCGTATGATCGCGAAAATGCCGACACTTGCGGCAATGGCTTATAAATACCATATCGGCCAGCCGTTTATGTATCCGCGCAACGATCTGGATTACTCTTCCAACTTCCTGCACATGTGCTTTGGCGTTCCTTGTGAAGACTACAAGGTAAACCCTGTACTGGCACGTGCTATGGACCGCATCTTTATCCTTCACGCTGACCATGAGCAGAACGCATCTACTTCTACTGTGCGTCTTGCAGGCTCTTCCGGCGCTAACCCGTTTGCATGTATTGCTGCTGGCATTGCATGTCTTTGGGGCCCTGCCCACGGCGGTGCTAACGAAGCAGCGCTGAACATGCTGTCTGAAATCGGAAGCGTTGACCGTATTCCGGAGTTCATCGCCCGCGCTAAGGACAAGAACGATCCGTTCCGTCTGATGGGCTTTGGCCACCGCGTATACAAGAACTACGACCCACGCGCCCGCATCATGCAGAAAACCACTCACGAGGTTCTTGCTGAACTGGGCCACAAAGATGATCCGCTACTTGAAGTGGCGATGGAACTTGAGCGTATCGCTCTTAGCGACGAGTACTTCGTTGAGAAGAAGCTTTACCCGAACATCGACTTCTACTCCGGCATCACTCTGCGTGCACTGGGCTTCCCAACCACCATGTTCACCGTGCTCTTTGCTCTGGCCCGTACCGTCGGCTGGATCGCACAGTGGAAAGAAATGGTTGAAGATCCATCCCAGCGTATTGGTCGTCCGCGTCAGCTCTACACAGGTGCTGCGCCACGCGATTACGTGCCTGTTGACCTGCGTCGCTAAGGCTGGTCACAAGCAAGTCTTTAAGGGAGCCCACGGGCTCCCTTTTTTGTTGTCTGTATATGCCGTTCCCCGAGCAGGACACGCAGATAACAAAAAGCCCCGCAGGCGAACCAAACGGGGCTTCTTCAGATTCATAAGCTGATGACTACTTCAAGATCGGGAAAGAAGGTTCAGCACAACGTCAGCCGCCGCTCCCGCCTGACTTTTCCCTTCAGGCAATTGCATAGCGTCATCGATTTCCTTGAGTCCCTCAAGCTGCTTGGCTCTTGCCGGGGTATCCTGCAGCAGATCGCAAAGCAGAGGCGCGATGTTTTCGACGGTCACATCATCATCCAGAAATTCAGGCATGACCTTCTCTTTAAGGATGAGGTTCGGCAACACCATCGTGTCAACGCTCGCGATAGGATAGACACGGTGTATGTCTTTGATGCGACGCAAGAACCAGTCAAGCTTGTAGGCAACAACAGACGGGACACCGGAAACAGCAAGTTCCAGAGATACGGTACCGCTAGCAGCGAGTGCTGCATGTGCGCTTCTAAAGGCCTCGAACTTGGCTTGCTCGCCTTCAACCAGAACAGGTTTGACCGGCCAGCTCTCCAGATGTTCAAGAACTCGCTTCTTCTGGTGTGGCACAACTGGAAGCAGAAGCTCTACATCGGGCAGCTGCTCTTTTACATTAGCCACAATGGCACCAAACGGCTCCATCAGGCGCGAAACCTCACTGCTGCGACTACCCGGAAGGACCAGTAAGCGCCGATTTCCTGCACCTATTTCCCCGCGTTCTGCGCCACGCGGGCGAAGGTCGTCAAGCCTTTCAATGAGCGGATGTCCAACATAGGTGGTGTGCGGACCACCAAGCTTTTCATGGATGGCAGGTTCAAACGGCAGGAGCGCCAGAAGTTCATCAACATAAGCTGACATCTTCTTTGCACGGCCTGATCTCCATGCCCAGACGCTTGGAGACACATAATCAACCACTTTGATGTGGGGCGCTTTTTTGCGAACCCGTTTCGCGACGTTGTGTGTGAAATCAGGGCTATCGATGATGACCAGAACGTCTGGATCTACCGCGATCACATCATCAACGGTTTGGTAGACGCGCTTAACGATTGACGGCAAGCGAGCTAATACCGCTGTAATGCCCATTACTGCGATGTCTTCAAGCGGGAACAGCGAGTTGACGCCTTGCGCCGCCATACGCTCTCCGCCGACGCCGTAAAGCTCCAGCGCGCCGCCTAGACGCGGCTTCAGCGCTTTAATGAGTTCAGCACCCAACTGATCGCCAGACTCTTCTCCAACGACGAAATAGAGCTTTGTAGGCTTCACTACAGCGGTCATTGATCGCCCTCATTCTCACTTGATAGGCCAAGAAGGAAAATACCGAGAGACTGACAGAGCTGGAGAGTTTCTTCCTTATCTGCAATCAGAACCCGTCCAGCCTCTACTGCGACACCGCTAAGCCCTGCAGCATGAGCACCGCGGATTGTGGCAGGGCCAACAGTTGGCAAATCAACGCGCAGGTCTTGGGTTAGCTTGGCGCATTTAACGATCACACCCGCCTGACCTTTTGCGCGTACTCGTCCGTTCTCACGAAGAGACTGACAGCGCTCCAGCATAGCGTCCGTGCCTTCAGCCCCTTCAACGGCGATAATACGTTCGCGAACGCAAACAACACCCTGCCCAACATCCATCGGGCTCAGCGCATCAACGGCCTTTTTGGCAAGTACAGCATCCTTCAAGTTATCTTCTGAAGGTTTTGGTCCGGCCATCACACCAGCTTCAGCGAGAAGCTGCGGAGCCACCTCATGCGCCCCTACAATGCGCAGACCTTCGCTTTCAAAAATGCCCATAACTTTCACCAGTAGACTGTCATCGCCGCCCACGAGGGCTGCAAGAATACGAGGAAGGCGGCGCATGGTACCCCAGTCGCCGAGGATGGAAGTAAAGTCTGGCCGCTGAGTAACAGAGCCGATGAGGATTACCTCGTGGACACCTTCTTTTTTTAGGGTGTCGAAGAGCTTGCCGATCTGGCCCCAGCCGAGTTCCACAGGCTTATATGCAAAAAGGGAGGCATCGGCCTCCCCTTTAATTGCAATAGTGACCACGTCACGGCCGTTGGAACGCAGCGCTTCGATAACCTGCAAAGGCAGGCGGCCGCCGCCAGCAATAACCGCGATAGGTGCTACAGTTTGCATGCTATCCAACGTTCTTAGTCAGCTGAGCCTTTGCGAGGGGTGCAGAACCGACGCTCACCTTCACGAAGAAGGAAGGAGGTCATTGTCTGTACGCCTTCAAAGTTTGCATACTTGTCTTTGGCGATAGCTGCACGCTCGCGCAGTGTACCTTCTTCGGAGTTGAACACTTCCTTGTAGGCGTTGCGCAGTGCGTGGATTTCTTCGCGAGAGAAGTTGCGACGCTTCAAGCCAATGAGATTGAGGCCAGCAAGACGCGCACGGTCACCGATTACGGAGCCATAAGGGATTACGTCAAACTCAACGCCGGTCAGACCACCAACGATGGAATGCGCACCAATGCGGCACCACTGACGAACAGCAGACAGACCTCCGAAGATCACGTAGTCCTCAACCTCAACGTGGCCTGCAAGGGTCGCGTTGTTGGCGAGGATAACGTTATTGCCAACCTGACAGTCATGACCCACGTGTGTGGAAGCCATGAACAAGCAGCGATCACCGATCTTGGTCACACCGCCACCGCCAACAGTTCCCGGGTTCATGGTTACATGTTCGCGGATCTGGTTGTCTTCACCAATCTCAAGCAGTGTATCTTCGCCATTATATTTCAGGTCCTGCGGCTGATGGCCAATGGACGCGAACGGGAAGATTTTTGTACGTGCACCAATGATTGTTCGCCCGGCAACCGCTACATGGGAGACGAGCTCGACATCATCACCAAGGGTAACTTTTGAGCCCACCATGCAGTAAGGGCCGATCTTGACGTTGTTGCCAAGAACCGCCCCATCCTCAACAATTGCGGTGGGGTGTATCTGTTGCATTTTTTTCCTCAGTTGTCGGAATCTACAAGCATCGCGCTGATTTCTGCCTCAGCGACCTTCACACCATCTACCATTGCAACTGCATCGAACTTCCAGATGGTTGCACGGTTACGGATTTTCTTCACGTGGAAGTGCACCTGATCACCTGGCACAACAGGCTTACGGAACTTACACTTATCAATTGTCATGAAGTAGACCAAAGATGGGCTATCTTCAGTACCGCGTGCGTTGATGCATAGCGCACCTGCGGTTTGCGCCATCGCTTCAATCAACAAAACGCCCGGCATTACAGGCTGTTTTGGAAAGTGACCCTGAAAATGCGGTTCGTTGATCGTAACATTCTTGATACCGATGCCGGAGTTGTCACCGTCCATGTCGACGATCTTATCGATCATCAAAAATGGGTAACGGTGTGGCAGCAGCTCCATAACCCGCATAATGTCGGCGGAGTCCATCGTAGATTTTTCAGTTTCACTCATTATCAAAAGCCTCAGGTTTTAACTCTGGGTGGATCCTTGGGGTTTTGCAAAATAATGGCCCCTCTTAAAGGATCTACAATACTTGGGCAATTCGTCAGTGCAAGCGGGCCTGAAAGACCCGCCGCAGCTTACGCTTTGTCCTCACCTTTCTCGGCAAGGCGCTTGATTGCAGTTATCTCCCGGAACCACTGACGGACAGGTTTTGCAGGCGTACCGCCATAACGACCGCCGCCCTTCAGGTTTTCATTGACCGAAGAGACTGCTGCGATCTGTGCAGCCATACCAATAGTGACATGACCTGCGACACCGCTCTGGCCGCCGATGACGACGTAATCTTCCAGCGTTGCGCTACCGGAAATACCAACTTGCGAGACAATAACGCAGTGACGACCGATATTAACGTTATGTCCAATCTGGACCTGATTATCGATCTTCGTGCCTTCACCAATAACCGTGTCACGGTTCGCACCGCGGTCCACAGTAGTCCCTGCGCCGATTTCAACGTCGTTTTGAATGACAACGCGGCCAAGCTGCGGCACCTTCAAATGACCGCCCGGCCCCATCGCAAAGCCGAAGCCGTCCTGACCGATTGAAACGTTCGGATGCAAAATAACACGGTCACCGATGAGGGTATGCTGAACGGACGCACCTGCACCGATGGTGCTATCACGGCCGATGGCACAGTTGGCACCTATTACGGCATTAGGCATAACATGCGTGCCAGCACCGATGGAAACATGCTCGCCAATAACGGCGCCAGCTTCAATGACAGCGCCCTCTTCGATCACAGCACTTGGTGCAATCACTGCTTTGTCGGAGACTTCCGTTTCACGGGTAACCGGCAGCGGCTTCATTGCTTCTGGGTGCAGCTTTGCAAGAACCTTCGCAAGAGCCTTGTAAGGCTCCTTTGTAAGCAGAGGAATTACGCCCTCTGGTACGCGGTCCACGTACTTCTTTGCTACAAGGCATGCGGTGGCATCTGTTGTTTCCAACTGATCCACATACTTCGGGTTATCAATGAACACCAGCATTTCAGAGCCGCCTGCATCAAGCGGCGCCACTCCATGAATGAGCTGTTCGCTATCGCCGCGTACGATTTCCGCATCTGCCCATTCTGCAATCTGGGCGACGGTAACCGGCGCTGCATCCCTAAAGAACTTTGGATTTGTCATTGATCCCTTCACACAAACAAAAAAGGCCGCCGAACACGATCGGCGGCCAATTATAAGAGCTTTTTGATCCAATCAGAAGCGGGTACCACCGCTTAGCATGAATACCTGCGTTTCGTCGGCATCATTTTTCATGATCGGCCAAGCAAAGTCAGCACGCAGAGGACCGAATGGAGACTTCCAAAGAACGCCTACACCAACAGATGCGCGCAGTTCAAAGTCTTCAGATTCAATAGTGGAGGACGCACCAATCACGTCTTTCAAGCCATCATCAACGCCCCACAGGGAACCAGCGTCAACGAACGCGGCACCGGACAGGCCGAGTTCAGGCGGCAGGAACGGGAATGGAGCCTGCATTTCAGCAGATGCAGCAACGTAGGTCGTACCACCGAGGGCATCGCCACTTGCGGCATCACGTGGACCGTAACCGTTGGATTCGAAACCGCGGATCAGGTTCTGGCTAGCCTGGAACTGATCGGTTACACGCAGACGGTTACCGATGGACGAAATGAAGCCTGCATTACCGCGCAAGGAACCAACAAGACCGATGGACGGCAGCAGTTCATGATATGCGCGAGCCTCAAACTCGTTACGGATGTACTGGGAATCACCACCAACACCAGCAAACTGCTGTTCGAAGCGGCTGTAGATACCATCACGAGGGCTCTGGTTATTATCCAGCGTGTTGTACACGAAGGAGTAACCGGCCATAGAGGTCAGGTAGCTGCCCAAGGAGTCACAGACTGCGAGCGATACATCGCTAGCACAGTTATTGATGCTGGTAGAGTCGCTACGTGCAAGATCAGTCTCGTAGATCTTATAGAACAGGTTCAGCGTCAGTTCGTCTTCACGAAGCGGCAAACCGAAGTTCAGACCACCACCGGTTGTTGTTTCTTCATATGCCTGTGTGCTGGTTTCATCAGAAACACGGCGATAGACATCAACACCTGCGGAGATGCGACGACCCATGAAGAATGGCTCAACAAAGCGGAAGTCGTAGCTCTGAGAGTCGGTACCACCGCCAACGGATGCACGAACATACTGACCACGACCGAGGAAGTTGCGCTCGGAGATAGACAGATCACCGATGATACCGTCTGAAGTGGAGTAACCCACGCCGAAGGAAACTTCACCGGTTGGCTGTTCAACAACATCAACGTTGATGATCACACGGTCAGGAGCGCTGCCCTGCTGACGGGTGATACGAACGGATTCGAAGTACTGGGTGTTGCGCAGACGACGCTCTGCTTTATCAAGCAGAATGCGATTGTAGGCATCACCTTCAGCGAGATCGAACTCACGACGGATAACGTATTCACGGGTACGATCGTTACCGCGGATATTGATGCGCTCAACGTATGCACGCGGGCCTTCTTCAATGAAGTAAGCCAGAGAGATCGTCTTGTTCTCATAATCGCGCTGACCGCGAGGACGAACCTGCGCAAACGCATAGCCCTGCTTGGACATTTCAATGGTCAGATCCTCAAGGGTCTTTTCCACATCCAGAGAGTTATATGTTTTGCCGGAACGAGTGCGAATGAACGAACGAAGAGTTTCAGGGTCAACAGAAGTCAAAGACGTGTCGATATCGATATCACCGTACTTGTACTTCTCGCCCTCATCCACAGTGAAGGTCACATAGAAAATGTTCTGTTCACGGTCGAGGTCAGCAACAGCGGATACGATGCGGAAATCCGCATAACCGTGCTGATAGTAGTACTGACGCAGCAATTCCTGATCTGCTTCAAGACGGTCAGGATCGTAAACATCGGAAGTACGCAGCCAGCCGAGCAGGCCACTTTCCTTGGTTTTGATCTGGTCACGAAGACGGGAATCACTGAATGCCTGATTGCCGATGAAGCTGATGCGAGCAACACCGGTCTTGTCACCTTCATCGATTTCAAAGACCAGATCGACGCGGTTGTTTTCGCGCTCGATGATCTTCGGCTCGACGGACGCACGGTAGCGGCCGGAGCGACGATAGGCTTCAAGAAGGTTCTGCACATCGCTCTGAACGCGCGCACGGGTCAACATGGAACGTTCGGTAGAACGAACCACGGACTTTAGCGCATCGTCGTTGAGACGCTTATTGCCTTCAAAGGAAACTTGACCAATTACAGGATTTTCAACCACGTCCACCACAAGGGTATTGCCGCGTTGGGCAATAGAGACGTCAGCGAACAAACCTGTCGCATAGAGAGTTGTAAGGCTCTCGTCGATATCAAGGGCTGTAAAGTTCCGACCCGGCTGGATCGTCAGATAACTGCGAACGGTATCATCTTCGATGCGTGTCGCGCCGCGCACGTCAATGCGACTCACAACTGCGGCCTCTGCGACCGATGCCCCGAAAATATTGGCGGTTTCTGGAACCGCAGCACCCGCGCCGGTGATAGCGAGCGCCATCAGGGAAACACGAGACAAGCTCTTAAAACGCTGCATAGAAATGCTATGCCTTTATATCTTGCCTTAGGCCGCAGTACCCCCTACTGCCCAAGGTTATGGATAGAATCTGAAACACTTAAAAACTTTTTACTAGGTTTTGGCGTGAAATCAACCGCTTGACAGATGATTTCAATGTAAAAATGCCCATCCGTAAAGTTCCCAGTGTCACTCAGAGAAAAATAAATGCAGCAAATCGTTTCTGGTTGCAAAAACCATTAGCAGCAATAGTAGCGTGATTCCTATCCGGAACCCAACCTCTTGAACCCGTTCGGAGAGAGGCTTTCCTCTTACAATTTCTACTAGATAATAAAGGAGATGACCACCATCGAGCATCGGAACGGGCATCAAATTGAGCAGACCGATGCTAACGGAGATGACGGCAATCCAGTTGATGAGAGGCACGATTCCGATTGAAGCCACCTGCCCTGACATCTGTGCGATGCGGATCGGGCCGCCAATCTGGTCTGTATCTTCCTTACCGACAAACAGACCACCGATGTAAGCGCCGGTGCGCTCTACAACGAACCACGTTTCGCTAACGCCGCCCCAGACAGCTTGAAGCGGGCCATATTCTTTAACAACCCAGTCGCCTTGCTTGGTATCACGCTGGATGCCTAGGATGCCGACCTTCTGCTTATTTCCAAAACGATCAGAGATTTCCTGAAGCGCTGGCGTAGCTGAGAGTGTCACTAGTTGCCCATCACGACTCACTTCGATTTGAAGAGGCATATCTGCACTTGCGGAAACAATGCGTTGAACCTGACCAAAACTCTTGATCTCGGTCCCATCGATAGCAACGATGACATCGTCTGGCATAATGCCAGCAATTTGCGCTGCACTGCCATCACGCACACTATCAACGCGTGGAACAGTCTCCATCTTGCCGTAGAAGCCCAGCAGACAGGCAAAAAGAACAATAGCGAGAAGAAAATTGGCAATAGGGCCAGCAGCAACCACGGCTGCGCGCTGCCATACATTCTTCATATGGAAGGCGCCTTTGGCTTCCTCCTCGCTCATATTTTGAAGCGCATCATGATCAGGCGTACTTGCGGCGCTTTCATCTCCGGCGAATTTCACATAACCACCGAGAGGAATTGCGCTCAACTTCCAGCGTGTGCCGTGCTTGTCGTTTCGGCCGAAAAGCTCAGGCCCGAAGCCGATGGAGAACGCGAGCACGCGGATGCCGCACCAACGGGCCACAAGGAAGTGTCCAAGTTCATGGATAAAGACAACGACCGTTAGAACCACCAGAAACGGAATGATTGTTGCAAAAGACGCCATCAGACCAGAGCCGAATGATTCCATAATCAATACCTTTCATGGGACGCAGCCTCTACGAACTGCGCTACCCGAATTTTAAACTTGGCTCTTACAGAACAGAGCTACGCTGGCTGGCAAACTCACCCGCCACTACGCGAACTTGCTTATCAAGCTCCAGAATATCGTCCAGACTGCCCGGCTTTACAAGTAGGCCTCTAGAATCAAAGTGTTCCAGTGTTTCTTCCACCGTCGCAACAATGTCCAAAAAGCCAATCTGACCGCTGAGGAATGCAGACACAGCAACTTCATCAGCGCCGTTATATACCGTACCGGCCATATCTCCCATGCGAGCGACTGCAAAGCCGAGACGCAAACCAGGGAATCTTACCAAGTCCGGCTCTTCAAATGACAATGTAGAGAGCTTAGCAAGATCCAACCGCGCACCATTGATCTCGACACGCTCAGGATAGCCGAGGCAATGAGAAATTGGCGTACGCATATCTGGCGGGGACATGTGGGCAAGCAAGGCACCGTCCTTGTACTGCACCATGCCATGAACGATAGACTGCGGATGGACAAGCACTTCGAGCTGATCAACCGAGACAGGGAAGAAGTGGGAAGCCTCGATAACCTCAAGCCCCTTGTTCATCATGGTCGCGCTATCAATAGTGATGCGCTGGCCCATGGACCAGTTTGGATGTTTAAGAGCCATAGCAGGCGTAGCAACACGCATTTCCTCAAGGCTGGCAGTTCTAAACGGACCACCAGAGGCCGTGATGATCACCTTCTCGATGCTTTCGGGCGCATTAGCATCAAACACCTGAAAGATGGCATTGTGCTCGGAATCGACCGGAAGCAGAGTAGCCCCTGTTTGCGCAACGGCTTTGCGAACCAATGAACCTGCGCAAACGATAGATTCTTTATTGGCGAGCGCGACTGTCTTCCCTGCCTGAACAGCTGCCATAGTTGGCTCAAGACCTGCGGCCCCTACCATCGCGGAGACGATGACATCCGCATCATCCGCGCCAGCAGCAATTACCGCAGAGCGACCAGCAGCGACTTCAATACCAGACCCTGCAAGTACATCTTTCAGCTCCTGATATTTACTCTCATCAGCAACTACCGCCCGCTTTGCGTGAGTCTTTACAGCTGCTTGGGCAAGTTTCTTCACACTTTGGTTTGCAACCAGCGTCTCAACCGCAAAGCGATCTGGATTAGCGCACAAGATGTCCAGTGCGCTGTCGCCAATAGAACCCGTTGCACCGAGGAGTGTGACTTTCTTTTGCATCATGGATGCCTTCAATTCCAGAACCTGAAGCTCTTTGATTTTTAAGAGGCGCGAACGCTCATCAGACCAAGCCCCGGATCTGCAAAGCTTCCACCGAAGATTACGCCGATAACTAGCGCTACGAACGCGGCAAAAACAAGCCCGTCCACACGATCCATTAGGCCACCGTGACCCGGAATGAGCTGGCTTGCATCTTTCACGTTAAAGCGGCGTTTCAGGGAGGACTCAAACAAGTCTCCCAATTGAGATGCCGCAGAAAGAAGAGCTGCCAAAGCGAACAGCCATAAAAGATGTTCAGCGCCCATGGCGTAGGCGACCAAAGCCCCTGCAAGAGCTGCAAAGATCACGCCGCCGATAGCGCCGCTCCAGGTTTTATTAGGGGAAACTGCTGGCCAGAGTTTAGGCCCACCAAACGTTCTACCGCAGAAGTAGGCGGCGACATCCGATGCCCACACCAGAAACAGGAGATAAAGAAAAATCGCAAGGCCGTGAGAGCCTTCACGCAGGGCAACGATAGAAATACAGGCAAGAGAGCTATAAACGAGGCCTGCAGCAAACCATCTGGTGCCAATTGTCAGCTTTTCAGCGATAAACAGAAGCGTTGCGCTTACCACAACGGCCGCCAAGGCTGCGAGCGTACCTGCAAAGATGTACACCGCGCCAATGCCAACCAGCAGTGCAAAACCCAAAAGAGATAGCGGGCCGCTCTTCTTTTGCTGGGTAACGATACCCCACTCCCAAAACAGAACGAGAGAGCCTAGGAGAACAACCAGAGCAAACAGCAGACCACCGTACCAGGTGACCGCCAGAACAGCGGGAGCAAGAAGCAATGCGGACCAAGCACGGGTTAGAAGGTCCGGGTTCTTTTTCAAAATGCGCCCGAGCCAAGATAGATTCTCAGGACCGGGACTAGGTTCAGAATTCATTATACGGCCTTAACAGCAAGCCCACCGTAGCGACGTTCTCGATCTTTATAGGAAAATAGCGCCTGTTCAAAGGCCTTGCTATCGAAATCCGGCCAGTTGACCGGAGAGAAAAAGAACTCGGCATAAGCAGCTTGCCAGAGTAGGAAGTTAGAGAGCCTTTGCTCTCCACTTGTGCGAATAATCAAATCTGGATCAGGGATGCCTTTGGTATCCAGCCGCGCACTCAAACTTGCTTCGCCAACATCTTCTGCGCGGAGCAAGCCACTTTGCACGTCTGCAACGAGGCACTGCACTGCCCTCACCAGCTCATTACGCGCTCCATAGTTAAAGGCGATAACCAAGGTCATGCCTGTGCAGCCGCGCGTTTTTTCTTCTGCAAGATCCAGTAGTTTCTTCAGATCCTCTGCCAGTTCGGCACGAGCACCAATAACTTTGACCTGCACATTAGCATCGCGCAGATCATCAAGGTCGCTCTTGATGTAGGATCTTAGCAGACCGAGGATGAAATTAACCTCGGCTGGCGGGCGTGACCAATTTTCTGATGAAAAGCTGAACAGCGTCAGGTATTCGATACCGCGCTGACGCGCAAATTCTACGCTGTCGCGAACAACTTTTACGCCCCGTCGATGGCCTTCGGTACGTGGCAGCCCCCGTTCGGCAGCCCAACGACCATTACCATCCATAATGATGGCGACGTGCCTTGGAAGACCCGGTTCCCTAGCGCTTTGGACACACGTAACCGCATCTTCTTTAAGCTCTATCGCCATCAGTATCCCCCTCCTCGCGAAACCAGACAGGCCTTAGACCTGCTTGATTTCCGCTTCTTTCTTCGCAAGTACAACGTCGACTTCCGCGATAATTTCGTCGGTCATCTTCTGCACTTTATCAGATGCAACACGGCTGTCGTCTTCGCTCATGTCGCCTGCTTTTTCCTGTTTCTTGATCAGATCCATACCGTCGCGACGTACGTGACGAATAGCGATCTTAGCGCTTTCAGCATGTTTATGAGCAATCTTGGCAAGCTCTACACGGCGCTCTTCGTTCAATTCAGGAATTGGCAAACGCAGAACCATACCATCAACAACCGGATTGAGCCCCAGGCTGGATTCACGGATTGCTTTTTCTGTGGCGGAAACCATGGAGCGATCCCAAACCTGCACGGAAATCATGCGTGGCTCTGGAACAGAAACAGTTGCAACCTGGTTGATAGGCATCGGCGAACCGTAAGCTTCTACAGTGATGGCATCCAACATAGATGCAGAGGCGCGGCCAGTGCGCAGACCGGAAAGTTCGGTCTTAAATGCGCTAATAGCGCCATTCATGCGACGACGCAGGTCGTTATAGTCCAGCTCCGACATAGTTTCCTCATTACCTGTTAAGCGGAGCTGTAAGCGCAAAGTGCGCACAGCTCCTCTAAAACACGTCAGTGGTGGCTACACTGACAAATTATTTCTTACTGTTGCCTTAATCTTTGACAACTGTAAATAGACCCTTGCCCCTTAGGACGTTCATTAGGCTGCCAGAGGTCCGAATGGAGAAAACAACTACAGGAATTGAGTTATCTCGGGCAAGAGCAATTGCCGTCGCATCCATGACTTTCAGGCCTTTTTCAAGAACTTCACCCGGTGTCAGCGTTTCATAACGCTTTGCATCCGGCACAAGTTTAGGGTCTGCGTCATAAACGCCATCAACCTGAGTACCCTTCAAGAAGGCATCACAGCGCATTTCTGCGGCGCGCAGAGCTGCACCGGAGTCTGTGGTGAAGAACGGGTTACCTGTACCACCAGCGAACAGGATAACATCGCCCTCTTCCATGTAGAGCTCAGCATCGCGCTGGGTAAAAGTTTCACAGATAGATGGAACCGGCACAGCAGACAGCACGCGTGCGCGTACGCCAAAGCGGCGCAGTGCGTCAGCAAGGGTCAAGCTGTTCATGACGGTTGCAAGCATACCCATGTGGTCGCCGGTTACGCGGTTACCGCCTTTTGCAGCAACTGCAACGCCGCGGAAGATGTTACCACCACCGACAACGATACCGAATTGAGCACCAAGCCGGACTGCTTCCGCAATCTCACCGGCAACGCGATCTACAACCTTTGGATCAATACCAAATTCCTGATCCCCCATGAGGGCTTCACCGGAAAGCTTCAACAGCACCCGTTTCCAGCGCAGATTGTCAGACATTTTTGTTCCTCAACTCGTTCATTTGGATGCACTAAGGGCGCCGACTCAAAAAACCGACGCCCCTAATAAATTATTATTTACCGACAGCAGCTGCAACTTCTGCAGCGAAATCGGATTCTTCTTTTTCGATACCTTCACCGAGAGCGAAGCGTACGAAGCCTACCAGCTTGATCGGGGAACCGATTTCTTTACCAGCAGCTTCAACAGCGCCTTCTACGGTCAGGTCAGGGTTCAGAACGAACGCCTGCTTAACGAGGGTTACTTCCTCGTAGAACTTGCGAAGACGACCTTCAACCATCTTTTCGATGATAGCTTCTGGCTTACCGGATTCACGAGCCTGTTCAACGTAAACAGCGCGTTCACGTTCAATAGCTTCTGGGTCCAGTTCTTCTACGTTGAGTGCCATTGGGTTGGTCGCAGCAACGTGCATTGCAATCTGACGGCCCAGTGCATTGAGCTTGTCAGCATCGCCAGCAGATTCCAGAGCAACCAGAACGCCGATTTTGCCAAGGCCTTCGCCTGCAGCGTTGTGCATGTAAGTTGCAACAACACCTTCAGAAACCTGAAGGCCTGCAGAACGACGAAGGGTCATGTTTTCACCGATGGTGCCAACAGCTTCCTTGATTTCTTCGTCAACGTTACGGCCGGTACCTGGGTAAGCAGCAGCAGCAAGCTTTTCAACGTCGCCATTAACGGACAGAGCTACCTCTGCAATTTCCTTAACCAGCTTCTGGAAGCCTTCGTTACGTGCAACGAAGTCGGTTTCGGAGTTAACTTCGACAACTACAGCAGCTTTATCGCCAGCAGCTACAGCAACCAGACCGTCTGCAGCAACGCGGCCAGCTTTTTTAGCAGCCTTTGCCAGACCCTTGGTGCGCAGCCAATCGATTGCTGCTTCCATGTCGCCGCCTGTTTCTTTCAGGGCAGCTTTACAATCCATCATGCCAGCGCCGCTTTTCTCGCGGAGCTCTTTTACCATCGCAGCAGTAATGCTCATTGAACGCCTCATGGACGGGAGTTTGTAAATCTGAAATCGTAACTCCAACTTCCCTTTTCGGAGAAACGATCTATCTCATGCAAATGTGACGGCCATGCCAAAAAGCCACGGCCGTCACATCAAATTGAATGGGTCTGATTAGATCAGACCCGAAAGCAATTAAGCGTCGGCCTGAGCAGCGTCGCCGCCTTCAACAGCAACGTCTTCAGCCAGTGCAGGTTCTTCCATTACTTCTTCGGATTCACCGAGATCGAAGCCCATGGAGCCCTGTGCACGTGCAATACCGTCGATAGCAGCGCGAGCAATCAGATCGCAGTACAGGTTGATCGCACGACCTGCGTCGTCGTTACCTGGAACTGGGTAAGTGATGCCTGCTGGATCGCAGTTGGAGTCCAGAATTGCTGCAACAGGGATGCCCAGACGACGAGCTTCCTGAATAGCAATAGCTTCGCGGTTGGTGTCGATTACGAAGATAAGGTCAGGAATACCGCCCATATCTTTGATACCGCCCAAGTTACGCTCAAGCTTCTCACGCTCGCGAGACAAGAACAGACGCTCTTTTTTGGTCATGCGGCTTGCTTCGCCACCGAGCATCTCTTCCAGCTTACGAAGGCGCTGGATGGACTGGGAGATGGTTTTCCAGTTGGTCAGCATACCGCCGAGCCAGCGTGCGTTCACGTAGTACTGAGCAGAACGACGTGCTGCTTCTGCAACAGAGTCCTGAGCCTGGCGCTTAGTGCCAACCAGAAGAACGCGACCACCAGCTGCAACAGTGTCGGACACTGCTTTAAGAGCCTGGTGAAGAAGCGGAACAGTCTGACCGAGGTCAAGAATGTGTACGTTGTTGCGTACGCCAAAGATGTAGTTGCCCATCTTTGGGTTCCAGCGGTGCTTCTGGTGTCCGAAGTGAACGCCAGCTTCCAGCAGCTGACGCATGGTAAAATCAGGCAATGCCATGCCCTAAACTCCTATGGTTTTCCGGTTTAATCCTCCGCAGGGCGACAGCAGTAGCTGCGGTCTAACCGGATGGAAGGTGCGCGAACGCATTTCCAGCCCTGCGTGCGGGATGTGCGCCTTATAGAGTCCATTTGACCGAAGATCAAGCGCTGCAAAAAAGGAATCAACAGCGCCCGTAGAGAATTCTATCAAGGTCGCAGTTCAAAGCTTATCAGGCCCTATCGATATCCGCCAATCACTATGACATTTGGACGTCAACGACACCTTGCATTGACTTCAATGCACCGCCTAACTGCGGAGATAATTGGTAACGGCCGGGTAGTTTAACCTCTACTTCCCGTTTTCCCTGCTCCAGAAGCATGATGCAGCTCACCTCGCCATCTCCCCCCGGGCGCAACTGGCTTTTCAATGAGCGAACCGGCTTCTCGCTATCAAGAAAGATACGCAAGGTCTTATGAACGCGGGAAGCAACAGTTTCCAGCGGATCTACCTGCTGGATTCGCACACTCACTTCTTCCTCGCGCAAATCAGCCTGCACGAGCAGAACAACTGAGTTACCCGGCTCCAACAGGTCGCGGTATTTGTTGAGCGCCTCGGAGAAAAGCACCGCTTCATACTGGCCTGTAGGATCGGAAATACGAACGATACCCATCTGGTTGCCAGTTCGCGTCTTACGCTCCTGCCTACTGGTAACCGTACCAGCAAGACGGCCAACAGAAGAACCAGCCTTTACAGATTGCTCAAAGCCTTTCCAAAGCTGCACACGCAGTTTTTCAAGCAGCGCGCGGTACTCATCGAGCGGATGAGCCGAAATATAGAAGCCAACGGCGCTGTGTTCGCGCTGCAAGCGTTCTGCCGGAAGCCATGGGTCGGTATCTGGAAGGATAAGAGGTTCAGGTGCATCAGCACCGCCGAACAGCTCGTTCTGACCAGAAGCCGAGTTGTCCGCAGCGCGCTGCGAGGTCGCGACGATCCGGTCCAGACCTTCAAGTAACTGGGCGCGGTTAGGATTCAGCTCGTCAAACGCACCAGCAGCAATGAGATTTTCCAAGGTGCGCTTGTTTACAACGCGAGCGTTAACGCGGTTCGCAAAGTCTGCGATGTCCTTGAAAGGCTTATCGCCACGCACTTCAACAATGTGCTCTACGGCGTGCTCGCCAACACCTTTGATAGCTCCAAGAGCATAAATGATCTTACCGTCCTGCACGTCGAAGTGCACCGTGGACAGGTTCACACTTGGCGGCACAACCTCAATACCCATTCGCAGGGCTTCTTGACGGAAATCGCCGAGCTTATCGGTATTGCCAAGATCGAGCGTCATGATACCGGCGAGGAACTCGACCGGATAATTCGCCTTAAGCCAAGCGGTATGATAGGCGACGAGTGCATAGGCTGCCGCGTGCGATTTGTTGAAGCCGTAGTTCGCGAACTTTGCCACGAGATCGTAGATCATGCCCGACTGGCTGGTCTCGATTCCGTTTTTGGAAGCACCCTCTACGAAGCGGGCACGCTGAATTTCCATCTCCGAGGCGATCTTTTTACCCATCGCGCGGCGGAGCAAGTCCGCTTCACCAAGTGAGTAGCCAGAAAGAACCTGCGCGATCTGCATTACCTGTTCCTGATAAACGATAATGCCGTTGGTTTCTTTCAGGATCGGCTCAAGGAGAGGATGGAGGTAGTCCGGCTCCTGCTCGCCATGCTTAACGGCGTTGTAGATCGGAATATTGTCCATTGGACCTGGGCGATACAGCGCCACCAGCGCAATAATGTCCTCGAAAACGTCGGGGCGCATACCAGCGATGGCGCGGCGCATGCCCTGACTTTCCAGCTGGAACACGCCCACTGTCTCACCAGCTGCAAGCAAGCGGTACGTTGGCTTATCTTCCAGCGGAACCGTAGACATATCGATATCAATACCGCGGCGCTTGATTAGCGAAATCGCGGTATCGATCACAGTCAGGGTTTTCAGACCCAAGAAGTCGAATTTTACAAGACCGGCCTGTTCAACCCATTTCATGTTGAACTGTGCTACCGGCATATCAGAGCGCGGGTCTCGGTAAAGCGGTACAAGCTGCTCCAGCGGACGGTCACCAATAACCACACCTGCTGCGTGAGTAGATGCGTGGCGGTAAAGTCCTTCCAGCTTTTGCGCCATAGTCAAAAGACGGTCTACAACCTCCTCCTGACGCGCAGATTCGCGAAGGCGCGGCTCTTGCTCGATGGCTTGAGCGAGCGTCACAGGGTTTGCAGGGTTGCCCGGAATGAGTTTGGATAGACGGTCGACCTGACCATATGGCATCTGCAATACGCGGCCTACGTCACGCACCACCGCCTTGGCCTGCAATGTACCGAAGGTGATGATCTGCGCCACCTGCTCGCGCCCATACTTGCGCTGCACATAGCGGATCACCTCTTCACGTCGGTTCTGACAGAAGTCGATATCGAAATCGGGCATGGAAACGCGTTCCGGATTAAGGAAGCGTTCGAAGAGCAAGGAGAAACGGAGCGGATCAAGGTCCGTGATGGTCAGAACCCACGCGACAAGCGAGCCCGCACCGGAACCACGACCCGGACCAACTGGAATATCTTGCTCCTTAGCCCATTTGATGAAGTCCGCAACGATGAGGAAGTAACCCGGGAACTTCATGCGGGTGATGATGCCCAGCTCGTAGTCCAAGCGGGTCCAGTACTCCTCTTCCTCAACGCCCGGCGCTGTACCGTGAGCATCAAGGCGGGCACGCAGACCTTCCTTAGCCTGACGAGCCAACTCTTCCGCCTCGGCTTTTTCTGCCTGCTCTGCGTCGGCATCAGCACCGGCAAAGCGCGGCAGAATAGGAGCGCGCTTTGGAGTACGGTAGTGGCAACGTTTCGCTATCTCGATTGTATTGTCGAGCGCTTCCGGCAAATCCTTAAAGAGTTCGATCATCTCTTCACGGGACTTAAAACGGTGCTCAGGCGTTAGCTGACGGCGATCAGTCTCGATGAGAACACGGCCTTCGGAGATTGCCAGTAGCGCATCATGCGCCTCGTAGTCATCTTCTTTCGGGAAGAAACACTGGTTCGTCGCAACAATTGGAATGTTCTTGGCATAGGCCAGGTCCAGAAGCGCCGCTTCTACCTTTACTTCTGACGGCATGCCGTGACGCTGGACCTCCACATAGAGGCGATCACCGAAAATATCATGAAGTGTATCTAGGCGGCTGCTAGCGAGTTGTTGCGCTCCCGCTTCAAGCGCCTTGTTGATTGGACCTTCACTAGCGCCTGTGAGCGCGATAACACCCTGCCCTTTGAGGCGCAGACGCTCCACACCAACATTGGCCTTGTGACCGGGCTCCGTATCCAAGAACGCACGAGAGACAAGATCCATGAGGTTCTCGTAACCCTGCTCACTGGTAGCAAGCAGAACCAGATCACACAGCGCCTCGTCATTTGCGCCGCCTTCAATATCACCAAAATCAACGGTGACCTGCGACCCGATAATCGGCTGGATGCCTGAACCGTAGGCCTTATCGGAAAACTCTAGCGCACCGAAGAGGTTTCCGCTGTCGGTTATGGCCAGCGCTGGCTGCTCATCTTCCATTGCCATCTTGATAAGCTTGCCAACCGGCAAAGCGCCTTCAAGCAACGAATAGGCGGAATGGACGCGTAGATGAACAAACCCCGGACCAGCCATTGGCCGAACTCCTCGAATGCAGAAAAGAAAACTCTGGCAGTCTCCAGCAGTGCCTTAGCTGTGTCGAGTACTTGGCGTGCTTTCGCCATGACGTTCCACAGGTGGAGACCTAGAGACCCGCAGTTAATGCCTGCAGCCAGACATAGCAAGAGGTAGCAAATGTGCAAACGGATGCGAAGGCGATCAAATCTTTTGCGAAGTGGACCATATCTATAAACCCCAACATATGATCTTGTTTTGTTCTCTTATAATTCGCTTTTTGTTCCCTTTTCGCAACTCCTTTTTTTGACCAGCGACATTCAAGGTTAACAGGTGGATAACGTTGACGTAGCGACCACACGAAAAAGGCCGCTGCTACACGGGTAACAGCGGCCTTTTATATCAACTGGTATTTTGCAGGTGCCTAGATCTCTACGATTTTGCCATCGCTGATCGTAATGCGACGATCCATGAGTGCTGCAAGTTCAAGATTGTGCGTTGCAAGCAGTGCCGTAACGCGGGATGCCCGAACAAGCGCCTGTAGCGCGTCAAAAACATAATGGGATGTTTTCGGATCAAGATTACCCGTCGGCTCATCAGCTAGAAGCACTCGCGGCGCGTTAGCCACTGCGCGAGCGATAGCCACACGCTGCTGCTCACCACCTGACAGTTCGGACGGGCGATGCTCTGCCCTGTTCTCCAAACGCATGTACTTAAGCAGTTGCAATGCTCGTTCATCAGCCTCCGGCTTGCCGAGGCCGCGGATCATCTGAGGCAGAGCAATGTTCTCCTGCGCGGTGAATTCAGGCAGCAGGTGATGGAACTGATAAACGAAGCCAACTTCGTTACGGCGGATATAGGTGCGCTCATCATCGGTCAGGCTGGAACATGCCTTACCGCCAACATAAACCTCACCTGCATCCGGTTTTTCCAAAAGGCCAGCAATATGCATCAAGGTGGATTTACCGGTGCCGGATGGCGCAACAAGAGCCACGACCTCACCCTCATAGAGGTCAAGGTCAACGCCTTTCAGGATTTCGAGTTGACCATGCCCTTCGCTAAAGGTGCGGTAAACGCCTCTCAGGCTTAGCGCGACAACGCGCTCTTCCTGCTCAGCACCAGCGGACTTTACTGTGTTGGACGCTTTCATCATTCGTATCTCAGAGCCTCCACAGGATCGAGACGCGCAGCGCGCCATGCCGGGTAAAGCGTTGCAAGGAAGCTCAGCGCCAGTGCCATAACGACAACCATAATGGTTTCGCCGCTATCCATGTCTGCTGGTAGCTTGGAAAGGAAATAGAGTTCTGGCGAGAACAGCTCGGTACGAGTCAGCCACGAAATCGCCTGACGAATACCCTCAATGTTCCAGCACACAAGCGTGCCCAGAATAACGCCAGCGATTGTGCCAAAGGTGCCAATGCTTGCGCCAGTGATCACAAACACACGCATGATCGCGCCGCGGGTTGCGCCCATGGTGCGCAGTACCGCAATATCGCGCCCCTTGTCTTTAACCAGCATTGTCATACCGGAAATGATGTTCAATGCAGCAACAAGCACGATAAGCGTCAGGATGAGGAACATCACGTTACGCTCCACCTCAAGGGCAGAGAAGAACGTCATATTGCGCTGACGCCAGTCGGAAACGAATACCGGGCGGCCAGCGCCCTCTTCTACCGCTGCGCGCAGTGGACCAACGCCATCGGGATCATCGACATAAACCTCAACACCGGAGGCGATGCCTTCCTGATTGAAGTAGATCTGGGCCTCTTCAAATGGCATGAATGCGATGGAACCATCGTACTCACTCATGCCAATCTCGAAGATAGCAACCACCGGATAGGCTTTAACACGAGGCGTCATACCCATTGGAGTGATCGCGCCGCGCGGTGTGATAACGCGAATGGTATCGCCAACGGTTACACCGAGAGCGCGAGCCAAGCGGGTGCCCACTGCAATACCATCGGAATTATCGAAATTCTCTAGAGTGCCGAGTTTAACGTTCTGGCTAACGAGCGGAAGCTTATCGAGATCCGCTTTACGAACACCGCGAAACAGTGCGCCAAGATCGGCAGACGGACCAGAGACCATCGCCTGCCCTTCAACAAACGGAAGAGCAAAGTCTACACCTTCAAGCTTGCCGATTTTTGCGGTGATGTCGTCAAAGTCGTCCAGCTTGCTGTCAATCGGCTGCACCAAAACGTGCCCGTTGATGCCAAGGATCTTGGTTAGAAGCTCGGTACGAAAGCCGTTCATAACGGCCATGACGATAATCAGGGTAGCAACACCCAAGGCAATTCCGAGGAAAGAAAGTCCCGCAATAATGGAGATGAATGTCTCTTTGCGCTTGGAGCGCAGGTATCGTCCGGCCAGCATCCATTCAAACGCTGCAAATGGGCGCGTACGACCCAGATTTGCGTCGGCGGCGTTTGCTTTCATTTTTTAAAAATCCCCGCAAAAAGCCCTTTGGAAATTCGGGCAGTCTTGTGCGCCCTTCTTTCAATAATAAGCAGCAAAAATATGGTAGATCCGGCGGAAATATCCGCCGAATCTAATTTTCCAGCTGTTTTAACAGGTTTAACCCTTAAGGGCAGCAACAAGCTTGGCGACAGCTGCCTCAGGGGACATGCTTTCGCGCTCACCGGTCTTACGGTTCTTGATTTCCACTTCGCCGCTCTTCAGGCCGCGTGGGCCAACGATGAGCTGCCATGGAAGACCGATAAGGTCCATGCCCGCAAATTTCTGGCCTGCGCTGGTTTTACGGTCGTCGTAAAGCACTTCAACGCCAGCGTTTTCAAGCTGTTCATAAAGGCTGTCACAAACCGGATCACACTCGTCGCCCGGCTTCATGTTGATAAGACCAACATGGAACGGTGCAACTTCGGTTGGCCAGATGATGCCATCATCGTCGTGGCTTGCTTCGATGATGCCGCCCAGAAGACGGGATACGCCGATGCCGTAAGAGCCCATGTGAACAGGAATGTCCACGCCTTCAGCGGTGGTCACCTTCGCGTTCATAGCGTCGGAGTATTTGGTGCCGAAATAGAAGATGTGACCAACTTCAATACCGCGTGCAGAAACCTTGGTTTCTTCCGGCAGCGCTTCGAATGCTGCTTCGTCGTGCATTTCGTCGGTTGCAGCATATGGAGTGGTCCATGCATCTACGATTTCAGAGAGGTCACCGTTGAAGTCGGTGTCTTCGCCCGGAATTGGCAGGTCTAGGATGGACTTGTCGAGGAATACTTCGCTCTCGCCGGTAGAAGCAAGAATGATGAACTCGTGGGACAGGTCGCCGCCAATCGGGCCAGTGTCAGCCTTCATAGGAATTGCTTTGAGGCCCATACGTGCGAAAGTACGCAGGTACGCAACGAACATGCGGTTATAGGCTTCACGAGCGCGTTCCTGATCCAGATCGAAGGAGTATGCATCCTTCATGAGGAATTCGCGGCCACGCATAACGCCAAAGCGAGGGCGTACTTCGTCGCGGAATTTCCACTGTACGTGATAGAGGTTCAACGGCAGGTCTTTGTAAGAGCGCACGTAAGAACGGAAGATGTCGGTGATCATCTCTTCGTTGGTCGGACCGTAGAGCATTTCGCGGTCATGACGGTCAACGATGCGCAGCATCTCTTTGCCGTATGCTTCATAGCGGCCGCTTTCGCGCCACAGGTCGGCAGACTGGATGGTAGGCATGAGCAGCTGAACAGCGCCAGAGCGGTTCTGCTCTTCTTCTACGATCTTCTGTACCTTGCCAAGTACGCGGTGGCCGAGCGGCAGCCATGCGTAAATCCCTGCGGATTGCTGGCGGATCATACCGGCGCGGAGCATGAGCCGATGAGAAACGATCTCGGCCTCTTTCGGAGTTTCCTTCAAAATCGGCAGGAAATAACGGGATAGACGCATTCGCTTAAGTCTCTTGTGGTTCGATAAGTCACGAATTTTCGTTGCAGTGAAAGCAAACCGGCCTACAAATTACAAGCCCTCATGTCAATTCGGGTCCTTCAATATTTCAAGGTAGGCGGAATACCCTAGGATTATTTGAGTTCGTGAGCCTTATCGCAAAAAAAATATGCAAGCAAAAATTTTATGCAATTCGGTACAAATTAATGACAAATCCGTGACACTCATGTACGGTTCGCCTCAATAAAAAGCACGAGACCATTTTTAATCGTCTCGAATCGCGGTCTGAGTCTTGGGAGGATGGCCCTTAGGCGCGCTTTAAAAGGCTGCTGCCCGGCTGAAAAGCTGTATTGGGGTAAATGAACGCGTTAACTGAAAAGCAAGGCTGATCGCCTTGCTTTTTTTTCGTCCGCAGTTTGAAAACGCTAGCTTCCAGAGGGCTTAGCTGCTCTTTGGAAAGATAAACTGATCAACCATAGGCAGCATATCGCGCGCCATGCCTGTTTCAAAAAACGCGTAGAGTCCGGCAAAAAGAACCGATGTAAGAAGCGTGTTAGCCACCACTTTTTTCAGCATATTGGGTTTAACAGGCGCACTTTCAGAGGAACCGGGTACGACCTCGCCTTCCTCGTGCTGCGCTTTCACCCCAAATGGTAGGACCACCAGGAACAGGATCCACCACATCATAAAATAGAGTGCAATTGCCAGTGGCAGTGACACGAATACCTCCCCTCGCTTATTAGGCTTCTTCCAACTCGGTCAAAGTGCCGAGAAAATCCTTTGGATGCAAAAACAGCACAGGCTTGCCGTGAGCTCCGATTTTCGGCTCTCCGTCTCCCAATATACGGGCACCTTCCGCGACAAGTTTATCGCGGGCGGCAATGATGTCGTCCACCTCGTAGCAAATGTGGTGAATGCCACCAGCGCTGTTACGCTCAAGGAAAGCAGTGATAGGGGAATTTTCACCTAACGGCTCTAAAAGCTCGATCTTGGTGTTGGGCAATTCAATAAATACAGTCGTTACGCCATGATCAGGCTGCGCCACTTTATCGGAAGCTTTACCGCCCAAGGCCCCGCAATAGACCTTCAACGCTGCATCCATGTCATGAACAGCAATGGCAACGTGGTTTAACCGGCCAATCATCCCCGCACTCCTCCTCTTAGTCGGAGGTATATAAGCCTGATCCCGTAGGGGGTGTCCATCCGACTATGGATCAGGCTTTTGTTGTTATGCGCTAGATTTTACGCACAAGCGCCTTGCATTGGGCTTTTTTGCCCCAATGCTCCAGCACGCAGAAGCGCGCCGCCCTGCGCGATGCTTCACGCACCAGTTCCACATCTTTGCGACGGGATTTTGGAATGGAGATCACTGCGCCATATACAGCTTCGCGCACCAGTTCTTCCATCGGGTCACCATCAAGGTTTTCTTCTGGAATGCCCATCAGCACAACATCAATGTCCTCATAGAGGTCACCCTTGGTTGTGACAGCCAATGAGACAACGATAGAACCTGCAAAGGAGAGCTTGCGGCGCTCTTGTACGCCCATCTCTTCCGGTGTGCCGATAAGCTTGCCATCTTTAACGGTGAAGCCCACAGGAGCTTCGTCGATAACAGAAAGCACGCCCGGGAACAGCTTGATCACATCGCCGTCGCGAATGATCGCCGTGTCCTTAATGCCGTGCGACTGAGCGAAGGCTTTATGAGCGGCCAGATGGAGAGGCTCGCCGTGTACTGGTACAAGGCGCTTTGGTTTGAGCAATTTGTATAGCTGTTCCAGTTCACCGCGGCGCGGGTGACCGGAAACGTGAACCAGTGCATCACGGTCAGTGATGACGTTCAGCCCCTGCCCCACCAGATTGTTGATGACGCTGTTTACCGCCTTCTCGTTACCCGGAATTGTGCGGCTAGAGAAGATTACTGTATCACCTGCTGTCAAACTGATCTGACGGTAATTGTCTGTCGCGATACGAGCCATTGCCGCGCGGTTTTCACCTTGCGAACCGGTGCACAGCGCCACCACTTTGTTTCGTGGTAGTACAGCATAAGCTTCTTCTTCACGAAACGGCGGCAGGCCATCAAAATAGCCAAGGTCCCGTGCGATTTCCGTAATACGCGCCATTGAACGGCCGACGACAACAACCTCACGGTCTGCTGCGCGGGCTGCTTCTGCCACCGCACGCATACGTGCAACGTTGGAGGCAAACGTGGTTACGGCGACGCGGTTCTTTGCCTCTTTAATGAGGCGGGTCAACTCTTTTTGAACGTCGGCTTCAGACGGGCTGGTTCCATCGCGAACGGCGTTTGTACTGTCGCAAACAAGAACGTCCACACCCTCGCGACCAATCTCAGCCAGGCGGTCCAGATCAATCGGCTTGCCGATACCCGGCTGCATGTCGATTTTCCAGTCGCCGGTGTGCAGCGCCATATGACCGCCAACGCGGATAGCAATCGCACATGGCTCCGGAATGGAGTGGGTCATAGTCACCAGCTCGATGTCAAAAGGACCAACATCGAAGCGGTCTCCCTGATTGACAACGGTAACCGGGATTTCCAAGCCGTCAGAGTCACTTGCAAGCTTTGCTTCAAGTAGACGTGCAGTAAACGGTGTCGCGTAGACTTGCGCGCCGATCCGCTCCCAGAGATAGCTCAGTGCGCCGTAGTGATCTTCATGGGCATGGGTAATCAAAATGCCTGCGATCTGGTCTTTGATCTCTTCCAGATAACGCACATCAGGCAGTACCAGATCAACGCCCGGCAGCTCAGGACCAGCGAAGCTGATGCCAAAGTCAACGACGAGCCATGTGCGGTCGTCTTCCGGTCCCCAGCCATAAAGGCCAAGGTTCATGCCAATTTCACCAACGCCGCCGAGCGGCAGAAATACGAGCTGGGAGGTGCTCGACATTCAAATCTCCTTAAACCCAGATATCGGGTCGCTTAATGCCAGTTGCCTATCAGGTAAAAAATACGTCGCCTGCTGTTACCAGCGTGGTTGTACCATCTTCGCGCTTTACTATCAGGCGTCCTAAGTCATCTATGTCGATAAAGATACCTTTAAATTCGCTTGCACTTAATCTGACGCGAATTTCCTTGCCTCTACCAACTGCCTTGTCCAGCCACGCAGAACGCACGAGAGTAAAGCCCTCAGTGCTTTCCCATTTACCGATCCAGCTTTGCAAACTCGCTGCAAGTTCCAAGAAGACACGGTCTGTGTCAACCTGATAGCCAAGAGAGCGGAGGGATGTGACTTTGTAGTCTTCAATATCGGGATGATGCTGACAGTTCACACCGAAACCACAGACAACATAGGCAGTCTTATCGCTTGCAGGAACGCTCTCAAGAAGAATGCCGGAGATCTTAGCACCGTCCACCAACAGGTCATTGGGCCACTTGAGCGAAACAACGCCGATCTGCCCAATGGTCTTTTCAACCGCCTCCGCCAATGCCAGCGCAGCAACGAACGGGATCTGCATGAGCCGCTCAGCATCCCTTGGAAGTTGAAGCAGTACGGATGCAAACAGGTTGCCTGTTTCAGAAGTCCAAGCGCGGCCACGCCGCCCCCGCCCGAGTGTCTGCTTATCGGCCCGTACCCAAAGATCGCCCGTATGGCCCGCCTTTGCGCGTTCCATTGCCAGCGTATTAGTAGAGCCCAGCTCTTCGTAGTGTTCCAAGAAAAAGCCCGGCGCGCTTGGCACCGGGCCTTTAAATTTCGCGTAGTTCATTCAGTTCACTTTAAAACAGTGCATTTGCCGCTGTAGAGGCAGCGTCAATGAGGCCGCTCGGCAGGGCAAAGAACAGCACCACAACAGCGCTGGAAAGCCCTAGAACGATCTTCATTTCGCCAGACATCGGCAGGAACACATCATTCGCTTCGTCAAAGAACATAACCTTGATGATGCGAAGATAATAGTATGCGCCGACGACACTTGCCAGAACACCAATAATGGCGAGTGGATAAAGCTGGGCCTGAACCGCTGCAATGAACACATAGAACTTGGCAAAGAAGCCAATGAACGGAGGAATACCAGCCAGCGAGAACATGAGGAACGCAAGCAGAATTGCCATTGGCAGGTTGGTGCGGGAAAGCCCTGCAAGGTCCTGAATGTCTTCCACCATGCCGGTTTTGCGGCGCATGGAAAGAATACAGGCAAACACACCAAGGGTCATGGCAAGGTATGCAGTCATGTATACTATGACACCTTCCACACCAACAGGTGTGCCAGCTGCAAGACCAACCAGCGCATAACCCATGTGACCGATGGATGAATATGCCATCAGACGTTTGATGTTGCGCTGGCCAATAGCTGCGAACGCACCCAGAACCATGGATAGGATGGATACGAAGACGATGATCTGCTGCCAGTCAGTTGCGACGCCGCCAAGCGCATCAACAAGCACGCGAACCAGCATGCCGAACGCTGCGATTTTTGGCGCTGCTGCAAAGAACGCTGTTACTGGTGTTGGCGCGCCTTCATAAACGTCCGGAGTCCACATATGGAACGGAACAGCGGAAATCTTGAAGCAAAGACCAGCAAGCAGGAACACAATGCCGAATACTAGGCCGATAGAAGCGCGTTCCTCGGTCAGAGTGCTTGCAATTGCGGAGAACTCTGTCTGGCCGGTAAAGCCATAGATGAAGGACATACCGTAGAGCAGCATACCGGAGGACAAGGCACCCAGTACGAAGTACTTGAGGCCCGCTTCTGTCGAACGCACCGAGTCACGGTTGATTGCAGCAACCACGTAAAGCGCCAGAGACTGCAGTTCAATCGCCAGATACATGGCAATCAGATCGCCCGCAGAAAGCATCAGCATCATACCGATGGTCGCAAGAACGATGAGGATCGGATACTCGAAGCGGTCAAAGTTCTGCGAGCGCGCGTACGCCACTGACATGGCGATGGCAAAGCCCGAGCCCGCGAGCACTAGTATCTTCAGATAAACCGAGTAAGCGTCTTGAACGAACGCACCGTTGAAGACAACGCCGTAATTTGGGCTAAGCAGCAAAATGAGTGCTGCAGCAGCGATGAGAGCCACGCACAGTCCGGTAACCACCGGTGTGGACTGCTCTCCGCCAAACGCGCCGAACAGAAGCAATAGAAGGGCACCGCCAGCCAGAAAAAGCTCTGGCAGGATCGGTAGCAATTGAGAAAACTGGAACATTTCAGCCTGCATGATCTCAGATCCCCCGCTCTACTGAACGACTGCTGCAGCTTGTTGACCGGCATTCACGCCAGCCTCCACAGCAGCTTCGTAGTGAGTAATCAGAGCATCCACGGACGCCTGCGTCACATCAAGAACCGGCATTGGATAGAAGCCGAAGAAGATGGTTAGAACAACAAGCGGAACAAGGATGACCTTTTCACGTCTGGAAAGGTCCAGCATGGATTTAAGGCTTTCCTTATCAAGCACACCGAAAACGACGCGGCGATAAAGGAAAAGCGCATAAGCGGCGGAGAGGATGACACCGGTTGCAGCAAACAGCGCTACCCAGGTGTTGACGCGGAATACGCCGATAAGGGTCAAGAATTCACCCACGAAGCCGGAGGTTCCCGGAAGGCCCACATTCGCCATGGTGAAAATCATAAAGGCGACAGCGTATTTCGGCATGTTGTTGACGAGACCGCCATAGGCCGAAATCTGTCTTGTATGCATGCGGTCATAAATCACGCCCACACACAGGAACAGCGCAGCCGACACAATTCCGTGAGAGAGCATCTGGAAGAGAGCGCCCTGAATACCTTGAGCGTTTGCTGCAAAGATACCCATGGTCACGTAGCCCATATGCGCCACAGAAGAATAAGCGATCAGCTTTTTGATGTCTTCCTGAGCCAGTGCCACAAGCGAGGTGTAGATGATCGCTACCACCGACAGCGTGAAGACAAACGGCGTAAAGAACTCACTTGCCAGCGGGAACATTGGCAGGGAGAAACGCAGGAAGCCGTAACCGCCCATTTTCAGAAGAATAGCTGCCAGCACGACAGAACCGGCTGTTGGCGCTTCCACGTGAGCATCCGGCAACCATGTATGCACCGGCCACATTGGCATCTTCACCGCAAAGCTTGCGAAGAAGGCAAGCCACAGCCATGTCTGCATGCCAGCCGGGAAGTTGTAGGTCATCAGCGTTGGAATATCGAGCGTACCGGCCTGCCAGTACATTGCCATGATAGCAATGAGCATGAGCACCGAACCGGTTAGCGTATACAAGAAGAACTTGTAGCTTGCATAAACGCGGCGCGGGCCACCCCAAACACCGATGATGAGGAACATCGGAATAAGGCCAGCTTCAAAGAACACGTAGAACAGGACCAGATCCAGCGCACAGAACACGCCGATCATCAGCGTTTCAAGCACCAGAAACGCGATCATGTATTCCTTCACACGCTTATCTACGCTTGTCCAGCTTGCCAGAATGCAGAACGGCATCAGGAAAGTGGTGAGGATGACGAACAGCATGGAGATGCCGTCAACGCCCATGTGGTAGGAGAACGCGCCGCCGAGCCAGTCATGCTTCTCCACCATCTGGAAGCCTGGGTTTTCATAGGTAAACCCGCCCCAGATGAACAGAGAGATCACAAAGGTGAAGCATGTTGTGATCAGAGCCACGCGACGGATATTCGTTTTTGCTTCTTCATCATCACCGCGAACGAGCATGATGAAGAATACGCCAACGAGCGGCAGGAAGGTGGTTATGGAAAGAATGCTCCAATCGCTCATTACAGGGCTCCCCCGCCCGCAAACATGGACCAGGTGATGAAGAAAGCAACACCGATCAACATGGCAAATGCGTAGTGATAGATATATCCGGACTGCAATTTAACGACACGAGCCGTAACCTGCTGGACGCGAGCGGCGACACCATCTGGGCCGAAGCCATCGATGACCGATCCATCGCCGGACTTCCATAGGAACCGTCCGATTTTGAAGGCCGGACGAACGAAGAGGAAGTTATAAAGCTCGTCGAAGTACCACTTGTTGAGAAGGAAGCGGTAGAGCACATCGTGGCGCGCTGCCAGAGCTTTCGGCATATCAGGCTTGGAGATATAGAACACCCAAGCAACGATGAAGCCCAAAACCATCATAACGAACGGAGAGGCAATAACCCATTTCGGGACGTTGTGCATCTCGTGCAGTATGTGATTTGCATCAGATGTAAACAGAGCGCCTTTCCAGAACGCGTCGTAGGCATCACCAGCGAAGAACGTTTTGAAAACTGGCCCCGCAAAAACCGCGCCCATTGCAAGAATGAGAAGTGGCACAACCATTACCCACGGGCTTTCGTGAACGTGGCTCATGACATCGGCAGAAGCTTTTGGCTTGCCGAAGAAGGTCATAAACACCAGACGCCACGAATAGAACGAGGTCAGGAACGCTGCAAAAACGGTCATCCAGAACGCGTAACCTGCGAAGGCATTTTGGCCGACATAGGCAGCTTCAATAATCGCATCTTTGGAGATGAAACCAGCCGTACCAAGCGGTATTCCATAAATGTAAATGAACGGAATACCGAAGCCGGTGAGCGCCAGTGTACCAATCACCATGGTCCAGTAGGTGTATGGAATGTGCTTTCTAAGACCGCCCATCTTGCGCATGTCTTGTTCATCCGACACGGCATGAATTACGGAACCTGCACCTAAGAACAACAGCGCCTTGAAGAACGCATGTGTGAACAGGTGGAAGATACCAACGCTATAAGCGCCCACACCCAAAGCCACAAACATGTAGCCAAGCTGGGAACAGGTGGAGTAGGCAATCACGCGCTTGATGTCGTTTTGTACGCAGCCAACAGTCGCCGCAAAGATCGCGGTAGTACCGCCAATGAGCGTTACGAACGTAAGAGCTGTTGGAGACAGTTCAAAGATCGGGGACAGGCGCGCAACCATGAACACGCCTGCTGTTACCATGGTCGCAGCGTGGATGAGTGCGGATACTGGCGTTGGGCCTTCCATCGCATCTGGCAACCAAGTGTGCAGCATGAACTGCGCAGACTTACCCATGGCGCCCATGAAGAGCAGAAGACAAACAACAGTCAGTGCGGTGTCTGGATCCAAACTGTAGCCCAAGAACTCCAGCACTGGCGTCTGGCCTTGTGCAATCGCACCGGCCGTAGAAAAGATGCTGTTAAAGTCCGTCGATCCGAAGATAACGAAGACACCCGCGATACCCAAAATAAAGCCGAAGTCACCCACGCGGTTGACAACGAACGCTTTAATAGCCGCAGCATTTGCAGATGGCTTTTTGAACCAGAAACCGATGAGCAGGTAGGAAGCAAGACCCACACCTTCCCAACCGAAGAACATCTGCAGAAGGTTGTCGGAGGTTACAAGTGCCAACATCGCGAAGGTAAACAGCGACAGGTAGGCAAAGAAGCGCGGACGGTCAGGATCATGGTGCATGTAGCCGATGGAGTAAACATGCACCAAAGCAGAGACCGAGTTGACCACCACCAGCATAACGACAGTCAGGGTATCAACGCGGATAGCCCAGTTGATATCCAGATTGCCGGACTGGATCCAGCTTAAGATGTTGTACTGAACCGCCGGACCGGAGCCAATGCCGACGCTGAAAAATGCGACCCACGACAGCAGCGCTGCGATAACCAGAAAACCGCTGGTGATGTACTCACTAGCTTTGTTGCCAAGCGCGCGACCAAAAAGACCGACGATCAGAAAGCCTAGTAGCGGTAGGAAAACGATTGCGGAATACATTCGCCACTCAGCCTTTCATTATGTTGATGTCTTCCACGGCGATAGAGCCGCGATTACGGAAGTAAACGACCAGAATAGCAAGGCCGATTGCAGCTTCAGCAGCTGCTACGGTTAGCACCATCAGCGCAAAGATCTGGCCAACAAGATCGTTCAGGAAGACCGAGAACGCGACAAAATTGATGTTCACTGCCAGAAGCAGCAGTTCGATGGACATCAAAATGACGATCACGTTCTTACGGTTCAGGAAGATCCCGAAAATACCGATCGTGAACAAAATCGCTGCAAGCGATAGATAGTGCGAAAGTCCGATTTCCATGGGCGCCTCGCTGTGCTCCCTCAAATTCAAGTTTGTTCCGCATTGCCAATGGCTACGGAGAGGAATTGTAATTTGAAGGGGACTTAAATCCCCTTACCACTCTTGACCTTGACCACTTCAATGGAGGTCTGCGGGTTACGTGCAACCTGCTGGGAAATGTCCTGACGGCGTACGCCCTGCTTGTGACGCAGTGTGAGCACGATGGCGCCGACCATGGCAACCAGCAGAATAAGGCCCGCAACCTGGAAGAAATAGATGTAGTGCGTGTAAAGCAGGAGGCCGATCGCCTCGATATTCTGGATCTCGCCTGCCGGAGGAATAGGCGCTGCGCCCTCACCCACGATCTGAGGTGCAATAACCCATCCACTTACGACCATCAGCAGTTCGACCAGCACGATAAGGCCGACCAATGCGCCAATAGGCAGGTATTGCAACACGCCCTGTCGCATCTGTGCGAAGTCAACATCCAGCATCATCACAACGAACAGGAACAGCACCATCACCGCGCCCACGTACACAACGACCAAAAGCATGGCGAGGTACTCGGCACCGATCAGCACAAAAAGGCCCGCTGCATTGAAGAAGCACAGGATGAGAAACAGTACCGAATGCACGGGATTACGCGCCGCGATGACCATAAAGGCCGATGCAACGGCTACGCCGGCAAACAGGTAGAAGAAAAGGGCCTGCAAAACCATGAAGGGTCGCCTTTTGTCTGTCGGTTTGAGCCTGCCGTATCAGCTTGATGCTACAGGCTCGGTGAATCCTAGCGGACTTCCCTTAACGATAAGGGGAATCCATTTCGATGTTCCGTGCGATCTCGCGCTCCCAGCGCGCCCCGTTTTCAAGCAGCTTTTCCTTGTCGTAGAACAGCTCTTCACGGGTTTCGGTCGCAAATTCAAAGTTTGGTCCCTCGACAATGGCATCCACCGGACACGCTTCCTGACAGAAGCCGCAGTAGATGCACTTGGTCATGTCGATATCATAACGGGTTGTGCGACGGGTACCGTCGTTGCGGCGCGGGCCAGCCTCGATGGTGATAGCCTGCGCCGGACAGATCGCCTCGCACAGCTTACAAGCGATACAGCGCTCTTCCCCGTTAGGATAACGGCGCAACGCATGCTCGCCTCTAAAGCGTGGGCTGACAGCCCCTTTCTCGAAAGGATAGTTAATCGTTGGCTTCGGCTTGAAGAAATAGCGCATGGCAAGAGCGAACGCCGAAACGAACTCCTTCAAAAGCAACGATTTGGCGGCTTGTTCTAGTCGCATAGCCACGATGCCTCTCCTTGGCAGAATAAACCGGATGCCCGCTTTTTAAAGCGCGGCGCCCGCCCAATAGCCGATGAGCGCGATACCGCCCATCAAGGCCACTAATAAAATTCCTCGCAGGTGGTTCTCGTGTTTTACGAGCCAGAGCGGAACCGTTTGTCCCGCCTCCTGCTTTTTCAAGATGGTTGCCTGTATCCGGCCAACGGCCATCTGCCAGTTCAACCACCCTATGTATGCTCCGATCAAGGCGCCTATTGCTCCAACCACCGAGATCATAACTAAAGCCCTCGCCTTATGGTGCCCAGCCCATTGCCATCAGCAAGGCTGCGGTTGCAAACACCATGAAGAGAGACAGTGGCAGGAACACTTTCCAGCCAAGACGCATCAACTGGTCATAGCGGTAGCGAGGAACCATTGCCTTCACCATGGCGAACATGAAGAACACCATGAGCGACTTGAGCGTAAACCAGATAATTCCCGGTACCCAAGTGAACGGCGCGATGTCTAGCGGCGGAAGCCAGCCACCCATGAACAAGATGGTGGTGAGCGCGCACATGAGGGCGATGGAAACGTACTCGCCGAGCATGAACATCATGTACGGAGTGGAGCCGTATTCCACCATGAAACCAGCGACCAGTTCGGATTCAGCTTCTGCCAGATCGAACGGAGGACGGTTGGTTTCAGCCAGTGCGGAAATGAAGAACACCACGAACATCGGGAAGAGCGGCAACCAGTACCAGTTAAGGAACGACAGCCAAGGCACGCCCAGACGTGTCGCCAGCCCTGTTTCCTGTGCCTGTACAATTGCAGTCAGGTTCAACGAACCCACGCAAAGCAGAACGGTAACAATAACAAAGCCGATGGAGACTTCGTAGGAAACCATCTGCGCTGCGCTGCGCAATGCAGAGAGGAACGGATACTTGGAGTTGGATGCCCAACCACCAATGATCACGCCGTAAACGCCCAGAGACGAAATTGCCAGTACGTAGAGAATTCCGACATTGATGTCGGCGATTACCCAACCCTCTGCCACTGGAACCACTGCCCACGCGGCCAAAGACAGCATCACTGTGATGAGTGGGGCCGCAAGGAAGAGTACCTTGTCAGAACCAGACGGAATGACAGGCTCTTTCAGTACGAACTTCAAAAGGTCGGCGAAACTTTGCAGCAAACCAAACGCGCCAACCACGTTAGGGCCTCGGCGGATCTGGACGGCTGCCCAGATCTTACGGTCAGCAAGAAGGATGTAGGCGATAACAACCAGCAGCACCACCATGAGCAGAACGCTCTGCGCCAGCATGATGATGAAAGGTAGGCCGTAATCACTCCAAAAAACAGACATAGCCTCCCCCTACTCTGCTGCCACGGCTTGCCGGCTTTTAGCCAGTGCCGAACATTCGGCCATGACCGCAGAAGCGCGAGCAATCGGGTTGGTGAGATAAAAATCGCTTACCGGAGATACGAAGGCACCGCCGAGAGCGGCATCGGTCTTGCCGGCGAGCTTTTCAACGTCTGAAGCGCTGCCCGGCACGATCTCGTCGATCATTGCCATATGAGGGTGAGCCTCATAGAGCTTTGCACGAAGCTGCTGGATCGTATCAAATGGCAACTGTGCACCGAGATGGCTGGAAAGTGCACGAAGCACCGCCCAATCTTCACGCGCTTCACCCGGCGCAAATGTTGCGCGAGGTGCGTACTGCACGCGGCCTTCAAGGTTCACATAGGTCCCAGGCTTTTCGGTGTAGGTCGCAGTTGGCAGGATCACATCCGCACGGTGCGCGCCGCGGTCGCCATGGGTACCCATGTAGACAACGAAGGCATCACCGAAGGAAGCCATATCCAGCTCGTCAGCGCCCATCAGGAATACGAGGCTGATTTCACCACTGGCTGCAGCCTGCTGGATAGCACCGGTACCCTTGCCGCCTTCCTGCGGAACGAAACCGATATCCAGACCACCAACGCGGCTTGCTGCCGTATGAAGAACGTTGAAGCCGTTCCAGTCGTCGCGCAGTGCACCAACCTTTTTGGCCAGTCCACTTGCAAGCGCCAAAACGTGCTCGCCATCTTCACGGGCAATCGCTCCGCTACCAACGATAATCAGCGGGTTCTGAGCTTTCTCAAGAGCGCTGTAGAAATCCAGCTTACCCTTGGAGAGTTCAGAAAGTGATTCAGGACCAGCGCCTAACCATTTGTAATCATAGGTCAAATCAACCTGCTCACCAATAACGGCGATTGGCAGGGATTTAGCACGCCATGTCTTGCGAATACGGGTATTGAGAACCGATGCTTCAAGACGTGGGTTGGCACCTACGATCAGAATTGCATCAGCATTTTCAATAGCTTCGATGGAAGTGTTAAAGAGGTAGCTCGCACGGCCCAAGGATGGATCAAGCACTGAGCCATCCTGACGGCAGTCATAGTTTGCGCTACCCAGATTATCCATCAAGGACTTCAGCGCATACATATCTTCGACAGAACACAGGTCACCGGCAATCGCTGCTGTACCGGAAGCTTCTGCTGCCTGCGCCTTCTCGGCAATAGCTGCAAACGCTTCTTCCCAAGTTGCAGGCTGTAGGCGGCCATCACGCTTCACATATGGGCGATCAAGACGCTGTGTCTTCAAGCCGTCCCAGATGAAGCGGGTCTTGTCAGAAATCCACTCTTCGTTCACAGCCTCATTTAGACGCGGCATGACGCGCATCACTTCGCGGCCACGGCTATCAACGCGAATTGCGGATCCCACAGCATCCATAACGTCGATGCTCTCGGTCTTGGTAAGCTCCCAAGGACGCGCATTGAACTCGTATGGACGGGAAGTCAGCGCCCCTACCGGACAAAGGTCGATCACGTTGCCCTGCAATTCAGAGGACAGCGCGCTTTCCAGATAGGTCGTGATTTCAGCATCTTCACCGCGACCAATGAGGCCCATTTCGGAGATACCGGCAACTTCTGTAGTAAAGCGTACGCAGCGAGTGCAGTGAATACAGCGTGTCATAATCGTTTTGATCAATGGACCGATGTATTTGTTTTCTACCGCGCGTTTGTTCTCGTGATAGCGGGATGTATCAACGCCGTATGCAATGGCCTGATCCTGCAAGTCACACTCACCGCCCTGATCGCAAATAGGGCAATCAAGCGGGTGGTTGATCAGCAGGAACTCCATAACGCCTTCACGCGCCTTTTTGACCATTGGAGACTTGGTCAGCACCTCTGGCGGCTGACCTTCCGGCCCCGGACGCAGATCGCGCACATTCATTGCGCAAGAAGCAGTTGGTTTCGGCGGGCCGCCCTTTACCTCAACGAGGCACATACGGCAGTTACCGGCGATTGAAAGACGGTCGTGGTAACAAAAGCGCGGAATTTCCGCCCCTGCTTCCTCGCAGGCCTGCAAAACGGTGTAATCCGCAGGAACCTCAATTTCTTTGCCGTCGACAATAATTTTCTTCATAGCCTTACTCCGCAGCCAGTGTTGAGGCTGCCTTGCTTCGGGCAACGTATTGGTCAATACGATCTTCAATCACAGGACGGAAGTTGCGGATAAGACCCTGAATTGGCCATGCCGCAGCATCTCCGAGCGCACAAATGGTGTGCCCTTCAACCTGCTTTGTAACTTTGAAGAGCATGTCAATTTCTTCATAGGAGCTTTCGCCCTTGACCATGCGCTCCATCACACGCCACATCCAGCCGGTACCTTCGCGGCACGGCGTACACTGGCCGCAGCTTTCGTGCTTGTAGAAATAGGAAAGACGGGCAATCGCCTTGATGATGTCCGTGGACTTGTCCATGACGATCACCGCAGCTGTACCCAAAGATGAGCCAACATCCTTCAGGCCGTCGAAATCCATATAGGCGTCTTTGATATCCTCGCCCTTCACACAAGGAACGGAGGAGCCGCCGGGAATAACGGTTAGGAGATTATCCCAGCCACCGCGAATACCACCGCAGTGCTTTTCGATAAGCTCCTTGAAGGTAATGCCCATCTCTTCTTCTACGGTGCAAGGATTTTCAACATGACCGGAGATGCAGAAGAGCTTGGTACCGGCGTTGTTTGGACGACCAAGACCGGAGAACCATGCAGCGCCGCGGCGAAGAATGGTCGGCGCGACTGCGATGGACTCCACGTTGTTCACTGTGGTTGGACAGCCGTAGAGGCCCATATTCGCAGGGAACGGAGGTTTCAGGCGTGGCTGGCCCTTTTTGCCTTCAAGGCTTTCCAGCAGCGCTGTTTCTTCACCGCAGATATAAGCACCTGCCCCGTGATGGACATAGATGTCGAAATCATAACCGTGAACGTTGTTCTTACCGATGAGACCGGCGTCATATGCCTGATCGATCGCCGCCTGAAGGCGCTCACGCTCGCGAATGAACTCGCCGCGCACGTAGATGTATGCTGCGATTGCACCCATTGCAAAGCCCGCCAGAAGACAGCCCTCTACGAGGTGATGCGGATCATGGCGAAGAATTTCACGGTCTTTGCAGGTGCCCGGCTCGGACTCGTCGGCATTGACGACGAGATAGGCAGGACGGCCATCACTTTCCTTTGGCATGAAGGACCACTTCAAGCCGGTTGGGAAGCCCGCGCCGCCACGACCACGAAGACCGGAGGATTTCATCTCGTCGATGATCCAGTCGCGTCCCTTGACGATGATGTCTTTCGTGCCAGACCAAGAGCCGCGTTTTTTCGCGCCCTCTAAGCCCCAGTCATGCAGACCATAGATATTGGTGAAGATACGGTCCTGATCTTGCAGCATCCTAGCCCTCACCTTTTTCTGATTTTTCAGCTTTTGCCTTGGCGTATGCAGCATGGAAGTCGTTTACGCCTTCCTGCGCTGGCCGTGGCACACCCGTGTAGCCCTCACCGCCATCATTGATTGCAGCTCCGGCGTACTCGTGGGAGGCTTTCTCATTACCATCTACGATAAACGGTTTTGGATCGCCGCCAACGGTGCTGTCGTCAATGTCGGTAAGCGTTGTTGCACCAGAAAGCGGTGCAGCGAAACGACGGCCGTTCTGGGGACCCGGCGTTACTGGATTGCCTGCTGCGATATCGTCGATGAGCTTCTCAAAGGTTTCGATATCAAGGTCTTCGTATGTGTCCTTGAAAATCTGAACCATCGGCGCGTTTGAGCACGCTCCAAGGCACTCGACCTCTTCCCATGAAAAATCACCGTCGGAGGACAAGTCATGAGCCTTCTCAGCGATCTTGCGCTTACATACGCGGATAAGATCTTCTGCGCCGCGTAGCTGGCAAGGCGTTGTGCCGCACACCTGAATGTGGGCCTTTTTGCCAACCGGCTGAAGCTGGAACATGGTGTAGAAAGTTGCCACTTCCAGAACGCGGATTTTCGGCATACCCAGCAACTCAGCGACGACGCGGATTGCAGGTTCACAAACCCATCCATCGTTCTGCTCCTGAGCCCGCCAAAGGACGGGAATTACAGCAGAAGCCTGACGACCTTCAGGATAGCGCTCGATTGTCTTTTTCACCCACTCCAGATTTTCCGGTGTGAACTCAAAGCTCTCAGGCTGCTCGTGATGAAGACGACGCACACTCATTACCGGTCAATCTCCCCGAATACGATATCGATGCTACCCAGTACGGCAGCAACGTCTGCCAGAAGGTGTCCACGGGTCAGGAAGTCCATAGCCTGCAAGTGCGCAAAGCCCGGCGCTTTGATTTTGCAGCGGTATGGCTTGTTAGAACCGTCAGAAACGAGATAGACGCCGAATTCGCCCTTCGGCGCTTCAACAGCGGCATAAACCTCGCCTGCTGGCACGTGGTAACCTTCTGTATAAAGTTTGAAGTGATGGATGAGCGCTTCCATGGAGCGCTTCATCTCGCCGCGTTTCGGCGGCACAATTTTACCGTCGATGGAGGAAATCGGGCCTTTTTCGACCTTCAGCTTCTCCAGACACTGCTTCATGATACGAACTGACTCGCGCATCTCGAACATGCGAATGAGGTAACGGTCGTAGCAATCGCCGTTTTTGCCGATCGCCAAATCGAATTCCATTTCCTCGTAGCACTCGTATGGCTGCGACTTACGCAGATCCCATGCAGCGCCAGAACCGCGAACCATGACGCCTGAGAAACCCCAAGCCCACGCCTCTTCCAGCTTAACAACGCCAATATCGACGTTACGCTGCTTGAAGATGCGGTTGTCGGTAAGAAGCCCCTCGATGTCATCGAGCGTTTTAAGGAATGGATCGCACCATGCCTCAATATCGTTCAGCAGATCCTCAGGAAGGTCCTGATGTACACCGCCCGGACGCACATAGGCTGCATGCATGCGCGCGCCACATGCGCGTTCATAAAAGCCCATAAGCTCTTCACGCGGCTCAAAGCCCCACAGCGGTGGCGTCAGCGCACCAACGTCCATTGCCTGCGTTGTTACGTTCAGCAGGTGGGAGAGCAAGCGCCCGATCTCGGAGTAGAGAACGCGGATCAACTGGCCGCGGCGCGGAACAGTGATGCCAAGCAAACGCTCTACTGCTAGCGCAAAAGCATGTTCCTGATTCATCGGCGCGACGTAGTCGAGACGGTCGAAGTAAGGAACAGCTTGCAAATAGGTTTTGTGTTCAATCAGCTTTTCGGTACCGCGATGCAGAAGACCGATGTGCGGATCCACACGGGTAACCACTTCGCCATCCAGCTCAAGAACAAGGCGCAGAACGCCGTGTGCCGCCGGATGCTGCGGACCAAAGTTGATATTGAAATTTCGTACCTGAGCCTCAGCCATTAATCGTCGCCTCAGTTCGATGCTTTTTCGTCGCCAGGTAGAACATAATCTGTTCCTTCCCATGGAGACATAAAGTCAAAACTACGGAATTCCTGCGTTAGCTGCACAGGTTCGTACACAACGCGCTTGCGCTCGTCGTCGTAACGCACCTCAACGTAGCCCGTAAGCGGGAAGTCCTTACGCAGTGGGTGGCCATCAAAGCCATAGTCTGTCAGCAAGCGCCGAAGGTCTGGATGGCCGGAGAACAAGATGCCGTACATGTCGTAGGCTTCACGCTCGAACCAGTTCGCGCCCGGGAAAATTGGCGTAACGGATGGAACCTGCTCGTTGACACCGCAAGACACCTTCAAGCGAATGCGAAGGTTCTGCTTGGGTGAAAGCAGGTGGTAGACCACATCAAAGCGTTTTTCACGCCCCGGCCAGTCGACGCCACAAATATCAACCAGCGCAACAAAGCCGCAACGTGCATCATCACGCAGAAAACGAATGACAGGGACAATCTTTTGCGCATTCACGCGCAATGTCAGCTCGCCATAAGCGAAAGACCATTCTTCGATGCTTTCGCCTAGTGCAAGCTCAAGAAACTCACCCAGTTCGTTTAATGTATCGTCCATAGACAACGTCCCTATGCGTGTCTCTTAATTCGTCAGGTTCGCTGGCAAACCTTAACGTTCGATTGTTCCGGTACGGCGAATTTTCTTCTGAAGCAGAAGAACGCCATACAGCAGCGCCTCAGCAGTTGGAGGGCAGCCCGGAACATAAATATCTACCGGCACAACGCGGTCACATCCACGTACGACGGAATAAGAGTAGTGATAGTAGCCGCCGCCGTTTGCACAGGACCCCATGGAGATCACATAGCGTGGCTCTGGCATCTGGTCGTACACCTTGCGCAGCGCAGGAGCCATTTTGTTGGTCAGCGTACCAGCTACAATCATCACGTCTGACTGACGCGGAGAGCCACGGGGCGCAAAACCAAAACGCTCGCCATCATAGCGCGGCATGGACATCTGCATCATTTCCACTGCGCAGCATGCCAGACCAAAGGTCATCCACATCAAGGAACCGGTACGCGCCCAATGAATCAGGCTCTCGGTTGATGTGACCAGAAAGCCCTTGTCAGCCAGCTCATTGTTCACCTGCAAGAAGAACTTGTCTTCAGAACCAATCGGCTGACCAGTTACAGGGTCAATAATGCCCTTTGGCTGCGGCGTGATAAGCGGACCGTTATTGTTGGAGCTCAATCCCATTCAAGTGCCCCCTTCTTCCATTCGTAAGCAAAGCCCACTGTAAGTACGGCTAGAAACACCATCATGGACCAGAAGCCGAACCAGCCAAGATCACCAAAGGCAACAGCCCATGGGAACAGGAAGGCTACTTCCAGATCAAAAATGATAAACAGGATCGCTACGAGGTAGAAGCGGATGTCAAACTTCATTCGCGCATCATCGAAGGCGTTGAAACCACATTCGTAGGCGGAGAGTTTTTCAGAATCCGGATTTTTAAAGGCGAGGATAAACGGGGAGATAAGCAGTGCCAGACCAATAACGAGGGCAACACCTATAAAGACGACAATGGGAATATATTCCCGAAGCAGGTCTTCCATGGTTATTCGCGTCCTTACGCGTGGGGCCGACATTGGCCCACGATACTCAGGTTTTACGTTGGCTAATCGACCAATATAGTAACAAGCCACCCGCAAACCGACAAAGATAATCGCTCTGCAACGCACGATTAGCTTAGGCTCACCTTATAGGCAAGACCCCAAGAACGAGTAAATTTCCCTATATGCACGCTATAGGTTCTACGAAAACCTCCGAATGAGCATGCGCCATGCCAAAATCGGCGAAAAACCTAGGCATTCCATTTCTTGAGTAAATTAGTCATGTATTCAAAAAAAGTGGTCAACTTTTTCAGTATACCTAAGTAAATTTATTCAGAGCTTGAAAAAAGTGTTACCCGCCGTGCTTAAGGGTGCCTAGGCGGCCGCATTAACCTACTTTCCCAGCAACATATGCATGACGAAATTTACTCTACCAGTGATAGTAGAGGGTAGCCCTCACCTTTCGCACTACATTAAGCGCGATTTTCTGACGGCTCTGCGGGGAGATAGGATTGCGCGGGGATTTAGAAACAGAATTCGGATGCGGCAGACCATAGCCCAAATACGAAAAACGCGGTTTTGCCCGAAGACAGCCGCGCTTTTTCCGTATCGACTTGAGTGGCGCGAGTGACGGGGCTCGAACCCGCGACCTCCGGCGTGACAGGCCGGCACTCTAACCAACTGAGCTACACCCGCTCAACAAACTTTTATATTCCCTGTGGCGCCTTTCCCTCTAAAGGGAGTGGCGCGAGTGACGGGGCTCGAACCCGCGACCTCCGGCGTGACAGGCCGGCACTCTAACCAACTGAGCTACACCCGCTCCGTCTTTCTTCAGGGCAACTCGTTGTCGTCCTGAGGTGGGCGTGATGTACGGCTTGGACCGTCCGAAGTCAAGCGCCCTGAAATGATAGAACCAACATTTTTATGAATAACTGGTCTAACCTGTTAGAAAACGGCCCTAATTTGCGTTGCGATGTGGAAAAAACCCAGTTTTTCACAGCCATATTGCGGAGTTCTACATACCACAATCCCCAAGATCGGCAGCCGCATGCGAACAAACTTTTTTCAATTTTTTGCCCTAGATGCCGTAAGGTTCTTCAACACAGTCAAACTTTTGTCGCTGAACCTCCAAAAAATCTCGATTCGAGCATCATATTTTTCAAAAATAATCCCCTCCCCCTGACGATTAAGGGGAAGAGGAATAGTTTTTGACGTTCGCTATTGTAAAACTTGGCGATCAGTCACCTTCGCGCCAGTACACGACCCCTGCGGTCACCAGCCCAAACAACATATGACCCACAAGAGAAGCATAGGTGAGAGGAATAAAGCCGAGGAACGCTGGAAGGCCAGCGAAGATATGTGCCATGACATATAGAGCAAAGACCCAAAGGCCGACGCCAAAGCCAAGTCCAACGAGCCACCATGGCAAAAACGGTAGAACGACCTTTGCAAGCGGCCTTGCAATATAAAGATAACCGAGAGGGTAAAAGAGAACCCCGACTACGCCGTGAATGACTTCTGCAAGGATGAGATTGTTAAAGCCGAATACAGACTGCACGAGCGCTGCTGGCTGAAGAGGCCCGCCAACCCACAACGGGGTGATCATTCTGGCCCAGAACTCCCAAGTCAGATCAGCGGCGATACCCGCCAGCAGTGCGGTACCCAGGGTCGCCCATGTTAACGGCGGGCATATTGATCCGGGCTTATAATGGGTGTCGGTCATCGTCCTCTACTCCCGTTGCTCAAAGCGTTTGGAGCAGCCTAGGACAGACCTATCAATTCATTCCTAGGGATTTATGCGCAATACCACTAAAAGGCGCTCTATGGCCTTTAGGAAGCTTGATAGCGATTGGCGGAAAAAAGGCACAAAAAAACCGGCTAAGAGCCGGTGGGAATGGTGGGCGATGAGAGACTCGAACTCCCGACATCTTCGGTGTAAACGAAGCGCTCTACCAACTGAGCTAATCGCCCGTACAAACATAGTTGCTTGCCGTTGCGGTGGTGTATATGGGCCTGCTGTTAAGTTGGCAAGAGGAAATTTTGCATCCAGTGATAATCACTGTGAATTACTGGTGCTGCAACCCACTGAAATGCCACGCGAACCAATCATAGAAACGTTGACCGCATAAATAAAAACCCCGGAAGCTGGGAAAGCTACCGGGGCATGGAAAAGCACCAATCGGCAAACTTAAGCGTTTACCGCGTCCTTGAGGCCTTTGCCTGCTTTGAACTTAGGGGTCTTGGACGCAGGGATCTGGATTGTTTCACCAGTGCGTGGGTTACGGCCTTCAGTTGCTGCGCGTTCAGACACAGAGAAGTTACCGAAACCAATGATCCGAACTTCATCACCAGCCTTCAGGGTTTCGGTGATCGCTTCAAAAGCTGCTTCAACTGCTTCACCTGCCTGAGCTTTGGTCAGACCGGTTTTTTCTGCAACTGCTCCGATCAGATCATTCTTATTCATGACAGTCCCTTTCTAAAATAAATGGGGGAACGCTTAGATTCGTAACGCATTCCTTGATCGGACCTTCTAGCCATTTCCCATTCAAATCAAGACAGAAACCGCAGAATTCCGCCAATTTTCTGTAAGTATCAACCAAAAAAGCCTCGGAACTGGTCCGAGGCTTTCCCAGAGGTGACTTTTAAGGTGCCCTAATGGGCAACAACACCGGAAGACTTACCTTCCTTTGGAAGAGATTCCTGCGCTTTTGCTTGATCTTCTTCCGTCCATTTGATCGGCTCAGGCATACGTACAAGAGCGTGTTTCAAGACCTCATCCATGCGCGAGACCGGAATGATTTCCATTTCGTTCTTCACGTTATCAGGGATATCGGCAAGATCCTTTGCGTTATCCTGAGGGATGAGCACCTTGGTGATACCACCACGCAGCGCTGCAAGAAGTTTTTCCTTCAAGCCGCCGATTGGAAGAACGCGGCCACGCAGTGTGATTTCACCTGTCATTGCCACATCACGGCGAACCGCAATACCAGTCATCACAGAGATCACAGCCGTTGCCATTGCAATACCAGCGGATGGACCATCCTTCGGCGTTGCGCCTTCCGGCACGTGGACGTGCAATTCACGCTCATCGAACAGTGGCGGCTTGATGCCGAAGTCAACGGAACGGGAACGAACGTAAGAAGCAGCCGCAGAGATGGACTCTTTCATCACATCTTTGAGGTTACCGGTTACGGTCATCTTACCCTTGCCCGGCATCATGACACCTTCGATGGTCAGCAGCTCGCCGCCAACTTCAGTCCATGCCAAACCGGTTACAACGCCGACCTGATCTTCATCTTCCATCTGGCCAAAGCGGAAGCGCGGAACACCGAGGTAGGTTTCAACGACTTCCTCATCAACAGTGATGGACTTCTTATCGTTCATAAGAATGTCTTTCACTGCCTTACGAGCCAGACCGAAGAGTTCTCGCTCAAGGTTACGAACGCCAGCTTCACGGGTGTAAAGACGGATGACTTTGCGAAGCGCTTCATCAGACACTTCGAATTCACCCTCTTTCAGACCATGGTCTTTGATTGCTTTAGGCAACAGGTGACGACGGCAGATTTCCACCTTCTCGTCTTCCGTGTAACCAGCGATGCGGATCACTTCCATACGGTCCATGAGCGGACCTGGAATGTTCAGCGTGTTCGCAGTGGTCACAAACATTACGTTGGAAAGGTCGTATTCCACTTCCAGGTAATGATCCATGAATGCTGCGTTCTGTTCCGGATCGAGCACCTCAAGCAGCGCAGAAGACGGATCGCCGCGGAAGTCCATACCCATCTTGTCGATCTCGTCGAGCAAGAAGAGCGGGTTAGACTTCTTCGCCTTTTTCATCGACTGAATGACCTTGCCCGGCATAGAGCCGATGTAGGTACGACGGTGACCACGGATTTCCGCTTCATCGCGCACGCCGCCAAGGGACATGCGAACGAACTCACGGCCTGTTGCTTTGGCAATAGACTTACCGAGGGAGGTCTTACCAACGCCCGGAGGACCAACGAGGCAGAGGATCGGACCGCGCAGAGTGTTCGCACGCTTTTGCACCGCAAGGTACTCAACAATGCGCTCTTTTACCTTCTCCAGGCCGTAGTGGTCCTGATCGAGAATTTTTTCTGCCAATGCCAGATCGTTCTTGACCTTGGACTTCTTGCCCCAAGGAATACCAAGCAGCCAATCCAGGTAGTTGCGAACAACGGTCGCTTCAGCGGACATCGGGCTCATCTGCTTAAGCTTCTTCAGCTCAGCATTCGCCTTTTCTTTCGCTTCCTTGGAAAGACGGGTTTTTTCTACACGCTCTTCCAGTTCAGCAAGCTCGTCCTTGCCTTCTTCGCCATCACCGAGTTCTTTCTGAATGGCCTTCATCTGCTCATTCAAATAGTACTCGCGCTGGGTCTTCTCCATCTGCCGCTTAACGCGGGAACGGATGCGCTTTTCGACCTGCAGAACGGAAATCTCGCTTTCCATCATGCCCAGCACTTTTTCCAAGCGCTCGCTGACGGAAACAGTACCAAGAATGTCCTGCTTGTCCTGAATTTTGATCGCGAGATGCGATGCGATGGTGTCAGCAAGCTTGGAAGGGTCTTCGATCTGATTGACCGCGCCAAGGACTTCAGGTGAAACCTTTTTATTCAGCTTCACATAGTTCTCGAACTCGGCAACCACAGAGCGGCCCAAAGCCTCCACCTCAACAGCATCGGAATCTGCTTCCGGCAGGGTTTCCGCTTCGGCTTCAAACAGGTCTTCGCGGTCTGTAAAATTGGTGATCTGTGCACGTGCACCGCCTTCTACCAGCACCTTTACGGTGTTGTCTGGGAGCTTGAGCAGCTGCAAAACGGTGGCAAGTGTACCAAGGGTATAAATATCATCCGCTTCAGGATCATCATCAGCGGCGTTCTTCTGGGTTGCCAGAAGGATCTGCTTGTCAGAGGCCATCACCTCTTCCAGAGCGCGGATAGACTTCTCGCGCCCTACAAACAGCGGCACGATCATGTGAGGGAACACGACGATATCACGCAGTGGAAGAACTGGAAAAACAGCTTTCTCACCAGCTTCAACCATAGGCGTCTCGTTCTCGGTCATGTTGTATCCTTTCAAAGAGTACACGCACTTGGGAGAAGCACGGTACGGAAGGGCGCAATCCTCGAACCGTCCTTATTGGAACGGCTTAGCGGCCGAAATAGATCACCCCAATACGCGGGCATAACCTTTTTCGCCAGACTGCGTGTTCATACTATTAGGTGGCGACCATGCCCCTTGGTGTCAAGCGCTGAAACCGTTAGACCTTTAGCCATCTGTTGATAGGTGAGGCAGATAGGAACGCACCGTTACAATGTCAATGGCACAGCACATTTGAGCCCTGTGACAACACGTCTGACACCTACAAAAAATAAGGGCGCTGAAATTTCATTCCAGCGCCCTCTTAACTCGTTTTGAAACCTGATCAGGCGCTAGTAGCCGAGTTCTCCGCCCGGTCTTCGTAGATGTAAAGCGGGCGCGCTTCTCCATCTACAACCTCAGCAGAAATGACCACTTCCTTCACGCCTTTCAGACCCGGAAGCTCGTACATGGTTTCCAGAAGAATGGCCTCAAGGATAGAACGCAGACCACGAGCACCGGTTTTGCGCTCGATAGCACGGCGCGCAATCGCTTTGAGAGCATCTTCGTGGAAAGTCAGCTCTACGCTCTCCATTTCGAAGAGACGCTGATACTGCTTCACCAGAGCGTTCTTAGGCTCACTCAGGATTGTTACCAGAGCATCTTCGTCCAGATCTTCAAGAGTTGCGATAACCGGAAGACGGCCAACGAACTCTGGGATCAGACCGAACTTGAGCAGATCTTCTGGTTCCAGATTCTGGAAGAGTTCACCAGTCTTACGGTCTTCAGGAGCCATAACGGTCGCCTGGAAACCGATGGACGTGGAACGACCACGATCAGAGATGATCTTATCGAGACCGGCAAACGCGCCACCACAAATAAACAGGATGTTTGTGGTATCCACCTGCAGGAATTCCTGCTGTGGGTGTTTGCGGCCACCTTGTGGAGGAACGGACGCAACCGTACCTTCCATGATTTTTAGAAGCGCCTGCTGAACGCCCTCACCCGAAACGTCGCGGGTGATAGATGGGTTCTCAGCTTTACGGGTGATTTTGTCCACCTCATCGATGTAGACAATACCGCGCTGCGCACGCTCGACGTTGTAGTCGGCTGCCTGCAGAAGCTTCAAGATGATGTTTTCAACGTCCTCACCCACGTAACCGGCTTCGGTCAGTGTTGTGGCGTCTGCCATGGTGAATGGTACGTCGAGAATTCTGGCGAGTGTCTGAGCAAGAAGCGTCTTACCGCAACCTGTTGGACCAACGAGAAGGATGTTGGACTTTGCCAATTCCACATCGTTGTTCTTGGTTGCGTGGTTGAGGCGCTTGTAGTGGTTATGCACCGCGACAGAAAGAACCTTCTTTGCTTGTGCTTGACCAATTACATAGTCATCCAGAACCGCGCTGATTTCCTGCGGAGTAGGAATACCATCGCGTGTCTTTACCAGCGAAGATTTGTTTTTCTTCGCGGATAATGTCCATGCAAAGTTCAACGCACTCATCGCAAATAAACACAGTCGGCCCTGCAATGAGCTTACGAACCTCATGCTGGCTCTTACCGCAAAACGAGCAGTAAAGCGTATTCTTAGTGTCGCCGCCGCTGGCTTTGCTCATAAGTCGTAACCCCGCAATGTTTGGAAGGAAAAATGCCTTCCAGCCTTTATTAAACCGCCGATTTGTACCTTCGACGCGTCCTTCCGATTTAGCGCGTTTCCGCACCGGCTTCCAGTAGGAACCACCAGAAACTCTTAAGAAACCATCAAATATGCGATGGTTTCTGAAAAAGTCACCACTAAATTGTAATGGGTGCTCATAGGATTGCCCGTATGAGCACTTTTACCAACCTAGCTGGAAGAGACTTATTATTTAGCCTTATCCAGATTTGCAAGGCTATCTCGACTTTCGATCACATTGTCGATCAAACCAAAGGCCTTCGCCTCTTCAGCTGTCATGAAGTTATCGCGCTCAAGCGCTTCTTCAACAGCTTCCAGAGACTGGCCGGTGTGATCTACATAGATCTCGTTGAGACGACGCTTCAGCTTCAGGATTTCCTGCGCATGAAGCATGATGTCGCTTGCCTGACCACGGAAGCCACCGGATGGCTGATGCACCATGACGCGGCTGTTTGGCAAGGAGAAGCGCATACCCTTCTCACCACCTGCCAGCAGCAGAGAACCCATGCTTGCAGCCTGACCGATGCACAGTGTTGTAATCTTCGGCTTGATGAACTGCATAGTGTCGTAGATCGCCAAACCAGAAGTCACGATACCGCCCGGCGAGTTGATGTACAGCGCGATTTCCTTGTTTGGATTTTCAGCTTCAAGGTACAGCAGCTGAGAGCAGATCAAGGTCGCCATATGGTCTTCAACAGGGCCGGTCAGGAAAATGATCCGCTCTTTGAGAAGGCGAGAGAAAATATCATAGGCTCTTTCGCCGCGGTTCGTCTGTTCCACAACCATCGGAACCAAGCTGTTCGTGAAATACTCTACAGGGTCGGTCATGCATCATCCATTTTCTTAAAGAAACCACCCCTTGCAGGCAGCTTCCCCCGCAAAAACACCTCTGGAGCTTTCGCAGGACCTACTAAAAATTCGAGTCGGTTAACCATCAAACCTAAACATAGGCAATGTCGAACCGTTCTTAAAGTCAGAGGCAACACCGTAGACCATTAGAAGTTTAGGCAATGTTGCCGAACTGCCAATTTTTCACGGCTTTAAACGCAAAAGCTCCCCTGAAATGTGGATTCTCCACCACTTTCAGAGGAGCTTTACAGCATTAGATCAATACGAATTGATTATGCTTCGTCTTCTTCGATCTTGAAGAGTTCGTCCTTGGACACTGGCTTATCAGTGATGTTTGCCAGTTCAAGAATGAAGTCCACAACCTTCTCTTCGTAGATTGGTGCGCGAAGGGAAGCCAGAGCCTGCTGGTTGTTCTTGTAGAATTCGAACACCTGCTGTTCCTGACCTGGGAACTGACGAACGCGGTCGTAGAGAGCGCGCTGTACTTCTTCGTCAGAAACCTGAACCTTGTTCTGCTCACCAACTTCAGAAAGAACCAGACCGAGGCGTACGCGACGCTCAGCAATGCGGCGGTATTCCGCTTTTGCTTCTTCTTCGGTGGTTTTTTCGTCTTCGAAAGTTTTGCCGGACTGCTGCATGTCAGCTTCAACCTGCTGCCATACGCCTGCAAATTCGTTCTCTACGAGTTTTTCAGGAAGGTCGAAGGAGTATTCTTCGTCCAGCTTGTCAAGCAGAGCGCGCTTTACTTTCTGACGGGTTACGGAACCGAACTGGCTTTCGATCTGGCCGCGGATGATTTCTTTCAGCTTGTCCAGGGATTCCAGACCGAGCTTGGTTGCGAATTCATCGTCGATTACCAGTTCGCCTGGTGCTGCAACTTCCTTGACAACGATGTCGAAGGTTACTGCTTTACCAGCCAGGTTCTTTGCGCCGTATTCTTCAGGGAAGGTAACGTCGATAACTTTTTCGTCACCAACCTTCATGCCTACGAGCTGCTCTTCGAAGCCAGGGATAAACTGACCGGAACCGAGAACCAGCTGACCATTTTCGTCAGCGCCGCCTTCGAATGGCTCGCCGTCCAGCTTACCGAGGTAAGACATGGTTACGCGGTCGCCGTTCTGAGCTTCAGCACCTTCTTCGCGTGCTTCGAAAGAGCGGTTGGACTCAGCGATCTGCTTGACCTGCTCGTCAACTTCTTCTTCGGAAACTTCTACAATTGGGCGTTCCAGCTCAACCTTGGAGAAGTCGATCAGTTCGAACTCAGGAAGCAGATCGTATGCCATGGTGAAGCACAGATCGGATTCGCCTGCGAGAACTTTTTCTGCATCTTCTTCAGGAAGGTCGATTTCAGGCTGGAGAGCTGGCTTTTCTTTGCGCTCTTCAATGGTCTTGGCTACGGTCTCGTTAATGAGGTTGCCAAGAAGTTCTGCCATTGCCTGACGGCCATAAAGGCGCTTCAGGTGGGCAGCTGGCACCTTGCCCGGGCGGAAACCGTTGATACGTACCTTGGACTTCATGTCATCAAGATATGTATCGAGGCGAGTTGCCAAATCCGACGCCGGAATGACGACCTTAAGTTCGCGCTTCAGGCCTTCGGCCAGGGTTTCTGTTACCTGCATGGTACTTTGCTTCGTCCTTGATCTAGGACGTGTACAATAGCAAATCCCCTAACGAGATTCACTCAGGTTCAAAAACGCCTTGAAATATCAGTGATGGAGAGACACGAAAAGGGCTAGTGATGACTAACCCTGTAAGACCAAACCACCAAAATTATCTTTCAAGCGAACTGAACCTAGACAACGCCCTCAACTTTTCTGGTTTCCCTAAGGGTACGGTGTTGTCGAGTTGCAATCCGTATCACCGGGGGTTTGGTGCGGCTGGAGGGACTCGAACCCCCACGGTCTCCCGCCAGAACCTAAATCTGGTGCGTCTACCAATTTCGCCACAGCCGCAACGTTGGTTGGGTGTTTATTGGCGAGCGGCGTGGAAGTCAACTACCCTTCGCTATGATCATCCACACCTTCACAAAAAATACCCCGAATTTGAGTAGTATCCCCAAGCCTCACAGCCCTAAATTGGTAAAAAAGCGCCCCAGTTATCCACTAGGGCGCCCTTATCGAGATAGTTTTTAACAGGCTCAAGTACCTTAAAGAGGCGCCTCCCCCTCTAAAATCTCATTGATGACGAACGGTAGTTTGGCGATCAAATCTTCTGCAGTAAGGCATATACCGGACATTTCAGCTGCCCGCGCATGAGACCAGACCGCACAAGCAGCTGCTTCGAAGGCATCCATTCCCTGTCCGAGCAATCCGCCACAGATTCCCGCCAGCACATCACCTGAGCCAGCAGTCGCCAACCAAGGCGTTCCGTTATAGTTGATGAGCGCATGACCCTTTGGAGAAGCGATAACGGTATCCGCCCCCTTCAGGACCACCACGGCTCCGCTTCGAATAGCAGCTTCGCGGGCCTTCTCCACCTTGGACAGATTGTCGTCTATCGATAGATCTGGGAAAATTCGGTGAAATTCGCCGCCATGAGGGGTCATAATCACTTGAGCCTTCGATTGATCGATCAACTCGAAAAGCTCAGGCGCACTGTCTTCAAAGCTTGTCAGAGCATCGGCATCCAAAAGAACGCTTTTTGCCAGAGACAAACACAGCGACACATTATGGCGCGTTTTTTCTCCGATACCTGCTGCCGGCCCTATAACCACTGATGAGTATCGAGGATCGGATAGCAGCGCCTCTAACGTCTCGGACTGATTGCACTCAGCGACCATAATAGAACTGAAGTGCGCTGCATGAATCAGCGCCGCTTGCTCTTCTGCGGCCACGGTAACAAGACCAAGTCCAACACGCTGGCCTGCATAGGCCGCTAGACGAGAGGCGCCGGTACGAAAACGCGAACCGCTCATAACGAGCATATGTCCACGCTCAAACTTGTGCCCTGCCCGTTTTGGAACCGGAAACGCGTTTTGCCAAAAGCGAGGGCTATTGAGTTGAATCAGGTCACCAAGCCTTGGAAGCACGCTCGGGCGAATGCCGATATCACAGATCTCCAAGTTCCCTTTCAGCTCTCGGCCGGGGTAGAGATAATGCCCTGGCTTTGCACGAAAGAAAGAAACCGAGATATCCGCATCAATAGCGCAGCCCTGCACTTGCCCTGTCCTACCATCTAGGCCGGAGGGCAGATCTACAGCAACAACACGGGCTAGGCTGTCATTTGTGGCATTGACCCACTGCGCTGCCAGCCCATCCAGTGAACGGGAAAGACCGGCACCGAAGAGCGCATCCACTACGACATCACTTGCATTGAGCGTTTTTAGAAGATCAAGGACATCTTCTGAGGGAATAAGGCCCTGCCCCATCCCCTCAAAGGCAAGCTGTGCGTCTCCGCGCAAATTGGAGGGATCGCCCAGCAGAGCGACCTCGACGCGGTAACCGCGCTGGCGCAAATGTCTGGCGGCAACAAAACCATCACCACCATTATTACCAGGACCTGCCAAAACCAAAATTGTGGAGGTATAGCGCGCAAGACGGCACACCGCTGATGCAACACCGCGGCCAGCCTCTTCCATAAGGCTAATGCCCGGCGTGCCGCTATCAATTGTCAGCTTATCAGCGTGGCCCATTTGCGAAGGGGTTAGCAATTGGAGTTCCACAGACTCACACCTCCATCTGATTAGGAGCAATCACCACATTTTGCGGCTGGGACAATTCGATAAGATTGCCATCAGGGTCGCGAACATAAATAGAAAGAAGCGGTGAGCTTGCCCCTGTTCTATAAACAGGCCCCTCTTCTATGACGACGCGAACCTGCGATAGATGGGAAATCACCTCATTCATATCTTCTATGAGAAAACAAAGGTGCGCCCCGCCTACTGTAGGCGCTGATGCTTTAGGGCTGATGGGGGAATTGGTTTCGTGCAGATTGATTTTTTGCATCCCGAAATGAAGAGCGCGCCGGCCTCCGCCAAACACCACCTCTTCCATCCCAAGAATGTCCCGATAAAACGCAACTGCTGAATCAAGATCGCGTACGGTGAGAACGATATGATCAAGCGAGACAAGTCGCATGCTTCACTCCCGTCGTTCGTGCTGTGTCCACATAAAATAACGTGTCCATTGCTTGAGCTCCACTCATTTTAGGAATTGAAGCTAACGGTAGAATAATGATCATTTGATGAGCTTCGTGCCTACTTTTTAATCATTCGATATTTTTTTCAGCATACGCTTGGGTTTTGAACAGCTAAGAAACTGCCTCTTTTGGAAGCTTTCTAAGAAATTTCAAGGTTGGCACGTTTCCTGCTTATGAACTCGCGACACTGGCATTCGGCAGTCTCTAAGTGCTCCTAATTCGCTACTTGTACGGGCGATGGGAACTGGCATATAGCAGCACTGACAGACACGGCCCAACAATAGAGCTGAGGTGGAGGCAATGAAGAAAATCGAGGCAATCATAAAGCCTTTCAAACTGGATGAGGTAAAGGAAGCCCTTCAGGAAGTTGGTCTTCAGGGAATTACCGTCACCGAAGCTAAAGGGTTTGGGCGCCAGAAAGGCCACACAGAGCTTTATCGCGGCGCGGAGTACGTTGTTGATTTTCTGCCGAAGGTAAAAGTCGAGATCGTTTTGAACGACGACCTGGTGGAAAAGGCAGTGGACGCTATTCGCGACGCAGCACAGACAGGCCGTATTGGTGACGGCAAGATCTTTGTTTCCAATATTGAAGAAGCAATTCGCATCCGCACCGGCGAGACCGGTGAAGAAGCAGTTTAACACCAAAATTAGAACCTATACGCCCGCTTCGATAGCAACCCAACTGAAGCAGGCTTTCAATTTAAACCATGCAGTTCTCTGCTCAAAATTAAGGGGTAGGACGTTATGACAACGGCCAACGAAGTCCTTCAGCTGATCAAAGACAAAGACGTTAAGTTCGTCGACCTGCGCTTTTCCGATCCTCGCGGTAAAATGCAGCACGTTACCATGGACATTTCCCAGGTTAACGAAGACATGTTCGCAGAAGGCGTTGCTTTCGACGGTTCCTCCATCGCTGGCTGGAAAGCAATCAACGAGTCCGACATGATGCTGATGCCAGATCCTGCATCTGCACACGTTGATCCGTTCTTCGCACAGTCCACTCTGGTTCTGATCTGTGACGTTCTGGACCCAGTTTCCGGCGAAGGCTACAACCGCGACCCACGCATGACTGCAAAGCGCGCTGAAGCTTATGTTAAAGCATGTGGCGCTGGCGACACCATCTTCGTTGGCCCAGAAGCTGAATTCTTCATCTTCGACGACGTTCGTTTTGCTGCTGACCCGTACAACACTGGCTTTAAAGTTGACAGCTCCGAACTGCCAACCAACCAGGACACCGAGTACGAATCCGGCAACATGGGTCACCGTCCACGTATGAAGGGTGGTTACTTCCCGGTTCCTCCGATCGACAGCTGCCAGGACATCCGTTCTGAAATGCTTTCCGTGATGACCGAAATGGGCGTTGCTGTTGAGAAGCACCACCACGAAGTGGCTTCTGCTCAGCACGAGCTGGGCGTTAAGTTCCAGCCGCTGACCATGATGGCTGACCACATGCAGATCTATAAGTATGTTGTTCACCAGGTTGCACACGCATACGGCAAGACTGCTACTTTCATGCCTAAGCCAGTATTCGGCGACAACGGTTCTGGCATGCACTGCCACTTCTCCATCTGGGAAGACGGCAAGCCAACCTTCGCTGGCAACCAGTATGCAGACCTTTCCGAAAACGCTCTGTACTTCATCGGTGGTATTTTGAAGCACGCGAAAGCGCTCAACGCCTTCACTAACCCATCCACCAACTCCTACAAGCGCTTGGTACCGGGCTACGAGGCTCCAGTTCTTCTGGCATACTCTTCCCGTAACCGCTCTGCTTCTTGCCGTATTCCGTTCACGTCTTCTCCTAAAGCGAAGCGTGTTGAAGTTCGCTTCCCGGATCCGACTGCAAACCCATACCTGGCATTCACTGCACAGCTGATGGCTGGTCTTGACGGCATCAAGAACAAGATCCACCCAGGCGACGCAATGGACAAGAACCTCTACGATCTTCCAGCGGAAGAACTCGCAGAGATCCCAACCGTTGCAGCATCCCTGCGTGAAGCGCTTGAATCTCTCGACGCAGACCGTGAATTCCTCAAAGCAGGCGGCGTAATGGACGACGATCAGATCGACGCATACATCGCACTGAAGATGGAAGAAAACATGCGCTACGAAATGACTCCACACCCAGTGGAGTACGACATGTACTACTCCGTATAATCGGAGCAGTCATTGCGCTTAAAGAAGCCTCGGACCTTCGGGTCCGGGGCTTTTTTCGTTTCTGCCTGCCAAACGCGCCCTACCTCACCACCGCATACCAATAAGGCTGCAAAATAAGTAGTTTGCCTATTTAGACTGAAGAGTATTTGACATTCGGCTCTACCTACCCCACATTATATTCAGATCTTCACGAAGGAGGTTTACATGGTTCCGCCAGACAGTCCCAAGCCGTCGGAAAGAAAATAGCAAGCAAATGGCTCGGCCACTTGTACCGATGCTTAGTAAAATGACGGCAGCTTCCCTAAAAATTTACTTTACACTCGGCTCTACCTTTATTGGCGATGCTGCCATCGAGCAAAAAACCGCATCGACAGCACTATCATCATAGCCAAAAGGTCCAAAGGGAACCTACGTAAACGGTCGATGTATGCCGTTGACTTCCTGGCCTCTAAAGGCAACCCGAAAGCAAGGATCGAACCTTCCAAAGTCCGCACCTCAGCGCCTGTGAGCGCGCAATGTAATTGCAAGCGGCGAGCGATCCAACCAAGAAGCAAGACCCCGGTTGCCCGTGATGGCGGGACTGGGGTCATTTTTTGCGAAGCCACAAAATAATCTCATAAATACAATTGGCTAGACCAGATCACACAAGCGGAAGACAACGGTGTTGCAGCAAGTTTTTACAGCTATTTAGATAAAGCCGTCGTCAATCCATATTATTGTCGCCAAGTGCTGTTATCCCTTTCCCTTCACAGGTCACTGTTAAAATTTGATGGATTGTAAAACTATAAACAATCCATTGAGGTTTTCTTCTTGCGTTTTGAGCAGAATATGGATAACCGACCACGCTTTCACCTCGTGATAATAACAAACTCAGCCTGAAGGCCAGGCGTAATTTGAGGATACAATAAGTCGTGAAGGGCTGGATTATCTACCGCAGCGATGCTACCCAGCTGCGCCCTGAGGCCTATGAGATCAACCGTTTGATCGAACAGGCAAAACTTGAAGGTATTGAGCTGGAGGTTTTCCGTCCAGACCAGTTCGACCTTATCGTTACCCGTGAAGACGAGCGCAGTATCCTTGTTAACTCGGAAAAGCGCAGCCTGCCGGATTTCGTTATTCCGCGCATGGGCGCTGGCACCACTTACTTTACGCTGGCAATTTTGCGTCAGATGGAGCGTCTCGGCATTCATATTGTGAACAGCCCGAACAGCATCGATCTGGTTAAAGACAAGTTGTACTCCCAGCAGGTATTGGCGCAGAACAACCTGCCGGTTCCAAAAACCATGCTGGTGAAGTTCCCTGTCAATGCTGATCTGGTTGAGAACGACCTTGGCTTCCCTGTTGTTGTGAAGACCCTTTCCGGCTCTCAGGGCAGCGGTGTTTTCCTTGCTGAAAACCGCCGCACCTTTGAAGACCTGATGCAGCTGATCGAGGCAACCAACAAAAACGCCAACATCATCCTGCAGGAATTTGTCAGCCAGAGCCGCGGCACCGACCTTCGCGTATTCACCCTTGGTGGCCGTGCTATCGCGTGCTTCAAGCGCACCAACAATCAGGGTGGCTTCAAGGCAAACTTCTCTGCTGGCGGCTCTGTAGAGCCATATGAAATCACCCCAGAGATCGAGTGGCTGGCTACACAGACTTCCAAGATCCTCAATCTGGATATGGCTGGTATCGACCTTCTGTTCGATAACGACCACTTCAAGATTTGCGAAGCAAACTCTTCTCCGGGCTTTGAAGGTCTGGAAAAAGCAAACGACATTAACGTTGCTAAAGAGATCTTCCATTACCTGCGCGTTCGCCTTGGCATGTTTGATCAGCAACAGGGCAAGAAAGTCACCCCTGCCGCTGCATCCAAAGCTGCGACTGCGAAAGTTATCTCCAAAGAGTAATCGCCAAGCAGCGAGCACTTATAGGGATAATCAATTTAAGCCTCTGCTTCGCGCGGGGGCTTTTTTGTAGGCGCGCCTTGGCGCTTTTCATAAAAGAAAAGCCCCGCCAAATGGCGAGGCCTTCTAATTTGGATTACCGATAGAAGCTGAAGCTTATACTGGTTTAACCAGAACGTGTTTCTTTTTGCCCAGAGACAGCTTGATAACGCCGTCCTCAGTCACATCATCCATAGAGACTGCGAAAGTGTGGCTCTGAACTGCCTTGTCGTTCACACGAACAGCACCACCCTGTACGTTACGACGAGCTTCGCCGTTAGAGCTGCACAGACCAACGGTCACGAACAGGCTGAGAATGCCAATACCGGTTTCCAGCTCGGTCGCAGAGACCTGAACAGTTGGCAGACCTGCAGCATTAGCACCTTCCTCAAATGCCTTACGAGCAGTCTCGGCAGCCGCTTCCGCAGCCTCACGGCCGTGCATGAGAGCAGTTGCTTCCGTTGCCAGCACTTTCTTCGCTTCGTTGATTTCAGCGCCTTCCAAAGCCGCAAGACGAGCAATCTCATCCATAGGCAGGATGGTGAAGAGCTTCAGGAACTTCTCAACGTCAGCATCTTCTGTGTTACGCCAGAACTGCCAGTAGTCGTATGGGCTAAGCATGTCTTCGTTCAGCCAGATAGCGCCAGCTGCAGTCTTGCCCATTTTCATGCCGGATGCGGTAGTCAGCAGCGGCGTGGTGAGAGCGAAGAACTCTTTTTCCACCATGCGGCGACCAAGGTCTACGCCGGACAGGATGTTGGACCACTGATCAGAACCACCCATCTGTAGACGGCAACCAGTACGGTTGTAGATCTCTACGAAGTCGTAGCCCTGAAGCAGCATGTAGTTGAATTCAAGGAAGGACAGATGCTGCTCACGCTCCAGACGCAGGCGAACACTGTCACGCTGGATCATCTGGTTTACGGAGAAGTAGCGACCAACATCACGCAGGAAGTCCATGTAGTTGATTTTCATCAACCACTCGGCGTTATCCATCATGATTGCCTTGTTACCGTCCACACCGAAGCTGAGGAACTTTTCAAAGACCTTTTTGATTCCGGCCTTGTTTTCCTCGATGATTTCTTCGGTCAGTACCTTACGGCTTTCATCCTTACCGGTCGGATCGCCAACACGGGTAGTACCGCCGCCCATAAGCACGATTGGACGGTGACCGGACTGCTGAAGCCAGTAGAGCATCATGATCTGAACGAGCGAGCCCACATGCAGGGAAGTCGCGGTACAGTCAAAGCCGATATAGGCAGTGACCATTTCTTCTGCGCAGAGCTCGTCTAGCCCTTGAGCATTGGAAAGCTGGTGGATGAACCCTCGCTCTTGGAGGATACGCATGAAGTCAGATTTATATGCGCTCATAGTCTGCCTGTTCAAATCCAAAAAGCTCGCCATCGGTGCGAGCTGACAAAGTTTGGAGTTTTCTATAGCGCATGTAGGCCAGCGTTTCATCCCGTTTTCCAAAGTAAACGGGGGACTGCAGTTGCAAGCAGCCACATGAAACGCCCCACGACGCCTGCCCTATGACAGCCAAAAGGTGAATGAGAGCTCTGTCAGCAGACAATCAGGTTTTGGAAAACCGTCGGAAACCAGCATGCAATTTGCCGGATCAGTTGTTATTTCACCGGATCAGGCGGCGGTTTTTCTTCACCTACTTTGAATCACCGCAGATAAGCTTTTTGCTCCAAATACATAAGATTACGTTTCTATACTTATTTTTGGAAGTATATCCACAACACTACGGCAATATACCGAATTGTTTATTTAACGGGTATTTTCGTGATATCCGTCATAGTGACGGTACATTACATCTATTGGCGGGGAAAATGACGATATATCAGGATTTCATCCGTCTATTCTATTGAAATATCACTGCATCGGCGCAGATTTACTCCAAATTCTGCAGGCAACCGACAAAACGCCTGCTTTCTTATTGGGAATTAGAAGAATGAAAAAGACACTTCTGGCAGGCGTCGCTGTTGCAATGTCTCTGATGGCCGGTACAGCTGGCGCAGAAGAATGGAAAAAAGTCCGCATCGCGGTTGAAGCCTCCTACCCTCCGTTTGCTTACACCACTGCTGATGGCAAGCTGGTTGGCTTTGAAATCGATCTGGGCAACGCAATGTGCGATGCTATGAAGATCGAATGTGAATGGCACTCTGTAGACTGGGACGGCCTGATCCCGGGTCTGATCGCAAACAAGTACGATGCGATCATGGCATCCATGTCCATCACCCCAGAGCGTAAAGAGCACATCGGCTTTTCTGCAAAGTACTACAACTCCCCTCCAGGCGTTGCAGTTGCTAAGGACTCCGGCATCACCGAGTACACCGCAGACTCCATGGAAGGTAAGCTCATCGGCGCACAGTCCGGCACCATCCACTCTCTGTTTGCAGAAGAAGTGTTCAACAAGTCTGACGTAAACCTCTATCCCACTGCAGATGAGTACAAGCTGGACTTGGAAAGCGGCCGTGTGGATGCGGTTGTGGACGACGTCATTGTTCTGACCGACTGGCTGAAGAGTGAAGACGGCAACTGCTGCAAGCTGCTGGGCACCATGACACCGGATCCAAAGATCCACGGCGAAGGCGTTGGCGTTGGCGTACGTAAGGGCGACACCGACCTAGCAGATATCTTCTCCAAGTCCGTTGAAGTTATTCGCGGTAACGGCGTTTACAAAGAAATCAACGACAAGTATTTCGAGTTTGACGTTTACGGCGGCTAATCAAGCGCCACAACGCATTGAACATACAAAAACCCCGCCAGAAATGGCGGGGTTTTCTTTTATATATGGCCGTTTGAAGAACAAAGCTTTTAAGCGCTCTTATTCCTCATCGTCATAGGCGTATGGATCATCGTTGACAGAAGAACCACGGAAGCCTTTTGCCAGAATGTACATCTCTGGGCTTTCTTTACGGCTTGCCGGTGGCTTGATGTGCGCTACAGACTTGAACTCTTTTTTCAGCTCTGCAAGCAACTTGTTCTCTGCACCGCCTGCAAACACCTTGGAGAGGAAAATCCCGTCCGGCTTAAGGTTGCGGCGGGCAAAGTCGATTGCCACTTCAAACAGATATGTAGTGCGCAGGTGGTCTGTCTGGCGATGACCTGTGGTTGGCGCTGCCATGTCGGACATCACCAAGTCAGGCTTATGGCCACCCAAGGCTGCCATCAGCATTTCTGGCGCGTCATCGTCCAAAAAGTCTTTCTGCAACAGCACAACGCCCGGAATTGGCTCCACTTCCAGATAGTCGATACCAACGACCATTGGATCTTCATCACTGGAGCCAACCATAGGGACAGTTACCTGACACCAGCCGCCAGGGGCCGCGCCAAGATCAACCACGCGCATGCCCGGCTTGATGATGTTGTGCTTTTCGTTGATTTCAATCAGCTTATAGGCTGCACGCGAGCGATACCCGTCAATCTTGGAACGACGGACATACGGATCGTTCAATTGGCGCTGCAACCACAAAGTTGAGGCGTTGGAACGCTTACGGGCTGTTTTAACCCGCTCGAACATTCCACGGTCACCACGACCACGGCCACTTGTATTGCCGCTCATTTATTTTCCTTTCCAGCGTCTCTCCACTTGCGAGAAGCGGGGCTCCGCCAAACCTTATCGGCAGCCATCATTTCCATCAGAATACCTTCCCGAAGGCCACGATCAGCCACACGCAAACGCTCACATGGCCAACGCCGACGGATTGCTTCCAAAATGGCGCATCCAGCCAACACCAAATCAGCGCGATCTTCTCCGATACACGGATTTTCGACACGCTCCTGATAGGACATTGCGAGCATTTTCTGGATCATCTCATGAACGTCGCTATCTTGTAGCCAAGCACCGTCTACGCGGCGCCTGTCATAGCGCTTCAGTCCAAGATGAACCCCTGCAATGGTTGTTACCGTTCCGGAAGTGCCAAGCATGTGGACGTTTCCGGACTGCATTGCCTGAGCAAGCTCGTTCGCCATTGGGAAGGCATCAAGCTCTCTTGCCACATCCTGTACCATGTCCTCGAAAACAGCGGAAGAAACATTTTTCCCACCATGCCGTTCTGCAAGGTTCACAACGCCTACAGGAAGCGAAATCCATGTGCGCACAAAGCGAGTGAGCGCATATCCGCGCGCACCGTATCGATTGCGGAGGTCCAGCCAGACGATCTCGGAGGATCCGCCGCCAATATCAAATAGCAGCACGCCCTCTGCTTTTGGATCCACCAGAGACACACACCCAGCAACAGCAAGGCGTGCCTCTGACTCCTGCGAAACGATTTCCAAAGACAGGCCAGCCTGCTTTTTAACCATCTCGATAAATTCGCGGCCATTTTCAGCAGCGCGGCAGGCTTCTGTTGCGATCAATCGTTGCCGCTGCACACCGCGCTCTTCCAGTTTGGCACGGCAAACTTTCAGCGCCTCAATGGCGCGGCCCATGGCAGCATCAGAAAGGCGACCGGTTTTGCCAATCCCCTCACCCAGCCTTACGATGCGAGAATAAGCATCGATTACGCGGAAGCCACGCTGCTCAGGGCGGGCAATTAACAAGCGGCAATTGTTGGTACCAAGGTCAAGCGCCGCATAGAGCTGCGTTTGCTCTGGCGCACGATCGCGCCTTTGCAAAGGCCCACGCCGTGCGCGCGGGTCTCTATTGCGCTGAACAGCAGGCCACTTTTCGCCACGAACAAAACCACCCTCGTCCTGAACTTCTTCAAAAGCAGGACGGCCATGAACATTTCGGCGCGCCACTTTTGCAGAGGCGTCAAACCCTTCCTGCGCTTTGGCCAGATAATCGCCATCGGCATGTCGTTTAGGGGTATTGCCCTTTAGTTTTGCAGGATAACTTTTTGCCGGAGAACCGGCTACAGCACTGCGTTCTTCCGCAGCCGGTTTTGGCGCTGCTGGGAATTGTACGTCGACGGCCGTACCGCCCTGCCGGATTTCCACGACAGGTTTGGACGTGCTCTGTCTGGCTAAAGCCCGCCGCTCAGCCCTATTTGGCTTATTGCGACGGCTCTTCTTCTGCCGTTTCGCACCCTCTGGACGCGCATTTCCCGCCTCAAGAGCCTTTTGGCCCGAAGCGACTGACAAGCTTAGGTTTTCTTCCCTTACAGGGGCCTGGTTCGCCTGCCCTTTCTTGTGTCGTCTCCGCCGTCTTTTAGAGGAGGAGCGAGGTCCTGCGCTACCGGGTGCGCCTGATCCTGCGAAGTAGGACCCATCACCCGTCTTTTTCAATTACAATGCCTTAGTCAGGCAACCGCCTATAGCGATGCCATTGGTCTATAAAGTTGCCTTTATAGTAACAGCTTATACAAAAACGGCAATGGCAGGCCCAACCCCATACATGCAAATTACAATTGCTACAGGTTAGACCCGCCAACGCAAATGTTAGCTTGTTGGCGCTGCCGGTTTGAAATAGTGAAGCGCAAGGCGAATTTTACCACCGGAAAAGGCGCCGCCATTGGCTGTAAACTGGATGGGCGTATCGGAATAAACAGTCATGGCGCTTGCTAACCCGTCATTTACCGAGCCCTGCGCCCCGCCCAACCCATTGGCGAACTTTTGAGGCTCTGCCGCGGTTCCGTAGCTCCAGGACGAAGCTCCTGTTATCGTCTGCAAAACGCGGGTTGTCACCGCAAAGACAACGCTTCGCGCAGGCAAAACAATGGAACTAGAAAAACTACCCCCTAGTGGATTGAGTTCCTCCTCCACCGTTACCCAACGACTTTCCGCACCATTTTCGCTCCTACTCAGCACTGTTTCGTTTTGCTGGAAACTGACAGCGCCTGTCACACCATCAATGCGCATGGCCTCGCGAAAAGTGGAACCGTCCGCAGATACCTTTAGCGATACACCATCGTCACCTAGAAGACCGAGGAGCGCTTTTGTAACCCAGTTACTGAGCAGCGCTACCCCTGCCTCATTTCCGCTCGCAGCTTTATTCACACGAAGCAAAGCACTGCCGCTGCCAGAAGGATCATGGGTAATAGCGGTATTGTTGCTTGAGACGATGAGCTTTTGATCCGGAGATGGAGCTGCCCCCACTCCAAGGCTTTGCAGTGAACCTTCGGAAAGCTCACTAGCAGAAACCAGATCACTGAGGCTGGAAAGCTCACGCCAAAGCGCACCATCATAGATCAGGTAGGTGCCTTCATCCTTCACCCAAACAAGCCAACCCGCTTGAGGATCAAAAAACTGCCAGTGACCTGCGAGGAACACTGCGATTTTATTAGACTGCTGGGCAAAGCTCCCCGCGCCCGTTTGAGGAACCAGATATCGCTCAGCCTCGAAAGGACTAGCGGGTGGCGAAGAACTAACGCGGGACTTAACCGCCAGATGGGCTAGAGCATCTAACGCACAAAGCGCTTCGTTCATGGTGACGTGCTTTTGAGCCTGCGCACTTGCCAGTATCGGCAAATTCAAGAAGGGAGTTGATGTCATGTTTCGATATCGCCCTGAAACTGTGAATGAAACTTCCCATCAACTGTGAGGCATTGGATTAGGAAGGGCATAAACAGAGCGGCGCTCGGTGGAAAAACAGCGCATCTATTACGTATTTACCCGTCAAATCCGACAGTTAACGTGCTAAATATTCACAGAACCGGTTGTTTGCGCCTTAATTCCAAGAGATTATTCAAAAAACAGAAAATCATGCGTTGACATTAGGGCACCAGAACTCTAGAAGCCCTTTCACCGGACGGGTTGAGACAAACGCTCCCTGCTTCGGCGACCATATAGGTTCTACTGGGGATTAGTTTAATGGTAGAACAGCGGACTCTGACTCCGTCGGTCCTGGTTCGAGTCCAGGATCCCCAGCCATTCTTTCCAAATAAATGACTGCTTGAACCTATAACCTCCTTCGGGAGGACTGCTTTTCCCGTGTTCCGCTCACTCATTTTGCCAGTGGCTTTGTTGCGGCGGCGCAACCACACCAAACACCCATAAACTACTTATAAATAACGAGTTTTATTCACAGAGCCGCCTTTCTAACAGCGATTTTCACAAAAATCGGGAAAACCTTTCAGATGGTCAGTTGACATCGAAAGCATCCAACACTAGAACGCCTTTCAACGGACGGGTTGAGCCAAACACTCCCCGCTTCGACAGCCTACATAGGTTATACTGGGGATTAGTTTAATGGTAGAACGAC
>NZ_SMMA01000056.1:80165-111051 GCF_009711345.1 Pseudovibrio flavus
CCCAATATAGACAGATAGAACTTTGAACTCCGATGCAATGCGTTGGATTTGCGAATTTTATTCGCGGTTCTTGAGTCCCAAGCTAAGCCATCTGATTGCTGCTGTGCTGAGCAAGCGCCTCGTTCAGATCATCATACATCGTCAGCTTTCCTTCATGCAGAAGACAGCCCACATTGCAAAGCTTCTTGAGTGTGCCATCAGAGTGGGAAATCATGATAATATTGGATTTTTCCAGCTTGCTCTGAAAGACCTCATCACATTTCTTTTTGAACCGTGCGTCGCCCACCGCCGTCACCTCATCAATGAGGTAGTATTTGAAATCGATGGCCATACTCACGCCAAACGCAAGCCTTGCTCTCATGCCCGACGAGTAGGTTGAAATAGGCAAGCGCATAGAAGCTCCAAGCTCGGAAAAGTCCTCTACGAAGTCAATCATCCGCTCCGTGTCTTCGCCATACATCCGTGCAACAAACCGGATGTTTTCAATGCCGGTCATATTGCCGGAAAAGCCACCAGCAAACCCCAGCGGCCATGAAACCTTTACATGGCGTTTTATCGTCCCCTCATCCGGTAGCTCTGCTCCGGCAATCAAACGCATGAGCGTGGACTTGCCCGCGCCGTTATGGCCGACAATGCCGATGTTCTTTCCCTTTGGAAATTTCATCGTCAAGTTCTCGATGATGACCTTCTCGACACCCTTGAGCCGATAGGTTTTGCGAACGTTCTTAAACTCTATCATCTACTGCACCTTCTTCCGGTACAGCCGCTCACCGCTGAAGCCAAAAAGCAGCAGCACCAGCGCAAAGGACAGCAGATAGGTCTTATCGAGAATGATGCTGTCGTAGTAGCCATAGTAGCCTTCCCGCACCCACTCGACACCATGCAGAACCGGATTCCAAGCAAGTAACCGGTAGATTTCAGGCGGGAACTCACTGGGGATGTAAAAGATGCCAGAGAGGAAAAAGAGAGGGCGGGAGAGTATTGCCTCGACCTGTTTCCAAGTCGGCCATAAGCGCAGTAAAACCGCGTTAGTGACGCCACCACCAAGGCCCAACAACCCAATGGCAGCCAGCGCGAGAATGACCTCCTCCAATCGCTTGGGAAAGAACCCCTCACCGACCACAATCAAGCATCCATAGAACAGCATCATTATGAGGGCGTATGTCATTGAGACAAAGATGAACTTCGCCAGCAGCAAGTCCGTCTCTTTCACCAGCGGATAGGTGAGTAGGCCCTTTCCTTGCTGGACGGCCGTCATGAGCGAACTCGTGAGCTTGTTATAATACTGGAAGGTGAAAATGCCCGTCCCGAAGAAAAGCGCAAAGCTTGTTCCTATTGACGGGGGCCTGCCAATGGCGGCAAAGATCCCAACCAACACCATAGTGCTAAGGGTTGGCTGAAAGACCGCCCAGAAATAACCAAGCTGCGAATTACCGAAGGCAACCCGTGTTTCCCTCAGCACCAACGCCCCAAGAACCCTACTCTGCGTGACAAGAACCCCATCCATAACAGGTACCTAGCGCAGATGATCGCGTATGGAATAGGTCAGCAGCAAACCGAGGGACCAGAGGGCGAGCAATACCCCAAACAACAACAGCGAGTTGGTGGTTCGCCGTGGGTAAATAGCCGTTTCAGGTTTTGATGGAGCTTGGAAGACTGCCAGATACCGCTGCTGACGATCAGCCTCTGCTCTACTTCGCTCAAGCCCTGCCATAGCAGCCGTATAGGCTTGCTGGGCAAACTCCTGCTCTATCAATAGCTCCTCATAGCTTGCCAGCATACTGGATAGAGAGGTATTCAGCCGATCTCCATTGCTGTCGCCACTAGTCCCCGCTTGCGAATGCCCTGAGGGCCCGGCAATTTCCGCCTGCTTCAAGGTGATCTGCTCCAACAACGCCGCTTCTTGCTTGCGCAGTTGCCTGAGAGTTGGGGAGCTTTCATCAATGGTACCCACGAGGGTTGCAAGCCTAGAGCGTGTATCTATGAGCTGCCGCTCAAGCTGGGCAACAAGCTCAATTTGAACCTCTGCGTTTTTGGTGGGATCAAGCGCACTTTTGTTTTCGCGAAACTCCCGCATTCGGCCGCGGATCATGCGCAATCGCAGCTCAGCACGAGACACCTCTTCCTCTGCAAAGCGAACCGCATCGCGGCGCACATTCTCAGAAAGGGTATTCACCAGCCCTTCGCTGTAGTTCAAAACCAAACTGGCAAGGTTAAAGGCTTCATCTGCTGAAAACGCTTCGACCTCGACAGTGATAATGCTGGAAGTACTGTCAAAGCTGGTATTGATCATCCAGTCCCAATAGCCAACAAATCCTTCAATCGGGATCGCAGGATCCAGCCGATAGAGAAAGTCTACGTTGGCGTCGCTGTAATGCTCTCGTAGCCCCATATCCTTGCTCAGCCGCTCTACAACCTCGCGGCTACGCAGATAGTCCATCAAGATATAGGAGTCTGTTGTTGTAGAGCCTGAACTGGCTACACCTGTAAGAGCACCCAGAAAGTCGCCGCCGACAGCACCAGCCTCAACTCCGCGCACAGCAAAGCCAACGCTTGCCGAATACCGATCAGAAGCGATGAAGGCGAAATAGAGCGTCCCTAAAAGAGCAGGAAGAAGCACGGCCAAGGCGAATGAGAGAGCAACGGCTCTACGCCGCTTTTGCTGCGGGCGCAGCCCTACCCCAATCAGCTTTTGCCAGAGGCCTTTGGCTTCCTTCTTAACTTTTTTATTCTTTACCGGAAGCGGTACAACAGCAGCCAAACCGCCCTTTTTTGCAGCAGCTGTTTTTGCAAGTTCCTTCTCGGCCTGCGCCAACTTCTCTTGCTGCTGCTTCACGCTGGCCTCCGCCTTTGCTGAGGGCTGAACTGCAACTTCACCACTTGCTGTTTTCTGAGCTGGAGGGGGTGTTTGAGCACTACCTGCATCACCGCTCGCAGAAGCGTTCTGGCCAACAGCCTTTGCCCCATGCTTATCCATAGAATCTCCGGTCCACTGAATAGTTGCCCGCGCAGCCGAAGGCCACAGCAATAAAATTACCTAAGGACACAGTGACCATATTCGAAGTTCAATTCAACATTGATTTCAACTTTACCCAAAAACTCAATGTAAAACCTAGCATTATTGCCATTTAATACTTATTGATTTTTCAATGCTGATAATACCTCTGACTTATTTTCCATTAATAACAAATAACCATAAATGCAGAATGAGATATCGACGACGAAACACAAACACGGACAGAAATTTATTCTAAAATTTTCATAGATCACTTAGCCGAGCACTCAGGTATTTCGTGTAGTCTTTTCAAATTGGCAAGACGAACAAGTGAGAGCGGAATGCGACCGACAACGACATCCAGCCTTCATGAACACATAGTCGCCTGTGAGAAAATTCTGGAGGCATGTGGCGAAAACTTATGGCTCCGAAACCTAGAGGCCACGCGCATTATAGATGCAGCTGGAAACAAGCAGGTAGACCTAGACCTGCTGCTCTCGTATTTCTCCGGTTCTGACGGGTTTGAGGAGCTGACCCTCTCCAAGAGAAATGGCCACACCCTCTATGATGAGGATGAGGAGTTGATGGCAAACTCACGCCTTTGCGAACTTCGCCTATCAATATTTCATCTAGCCCAGAAATATAAGGAGAACGGCGCCGACGTAATAAACGTTCTGGCAGCGCGTTTCTAACAGCAGCAAACGATACTCGAAAATGAAAAAGGCGAGGTAGATAAACTCCTCGCCTTCTTTTTTGCTTATGCGTCTTTTGCTCTGATGGCTTTTTCCATCTCGTCAATAACGCGTTGTTCTTCCATATGGCGCGGCTTGCTAAAGCGGGCCAACAGCAGGTAGGCCGCTGGAGTGAGGAACATGGTTGCAATAGTTGCAAAGCCAAGGCCGCCCACAATCACCCAGCCCAGTTCCATACGCGCTTCAGAACCCGCGCCGGAGGCAAGCACTAGAGGCACACCGCCAAGAACGGTAGAGATAACGGTCATGAACACCGGACGCAGGCGGATCAAACACGCATCATGGATGGCGTCGTAAACGCTTTTTCCTTCCTCGCGCAGCTGGTTGGCAAACTCCACGATAAGAATACCGTTTTTCGCCATAAGCCCCACAAGCAGAATGATGCCGATCTGACTATAAACGTTCACCGAACCGCCAGCGAGACCCATGGCGATAATGGCCGCGGCCACACCAAAAGGAACCGTTGCAAGGATTACCGTCGCGCTGATGAAGCTTTCAAACTGAGCACCCAGAACAAGGAAGACCACAAGAACCGCAAAGGCGAAGGTGATTGCAACGTTGCTGGATGTTTGCTCCATAAGCGCTGCTTCACTGAGCAAGATGGTGTTTACGCCTGAAGGAAGCACTTCATCAGCAATGCGGCGCATATCATCCACGGATTGGGCAAGGTCGTAGCCGTCTGTCAGGCCGACAGACATTGGCACAGCGCGCTGCTGTTCCTCACGGGTGAGCGACGGAGCAACAGCTTCTTCTTCAATCGTGATGATAGAAGACAGCGGTATCATGGTGCCATCACCGGAGCGGATGAAGACGTTTTCCAGATCGCGGGTGGAGCGCAGCGGCATGCCACCAGCTTCCATTACCATCGGAATACCATCGTCCTCAATGAACAGTTCCGCAACCTCACTGCCATCAAGCAGCATACGGAGATTAGAGGCTACAGTTTCTGCAGAAAGGCCGAGGTCTTTTGCCCGCTCACGATCCACATGCACGCGAAGCTGCGGCTGCGTGGTGTCGTAGCTGATGTCGATACGGCCAATCTTATCGCCTAGCTGGTCCTGAAGCGCGTTGGAAAGCTCCTGAGCACTTCTTGAGAGCGTATCATAGTCCGCACCGATCAAAGCAAAGCGGAGGCCTTGGCCAGCACCGCGAACGCCCAGCGTGTTTGGCTGCATGATGAAGACCATTGCACCTGGAATTTGCTGAACCTGACGGTTCATCTCAGCAACGATCTCGCTCTGGCCTCGCTCACGTTCAGACCATTCTTTTAGCGACATGATGATGAAGCCACGGTTTTTACTGCCACCCATGCCAGAAATGGACATGATGGTTTCAGCTTCACCGTTATCGACATACTTCTGCGCGATGCCCTCAATCTGCGCCAGCTTGCTACGGGTATGATCGAGGTTGGAACCCTGATCCGTACGCACCACCATGAAGATAAAGGAGCGATCTTCGGTTGGGGTCAGTTCCTGCGGCAGATTGAAGTACTGGAAGTAGCCGTAGGTACAGAAGGCAACGGATACAGCGACAACAACCAGAGGCGCTTTTAGGCTCAGGTTCAAGAGCTTGGAGTAAAGCTCAACACATGCACGGCCAAACTTTTCAATCGCGAACCAGAGGATAGAGATACGGCGGGTTTCATCACGGGTTTTATTGCGCAGCAAGCGGCTGGCCATCATCGGCGCAAGTGTGAGCGCCACAAAGGACGATAGCATCACGCAGATTGCGAGCACGAAGCCGAACTCGGAGAACAGCTTGCCAACACTACCCGGCAGGAACGAGATTGGAATAAACACCGCAGCAAGCGTTGCTGTAGTCGTGATAACAGCGAAGAAAACTTCACGGGTGCCAAGAATTGCCGCCGCTCGTGGTCCCTCGCCTTTCTCAAGGCGCTTAGAGATATTTTCCAAAACAACGATTGCGTCATCCACCACCATACCGGTGGCGAGCAACAGGGCGAGAAGCGTTAGAATGTTGGCGGAGAAGCCAACGATCCAGATACCTGCAATGGCACCTGTAAGCGCAACTGGCACAGTAACTGCCGGAATAAGCGTAATACGCAGCGAGCCAAGGAACAGCATGATAACGCCAACAACGATGGCTGTAGCCATGATGAGCGAGATCACCACCTCCCAGATCGCATTGGATACGAAGATCGCATCATCACTGGTGATCTGGATGTTTACGCCTTCAGGAAGCTGGGTTTTAAGACGCTCGATTGCTTCCTTCACACCGTCAGAAATCTCGATGGTGTTGGAATTGGCCGAGCGAATGATACCCATACCGACGGCTTGCTTACCATTAATGTATGCGCCGGTTGCTGCATCGTCCGGCCCATAGGTCACAACGGCCACATCCTTGATACGGGTGGTCTCGTTGATCTTGACCATCGCGATATCTTCGGCAGTCTCGATATCACTGTTGGCGCGAATGTAGATTTCCTGCCCTTCGGTCTCCAAAGCACCGCCGGATGTATCCATCGCCAGTTCAAGCAGGATCTTGCGCAGCTCGTCGTAAGTCAGACCACGGCTAGAAAGAGCGGAGATATCGATAGCAATTTTGAAGATCGGTTCGCGGCTACCGTATACATCGACACTGGCAACACCCGGCACAGAGGCAAAGCGGTCTACAATGTCGTCTTCAACGAGCTGCGACAGGTCTTCAATCTTCATGGTCTCGGAAGAAACCACAAGGCGAAGGACTGGATCAGCGTCAGCGTCCGCCTTCACGACGATAGGAAGGTCAGCTTCTTCGGGCAGACGGCCAGAGATAGCGCCCACACTGTCACGCACATCGTTGGCTGCTTCACCAACATCAACACCATCTTCAAACTCGATGGTCACGCGGGAGCGGCCATAAGTGGAGTTGGAAGAGATAGTCTGAATGCCGGAGGTACGGGCAACAGCCTTTTCAACCACACTGGTGATTTCGGTATCAATCACCTCTGGCGGCGCACCGGAATACATTGTGGTTACGGAAATAACGGGCCTGTCGATGTTGGGCATTTCGCGTACTTCAACACCCATCAAGGCCGCAATACCTGCCACAATAAGCAGCAGGTTCATAACGATAGCCAGAACCGGACGGCGCACACTAACGGCGTAGATGCCGCTGAGGTCTTCCGGCTTCAGCTTTTGGTCATTGTTGTCAGTCATCAAGGCAAATCCTGCTCACATACCGCTATCAGTCTCAACCAGCTGTGCTGGCAGATTGTGCATTGGGTGCTTGTTGAGGTTTTGCCCCGGAAATGGCCGGTGCTGTTTCTGGTGCCATGCGTTTGTCAGGCGTTACATCCAACGGCAGGCCCGGCTCACGCATGACCTTTACTGTTGCGCCCTGACGTAGACCGCGCACTGCCTCGGTGATGATGACCTCACCCGGCATGACATCCCCTTCCACGAGGATGTAAGTTGCACCGCGCTCGATGATCGTTACAGGAACGCGCTGTGCTTTACCTTCGCGGGCAAGCCATACGAAGGAGCCGTCGTTATCCCACTTCACGCCCATTGCAGGAACAGCGGGACGGCTTTCGCCTTCAAGAACAACATTCACATCAAAAGCCAGACCTGCACGAAGCAGATCCTGCGGATTATCAATCGTCGCCCGCATCTTCAATGTACGGGAAACTGGGTCCAGTCGGTTATCGATCTGAGAAAGGTGGCCAACAAACGTCTGGCCTGCGACAGCCTCTGTGCGAAGCTCAACTTTGTCGCCGATTTTCACTTTGTTGGAGAAGCGCTCAGGCACCACAAACTCAACCAGCAACTGGCTGCGGTCATCCAGACCGGCAATGCGGGAGCTTTGTGTTACATAGTCACCGATCTCGACATCGATGATACCAAGAATACCATCAAACGGGGCAAGCACAGAGCGGCGCTGAAGGTTTAGTTTAGCCTGTTCAACAGCAACAACAGCCTGCTGCTGCGCCAACTCGGCTTGGGAGAGCTGAACAGTGGAGATGGTGTTGGTCTTAATAAGCTTCTTGTAGCGTTCTACTTGATCGATTGCGTCTTGCAGCTCAACTTCTGCTTTGCGGAGCGCAAGCACTTCCTCGGTATCATCAAGGGAGAGAAGGATATCGCCTTTGCTCACGCGGTCGCCGCCTTTTACGTTGATTTCAGCAACGCGGCCGGAGCTTTCTGGATAAAGATCGGTCTTGCGAATTGCTTTGGCCGTGCCAATCGCTTTTACAAATGCATCGCTTTCGCCCATGACAACGTTGGTTGCACGCACAAGCACTGCACGCCCTGCACCACCGCGCATACCTTTAGCGCCTTGTGGGCCGCCACGAGCCATTGCCGCGCTGCCCTTTTGCTGACCAGCGCTGCCTGCTGCACTTTGTTCAGGCCACAGGGTTAAACCAACTTTTTCTAACAGGGGAACGGGCTCAGAAAACAGAGCTGGCTTTCCAATATATAGGCCCAGTGTTCCAACGAGGCCAGCCGACACAAGCACAGTAACTAGCTGCTTTGAGCGCGCCATACAAATTCTCTCCAATCGTCCGTGCAGTGGCCTTTTTACGTTTTTCTGCCCGATTTGGGCCAACTGCTACTCCGGAGCCTACCATATTTTCAGGTTGTCCGATTTAAAGGCTACTCTTAGCGTCTCTAAGAAAAGTATGCGCGTCTGCTCTATATCAATTTGGTATCGAAATTCGCCAATTTTCCCTGTTGCGACAGTTTGTTACAATTTTAAAAGCGCCAACCTGTGTTCTTCAACATGGTTGGCGCCCAAGCAGGTTTGAAACCCGTTTTGTGTTACGCGACGCGTGATGGACGAACCACAACCCGCGTTCCAGATGGTACGCGGTTATAGAGGTCGATTATATCCTGATTTAGCATGCGGATACAGCCACTGGAGACGTTACGGCCAATGGACCAGTTCTCGTTGGTTCCATGAATTCGATAGAGCGTATCCTGACCGTTATGGAACAGGTAAAGCGCGCGTGCGCCAAGCGGGTTATGAAGGCCGGGCTCCATACCATTGCGGTATTTTTCCAGCTTAGGCTGACGGGCAATCATGGATGCTGGCGGGGTCCAACGCGGCCAAGGGCGCTTGAACTTTACAACGGCATCACCTGCCCACTCAAAGCCGGCGCGACCAACGCCAACGCCATAACGCATGGCAGAGCCATCACCACGTACGAGGTAAAGGAAACGCTCGTTTGGATCGACAACGATAGTGCCTGCTCTTTCAGGTCCGTTATAGGCTACGACCTGACGCAAGTACTTGGAATCTGGGACTTCCATCAAGTTTACAGCAGGGATCGGGAACTTCTCCGTCGGCACTGCTGCATACATTGCAATGTAATAGGGATCCTTGCGCAGATCGCCTGTCGGCTGTGGCTGCTGCGGCTGACTGTAGGTTACTGTGCTGCTTTGATAGCTGGTAGATGCACACCCTGCCAGAAGGAGAGACGCAGCACCTGTAAGAAACATGCGGCGAGAAAAACGTGCGGTGAAGAGGCTTTCACCCGTAGAATTGTCTGCGCCGGAATTGGCTGCTGAGATCTCGGAATTAGACACTTTTTATCCCTATTTGTTTATCAGCGATTTCTAATAATCACTGTTCTTTTTAGTTGTTCTAAGGGTGACAGGAAAACCTTTTCCAATTCCGCTCAGTAACAAGATTTTGAATGGGGAGTGATCAAGGGAACATGAAAAGTTTGGAAGCACTGTGACCGTAGTATTGCTGAAGTTGGATTGTTTTTAGACAAAACAAAAACGGGGCAGTTTTCCGCCCCGTTTTAGCCTAGAATCCTGATGAAAACCTGAGAATTTTCTGTTTATTCCGGTTTAAAGTTGTCGTGCCAGTGCTTGGCAATATCTACCCTTCGGGTAACCCAGACATCACTGTGCGTCATAACATAGTCGAGGAACTTCTTTAGTGCGGCGGCCCGGCCCGGTCTTCCTGCCAAACGGCAGTGCAGCCCGATAGACAGCATCTTGGGTGCACCGGCCTGTCCTTCAGCGTAGAGCATGTCGAAGCTGTCCTTCAGATACGTGAAGAACTGGTCGCCGCTATTGAATCCTTGCGGCGTTGCAAAGCGCATGTCGTTGGTGTCCAGCGTGTATGGAATGACCAGATGCGGCCCTTTTGGTCCGTCCACCCAATAAGGCAGGTCGTCCGAATAGCTATCGGAATCGTAGAGGAAGCCGCCCTCCTCCATGATGAGGTCACGAGTATTTTCCGAGCAGCGGCCCAGATACCAGCCTGTTGGCCGCTCGCCAGTTGCTTCCTCATGGATGCGGATCGCCTCTTCCATATGGTAGCGCTCTTCGCTCATAGGGAAGTCTTTATACTCTATCCACTTAAGGCCGTGGCTGGCAATTTCCCATCCAGCCTCTTTCATCGCCGCAACGGCTTGCGGATTACGCGCAAGTGCTGTTGCAACGCCGTACACCGTTACGGGCATATTGTGATCTGTAAATAAACGCCAAAGCCGCCAGAAACCAGCGCGGGAGCCATACTCGTAAATGGACTCCATATTCATATGCCGCTGGTTAGGCCAAGGCTGCGCTCCGACGATTTCTGACAGGAACGCTTCGGAAGCCGGATCACCGTGGAGAATATTATTCTCTCCGCCTTCTTCGTAATTGATGACGAACTGTAGAGCGAGTTTTGCGCCCTTAGGCCACTTAGGATCAGGCGTATTGCGCCCGTAGCCAATCATGTCACGAGGATACTCTGAAACCATTTTGAACCCCTAGTATTTTCACTAGGCCATGCAACAAGATAGCTCTTTGAAATGCAAGAGGGGCTGCTCCCCATCTAATCATTGTCAGCAAGATTTTGCTAAAGGCGGTTAAGGCAAAGGCCGAGGGATACCCTTAAATATTGGGGCGTAGTTGGCATTAGCGGTTTAATCAGGAGTTCTTTGTAGGCTGCGGCAAATTATACATATGTCAGTATTTTGCCGCATTTACCGCGCTTGATAACCAAACCGGACAGAAAAAGAGAACAACTCAAATGCCGAGCCTGAAAGCCAAGTCTGACCCAACACGATACGCAGAACTCATTGAGTTAGAAGAAAGACTCGATGAGCGTATCAGGAAGATGCAAAAACTTTTAAGTTCGGCCAAACCTAAATCCGGCTCCGAGGCTCTCTCCCTGCTTCGCAAGGCTTTTCCAAAATCCTCATTGCAGGATCGTATCAAAGCAATGGACCTGCCAAAGCACCACAGTGCCCCAAGGTAATTTTTTCTAAAAACCATACCTTGCAAACACAGCACGTTGCACAACATATGAGCGCAACTGTTGCACGCTAGTACCAAAGCAAAAATAAGCCTTTTCCCTATTGCCACATGATTGACATATATCAAGTCGATACGTATATACCCTAAGCGTATCGACCCGATATAGCATGCTGTGTGATCGAGACAGCACTGCGGACCGTATGTTGTCGCTGATCACAGAGCTCAATAGAAGCAACTGGAAGGACGGCATACCCTATGAGCACCCGTAAGTTCTGTTTGGCAGTTCTGTTTTGCCATGACGCTACAGGCTACGAGATCCGCAGGATTGCCGGTGAAGGTCGCTTTGCCTTCATTACAGAGGCTGGCTACGGCTCCATTTATCCTTGCCTTTCCAAGCTGGAAAGCGAGGGGTTGGTGACCGTTAGTGAAGAGTTTGCCCCCAGCAAGCCTCCCAAAAAGATCTACTCCATTACCAATATTGGCAAGGAAGCATTTGTGAACGAGCTCATGGAACTCCCTGCCCATGACACCTTCCGCTCGCCATTTTTGCTGGTTTCCCTCTTTGCACAATACCTTGATGCCGATTTTATAGCGCGCGCCATTGATGCGCGTGAGGCGTATTTGCGTGACAAGCTTTCAGAGCTTCGGGCGCAGGCCACCGAGTGCTGCAATCCGGCCTCTCAGTGGACCATGGAATACGGAATTACGACGCTAACCGCGTCACTCGAATATTTGCAAAAACATCGTTCCAGGCTTGAGGAGATTGCTCGTGAAGCATCCTCCCAACCTCAAGCCGCAGAATAAGGCCGAAGGTCTCGGCGGAGTTTAAAATGACCATTCGATTTTCTTATATTCTTGCAGCCGGTATTACCGCCTCCATTGCTGTGTGGATGGCATCCGGCACCGTCGTTGTTGGCGGACAAGGCCAGACGGAGGGTTCTGTTCCTCCTCCGGCCGAACGATTGAAGCTTGCCCAGTCTGAAAAGCAGTCTGTACGGGTGAAAACGCTTGTTGCGATGCCGCGTGAAGCGACCTTGGAAATTCGCGGGCGTACCGAGGCAGACACCAAGGTGGAAGTGCGCTCAGAAACAACAGGGCGCGTTGAAAAGCGCTATGTGAGTGAAGGTCAGGTGGTTAAGCCGGGTGACCTGCTGTGCTTGCTGGACAAAGGTGCTCGGGAAGCCAAGGTCTTGCAGGCCAATGCCCTGCTTGCGCAAGCGGAACTTGATTTTGCTGCAGCCAGCAGCCTGAAGGACAAAGGCTTTGCCGCAGACACCCGCGTTGCCGCGCTTAAAGCCACCCGCGATGCGGCAAAGGCTCAACTGCACGAAGCCGAGCTTGAGCTTTCCCGTGTTGAAATCCGCTCACCAGGTCACGGTATGGTCGAAAGCCCGATGGTTGAGGTTGGTTCTATCCTCCAGACCGGCCAGATCTGCGCGACAATCATTGACCATGACCCGATGCTTGCCATTGGTCAGGTGGCTGAAACCAGCATTATGGATGTGTTCTTAGGTCAGGAAGCGGAAGTTTCTCTGGTTACCGGCCAGACCGTACCGGGCAAAGTTCGCTATATCGCCCCATCTGCACAGGCTGACACCCGTACCTTCCGTATCGAAGTTGAAGTCGCAAACCCTGACTTGACCATTCTTGACGGCATTACTGCAGTCACTTCGCTCAAGCTGCCAAGCGAGAAGGCACACTTCACAACTCCGGGCATTCTGACGCTGGATGACAAAGGCAATGTGGGCGTTCGCGCTGTCGCTGCTGATGACAGCGTTGTCTTCCACCCAGTGGAAGTGATCGGCGGCGACACTGAGGGCGTATGGCTTAAAGGGCTTCCTGAGACCGTCAACGTGATTGTCGTTGGTCAGGACTATGTGAAGGAAGGCCAGTTTGTTGTTCCTGTCAGCGAGAACGGGGAGGCTCGCTCATGATTAATATGCTTGAGGCGGTCCTTAACCGACCCAAAACCGTCTTCACCCTCATGATTGTGATGGTGATCGCCGGTATCATGACCTACATCTCCATTCCCAAGGAAGCTGCACCCGATATTGACGTACCGGTGTTCTATGTTTCCATTTCCCAGCAGGGTATTTCGCCTGAAGATGGCGAGCGCCTCATTGCGCGCCCGATGGAAACGGAACTTCGCGGCCTTGAGGGACTTAAGGAGCTAACCTCGATTTCCTCTGAGGGGCACGTTGGTATCCTTCTGGAATTCGATATCAGCTTCGATAAGGACAAAGCGCTTGGCGACGTTCGTGACAAGGTAGATCAGGCTCAGGGCAAAATCCCTGAGGATGCTGACGAGCCGACCATCAACACCGTCAACATGGCTTTGCAGCCAACGCTTGCTGTTGCTCTTTCTGGTGATGTGCCTGAGCGTACCCTGTTCAAGGCCGCCCAGCGCATTCAGGATGTGATCGAAGCAATCCCTACCGTTAAGGAAGCTAATCTTTCCGGTTCCCGTGATGAGCTTTTGGAAGTCATCATCGATACGATGAAGATGGAAGCCTATCAGGTTACCCAGAATGATCTGCTGAACGCCCTTTCCCTCAATAACCGCCTCATTCCGGCTGGCTTTATGGATGGTGGCAAGGGCCGCTTTAACGTCAAGGTTCCCGGCCTCGTTGAAACGGCTGACGATGTCTTCTCCCTTCCGCTCAAGCAGAGCGGTGAAGGCGTCGTTACACTTGGCGATATCGCGACGATCAAGCGGACCTTCAAAGACGCCTCCGAGTATACGCTTGTAAACGGCCAGCCAGCGATTGTTCTGGAAGTCGTCAAGCGTATCGGCGAGAACATCATTGAAAACAACGCTGCCGTTCGTGCAGCCGTTGATGAAGCAACCAAGGACCTGCCTTCCAGCATTCAGGTCAGCTACATGCTGGATGAGTCCGACAATATTTTCCAGATCCTCGGCTCTCTCCAGTCGTCCATCATGACAGCAATCTTCCTTGTGATGATTGTGGTCGTGGCTGCCCTTGGTCTGAAATCCGCGCTCCTCGTTGGTATGTCCATTCCAACATCGTTTATGGTGGGCTTCCTGATCCTTTCCGCACTCGGCATGACCGTGAACACCATGGTTATGTTCGGCCTAGTGCTGACAGTAGGTATGCTGGTGGATGGCGCCATCGTTATGGTGGAGTACGCCGACCGTAAAGCTGCCGAGGGTATGGAACCGAAGGCAGCTTACATTCGCGCATCCAAGCTGATGTTCTGGCCGATTGTGTCCTCTACTGCAACAACACTGGCAGCCTTCCTGCCTATGCTGTTGTGGCCGGGCGTTCCGGGCGAGTTCATGAGCTACCTGCCGATCATGGTGATCATCGTTCTGTCCGCATCGTTGCTGACTGCTATGGTCTTCCTTCCGGTTACAGGCGGCATCGTGTCATCTATTGGAGCTTTCCTTGGCCGGTTTGCCGAGTACATCTTCACCCTGATCACAGCACCGGTTCTTGGTCTTGTAGTTGCTAACCTGCCGTTCGTAGCTGCTGGCTTGGGCCCTCAAGCAGCTAAGGGTGCAGGCGCGCTAATTGCTATTGCCAGCCTTTACCCACTCTACAAACTCTTTACGAAACTGTTTGCTTTCTCCCGTCAGCGCGCTCAGGCACGTCGTGATGAGGAACTTGAAGACGCACGCGTCTTCATGCGTGACCACAAGTTTGACCCTAAAGAGATCAAAGGCTTTACCGGCTACTATGTACGGACGCTGAAGTTCTTTATTTCTCGTCCGCTCGGTTCCCTTGCCATTATGGTCGGTATCGTCGGCGTGTGCGCAACGATCCTTGTTTCCTTCATCGGCAACAACAAGGGCGTGGAGTTCTTCATTGAAGAAGAGCCGGAACTGGCCAACGTGTTTATTTCCGGACGCGGAAACATGTCTGCAGCTGAATCCCTCGTTCTTGTTAATGAGGTCAGCAACATCGTTATGGAAATTCCGGGCGTAGAAAACGTGATCGCCACGGCGTTCCCTAGTGGTCTTGATGGAGGCTCTGGTGGGCAGGACAAGCCAGTTGACGTTATCGGCCAGCTGAACCTTGAGTTTGACAACTACTGCTGCCGCCGCGCGGGCATGAAGATCTTTGAAGATATCCGTGAGCGCACTGCCAATCTTGCAGGCATCAAGGTAGAGGTGCGCAAGGTAGAAGGCGGTCCGCCAACCGGTAAGGACATCCAGCTCGAGGTCAAGTCCGACAACTACGCGGCCGTGGTAGCGGCAGTGGAGCGCGTTCGCACCCACTTGGACAAGATGGAAGGTCTTTTAGACCAGGAAGACAGTCGTCCCCTGCCGGGTATCGAATGGGTCATCAACATCGATCGTGATAAAGCTGCCCGCTACAAGGCTGATATCGCGCCAGTTGGTGCAATGGTCCAGATGGTCACCAACGGTGTGATGATCGGCTCCTACCGCCCAACCGATGCAGAAGACGAAATCGACATTCGTGTTCGTCTTCCTGAAGAAGAGCGTACCCTTGATCGCTTTGACCAGCTTCGTCTGCAAACAGAGCTTGGTCAGGTTCCGCTTTCCAACTTCATTGATCGTCAGCCGCAGCAGAAGGTTTCCTCCATCACGAGAACCGATGGTTACTACTCCATGCGCTTGAAAGCGACGGTTGATAAGGGCGCTGGCTTCATCGTTGATGAAAAGGTGAAGGAGCTGCAGACATGGATTGATGCGCAGCTATGGCCGGAGAACGTGAACCTTGCCTTCCGCGGTGCGGATGAGGAGCAGAAAGAATCCGGTGCCTTCCTGATGAAGGCGATGATCGGCTCCCTGTTCTTGATGTTCATTATTCTTGTGACGCAGTACAACAGCTTCTACCAGAGCTTCCTGACCCTCTCGACGGTGATTATGTCCGTGTTTGGCGTGCTACTTGGTATGCTGATTACAGGACAGAAGTTCTCCATCATCATGACGGGTACGGGGGTTGTCGCGCTTGCCGGTATTGTGGTGAACAACGCTATCGTTCTCATAGATACCTACAACCGTCTGCGAAGTGAAGGTGATGATCCACTGGATGCAGTGCTCAAAACATCCGCACAGCGTATCCGTCCGGTTCTTTTGACCACAATCACCACGATTGCCGGTCTTATCCCGATGGCGACGCAGATCAACCTCGACTTCTTTAATCAGGTGATCACCTATGGCGGAACAACATCTGCTTGGTGGGTTCAGCTTTCAACAGCGATTATCTCCGGTCTGGGCTTCTCTACCGTACTGACGCTGATCGTTATTCCAAACATGTTGGCTGTTCCATACGTTTGGGGTGGCTTCTTTAGAAGGTTGTTCGGTCGCAGAACAAAGGTTGATGGAACCCTACTCGCGGCAGCTACCATTGCAGAGGTTAGCGAGGATGTGCCTGCCATAGAGCAAAGCGGCGATCCAAAGCCAAAGCACATTCCAGTCGCTGCGGAATAACAAGGCAACATCGCCCGCCTTCTCAAAAGGTGGGCGGTGTTTTTTGATACCCTTAGAAATACATAAGGACGGGCCAGAGGCAAAAGCGTTCCATAGCGAGCCCTATCCTTCAGGATCATGCTTTCACCTCAGTGAGGCACCTGATCACCCCACAAACAAAAAGGCCGCTGAACACATCAGGTTCAGCGGCCTTTTTCTATTTCTATAAGCCTTAAGCTTGTTTTGCTGGATCAGCTTTCTTTTGGTGCTGCAAGGGCTGCTTTCTTTTCCTCATCGGCGCGTACATGCGTCCGGTACGCTCTAAAAGCGAAAGGAATAGAAACGAGGTAGCCCGCTGCAAACACGGTTAGAACCTCTGAAGGATAGCTTACAAGAAGCGCAACCAAAGCGACTGCTGCAACAAACAGCGGAAGCACCCATTCGCGGCTAATGCGGTTACCAAGCTGCTTACCGGAGAAGGTCGGCAACTGGCTCACCATCAACAAGCCCACAAACACAGAATAAAGCGCTACAGGCGCTGCGAGGAACTCCCAGTGTGGAACGCCCAGCTCTTCAATGTAGATCGGCAAAAGCACAACCAGCGCGCCTGCGGGGGCTGGAACGCCTGTAAAGAACTTGTTCGCCCACTTGGGCTTGTTCGGGTCATCCAGCGCCACGTTAAAGCGGGCAAGACGCAGTGCGCAGCAGATTGCGTAGATCAGTGCTGCGATCCAGCCGAGGGATTTCACCTCGTCCAACATCCAAGCATAGAGGATGATTGCAGGAGCAACACCGAAGTTTACAAAGTCTGCAAGAGAGTCCAGCTCTGCACCAAAGCGCGAGGTGCCTTTGACAAGGCGTGCCACACGTCCGTCCAACCCATCCAAAATGGCCGCGACAACAATACCTGCGATGGCGTAGTGCCAACGCTCTTCAAACGCCATACGCATAGCCGTTAGACCGGCGCATAATGCAAGCAACGTCACCACATTTGGCAGGATCATGCGGATCGGCACACGCTGGAAACGTGCGCGCCGCGGTTTCTTGTTATTTCGAGACCCGCCAGGGTCATATGGAGAAAAGGGTGCAGTCACGCGGCCTCACCTTCGAGCATCATTACTTTGTGTTTTTGTTTAGGAAACGCGGGTAACGACTTCCACATTTTCCTGATTGCTCAAATCGGCGATGATGCTTTCGCCGGCAACCATAGTCTGACCAATCGCAACTTGCGGCTTTGTGCCAGCAGGCATGTAAACATCAAGACGGGAACCAAAGCGGATGAGACCAAAACGGTCACCTGCGGAAATGGTCTCGCCTTCTTTTACAAAACAAACGATACGGCGGGCAACCAAGCCTGCGATCTGAACAACACCGATGCGGTGGTTTTCATTTTCGATGATCAAGCCGTTGCGCTCATTGTCTTCACTGGCTTTATCCAGTTCAGCATTGAGGAACTTGCCAGCTTTGTAAGCGATGCGAGTCACTTTACCTGCAATTGGAGAGCGGTTCACATGGCAGTTAAACACGTTCATGAACACGCAAACGCGCATCAGTGGCTCTTCACCCATGTCCAGCTCTTTTGGAGGAACAGCAGGGCCGATAAGGCATACGGTGCCATCTGCAGGAGAAACCACGAGACCGTCCTTAACAGGGGTGACACGCGGCGGATCACGGAAGAAGTAGCAAACCCAAAGGGTGATAAACAGACCAATCCAGAACAGCGGGTCCCAGAACCAGCCGAGGATGATGGTCAAGGTGGCTGCGATTACAATGAAGGGATAGCCTTCTTTATGAATCGGTACCAAGGTTTTTGAAATCGTATCTGCCAAAGACATGTGCACCACCTATAATCAAGTCATTCTGAAATAAACAGAACAAGCCCCAATGGCTATATAGGCCATTGGAGCGACAATTTTACCCTAATTCGTGTTTTGTCTTAGCGTTGTCTGCCGAGGGATTCAATCTCGGTTTCTTCTATGGAGACGCCACGCGTAACAATCCCCGCATCTTTCCCGCGGATTTCGTTAAGTTTCGCCTCAACTTCGTCAACTTCACGCTGACGGGCCCACATGGAAGCATAAAGACCTTTTTGTGCCAAAAGCTCCTGATGGGTGCCCTGCTCTACTGCTACACCGGCCTGCAAGACGAGAATCTTATCTGCATTGACGACCGTTGACAGGCGGTGGGCGATAACCAACGTGGTGCGGTTTTTGGAAACCAGATCGAGGGCCGACTGGATTTCCTGCTCGGTATGGGTATCGAGTGCAGAGGTTGCTTCGTCCAGAATGAGGATAGGTGGAGCCTTCAAAATGGTACGGGCGATTGCAACACGCTGCTTTTCACCGCCAGAGAGTTTCAGACCGCGCTCACCCACTTCGGTATCAAAACCGGCAGGCAGTGCTTCGATGAACTTGTCGATCTGCGCCATACGGGCTGCTTCACGCACCTCTTCATCCGTTGCATCAGGGCGGCCATAGCGGATGTTGTAGGCGATGGTGTCGTTAAACAGAACAGTGTCCTGCGGCACCATACCGATGTGATGGCGAAGGGACTTCTGCGTCACATCACGAACATCGATACCATCAATCTCGATGGAACCGCCGGTCACGTTGTAGAAGCGGAACAGCAAACGGGAGATAGTGGATTTGCCAGCACCGGACGGGCCAACTATGGCCAGCGTGCTGCCAGCAGGCATATCGAAGTCGATGCCCTTCAGGATCGGACGTTCCTCGTCATAGTGGAACTTCACATCCTTAAAGGTGATACGACCCTCTTTCACGTCCAGCGCCGGTGCATCAGGCTTATCCTGAATTTCAGGCTCAACGGAAAGCACGTCGAACATAGCTTCAAGGTCAGCAATGCCCTGACGGATTTCACGATAGATGAAACCGATGAAATTCAGCGGCATGGAAAGCTGCATCAGGAGCGCGTTGATCATGACGAAATCGCCGATGGTCTGCTCCCCAGCCTGCACGGCCATCGCGGACATAGCCATACACACGGTCATACCAACGCCGAGGATCAGCGCCTGACCGAAGTTAAGCCATGCGAGGGACGTCCATGTTTTGATAGCCGCACGCTCATAGCCAACCATTGCTTTGTCAAAGCGCTGCTGTTCCATCTCCTCATTACCGAAGTACTTCACGGTTTCGAAGTTGAGCAGGCTATCGACGGCCTTTTGGTTGGCATCGTTGTCGGCAGCGTTCATATCGCGGCGGATCTGAATACGCTGGTTGGAGACTGAAACCGTGTAGTAGGTGTAGCCGAAGACGGTTAGCGCGACGACGATAACGTAGGAAAAGCCGAACTGGTACCAGATGACGCCAGCCATAATGGCAAACTCGATGATCGTTGGAATACCGTTCAGGATCGTAAAGCGAACAATGCCCTCAATGCCCTTCACACCGCGGTCGATGATGCGGGTAAGACCACCGGTACGGCGACCAAGATGATAGCGAAGGGAAAGCGCGTGTAGATGCTCAAACGTCATATTCGCCAGTTCACGCACCGCATGAAGGCCAACGCTGGAGAACACAGCATCGCGGAACTGGTTAAAGCCAACAGCCAGAACGCGGGCTATGTTATAGGCCAACACCAGCATAACCGGCACCAGCATAAAGTCTGGCAGCCAGTCAGGTAGCGCTTTGGTTTCAGCCAGCGCATCGGTTGCCCAAGCGAAGAAGTAAGGCGAGAACACCGTGACAACTTTAGCGACCAGCAAGGTGGCAATGGCCAAAACAACCCGCCGCTTCAAGTCAGGTCGCGTTTGCGGCCACATGTAGTTCCACAGCGCGGCGAGAGGCCCCAGCAGACTGACTTCGTCTGCATTCAGCTTGCCGTTCTTTGCGCCATTTTTTGTTTGGCTATCGGTACTCATAATCTGGCTTTCTATAGGTTTTGTCGCGCCGCTTGTTATTTCGCATCCTCTTCTTGCTTTTGATTTGCAAGAGCAAGAAGGAAACTCTGACTATCACCGAGTAATTGTGACAGCCCCTCTTCGTTCAACTGGGCACAGGTGGTTCTGCCTTTGGTCTGCAGGGTAATCAGCCCTGCATTGGCAAGCACCTTGAGATGCTGGGAGGTCGTAGACTGGGCAAGAGGCACATTAGACACAATGTCCATGCAGCATTTGTGGGCGTTCTCGGCCATGATCTGCAAAATCTGGAGACGCACCGGATGTGACAGCGCTTTGTAGCGCTCGGCCAGAATTGCCAGTTCGGGTGCAGGAGGTGGGCAGCATTTGGCGTGCCCCTCGTTATCCTGCAATTGGTCTTGGTCGCTCATGGTCTTCCTCAACGCACCAATATCAATTCATCGTAAAAATCCGATATATAGAGATTTTCCCATATTACAAGCCTATTCATCGTATTTTCTCGATATATAGGGGCAAAACAAAAAAGGCGCTGCGGGTGACCCGCAGCGCCTTTTGAAACTTTTTCTGGATTTGACCAGCTCTTTAGTTGGTCTTCCAGTTCAGATCACCCTTAGGCAATACGAACACCTGCCCCGGATAGATGAGGTCAGGATCACGAATTTGGGAATCGTTTGCCTGATAGATGGTGGAGTAGCGCATACCGTCACCGTAGATACGGCGGGAAATGGTCCATAGGTTATCGCCGCGCCGGATGATGACGTTCGGCAGTTCCTTCACGCCAGTGGCAACGACGCCGCCTGCTGTACCGGAAGCTTCACCCGTTGCTGCAACAACAACAGGACGCAGCACAACAACGTCTTTCTCCTTGGCGAAAGTCACCTGTGCACGGGCTTCTACTTTGCCTTCTGCATTGGCTACCTGATCAGCGCGTACTGCAACTTCACCCTCTGGGATCTCTTTGTCAGCTTCTACCAGCCAGCGACCTTTGTTGGTGGTTTGCGCTTCGCCCACAAGCTCATCGCCCACATAAACGCGAACCTTGCTGCCCGGTTCACCTTCACCTGCTACGAAGACTTTGCCTTCTTCAGACTCAACAGCCTCAACACGCAGCTCAGGCTCTGCCTGTGCTACCGGCTGTGTCTGCTCAGCAGGTGTTACTGCTGCAACTTTGGTTTGCTCGGCGGCCTTTTCCTTCAGCTTGCTGGCAAGCTGCGCTTTGGCATTGTCTTCTGCTGTTTGCGGCTCGGCTGCTGCGGTAACCGGCTCCTCAGGGGCTGATGCTTCAGCTACTGCCTCAGGCTCAACTGCGGTGGTTGGCGCTGCCGCTGCTACGTCCTTCTTGGCGTCTTCTTTCATTGCCTGTGCTGCCAATTCAGGCGCATCCGGCAACTGAAGAACCTTGGAAGGCTCATTCGGTGTATTGAGAACAACAAGAACCTCACCGTCCTTCTCTTCCTTTTCAGGAATGGAGACAGCGATGCTCTGTTCTGATTTCACGGTTTCTTTGGTGTCAGCGTCTGTTGCTTCGAGGGTAACATCATGATTACCCGGCTTCATCGGCTCTTCGAGCACGATAGCAAACTCGCCCTGCTTGTTTGCAATGCCTTTGCCGATCACATCGCCATTGGAGACGATTGCAACGATTGCCCCTGCCTCAGAGCGGCCAGCGATGACGGCATCACCGGTTGGCTCTACGCGCATAACGTCAAAGCTTGGTACGACTTCGCCAGCGTTTGTAACGTCAATCTCGGTGGAGGACACATCCTTGGAAGTTTTTGCAGAAGAACTATTGCCGGAACCCAAGCTGGCGTTGCCTTTTACAGCGGTTGCCAGTTTTTCTCCAACATTATCGGGCTTGGCTAAAACGGGCGCTTCTTTACTATTAAAATAGTAAAATGCTCCGCCTATAACCCCGCCTGCAACAATTACTGCTGCCAGCAACCAGCTCAAACCCAACTTTGACATGGTATTCCAATGCTCCTTCAGCCGCGCTTATTAAGGGCAGTGTTTGTGCGCGGGCATCGCCTTGCTGCATTTTACCGACCAACCACTGAGGCTCAATGGTTAAGCTCTACAACTCCCATAATAGGGGCTTTATACATCTTTGGCTATCCGGGCAAGCTTTAGCAAATTGATTTGTCGAGGAAATAATCACCATCTTGACGCCCCGTCGCTTCGGTGTCACAGAAAAACACATGAAAACGTTGAAAAGCATTTGCGTTTATTGCGGCTCTGGCGCGGGCACTGACCCAGCCTATGAAGCTGCGGCCCGCCTACTGGGTCAATCACTTGCACAAGAAGGTATTCGCCTCGTTTACGGAGGCGGATCCGTTGGTCTCATGGGTGCTGTCGCCAATTCCGTTCTGGATGCTGGTGGTCAGGTTTCCGGTGTTATTCCCGAGTTCTTGAAGGACAAGGAAGTTATGCTGGACCGCGCTCATGACCTCATCGTCACCGACGACATGCACGAGCGCAAGCGCTTGATGTTTGAAAAGGCAGACGCGTTTATTGCTCTGCCTGGCGGTATCGGCACCCTTGAAGAGCTGGTGGAAATGCTCACATGGGCACAGCTCGGCCAGCACCAGAAGCCGGTATTGCTTGCCAATATCAATGGGTTCTGGGAGCCTTTGAAGCTTCTTCTCGATCATATGCGCGAAGAAGAGTTTATTCGTCAGGGCTTTGACGTCGACTACGTTATGGTTGATGACATTCGCGAGGCAATCGGCGTACTGCGCGATAAATGCGCTAGCTACCCGGACTAAGCCAGCGAGCGATTATCCTCGCGCATTTGCCATTGCACGCGTAGAGGTATGAAACGAAAAACGGGAGAGGTCACCCTCTCCCGTTTTCTTTTTGTCTAGTCTCAGCACGATTAGCCCTGACGGGCTGCCATAGCCCGCTCGGCCTTTCTACGACGCGCGCGGATCACACCATCAACGGTAAAGATGGCAAGCGAGATCCAGATGATCACGAAGCTGATCAGGCGGTCAGTGGAAAGCGGCTCACCGTATGCCCAAACAGCCAGAATAAACTGCAGGGACGGCGCCACGTACTGCATGAAGCCGACGTAAATCATCGGAATACGCTGCGCACCGTAGGCGAACAGAATCAGCGGGGCAGCGGTAATGATGCCCGTACCAACCAGTGCTGCGAACAGTTCAGGCTGTTCAACCGGTACAACGTTGTAGCCTGTAAAGCCAAGAATAAGCAGCGTAACGAGTGCAAAAGGTGCCATGCAGAGCACTTCTGCAAGCTGGCCGGACAACGCACCAATTGGCAGCTTTTTGCGCACCACAGCGTAGCCTGCAAATGAGAACGCAAGGAACAGCGAAACCCAAGGCAGCGTGCCCATCACAAAGATCTGGTAGCCCACGCCAACCAACGTCAGGCCAACTGCTGCGAGCTGTCCTTTGGTCAAACGCTCGGACAGGAAGATCACCGCAAAAGCTACACTCACCAACGGGTTGATGAAGTAACCAAAGCTTGCGTCCAGCACGCGACCTACTTCAATAGCCCAGATAAAGGCAAGCCAGTTAAGGGAGAGCAGCAGTGAAGCAGCAAGCACCGTGAGGAAAATGCGCTTTGAGCGGAAGATGGCGGTGACAAGGCCAAGCTCGCGGCGCCACCAAAGCAAGCCGCCAACAAAGAACACAGATGCCAGAACGCGGTAGCTCACCACCGCAAGCGCTGGCGCTTCTGCGGTGAGCTTAAAATAAGCGGGGCTCATGCCCCAGATAAAGTAGGCAACAAACGCTGAGAGCAGTCCAACCTTGAACTGCTCCGCCGCATCATGGGACGCGGCGGTGTTTTGAACTTGCGCCATTTCTAGTACTCCGGCCTCTTCAGGCCCAAATGTCAGGAGCTCTGGAGATCAGCTTTCAGGATGATGTATCTGATTGAATCAACGAGCGCTTGGAAAGAGGCATCAACGATATTGCTGGAGACGCCAACTGTAAACCATCGTTTTCCGCTTGAGTGGTCAAGGCTCTCAATCAACACTCTGGTGATTGCGCCTGTACCTCCATCAAGGATACGTACCTTATAGTCAATCAGCTCAAGACTGTCGATGATGCTTTGGTACTTGCCGAGGTCTTTACGCAATGCAAAGTCGAGTGCGTTAACAGGGCCGTTACCCTCGGCAACAGACATGTATTCCTGCCCGTCCACTTCCACCTTCACAACCGCTTCGGAAACGGTGATGCGTTCACCGACCGCGTTGTAGCGGCGCTCTACACCAGTGCGGAACTGTTTTACGTCGAAGTAGTCCGGCACATGGTAAAGTTGGCGACGGGCCAGAAGCTCGAAGGATGCGTCCGCTGCCTCGTAGGAGTAGCCCATTGCCTCGCGCTCTTTAACGAGGTTCAAAAGGCCATCCAGACGCGGATCGGCTTTATCAACCTCAATACCCAAGCGTTTGAGTTCGCTCAGCAGGTTGGACTTGCCAGCCTGATCGGAGACGAGAACACGGCGCTGGTTACCAACGGTTTCCGGCGGAACATGTTCATAGGTTTCCGGCTCTTTAAGCAGAGCGGAGGCGTGAATACCTGCCTTGGTGGCAAAGGCACTCGCCCCTACGTAAGGCGCATGGATGTTAGAAGATCGATTCAAGATCTCGTCGAAAGCCCTTGAAATTCCAGTGATATCACGGAGCGTTTCAAGTGACGTGTTAAGCTCTAACGTATCCTTGAACGGCGCTTTCATCAAAAGCGTCGGGATAAGGGTCACGAGGTTGGCGTTACCGCAGCGCTCGCCGATACCGTTCAGCGTGCCTTGGATTTGGCGCACGCCTGCAGTGACAGCAGCTAGAGAGTTAGCAACGGCATGGCCGGTATCGTCGTGGGCGTGGATACCAAGATTGGAACCCGGCACCACTTTCGTGACCTGCTGGATGATTTCTTTCAGCTCGTCCGGCAGCGTACCGCCGTTGGTATCGCACATGACAACCCAGCGGGCACCGGCCTCATAAGCGGTGCGGGCGACAGCCAGAGCGTATTCAGGGTTTGCTTTAAAGCCATCGAAGAAGTGCTCGCAGTCCACCATCGGCTGCTTGCCAGCTTTTACAGCAGCAGCAACGCTATCATGAACGCTTTCAAGGTTTTCTTCATTGGTACAGCCAAGGGCAACGCGCACATGGTAGTCCCAAGACTTGGCTACAAAGCAGATAGCGTCAGCAGAGGACTGCAACAGCATCTGGATGCCCGGATCATTATCGACCGAGCGTCCTGCCCGTTTGGTCATGCCAAAGGCTGTGAAGGTCGCGTTGGTGGTGCGCTTTTGCTCGAAGAACTGGGTATCGGTTGGATTAGCGCCCGGATAACCGCCTTCGATGTAATCCACGCCGAGGCGCTCCAGAAGCGCGGTAATGGCAATCTTCTCGTCGACAGAAAAATCAATGCCAGACGTTTGAGCCCCGTCACGCAGGGTTGTGTCGAAGATGTATAGCCGTTCCTTGCTCATGTCGCTTCCAATGTCCCCAGTTGAAGCAAGCGCCCTGTCCGCGCCTCTTTAAATTTTCGGAAAAATTGATGTCTGTGGCCGTTGCCCGCCTAGTGGCCACAGACGTTTTTAAATGATCAGGCGAGAGACCAAGTGGTCTCGATCTCGCCGCTATCCTTGTTCTTGCTGTCTTTCAGCACGATGCCTTTGGCAGCCAGCTCGTCGCGGATACGGTCAGACTCTGCAAAGTCCTTGTTGCGACGTGCATCAAGGCGCTTGCCGATAAGATCTTCCACGAAAGCCGCAAGTTCAGGATCAACGTTTGCGTTGCTTGCAGTTTCTTCCTGCTGCTCTGCCCAGCCCTTAGGGTTGAAGCCGAGGAAAGCAAGGTTATCTGCAAGTTCCTGTGCTGCTGCCTTGTCGCCACCGCGAGCATCACGCGCAACCTTGTGAAGCGCAGCGAACGCACGAGGCGTGTTGAGGTCATCCAGAAGCCCTTCGATAACCACAGCAGATGGCTGCGGGTTTTCAGAAGGCACGACTTCCAGCTTACGGAAGAGATCACCCCAGCGCTGGATCTGCTTTTCAGCTTCTGCAAGGCCCTTAACGGTGAAGTCGATTGGCTGACGGTACTGGGTCTGCAGCAGCGTGTAGCGAATAGCTTCACCATCCCACTTGCGACCGCCGACCTTATCGGTGTCCAGCAGTTCGTGAACAGTGATGAAGTTGCCCAAAGACTTGGACATCTTTTCGCCTTCCACCTGCAAGAAGCCGTTATGCAGCCAGACCTTGGCCATGTAAGGCGTGCCGTGTGCGCAGCGGGACTGGGCGATTTCGTTTTCGTGGTGCGGGAATGTCAGATCGACGCCGCCGCCATGAATGTCGAAGGTTTCGCCCAAGTGCTTTGCAGACATTGCAGAACACTCGATGTGCCAGCCCGGACGACCCGGTGTTTCAATACCGCATGGGCTGTCCCAACCTGGTTCGCCCTCTCCGGAAGGTTTCCAGAGCACGAAGTCCATCGGGTCTTTTTTGTAGGAAGCCACTTCCACGCGTGCGCCAGCAACCATCTCGTCCAGCGAGCGGCGAGCCAGCTCACCATATTCCGGCATGGATGGAACGTTGAACAGCACATGCTCGTCAGCAACGTAGGCAAAGCCGCGCTCTACGAGCGTTTCGATCATTGCCTTCATTTCTTCGATGTGCTCGGTCGCACGCGGCTCGATATCAGGGTTGAGTGCGCCAAGCTGGGCCATATCGGCATGGAACTGGGCAGCAGTCTTTTCCGTAAGCTCGCGGATGGTAATGCCTTCATCGCGGGCACGGGCGTTGATCTTGTCGTCTACGTCGGTGATGTTGCGCACGTAAGTGACGTGGTTTGCACCGTAGAGCTGACGCAGAAGGCGAGCCAGAAGGTCGAACACAACGACCGGGCGCGCATTGCCGATATGTGCATAGTCATAGACCGTAGGGCCACAGACATACATGCGCACATTACTTTCATCCATCGGCACGAATTTTTCTTTCGTGCGAGTTAAAGTATTGGTGAGCAATAGGCCTTTGTCCGCGCTCATGATCGATCGTCTCCTTGCCGGCTGGCAGGGCGTCCGTTTGCTCTTGTGTGAAAAAGGCAGGAGGGAACGGCCACAGCCAGCGGGTTCGCTAGCTGCAAATAATGGTGATGGTTGAAGAGATGTGCATCGCCGTTTTCATAGACTTGCTTTTCGCCCATTGTTGCTTACAGGTCAAGATGCTGAGCTCATAACACACTCAAGAATCTTAGCGTCCCATTAATACTGGCCCATCCCATACAACCAGACCAGACAAATAAAAATTGAGGGTTCATCACTCGTGCTGCGCAAACGTCTAAGCTATTCCCTGCTCGTTTCAGTCGCCAGCCTTACCCTGCTTGCGCCTGTTGCCACATTTTCCGCCTCTGCCACCCAACTTGTTGATCCTCTCGATTTTAAAGACAAATCGGCACCACAAGTCACCAGCCCCGCTGCGGAAGCACCTGCCACCGCTCCTGTTATTGTACCTGTAGAAGCAGCTCCGGCACCAGCCGCTGCGCCAGCTGTTACAGCCAATATTGCAGAAGAGGATGCTGTTTTGGAGGAGCGCCCTGAGCCTGCTCCTACTCAAGTTATCGACCCTGCTCAAATTCCCGTCACGCTGCCATCCTTCGGCGGAACGCCTGTTGCCGATCCTGCGAATCAAGTGGATATCCAAGAGATCTTGAGAGAAAACATCGGCAGCCAATTCAAACGCCTTGAGCAAGACGGCGTTGCCCGCATGTTCGGCATCTCTCCTGAGCGCTTTAACGAGATTGAAGCGTTCTACGAAAAACGCGACTTCATTCCGCTTTGGCTCTATGAGGGCGGACTTGGCCAGAACGGCGAGATCCTCATCGAGACCCTTTCCGCTGCTGGTGAGCATGGCCTTTCCCCTGCTGACTACAACGTTGCCCGCCTGAAGGCGCTTAGCTCTGATATTGCCGGAGCAAGCATGGAAACCTATGCAGACGCAGGTATCGTTGAGCTGCTGTTCACCAACTCTTACCTCCAGTACGCAGGTCACCTGACCAGCGGACGCATTGATCCGCGCAAGGTGGAGCGCGAGAACGACATTCATCCGGTCAAGCGCAGCACTCATGAGCTTTTGTCTCTCATGAACCTGCGCATGCCGTTCAAAGCCGTTATGCACTTGCTGGAACCTCAGGAGCCTTCCTACCGCGCTCTCAAGGCCGAACTTGCCCGCCTTCGCGCTGTGAAGCAGGCAGGCGATGTGGACTTCATCGCTGATGGTGAAACGCTGCGTCCGGGCATGACTTCCGAGCGCGTTGACGCCATTCGCCGCCGCCTCGCGCAAGAGCCTTACTATGTCTACGACGGCATCATCGACAATGGCTATCGCGGTGACATCGTTGACGCTGTTAAGGTGTTCCAGTCTCGCAATGGCCTTGCTGTAGATGGCGTCGTCGGCAAAGCAACGCTTGCGGTGCTGAACCGCCCTATTGAAGAGCGCATGCAGATGACCCTCAACAACCTTGAGCGTCTGCGTTGGTACAACCGCCCGCTTGGCGGCAAGTACGTTGATGTGAACCTTGCCGACCAGACCGCAGCTATTGTGGTGGACGGCGAAGAGGTTCACCGCACCCGCGCTGTTGTTGGCCGCAAGAAATACTCCACGCCTGTGTTTTCTGACGAGATCACCTACTCTGAAGTGAACCCGTACTGGAACATTCCGCGCTCCATCGCCATCGATAAATATCTGCCGATGCTTCAGAAGGATTCTTCCGCCACTCTAAGACTGGGAATCAAGGTCTTTAAGAACAACAAGGAAATTGATCCGCGCTCTATCATCTGGAGCACTGTTCAGCCGCGCTACTTTGATTTTCACCTGAGGAAGAATCCGGGGCCGCGCAACGACTTGGGGAAAGTGAAGTACATGTTCCCTAACAAGCATGCCATTTATTTGCATGACACGCCGGCCAAGCATTTGTTCGACCATCCAGTACGCGCGTACAGCCGTGGCTGTATCCGCCTTCTTAACCCTAAGAAGTTTGGTGAAGTGCTGCTGTCACACGAGCCATCTTCTTTGAACAAGCTGGAAAACTATTGGAAATCAAAGGACACACGCGCTCTGACACTGGAAGAGTCTGTTCCGGTTCACCTGCGTTACATCACCGTTTTTGCTGATAAGGACGGCAATATCCAGTACCGCAACGACCTTTATGGCAAGGATGCAAAGCTGGAAAAACTGCTGCAGAAAACTCTGCGGAGCGGCGCTGGTGCCTGACTATTAATGGGTTGAAACCATTATGAATGAAAACTAAACGGGCTGATCAGAAAATCTTCAGTTCTTTAAGCCTATAGTGACCATGTTCACCGCTTGACGGAAACAAAGGAGTGAATGATGGCCCGTTTAGTTCTGAGTATCTTCATCATGGGCACGATGATCTCAAGCCCACTGTTTTTGCTTGTTGCCTATAAATTGTCCGCTGGCGCCTAGTCGTCCAGATAGTCCTTACACGCTGCTGGTTCGTTAGAACCCCATGGCATGATAGGCACGGTAGAGGTGGAATTTTTCGGGCTACCTTCAATTAGCTTGTCAGAGTAGACGAGATACACAAGCGTGTTACGCTTGGTATCGCAGCCGCGAACAATGCGCATCTTCTTGAAGAACAGGGAGCGGCTTTCGCGGTAGACTTCGTCACCCTGCTCGAATTTGCCTTCAAAAGAGATCGGTCCAACCTGACGACAGGATAATGAGACATCAGAAGTCTCTTCCGAAAGGCCCAACCAACCGGAAAATCCACCCTTCTCCGGCACTGTAAAGTGACAGGAAACGCCCTTCACCAAAGGGTCGTCAATCGCATAGGTCGCCAGTTTATGGTCCGGGCTCATGAACTTCCAGACTGTCGACTTCTTGAAAATCAAATCTGGATCCTGCGCCAATGCGCCTGTGGTCATTGATGTTAACCCAACAACCAATGCCATACATAAACCGCGTAGGTTCTTCATCTTCTGTCCCCTGACCTCTTTGTGGTGTTTCATTGCATATAGGCAAGATCTATTGAAACGCTACGCTCCAGAAAGTATTTTTCTTGGAAACGAGCTTTAAACAACGATTACTGTGACACCGAGCGAACCCAGCACTATGCGATCTGACCCAAACAATCTTTCGGGTGCACTGCGGTCTTTCAAGACGAGTAGTCCACATTTTGGCCCAGCCACAAAACATGCCTCATTTACAAAACGTGGCACAGCCGGCTTTGCAGGTATGCTCTTGCTGTTTGCGTTAGCGGCCACTCCAACTCTTGCCCAGAACTATGACCAAGCATGCAGAAAGTTAGAGGGCGAATATATTTCTCTCTCTCAGCAACTTCGATCCGGTAATTCTGGCAGGAGTGCAAACGAGGCTTATAAACGGCAGCTCGACAACATCCGCCAGATCGAGGATCAGGAAGCCCGCCTTGGCTGTCACAGCAGCTTCTCGCCACCTTATCAGTGCGCCAACATGGCAAACGCCAAACAGGCCATGTACAACAACCTGAACAAGCTTGCTGCCGAAGTTGAAATGAACGGTCAGCATATTTTGCGCGACAGACTTCAGGCCGTTGAGCAAGCACTGTTCAATATGAATTGTAGCGGCAGGGCCAACAGCAATACGACCTATGCAACGGGTACTGCACCAGCCCCTAACCCTTCTTACGGTGGCGCGGGCCGGCCC
>NZ_SMMA01000056.1:111061-157553 GCF_009711345.1 Pseudovibrio flavus
ACTATGCGCCGCCATCTATCCCCGTAGAGCCTCAAAGTCCGCAGACCAGCACCACCTACTCCGCAAGCAGCGGAAGCGTAAACTCCAATGGCTCAGATGTGCAGTTCCATCAAAGCGTTAAGCAGTCATTCCAGACCATGTGTGTGCGCACGTGCGATGGCTATTACTTCCCGATGAGCAACACCAGTAATGCGACAGTTTTCGTTGAAGATGAGGACGTTTGCCGCGCCATGTGCCCGGGGCAGAAAATGGAGCTCTACGTTTTCCGCAGCCCCGAAGAACAAGTGGGCCAGATGCGCTCGCTTTCCGGTGCGCCGTACAGTGCTTTGCCGAACGCCTATAAATTCCAGCAGGGGGAAATCTCGGGCTGTGCCTGTGAAGGCCAGACAGAACGGGCTGCGGTTCCAGCGCCTCACGAAGGCGGCTTTGTTCAAAGCCCAAGCGAAGATGTAATCACTGAAGGGGAAGCTCTTCCATCGCTTGTTCCGGGCGATACGGGCGGCGCAACCAGCACTGTTTCTGTGCCTGATAAGCCTGCAATTCCATTGCCTTCCGAGCTTATGGAAGTCACTCCGGAAGAGCCTTCAGAAAAAGGCGTTCCGGTAGAAGAAGAAAAGGCCCTACCTCGAAAGGTAGAGCCTAAAACAGGGCCTATTCGCCAAGTCGGTCCAAAGTATTTTGCCGACCAATAAGCGGAAGCAGAGCTTTCAGGTCTGGTCCATGGTCCAGACCTGTTACCGCTTTGCGAAGGGGCATAAATAGTCCCTTGCCCTTGCGGCCGGTCTCTTCCTTGAGCGCTTTTGTCCAAGCGCCCCAAGTGGTTTCGTCCCATGGTTCAGCTGGCAGCATTTCAGTTGCCTTGCGGATAAAGTCAGCATCTTCTTCTGCAACTACTGCAGTAATTGGACCCTTTACGACTTCCCACCAGCAAGCAGCATCACGAACGCTCGCGCAGTTTTCGCGCACGATTGCCCAGAATGCTTCGCCGCCTTCAATGCCCATTGCTTCAAGGCGTTCTTTGGCAGCTTCAAACGGCATTTCGTGAACAATGCGTGCAGTCAGGTTACCAACGTCTTCTGGATCGAACTTTGCAGCAGACTTGGAGATGCCTTTGAAGTCCAGCATCTTGGCAAGTTCTTCAAGGTTTGCAGCAGGTTCCACCGCATGGCTTGTACCGGTAAGAACGGCCAAAGAGCAAACTGCCATCGGCTCGTAACCAGCATCACGCAAAGAAGCGATAGAAAGAGCGCCGGTACGCTTGGACAGACCTTCGCCCGATGCGGTGGTCAGCAAGTTGTGGTGACCAAACTCAGGAACCTTACAGCCGAGCGCTTCGAAGATAGCGATCTGAACACCGGTGTTTGCGACGTGGTCTTCACCGCGAATTACGTGAGTGATTTCCATCTCGGCGTCATCCACGATGGATGGCAAGGTGTAGAGATAGGTACCATCAGCGCGAACCAACACAGGGTCAGAAAGAGAAGCAAGATCAACGGTCTGCGTACCGCGAATTAGGTCATCCCAGTGAACTTCGGTGCGCTTGATCGCAAACGGGTCGCCTTCCTCATGGTTCGGCAGTTTAAAGCGCCAATGAGGCTTACGGCCTTCGGCTTCAAACTTCTCGATCTGTTCTGGAGTATAGCGAAGGCCAGCGCGATCATAGATCGGTGCTTTGCCAAGCGCGCGGGCGCGGTTACGGCGGCGCTCCAGTTCGTCTGCGCTCTCATAGCAAGCGTACAGAAGGCCCTTTGCCTTCAGCTCGTCTGCTGCTGCATCATAGCGATCAAAACGGTCTGACTGACGCTCAATGCGGTCTGGCTGAATACCAAGCCAGCCGAGGTCGCGAAGGATACCGTCGGCAAATTCCTGAGTAGAGCGCTCTTGATCGGTGTCGTCGTAACGCAGGATATACGTTCCACCTTGCGCCTTGGCGAAAAGCCAGTTGAACAGCGCCGGACGGCAGTTGCCGATATGGATATGTCCGGTCGGGGACGGTGCGAAACGGACGGTAACACTCATGGAGTCAGCCTTTAAACAAATAGGTTTGAAACTGGTTCGTCCTCGTTCCCCTAGAGCGTTGCGTGCACGCGGTCAAGCAGCGGACAACCATGATCTACGATTTTACAGGGCCTGAACCTTCGGGACCATATTGCTGACGCAGTTTAGGCAGCACACAGAACAAAAACGCAGCAGATACCGCACAAAGGCCTGAAAGCCAGAAGAACTGCAGCTCGATGCCAATACCCCTATCAATCAAAATGCCTACCACTGCAGGCGGTAGCGCTGAACTCAGAACAGTCGAAACGGAAACGACAGAGCGGATCGAACCGATGTGAGCTGTGCCATACATCTCTGCAAAAATGGCTGTAGAACTTGAGCCCCAAAAACCAAAGGACATACCGGCAAACAGCAGCCCGATGATCAACGAGAAGGTGGTATCACACATCGCCAGCAAGCTCATGGCAATTGCGAGCGGTACGGCATTGAGGGGAAACACGTTGATTGCCGTAAACCGGTCTACAAGCAAACCGCAGACAAGAGAGGAAATTGCGGAGGCGACACCATAGAACGGCAAAGCTGCTGGAAGCGCATAGATCGCCCAGCCCTTCACTTCGGCAAAGTGTCCTTGGTGAAAGAGAAGCGGAGCAAAACACAAAGGCAGAAGGTTCGCCACAAGAAGCACTGACCAGAAACGCCAGTCACGCAGCGCCTGCTTTAGGGTCCAACTCACCGGAGAAGGGCCAGCATGTGTCGACACAATCAGGTTTTCCGGCGTACGGTCTTTGCGCAGTAGCACGAACACCGCGGGCAAGATAACCAGCAGTAGGGCCATGCTAACGGCGAAGAAGATCGTTCTCCAGTCGACAGTAAGCAGCACCAGCGCCAGACTGAATGGGATTGTGGCTTCACCAAACATATGGCCCATGGTGATGGCGCTCAGTGCCTTGCCGCGGGATGCATTGTACCAGCGTGCCATTGCGGTTTGGGCGACAAGCGGCAGCATGCCCTGCCCGCATAAACGAACGACAAACAAAGACACACAGAAAAACGCAAAGCCTGCTTCTAGCGACATGCCAAAGGTGCCAAGGCTGAGGAAAGCCAAGCAGACGACGGCTGAGTGAACGGGCCTAAAACGGTCCGTGTAGCGCCCAAGGTACATCAAGCAAGCGGCGCTAACTAACGTGACCACCATAAACAGCAGGCCGAAGTCACCGTGTGACAGGCCATAGGTCGCGCGGATCTGAGGAGAAAAGAGGCCTAAAAGGTAACCCTGCCCCGCCCCGCCTGCGAACATCAAAAGAAACCCACCGCCGATCCAGCGCAGGTTTTTACCAATAAATTCAAAAAGGTTCATAGCACTACAAAGGCTTGAAAGATGCCGGTGGCCGTGGTGCACGGACTTTGGACTGAATGAAGAAAAGGAGAGCAACAAAGAGAAACACGAAACCCGATAGCCAGATAAACTGGATATCTAGCGTGATGCCATTGTCGATGAGGTTTCCGGTTATGCCGGGAGATACTGCCGATGCTGCAACCATTGTAACGGCGAGCACCGATCTGATTTCGCCGATGTGTTTGGTGCCGTACATTTCTGAAAGGATTGCAGCAGTCGAAGCGTTCCACGACCCGAAGGAGACAGCAAGGCAGACAAATGCAGCAATATAACTGGCTGTCGTCGTGCCGGCGCCGAAAAGCAAAATGGCAGCGACCAGCGGCAGCGTCATATAGGGTAGCAGGCTGACGCCTCTATACCGGTCAACAAGAAACCCGACACCAAAAGCTGAGCAGGCTGAAATACCGGCATAAAGCGGAAGAAAGCCTGCAAAAATCTCCGGCTGCCAGCCTTTTAGCTCCATCAAGTAGGCCTGATGGAACATCAAGCTTGTGATGAAAAACGGATAGAGGTTTCTTGCGGTGACAACCACCCAAAAACGCCAGTCGCGGATGACCTGATTTTTCTGCCAATCGATTTGGACGAGGCTTGCAGCGCGCTTTGGGTCTGCGCCTTCTGGCACCCGCTCCTTTTTCAGCAGAAAGTAACAGGCTGGTAATACAGCAAGCGCCAGAACGAGTGCCGAGCCAGCCCAGAACCAGCGCCATCCGAACGTTAGAATAACGGAGAGAATAACCAGCGGCAGCACTGCTTCACCGCACATGTGCCCTGTTGAACTGACTGACAGAGCCTTACCGCGAGAGGCGTTGTACCATCTTGCCATCGCGGTTTGGGAAAGAAGCGGCAACATACCTTGCCCAAACAAACGCAGGACAAGCAACGCGAAGGCCAGCACGTAGATGGAAGTCTGGCATGCCATTAGCATGGCGGCACCAGCAAGCATTGCCAGACATATGCATGACATTTTTGCAGCTGGCAGCCTATCTATATATCGGCTTGCGAACATCAAACAGCCGCCTGCAGACAGCGTAATCATCATGAACAGGCTGCCGAACTCGCCGTGGCTGAGATCATATAATTCGCGGATAAAAGGAGAGAACTGCCCGATCACATAGACCTGACCGTATCCGGCGCAGAGCACCAGAATAAAGCCACCCGCGAGCCAGCGGGCGTTGTCTTTAATAAACGTTGTAAAGGACATTACAGATGGGCCTCCCCGAGTCTTTTCTCGGTGAGTGCCTACCCCTTTACAAGGGCGCAGAACTACGTGTTGATGCAGTTGTCTTTACGGCAATATTTGCCATTAAAACGAAAAACGCCGCCCTGAATGTGGGCGGCGCTTAAAGATAAACTGCGAGACCTTAGAGGTTGTTATCGCGGTATCGGTTGGTGATCGGGTATCTGCGGTCACGGCCGAAGTTCTTCCGGCTGATTTTTACGCCCGGCGCTGCCTGACGGCGTTTGTACTCCGCGATATAAAGCAGGTGCTCAACGCGCTTTACTGTTTCAGCAGGATGGCCGCGCTTGATGATGTCAGCGACGGACATTTCCTCTTCAACGAGGCAGTAGAGGATGTCATCCAGAACATCATATTCTGGCAGGCTGTCCTGATCCTTCTGATTTTCGCGAAGCTCTGCGGTTGGTGCCTTAACGATGATGTTGTTAGGGATCACTTCACCGGCAGGGCCCATAACACCAGCTGGCAAGTTTTCGTTTCGCCATTTTGCAAGGTGATAGACGTGGGTTTTGTAAAGATCTTTGATCGGGTTAAAGCCGCCGTTCATGTCGCCATAAAGGGTGGCATAGCCGACTGACATCTCTGACTTGTTTCCCGTTGTCAGCACCATTGCGCCGAACTTGTTGGATACGGCCATGAGAATGGTGCCGCGTGCACGAGACTGAAGGTTCTCTTCTGTAATGCCGCTCTCGGTGCCTTCAAAAATCGGAGAAAGGCAGTCAAGGAAGCCCTCAACCGGCTGTGCGATTGGCACAATGTCGTAACGAACACCAAGAGCCTCAGCACAGGCTTTCGCGTCTACAAGGCTTTCCTGCGAGGTATAGCGGTATGGAAGCATAATGCAGTGAACACGGTCTGCGCCAAGTGCATCTACCGCCATTGCAGCACAGATCGCGCTGTCGATACCGCCGGACAGACCCAGCACAACGCCCGGGAAGCCATTCTTATTCACGTAGTCTTTCAGACCCAGAACGCAGGCGTTCCAATCCGCTTCATCATGGCTCGGAATTCCTGCAAGCTCGCCCTGTGCAGCAACCCAGTTACCGTCTTCGCTGCGGGACCAGTCAACATAGGCAACGGCCTCTGCCATCTGCGGCATTTGCAAAGCAAGGCTGCGATCAGCGTTGATTACGAAGGATGCACCGTCAAATACCAACTCATCCTGTCCGCCCAACTGGTTGCAGTAGACAAGCGGCAGACCGGTCTCCACAACACGCTGCAGATTGACCTGTAGGCGATCTTCCACCTTCGCACGGTGATAAGGAGATCCGTTTGGAACCAGCAGAATTTCTGCTCCAGTCTCTTCAAGGCATTCACAAACCTCGTCAGACCATGTGTCTTCACAGATCGGCACGCCAATGCGAATACCGCGGAAGTTCACCGGGCCCGGCAGCGGGCCGGAAGCAAACACGCGCTTTTCATCAAACACAGCGTAGTTCGGCAGATCAACCTTGAAGCGGACGGCCTGAATTTTACCCTCGTCGAGCAGAGCAACAGCATTGTACAGCTTGCCCTCTTCCGACCATGGCAGACCAACAAGCATTGCAGGAGCGCCGTTTGCTGTAATTTCAGCAAGCTCTTCAACAGCAACCTTACAGTCTGCAACAAAGGATGGCTTTAGCACCAGATCTTCTGGCGGATAACCGCAGATGAACAGCTCTGGGAACAGAAGAAGATCAGCGCCATCTTCCGCCGCCTGACGGTGGTACTTTGTAGCAAGGTCCTTATTACCCTGAAGATCACCTAGGCGCGGGTTGGTCTGGATTAGGGCAAGTCGAAAATTGTCTGTCATCATAAAAGCGTCACTGGGTTTTTAACCGTTTGCAATGCTTAGTAAAGACAAGCGCTCCTATACACAATGCCCTATTGCTTGTTAGCTATCAAATCTACAGGAAGGTCTGATCATCATCGCTGTTTTTGGTTAGCGCCTGAATTTCTTTACGTGCTTTCTCTGAGATTTTTCCGCTGGAGAGTGCTTTTTCCAAACGTGAAATCTGCGTGCGCCATTTATCTGTCGCGGTGGCCTTGTTTCTCCGGTCCTTCGCCAGGGCAACGTTCGGCCCTTCGGAGATAATCGCCGCCATACGTTCAAATAGAACTGCTGGTGAAATTGGCTTACCGAGAAAGAGGTTCACACCCGCATTAATGGAAGCTGTAACAACAGAGCGTCGGGAGTCCGCACTAATGACGATGACCGGTGTTTTGGCTATTTCAGGATTGTTGTGACTTCGCAAGATGCGCAGAAATTCATTGCCATCAACAGGGCTCATTACCCAGTCCAGCAAGACGATATCGGGCTGCCGATCAAGCACTACAGCAATGGCGTCAGCTCCATCTTGCGCTTCATAAATAGAACGCACGCCGAAGCCCGTAACCATCGTACGCAGCAGACCGCGCATATAGTTATTGTCTTCCGCAATCAGAACGGAAATGCCCGATAAGATAGCCGGATCATTACGCATTTTCCGCCCCTCACCCCAGTTAGGTTTACGCAGTTGCAGCCAACTGCGTACGACTCGCCTCTCTTTACCGGAGGCTGAGCATGTATGTAGATTACAGTAAATCTACCTAATGGAAAGTGAAGGCAAACAAAAAAGGGCGACCTCTGCGAGACCGCCCCATTTCAATCGTTTCAAGACCGGTTGATTATGCGACCTGGCTCACGCGATCATCAGACTCGCGGCGCAAGTTCTCGGAAATGAGGAACGCCAGCTCGAGGGCCTGATCGGCATTGAGACGTGGATCACAGTGGGTGTGATAACGGTTACCCAGATCTTCAGGGGAAACTTCACGAGCACCACCGGTACATTCAGTCACGTTACGGCCAGTCATTTCCACGTGAACGCCGCCAGCATGGGTGCCTTCGGCGCGGTGAACTGCAAAGAAGCTTTCAACTTCTTTCAGCACACGGTCGAATGGACGGGTCTTATAGCCGTTGGATGTGATTGTGTTGCCATGCATTGGATCACAAGACCAAACAACCTTACGGCCTTCACGTTCAACCGCACGAACAAGCGCAGGCAGATGATCAAACACTTTGTCTGCACCAAAGCGAGCGATCAGGGTCAAGCGGCCCGGCTCGTTTTCAGGGTTTAGAATGTCGATCAGTTCCAGCAACCCATCAGGAGTGAGGGATGGACCACACTTGAGGCCAATCGGGTTTTTAACACCACGGAAGAACTCAAGGTGCGCATGGTCAGGCTGGCGGGTACGATCACCGATCCAAAGCATATGGCCGGAAGTTGCGTAGTAATCGCCAGTGGTGGAATCCACACGGGTCAGCGCCTCTTCGTAGCCTAGAAGCAGAGCTTCGTGGCTGGTGAAGAAATCGGTCTGACGCAGCTGCTGCGTGGTATCAGCACCAACACCGCAGGCGCGCATGAATGCAAGCGCTTCAGAAATGCGGTCTGCAGTTTCCTGATAGCGGTGGCTCTGCGGGCTATCCTTAACGAAGCCGAGCATCCACTGATGCACGTGGTCAAGGTTAGCAAAGCCGCCCTGCGCGAAAGCGCGGATCAGGTTAAGCGTTGCAGCAGACTGGCGGTATGCCATTGCCTGGCGTTTTGGATCTGGAATGCGGCTTTCTTCAGTGAAGTCGATGCCGTTGATGATGTCACCACGGTAGCTTGGCAGCTCTACACCATCCTTCATCTCGAAATCGGAAGAACGAGGTTTTGCGAACTGACCAGCAATACGGCCAACCTTCACAACAGGAAGTTTGGAACCATAGGTAAGCACAACGGCCATTTGAAGAAAGACGCGGAAAAAGTCTCGGATGTGATCTGCATGATGCTCCGCAAAGCTCTCTGCACAATCACCACCCTGCAAGAGGAAACCACGCCCCTCGGCAACTTCAGCAAGATGCGCTTTTAGATTCCGCGCCTCGCCAGCAAACACGAGCGGCGGATAAGATGCAAGGCGAGCTTCAACGTCTGCCACTGCCTGCTGGTCTGGATAAGCCGGAACCTGAAGGATCGGTTTTGATCTCCAGGAACTCGGGGTCCATTTTTCCGCCATTTGTAAAACTCCAGTAAATAACTTTGCGAGCCGTAGAGCTTATGCCCCCACCTTGTGGCTCGCCACTGTTTTTTCAGGGTAAAACCTGAACAGACAGCGCTTATACACGGCTGTTCGTTAGGTGACCAGACCTCTTATCCTCAAGAGAACTACAGTAAAGGTGGTCTAAACCCCTCTTTTTCGGGGCATTGCGATGCAGCACCCCGACATATTCAGCAATATTAGCATAGTTAATCGCAAAGAGGCCGAACACTGGCAGATTATTCCACCTAACTCGTTTGAGAAATTCTCAGTAAAGCAGAAGATAGCGCAATAGGTGTGACCTGTGGATCACACCGGACTATCGACTTTTGTTCAATTACGCCAAGGCTTTAAGACGTGCGCCAACTGAGGAAAGTGCAGCATCGATACGCTCGTGCAAAGAACGGTCAAGAGAAACGGCACGCGGATAGAACGGGCTATGCCTGTCATTGAGGATCGGAACCCTATCCCAGCCAAGAGTGGTTTGCATGAAATGGTCGATGCCTGCCTGTCCCCATAGGCGGTCAAAGCCTGCCAGAACACAGTCCACATAGCTTTGCAAAATCGGATACTCGTCACTGCCCCACCCTGCATACTCTTTGCTAACTTTGTACATAAACATGTCGTCTGGTAGCGCTGCTGCTTTGTCTGCAGCAAACACCTTTGTGTCCAAGGTCAGGCGGTCATAATGGCGCTCGCGCTCGTCCAGCCTTGGAAGGTTCACCATCTTATCCAGCACCAGCACGCCTTTGATTGTCGCGCCTTCCTGCTTTCGCACGCTCAAAGCGCACACGCCGCTTTCAATACGGTTGGTCGGGCTATTCCAACGGGCGCAGCCGCCCCATTCGCGCACATAGCCGCTAAGCTCCCCAGCAACGACCGTTGTTCCTTCTGGCAAGGTGTCTTCATTAACCAGCGACCCATAGCCGAAGTAACTAAAACTCTCACTCTCCTGCATCTGGCACTCTCCCTCCAGAGTTCTGCGTGTCCCCTAGTCGGCAGTCAACAGCAACAACCGTGGGCAATAACAAAAACGGCCCCGTAGGGCCGCCTGTAACTTCTTTGATTTTTGCAGTGCTATCAATTGGCCATTAGCTGCGAATGCGTTCGCTTGGCTCACGCATTGTGACCAGCTCTTCAGCAGCAGTTGGATGCACAGCAATGGTGCGATCGTAATCGGCTTTCGTTGCGCCCATAACCATAGTGACACCGATGATCTGGATAAGCTCACCAGCATCATGACCCATGAGGTGAATGCCCAAGATCTTATCGCTATCCGCGTCCACGATGATTTTCATCATGGTTTTCTCATCACGGCCTGAAAGGGTGTTTTTCATCGGACGGAATGAGGCTTTGTAGATGTCGATGTTCTTGTAGAGCTTCTGCGCTTCGGCCTGCGTCATACCCACGGTACCCAGTTCAGGCTGCGAGAAAACAGCTGTCGGGATCATGGAGTGGTCAACAGTCCACTCTTTGTTACCGAAGATACTGTCGGCAAAGGCGTGACCTTCGCGAATAGCAACGGGCGTAAGGTTCGCACGGTTGGTTACATCGCCAACTGCGTAGATGCTTTCCACGTTGGTTTGGGAGTCGGCAGAAACCTTGATTGCACCAGCTGCATCAACCTCAACGCCCACACTTTCCAGACCGAGGCCAGCGATATTAGGACGACGGCCGATTGCTGAGACAACCAGATCTACTTCAATCGCTTCGCCTGCCTTGGTGTGAACGGTGTAAACCTCGCCAGACTTTTCAATACGGACAATTGTATCTTCCGTTTTGACGGCGATGCCCTTCTTGTCCATCTCTTCATGGAGCATAGCGCGCAGGTCATCGTCAAAACCGCGAAGAATTTCCTCACCGCGATAAAGCAGCGTGGTTTTGGAACCCATGCCGTTGAAGATGCCAGCAAACTCGACAGCAATATAACCGCCGCCAACGACCATTACGCGCTCTGGAAGTTTGTCCAGATTGAAGACCTCATTGGAGGTAACGACATATTCGCCCCCTTCCAAGCCTTGGTCAGCGTTTGGTGTGGCGCCAGTTGCAATAAGAATGCGCCCTGCAGTCACCGTCTTGCCGCTTGCCAGAAGACGGACAGTGTTAGGGCCTTCAATTACTGCACGGGTGTCGTGCACTTCCACATTGGTGCGTTCCAGATTGCGGCGATAGATGCTTTCCAGACGTGCAATTTCCTGATCCTTCGCATTGATCAGTTTTTGGAAGTCAAAAGTCGGCTCACCGTTCAAGGACCAGCCAAAGCCCTGCGCATCTTCAAATTCCTCGGAGAATTTGGAAGCGTATACAAACAGCTTTTTAGGGACACAGCCGCGGATAACGCAGGTACCGCCATAGCGATACTCTTCTGCAATGCCTACCCGTGCGCCGTGCGTTGCGGCAATACGGGCCGCCCTGACGCCGCCGGAGCCAGCGCCGATAACGAAGAGGTCGTAGTCGAAGTTATCCATGTGAAGCCTGTTATTCTTTCCAAATACAAAGCAGGGTCGACCCGTTTTTAAAGCGAGTCGACCCTGCATATTCGCTTTCCTCGCGATTTGGGGCATTTTGTCCCCAAATCAAGAGTTTGTCTGTCACAAAGTCACAAAGACCTCTGTCACAAGCTCGTTACTGAGCCTGCATCTTGGCCAGCTGCTCACGAGCGATTGCAACCATGTCGGTAGCGATCACATCGCCCCACTGCTTTGCAGCACCGATGGAAAGAGCGCTCAACTCACCACCAAGACCTGCAAGCTTCTTACCAGCTTCGGTATTGTAGAACTCTGCGATCTGCTTCAGCTCAGCTTCAGTGAAGCGGCGAGCCCATACTTCATAGATAACCTGATCCAGCTCACCACGACGAGAAACCATCTGCAGTGCGACTTCGTTCACAACTACGTCGATTTCAGCACTCATGGCCGGATTGGAGCGAATGAAGAGCGTACGGGTCTGCTCGGCAACGTCTGGCAGAATGTTGTCAAAAGTTTCTGCAGCGCGTGTTGCGTTGATTGCAGCCTTTGCAGCAGCAATGTGTGACTCGGAAAAGGTTTCCTGAGCGGATACCGGGGCAACAAGCATAGCGCCAGCCATGACAGCTGCAGCAACACCGCCAACCACCGCGTATTTCAATTTAGCGAGCATGTATCAAGCTCTCCCTTGTTTAAAAACAAAACCTTCTAGGGATCGAACCTGCTGCTTATGCTTTAGGCTCGACCACTGCCACACCGTTTTCACCGGCAATGTAGGCGCGCTTTGCAATTCCGATAAACAATCCGTGCTCCACCACACCAGGGATGTCGTTCAGCCCCTTAGCCAGTTCCGCCGGATCTGGAATTGTGCCCAAATGCGCGTCCAGAATATAATTGCCATTGTCGGTGATCACCGGATCATTTTCACCCCCTCTTAGTATCAGGTCCCCAGAAACTCTGCGTGAGGCAAAGTGCTTCTGGATCGCGATACGGGTTGAAGCCAGACCAAACTGGTTAACTTCAATTGGAAGCGGGAACTGACCCAATGTAGCGACACGTTTACTATCGTCAGCGATTACTATCATACGTGCAGAGGCTACCGCGACAGTCTTTTCCCGAAGAAGCGCTGCTCCCCCGCCTTTTATGAGGTTAAGTGCAGGGTCGTATTCGTCTGCCCCGTCAATTGTCAGGTCCAATTCCGGCATTTTATCCAGAGTTGTGAGCGGAACGCCCAGTTCCAGACAAAGGGCTTCACTGCGTGTGGAACATGGAACGCCAATCACATCAAAGCCGCTGGCTACCTTCTTTGCCAGAAGGCGGATCATTTCGTTTGCTGTAGAGCCGGAGCCGATGCCCAGACGCATACCGCTTTCTACTTCTTCCAGAGCAGCTGCTGCCGCCTGCGCTTTGAGGTTCGCGTTCATCCCTATTACCCGCAGTGCTAGATTTAATTGTTGTGGTCGATTCTGCCGACCGAGACCTGATCTGGCAGAAAACCATAGGTGTTGTAAACAGAGGTTCGTGCTTACTAACCGCGCTTTCCTCTTAGTATTGGCCATATTCTTTTTTGCAAGAGTAATAAGCTCACCCTATGCATTAATCCGTAAATTGACAGATATCTTCAAATCGCTAAGTTACCGGCCAATTTTAAAGAGTGAAATGAAACGGGCAGAGAACCATGACAAACCCAGTTCTGGTGTTTGATTTGGATGGCACCCTTGTCGAAACTATGGGTGACCTGACAGCTTCCATGAACCACGTTCTGGTGGAAGCAGGCTATGAAGCAATCGAACCAGAAAACGTCCGCACTATGGTCGGTGCAGGCGTAAAAGTGCTGCTGTCCCGCGGGCTTAAAGCAAACAAAGTAGATCCGACCCCCGACATTCTGGATCCGCTTTTGAAGAAATTTATCAGCTACTACGAAAAACATATTGCAGACCACTCCTACCCGTTCCCTGAGGCTGTCGAAGTTCTGACCCGCCTTAAGGAAGAGGGCTGGAAGCTGGCTGTGTGCACCAACAAGCTAGAAAACCTTGCGGTGCCCCTGCTTAAGGCTCTGGATATGTTTGATATGTTCGACGCTGTGGTCGGCGGCGACACATTCTCCAAGAACAAGCCGGATGCGATGCCTGTTTACGGCGCTATCGACATGGCAGACGGAACCCGTGAAGGCTCCATCTTCGTTGGCGACTCCCGTGCAGACATTCAGGCGGCGCGTAACGCTGGCCTGCCTGTAATCGCGGCAGACTTCGGCTACACGGATGTGCCAGTGAAAGAACTGGGACCGGATATCGTTTTCTCTCACTACAATGAGTTGGAAGCGGCTATCGCGCAGATCAAGGCAGAGCAGCAGCCAGCCTAACGCCGGTTAGCTCTGTTACTAGACAAGAAAGCCTGCCCTTGTGGCGGGCTTTTTTTTGTACTCAGCGGCGCACTCAAACGCATTAACGCAAACCGTAAAATCACAAAATCACCATTGGAGGCTCACAGTACAACCTGAGTTTTTGTGCTAGATTTTGCTTAGACCTTTAAGCGCGCTTTGTTTCAGTCAAGCATAGCCAAACAGATCGATAAAAATAATAATGAGTGATCTACGTCCGGCTCTGTTCCAGCATCACCTTGTGCCGCTGCTGGCGATTATGACCGCCAATGCCTGCGCGCAGTTGGCCAGCTCTACCCTGCTTACCAGTATTCCCCTTGAATTAGCTGCGTCCGGGCACTCTTCTGTCGAAGCCGGTATTATCGCCACCGCATACTCGCTCGGCTTTGTTGCCGGTTGTTTGCGCGGCCTGCAGTTTATGTGGCGCGTCGGTTATATCCGCGCTTTTTCCGCAGCTGCTGCTATTGCCGCTCTGCTTATTACCGTTATGGATCTTTGGCAGAACTTCTGGATATGGGCATTACTGCGCTTCTTCATGGGTGCTTGTCTTGCGATGGTCTTTGCCTGTGCAGATGCTTGGCTTGGCGCAGCTGCACCGGAACAGGTACGCGGGCGAATATTTTCTGCGAACGCCTTGTTCATGGGCGCAACATCTATTCTGGCACAAGGGGTCGTTAGCCTTCTCATCTATTCGCCTACGCGGCTGATGGAGGTGGTAAGCGCTCTGCTAATGTTTTCCGTGGTTGTGCTTTGCATGACCCATAGCATTCCGCCGCAGACCACCGATACGAGAAAAATTCCACTCAAGGAGGTTTGGGACAACGCCCCTGTCGCCCTTGCTGGTGCTTTGGTTTCAGGTGCCGTCACCACCAGTCTGATCACGATCCTGCCCTATAACTTCGCGAACGCGGGGTTTGCGCCGTCCATGACCGCCATAATGATCTGCGCCCTTTATGTGGGAAGGTTGATCTTCCAGTATCCGCTTGGCGTGTTATCGGACAAGATGGACCGACGCTGGCTTATTATGGTTTGTACGGGCGTTATTGCAGTACTTGCCGTCATCCAGCTCACTCTAGACCCGTTCCAGTACCTTGATGATGATCCGCAGCATCATTTAAAGCTGCTCTTCATCCTCTCCGGCGGACTTATTGTAATTGGTGGCTTTAGCTTCCCGCTCTACACGTTGTGCATTGCCCATGGGTTCGAGTATCAAAAGGCCAGCGGCATGGCTCTTTCAATGCGGCTACTGTTCGCTTGGGCAATGGGCTGTGCCGCAGGTCCGGCTGCAACAACCGTCTTGCTGCCCATCCTAGGCGAAAACGCTCCTATTTATCTGATCGCGGTACTCTGCACTGGCATGTGCGCCTTTACAGCTAACCGATTGATGAAAAAGAAGCCCCAAGCGCCAGAACACCAAACACCGAAAATGGTTTATCCGTTCTCCGGCCTTGGAATTATGCGAAAATTTCGCCGTCGTTCGCTAAAACCTGCCCAGTCTCCAAGCGGCGAACAAACGTAGTACCCCGTAAAATATGGAAAATTCATATTCCATTCGGGGAAAACGAATTTCCCCCCTTGCCACAATGGAAAAAAGTCCCTAAATGGCTCCTCACGCCCAACGGCGTACCACCCAAGCGGGGGCGATTAGCTCAGTTGGTAGAGCGCTTCGTTTACACCGAAGATGTCGGGAGTTCGAGTCTCTCATCGCCCACCATTCTCTTCCCAAGAAATTATAAAGAATGACAACGCCCAGACAGACGTCTGCGGTGTTTTTTTTAATTTAAAAACTGCAGTATTATTATATCCCAAAATCGTAAAAATCGTCGCGGATAAGCGGAAACCACCCCAGCAACCGCGTCGAAACCCGTATAGGAAAACCGCCTCTGCTCCTTCAGGTTCGCAACAAACAGATCTAAAACATGTTTGGGGCAAACAATGACGAAAACCGCTTTGGTCGGCAGCCTACTGGCACTCCTGATCGCATCAAATACCACCACAGCAGCAGAGTTCAGCAAGAGCAATCTGTATATTGGCGCCAGCGCTGGGTTATCCTTGCTACATAACTACGACATTACCGAAAAAACGCCAGGCAATCCAAGCTTCACAATTCACGACTACATCTCAAGTGATGCAGGTTACAACATTTCGGTGCAAGCAGGATATCGCCTCAACGAACGCTTCCGAATTCAAGGCGATCTGGGTTACCTCCAAAACCCCAACAATAAGGGATTCGATGGCACTGCGCTCGAGGGCGAACTATCAGCACTCTACAGCACCGTATCCGTCTACTACGACATCCCGTTTGAGCATAAAATTAAGCCACATATTGGCGTTGGTTTCGGTCTAGCGCATTTTGACCTGCAAGCCTCTGCGAACGGAATCCAGACACCTTTTGGCAGTGACACCACTTGGCTTTTAAGGACAGCAGCAGGCGCCTCCTATGCCCTCTCGGAGGATCTAGACCTCATTGGTGAGTACGCCTATTTGCACTCAGGAGAGTATGAACTGTACTCTGTGGCTGGGACCGGCTCTTTAACCACAACCGTTCAGGCGCATACTTTTAACGTCGGTCTGCGCTATAATTTCTAACTGCATCAAAGCAGCTCTCTTTCATAGGCCGCCGTTAGGGCGGCCTTGTTTTTCTCCGCGCCCTTCCTAAATACAGACGGTTATGAGGAGAATGTCGTTTTGTTTGAAAAGCTTTTTTTATTTATCGGAAAGACCTTCGCCCTGTTCGTGCCGATCTTCTTCGTGATCGTTTTAAGCCAGTTCATTGTACTTGGCTTTGCGGCCAAAGGCGTTGCTGCCGGCATTGCGGGCACCTCTAGCGTTGCCATTACAACGGGCGCTTACATCGCTTCCAAACGGAAGGGGTAAAAAAGAGAGCGCCGAAGCGCCCTCTCCAAATATTCGTAGCTGTTGAGCTATTAGATGCTCAGGTCTTCACCGAAACCGAAGTTTTCGGTTACGTAGTCCAGATCCTTATCACCACGACCAGACAGGTTAACCAGAATGGTTTGACCGTTACGGCCCTTTGCCAGCTTCATTGCATAGGCAACAGCGTGGGAGCTTTCCAGCGCTGGAATGATACCCTCATAACGGGACAGCGCGTAAAATGCTTCAAGCGTTTCCTTGTCGTCCGCAGTACCATAGGTCGCGCGGCCAAGGTCATGAAGGTAGGAGTGCTCAGGACCAACGCCTGGATAGTCCAGACCGGATGCGATGGAGTGAACCGGATCAGGGTTACCCTCTTCGTCAGCCAGAACAATACAGTTGAAGCCATGGATCTGACCCGGCTTACCGTATGTGATCGTCGCAGCGTGGTTGCCTTTGCCCGGACCTTTGCCCAGAGGCTCCACACCATGCAACTGAACTTCAGGATCTTCGATAAAGCCAGAGAACAGGCCAATCGCGTTTGAACCGCCGCCAACGCAAGCAACGGCGTGGTCTGGAAGCTCGCCGGTCATTTCGATGAACTGCTCGCGTGCTTCTTCACCGATGATCTGTTGGAAAGCGCGAACCATTTTAGGGAATGGGTGCGGACCAAGAGCGGAACCGATTGCGTAGATAGCCTCTTCGCCCTGATCCATGTAGGACATGAACGCAGAATCGACAGCTTCTTTCAGCGTACGCGCACCAAAGCTTACCGGCACAACAGTCGCGCCCAGAAGCTTCATACGCATGACGTTTGGATGTTCTTTCGCGATATCCACTTCGCCCATATGGATTTCACATTCCATACCGAAGTAAGCAGCAGCGGTTGCAAGAGCTACACCATGCTGACCTGCGCCGGTTTCTGCGATGAGCTTCTTTTTTCCCATGTGCTTAGCCAGAAGCGCCTCACCCATGCAGTGGTTAAGCTTGTGTGCGCCGGAGTGGTTGAGGTCTTCACGCTTCAGGTAAATGTTTGCACCGCCGATAGCGCGGGACAGGTTGCGAGCGTGAGACACTGGGGTCGGGCGACCCTGAAAGTGTTTGCGGATGTAACGCAGCTCGTTGATATAGCTGGCATCGCTGGCAATACGATCATACGCTTCTGCGATCGCCTTGAAGTGTGGTTCCAGCTGCGGCGGAATGAATGCGCCGCCGTATTCACCAAAGAAGCCGTTCGCGTCAGGATGTTGTTTCAGGTAACCCATGGCACCCTCCCCATAATCTTTAAAAGAGTTCGATTGTTTGCCCGGGAACCCGATAAGTTCCGGTCTTTTTCGGGCGCTATCTTTGGGGAAGCTGAAGAAAAATCCTTTGACCTATTTCAAATGGCAGCACGCCATACCCTGTGTTTTTCTCATGAAATGAAAAAGATCCGGCAGTTGTTACTGCCGGACCTCGCATTGTCACAAAATCAGAGTGTTACTTGACGCTGACACCATAGAAGATGTGGCCGCCAAATGGGTCGATCTTGTAGTTTTCTACCTTCACAGACACAGGCTCGGAAACCACGGAGTGAGCAATTGTCGCCCATGGCGCTTCACGTTTGAATACTTCCTGCGCCTTTTCATAGAGCGCGGTGCGTTCCTCAACATCAGAGGTCGCCTTGGCCTTTACAACAAGGTCCTGAAACTCCTCGTTACACCACTGAGCACGGTTGGACCCGCCAACACCTTCACAGCCAAGCAGAACGGCAAGGAAGTTGTCTGGATCGCCGTTATCGCCTGTCCACCCCAGAAGAACTGCGCCATCACGGTCAAGTTCCTTGGAGCGCTTCAGGTACTCGCCCCACTCGTAGGACACGATCTCTACATCCACGCCAATCTTGGCAAAGTCAGATTGCAAGACCTCTGCCATGCGGCGAGCATTCGGGTTGTAAGGACGCTGCACAGGCATTGCCCAAATCTTCATCTTGAGATCCTCGACACCCTGTTCAGCAAGCGCTGCCTTGGCTGCCTCAGGATCATATGGATCATCAACAATGGCTTCGTTGTAGGACCACATTGTCGGCGGGATCGGGTTCTTTGCGATCTTACCGGCATCTTGGAAGACTGCGTCGATAATTGCCTGCTTGTTGATGGCAGAGTTCAGCGCCTTGCGGACCTTAGGATTGTCAAACGGAGCTGTCTGGGTGTTGTAGGCCAGATAACCAACGTTCAGACCTTCCTGCTGCATAAGGTTGATATTTGGATCTTCCTTCATTGCAGCAATGTCAGCCGGATTTGGATACGGCATAACATGGCACTCGCCTGCTTTCATCTTCTGATAGCGAACGGAGGCATCTGGTGTAATTGCAAAGATCAGGTTGTCGATGTCAGCTTTACCTGCCCAGTAATCAGGGTGAGCCTTGTAGCGGATGACCGAGTCTTTTTGGTAGCCAACGAGCTGGAACGGACCTGTACCAACCGGATTCTGGTCAAACTGGGCTTTATTATCCATCATCTGGTCCGCATACTCTGCGGAATGGATGGAAGCAAAGTCCATAGCAAGGTTGGCGATCATTGGAGATTCAGGACGGCTAAGAACGAACTTGACCGTATTGTCATCAACCTTGACGATTTCCTCGATCAGATCCGGCATACCCATCGCGTTGAAGTATTCGTAGCTGCCTTCAGAGACAGAGTGATACGGATGGTCTTTGTCCTTCTGGCGGTTGAAGGAGAAGATCACATCGTCCGCGTTGAAGTCACGGGTTGGAGTGAAGTCTTTTGTGCTGTGGAACTTTACGCCTTCACGCAGCTTGAATGTGTATTCCAAGCCATCGTCGGAGACGGTCCAGCTTTCAGCAAGGCCCGGCACGATATTGGTGGAGCCGCGCTCAAACTCGACCAGCTTGTTGAAGATCTGGCGCGAGGACGCATCGAATGTTGTGCCAGCGGTGTATAGAGCGGGTGTGAAGCCTTCCGGAGAACCTTCAGAACAATAGACCAAGGTGCTTGCATTTGCAGCGGCGGTAAGGCCCATAGAAACTGCAAATACGCTTCCTAGAAGTATCGACTTATTCATGAGATAGCCCCCATCTCTGTTGGTATTGCTTGCGCCTGCCCCGCTTGATGCACTTTTTATTCGTGCGGCCTATCTCATTCCTCCCGAGACGTGCGGTTGGCAGACGTGATTATTCGGCAAATGATCGCTCAGTATCCCTGCCTCTGCTCAAGGCTTGTGAGGGACCGAGCTGCTCATTTCCCGTGGCAGATGTTGATACAACAAAACCACAATCGCAATACTACTAGGTTTCGGGAAATATTTCTCCTAGGAACCTCGTTATATCCAGCTAATATTTTTCACTTATAAGAATATCGCAGGAAATCCATTTCAAAACCAAAAAGCCGATCTCGATGAGACCGGCTTTCAAATACTTTGCATTTCAATGAATGCTAGGCAACGCCAAGACGTGCCTTGATGTGAGCGATATCCGCCTTAGGCGTCGCGTTGAACAGCGTGCGGGTATACTCGTGCTGAGGATCGCCGAATACTGTCTCGATGTCCCCGTACTCAACCACTTCGCCGAAGTACATAACCATCACTTTGTCTGCGATGTAGCGCACAACAGACAAGTCATGGGAAATGAACAAGTAGGTAAGGTTGAACTCGTCCTGAAGGTCTGCGAGCAGGTTCAAAATCTGCGCCTGAACGGAAAGGTCCAGCGCCGAAACCGGCTCATCAAGGATCAACAAAGACGGGTTCAGCATCAATGCGCGAGCAATTGCGACGCGCTGGCGCTGACCACCAGAAAACATATGCGGATAGCGGTTGAAGTGCTCTGGGCCCAAACCAACCTTGATCAGCATATCCATAGCCTGTTCGCGGCGCTCTGCCGGAGACAGGTTGGTATTGATCATCAAAGGTTCGGTGAGCACGTCGCCAATTTTCTGGCGCGGGTTCAAAGAGCCGTAAGGGTTCTGGAAAACGATCTGCACCTTGGCGCGCATTTCTTTAGAAAGGCGTTCCTGGGAGATATCGATCTTCTTACCCTCGATGAACAGATCACCAGAGGTCGCCGGATCGATCAGGGTCAAAATACGCGCAAGAGTGGACTTACCGCAGCCACTTTCGCCCACCACGGCAAGGGTCTTACCGCGTTCCAGATCGAAGCTCACGCCTTTAAGAGCACGAGTTACGACCGTTTTGCCCATCATGCCTTCTTTGGTGTGGTATTCACGCACAAGGTCACGGGCTTCGAGAATAACATTGTTGGACATTAGTGAGCCCCTCCCTGTCCATCATGGAAGTCAGAGACAGTTGGCAGGCGGTTACCGGTCGCGTTTTCAGGCAAAGCAGAAAGCAGCGCACGGGTATATGGATTTTTCGGGCTCTCGAAGAGTTCGAGAACACCGGCTTCTTCCATCTTCTTACCTTTGTACTGCACGATAACGCGGTCTGCGGTTTCAGCAACCACACCCATATCGTGAGTGATCATGATAAGGCCCATGCCGGTTTTCTGCTGAAGGTCCATAAGCAGATCAAGGATCTGTTTCTGAATGGTCACGTCCAGCGCGGTTGTCGGTTCATCGGCAATGAGAAGTTTAGGGCTACAAGCGATAGCCATAGCAATCATCACACGCTGGCACTGACCACCAGACATCTGGTGAGGGAACTTCTTGATCGCCTTTTCCGGCTCAGGCATACCCACCTGCTGCATAAGCTCGACCATACGGTCTTTACGCTCTTTGCGGTTCAAGCTGGTGTGTTGAACCAATGCTTCATCCAGCTGATAGCCGACGGTGAAGCATGGGTTAAGGCTGGCAATCGGCTCCTGAAAGATCATGGAGATGTCTTTACCGATAACCTTGCGGCGCTCTTTGTCGCTCATGGTCATCAGATCACGGCCTTCAAATACGAGCTTGTCAGCCCATACGTGACCGTTCTGCGCAAGAAGACCCATAACAGCGAGCATAGCTACGGACTTACCGGAACCACTTTCACCAACCACGGCCAGAACTTCGCCAGCGTTTACGGAGTAGCTCACATTGTCGAGGGCACGGAAACGGCCTTCTACGGTGTCGAACTCTACCGTTAGATTTTCAATTTCAAGCAATGCCATTTCTATCAGCCCTTCTTCAACTTCGGATCAAGGGCATCGCGCAGGCCATCACCGATCAGGTTGATCGCAAGCACGGTGGTCAGAATTGCAATACCCGGGAACGTCACAATCCATGGAGCGCGCAGAATGAACTCGCGGGATTCTGCAAGCATGGTTCCCCATTCCGGTGTCGGAGGCTGGGCACCCATGCCGAGGAAGCCGAGAGCTGCCGCGTCAAGAATAGCAGTCGAGAAAGACAGAGCTGCCTGAACGATAAGCGGTGCCATACAGTTTGGCAGAACAGTTACGAACATCAGACGCAAAGTGCCAACGCCGGACACTTTCGCCGCCATCACGTATTCCTTGCTCATTTCGCTCATTACCGCAGCGCGGGTCAGGCGAACATAGTAAGGCTGCTGAACGATCGCGATCGCGATCATCGCGTTGATGAGAGACGGACCAAGGATCGCAACAAGTACGAGTGCCAAAAGCAAGGACGGGAAGGAAAGGATCACGTCCATAACGCGCATGATGCAGGTATCAACCCAGCCGCGGAAAGTACCGGCAACGAGACCGAGACAAATACCAACGACCAGCGCTACAGACACCACCACAACGCCAATAAACAGCGAGAACTGGCTACCATAGATCAAGCGAGACAGCAGGTCGCGGCCAACCGCGTCTGTGCCCAGAATGTGGGTCCAAGTACCGCCTTCAGACCACACAGGTGGCAGAAGGAGCGCATCACGGTACTGCATGGTTGCGCTGTGCGGCGCAATTACAGGCGCAAGAACCGCAATCAATACAAGAGCGACAAAGAACCAAAGTCCGAATACAGCACCACGATTGGTTTTAAAGTGGCGCCAGAAGCCCATCAGCAATTCGAAGCGGGTATCCGGGCCGGTATCATGAGTTACATCAGCCATTGTTTACTCCGTATGCCGAATTTTTGGATTGATCAGACCGTAAGCAAGGTCAACGATCAGATTCACAATCATGATGATTGCTGCAATCATGAGCAGACCGCCCTGCACCACCGGATAGTCACGGCGGAAGATACTATCGACCATCCACTTGCCGATACCCGGCCATGAGAAGATGCTTTCGGTCAAAATTGCACCAGCGAACAGAACGCCGATCTGAAGACCGATGATGGTGATCACCGGGATCAAAGCGTTACGCAGTGCGTGAATGCCAACAACGCGGAAACGGGAAAGACCTTTTGCACGCGCTGTACGCACGTAGTCTTCATCCAGAACTTCCAGCATTGCCGAACGGGTCTGACGGGCGATAACCGCTAGCGGAATAGTGCCCAAAACAACGGTAGGCAGAATGAGGTGGCTGACGGCCGAGGTAAAGGCGCCTTCCTGACCGGATAAGATACTGTCGATCAGCATGAAGCCGGTGACAGGTTCAATCCAGAACATCAGGGAGATACGGCCAGATACCGGCGTCCACTGCAAAATGCCTGAGAAGAAGATGATCAACAACAGACCCCACCAGAAGATTGGCATGGAGTAGCCAACCAGTGCGGTTGTCATAACGGTATGGTCGAGAGTTTTACCGCGCTTAACAGCAGCAAGGATGCCCGCTGGCAAACCAAGCACCACGGCGAAGATAATCGCACACAGTGACAGCTCGATTGTTGCCGGGAACAGGGTGAAGAACTCTTTGACCACCGGTTGCTTAGTTACAATCGAGGTCCCTAGATCGCCGTGAAGGATGTTCCAGATGTAATCCAGATACTGGACCCACACGGGCTTATCATAGCCGAATTGAACCAAAAGCTCCTGATAGCGCTCGGGACTTACACCGCGTTCGCCTGCAAGAAGTAGAATTGGGTCACCCGGAAGTAAGCGGATGAAGAAGAAGGATGTGAGGGTAACGCCGATAAATGTCGGAATTAGAAGCCCCAATTTTCTCAATATGAGACGAAGCATACTTCAGTCACACTTTTTTCTCGATATGAATAGTACGCACTCTACGTTCAAATACACAACCGTGAGTACAAATTGTATCCCGGCGAATACGCGCCGGGATACATAATGTCTAGCAGATTTTTTTACTTAATATCTACACCGTAGAAATAATGTCCGCCAAACGGGTCGATTTTGTAATTTTCAACCTTAACGCTTACTGGCTCGTTTACGAGAGAGTGCGCGATGGTTGCCCAAGGAGCCTGCTCTTTGAAGAGAACCTGAGCCTGCTCGTAAAGCTTGGTGCGCTCTGCAACGTCGGATGTCATCTTCGCTTTGAGGATGATTTCATCAAACTCGGCATTACACCAGTTGGAGCGGTTTGAACCACCAACGCCATCACATGTGAGCAACACACCGAGGAAGTTGTCTGGGTCACCGTTATCGCCGGTCCAACCGAGAAGAACAGCACCGTCACGCTTCACGTCGGAAGAACGCTTCAGGTATTCGCCCCACTCGTAGGAAACGATTTCAACTTCTACGCCAACCTTTGCAAAGTCTGCCTGAACGATTTCAGCCATACGACGTGCGTTCGGGTTGTACGGACGCTGTACAGGCATTGCCCAGACCTTCATCTTAAGGTCGGTTACGCCTTCAGCTGCAAGAGCGGCTTTCGCTGCTTCTGGGTCGTACACATCGTCAACAACAGCCTTGTTGTAAGACCACATTGTTGGCGGGATCGGGTTCTTTGCAAGCTTACCAGCGCTCTGGAAGACTGCATCGACGATCGCCTGCTTATTGATCGCAGCGTTCAGAGCCTTGCGAACTTTCGGATTGTCGAACGGAGGCATCTGGGTGTTGTATGCCAGATAACCGATGTTCAGACCTTCCTGCTGCATAACAGTGATGTTTGGATCACTCTTCATTGCAGCAACGTCAGCTGGGTTTGGATAAGGCATAATGTGACATTCGCCAGCTGCCAGCTTCTGGTAGCGAACGGATGCATCAGGAGTGATTGCGAATACGAGGGTGTCGATCGCAGCTTTGCCTGCCCAGTAGTCAGGGTGCGCAGAGTAGCGAATGATCGCGTCTTTCTGGTAGCCAACAAACTGGAACGGACCGGTGCCTACTGGCTTCTGGTCGAACTGGTTTTTGTTGTCCAACAGAGAGTCTGCGTATTCAGCGGAATGAATGGAAGCAAAGTCCATCGCCAGGTTAGCGATCATAGGCGCTTCTGGACGGGAAAGAACGAACTTCACAGTGTAGTCGTCAACCTTTTCCATCTTTTCGATGAGAGAAGGCATCTGCATGGAGTTGAAGTACTCGTAAGTACCGCCAGAAACCATGTGGTATGGGTTTTCCGGATTACCCTGACGATCGAAGGTGAAGATTACGTCGTCTGCGTTAAAGTCGCGGGTAGGCTTGAAGAAGGAAGTAGAATGGAACTTCACACCTTTACGGAGGAAGAAGGTGTATTCTTTACCGTCCTCGGAAATCTCCCAGCGTTCTGCAAGACCAGGCACGATTTCAGTGCTGCCGCGCTTGAATTCAACCAGACGGTTGTAAACATTGCGGGAGCTGGCATCAAATGTTGTACCGGATGTGTGGAGAGACGGGGTAAAGCTTTCAGGAGAACCTTCGGAGCAATAAACCAAGGTTTTTGCGAAGGTCGGGCTGGAAAAAAGGGCCAGAGCAGCAATCGCCGCGCCTGCCATGAGGGTCTTGTTCAAGCTCATTTAAAACCTCATTAACGCACGTGACTGATTGGCGAGTTCCCAATTACATCTGGTTCAACCAATCGATATTATTCGCTTTTCATAACAACCTGCTCGGTGGCAGGACTGATCTTGAAAAACCAGAGGCAAGAGACATCCCTGTGCCGCTGACATATTTTCAACCTGCTTTGGCCATCCCCCCTCGTCGCGGAGACACGCAAACGCGCACCCTGCCCGAAACCGAATTTTTCAACGACCTCACAAGCACCACAGGAAAGCAATTCTATTCATCCTGTGCAGCGCTCAGCTTTAGAAAGTTTGCCAGAAGCGCCGCTCAGCAATAGAAAATTTCAAAAGGCCTTGAGCAATTCGTATATACCCTTATCGGCCAAATGCGCAGGCGCACGGAAAGATCAAATTCTATTAAAGTGGCCACCCGAAAAACAGGTAAACCGTGCTGCCATAAATCTGAAATTCCAAACTATTCCTTGATTTACAGCGGCTTAATCATTTTCTTGTGCGACAGCAGCGAAAACCCCTAGGCTTTCACAATTTAGCCAATTTTGAGCCTGTTTTTTCTGGGAGCAAGCTGTGAATTGCGTCATATATAAGTGCGAAATTTGGAAAATTTGGCTTGCGGGTGCTTTTCAGAGCACAAAAAACGCTTCCATTCGGAACAAAAAAAGCGCCAATAGGGCTGCGCAGGAGTCGGTCTAACAAGTGTCTGGGTCTACCAAACCGGATCTGCTAGATTGACCCGCTAAAGATCACAAAACCAAGAACCAGGAAACAATGCAGGACACGCTCGAACAACGGATTATCGATCTGGAAATTCATGTAGCTCATCAGGCCGAAACGGTCGAGGCGCTCAACGATGTTGTCTCTCGTCAGTCCAAGACGATCGATAAGCTTGTAATGGCCATGAAACAGATGCGTGACCAGATGCTGGATCTGCAAGACCTTGTAGATCAGGCACCGGACAATCAAAAGCCGCCGCACTATTAAGAGCATCCCCTTCCCGTATCTCCCCTTTATAGAGGCGGAGCAGAACTTGCGGACCGAACATGCAAAAGCACATTGAAGTTATTAGCGGCGATACGATTGGTGTTGCCTACTCCTTTCCCTACTACAAGTTTGAAGGCAGCGACGCAGGCGCCCCTTCTGCCTATTTGCAAGGCGCAATGCATGCGGACGAACTTCCTGGTCCTGCAGTTCTGCACTTTCTAATGGAGCACCTGCGTGCGCTTGATGCTGAAGGGAAGGTTCTTGGCAATATTACAGTAGTGCCACACTGCAACCCAGTTGGCGCTGCCCAGTTTATTGCCGGAAAACTTGAAGGCCGCTTCCACTCCGGTACGCGCGATAACTTCAACCGCTCTCATCCACACTTGGACCGTCCAGATCCAAGCCTACTGCTGGAAGATGACAGCGCTATGTCTGTAGACCGGAAGCTGAAGTGGCGCCTTGCCAAGCTTTCGCTCGGCCATGACATCATTCTTGACCTTCACTGTGATGATGAAAGCCTGAACTACGTTTACATTGCTGAAGAGCTATGGCCGCAGACACAGGATCTGGCTGCGCTGTTGAAGGCAGACGCTGTGCTGCTATGGAAAGGCGATGCCGATCAGCCATTCGAGTCTGCTGCTCTTTCTCCTTATCTGTCAGAGGGACAAGAGGCCAAGCTGCAAGAGCGCGTTGTCGTTTCCACTTTAGAGCTTCGCGGCGCTAGGGATGTAAGAGAAGAGATGGCGCGGGAAGATGCGCAGAACCTTTTGAACTTCCTCATCGCACGGGGTGTCGTTGCTGGCGAGAAACCTGCCCCTAAGGCATTTGAAGGCCCTGCCGTTCCGCTACCAAACATCGAAATGATGAATGCGCCAGCATCGGGTATTATACTGTATGCCGTTTCTCCCGGTGACGTTGTAAAGGAGGGTGATCTTTTAGCGACTCTAATCACCGAACCGGGGAATAGTGACAGCGCAATTGAGGTACGAGCACCGCAAGCCGGCCTCATCTTGACGCGGCGTTCTCATCGCTTTACGCGCTCTGGTGATGCACTTCTTAAGCTTTTGGGAAGTCAACGCAGTAAGAATGCATTGGAAGGCATTCTGGAGAGCTGAAAGTTACCTTAGGGTGCGTTTGAGGGTTGCGAAGCGACCAAGCCGCATCCTATTCTTACGTTGCACGGGTTATGCACAGTGTGCGCCCTGTATCAACGTGTCACAATTGTATTTGGCATAAAGCCTAGCCAAATTAACTCTTTGAATTGACTAGGCTAGTCAGAAGACGAAAGAAATACGAATGGCGAGTGAGCAAATTCTGGCAGACCCTGCTAGAGAAAGTCTGGCCGATAAGGCATACCGCCTGATTGAGGAGCTGATTGTTAATCTGGACCTTTCTCCGGGCATGGCCCTGACTGAAGGCGACCTTTGCGAGCGCACCGGCATCGGCCGTACGCCTGTTCGCGAAGGTATCAAGCGCCTTTCTACTGAAGGTCTGATTGTCATTCGCCCTCGCAAAGGCTTGTTCGTTTCCGAAGTAGAGCCAGAGGAATATGTGCTGGTGCTGGAAACCCGCCGTCCTCTTGAGCAGCTATTGGTCGCATCTGCTGTTGAACGTGCAACAGACGAAGAGCGCGCTCAGCTTCTTACTTGCGCTGAAGAGATGCTACACTTTGCTCGCGAAGGCGATGTAAAGGGCTACCTGCGTGCAGATAAAGTATTCGACGAAGTGCTTTGTGCAGTATCGCGCAACCCGTACACCGCTCGCGCTGTCGCACCACTGCAGACCATGAGCCGTCGTGCGTGGAGCGCTTTCCGCGGTAACGAACGTTTGGAAGACTCCGCAATTCTTCACCGTGACCTTGCTCAGGCTGTTGCAGATTCAGATTCTGCCCGCGCTGACATCGCCGTTAAAGAGCTGATGGACCACCTGACAACATACGCAGTACTTCAGGCAGAGCGTCATAGAAACGCGCAGCAAGGCTACTGATAGCTTTCAATAGCGTTACAAATAGTTTTGAAGGGCAGGAAGTCAGCTTCCTGCCCTTTTTTATTGCCTCTTTTCCTGCCCGACGGCCCAAGGCTCAGAGCAACAAAAAAGCCGCAGAGCAAGAGCAATGCGGCTTCGATTGTAGATGTTTTATGAGAGGTCCTACCCAGCAGTTTGGGCGGCCACGCCCTCCATCATGCCAGGGACGTGGAACGCGAAGTCTTGAACAAGAACATGCTGCACGATCTCAACGCCAAAACGCTTGTTTACGTTGGTTCTGACCGCTTCCGTCATCTCACCCAGATCATGTTTGCTTAGCTCAGCAAAGCGCTTGTCTGCCCGCTCATAAATATAGCGGAATGCCTCGTCCACCACGAATGCATGGGGAGGCACAGCCAGCTTCTTAAGCGTCTCACCGTCAACCGTGAAAACGAACTGAGCGATCACATAGCCATGGATCTTGCCGTCTTCCAGAACAGGCACATTGATCGTTGGCGTTTTCTGGTAATCCAGCCCTTCCAGATGCGCCTCTTTACGCACCATTGGGTCGTTCTGGGTTTTGTAGTTTACAGTGACGTATCCGGTTCCAAGTGTAACCGCGCCGATCCAAAGACCTGTCAGTAGGACCTTAAGCATCTAAAATTCCTAGTAGTGGCCCGCTGTGGCATCATAGGTGCCATCAGATTCAATTTCTCGGATACGGGAAGAAATACTTTCAGAAACATTTCGCACGGCAGTAAGGTGCGTATCGAGCAACCGCATGTTGAACTGCAAGCGATCTTTCAGGGTTTGTAGCCGCTCAACAGTCTCGCTTGGCAGGTTCTCAGGGCGAATAATCTCACTGACCTTCTCCAGTTCCAGCATCGCGGAATATTTCCGGTAGGCTGTGTCATCAAGATCGGATTTACCTTGGTTGGTGAGACCTGCGATTTCTTCTTCAACCAGCGCTTCCACGCGGCTCAGGATACTGTTTATTGCCACAACATCTTCGTTGGATACAAACTTGATTGGAGCGCTCTCTTCAGCGACTACCAATTCCTGCTGGATTTCAAAAACTTCTGGAACCTGAGTATTGGCCATTATGCTTCTTTCTTGGCTGACTGGTTGAGAAGTTCATCGGTAACGAGCATATCTGCAAGGCCGATACCACCGCTGTCAGCAATCTTGTTTGCCAGCTGCTCTGCCAACATTGATTTGTAGGTGTTGCCTGCTGTACCGCCGCCGTAGATGGAGGCCATGTCTTTCGGCATCATGGACTCTACAAGGGTATGGAGAATGGCAGCTTCCAATTCCTGACCAAGGTCACGGCCTGCTGGTGCAGTAGCGCTCAAATTCTTCATAGCTGTAACTGTTTCGCTAGCAGAGCCGGTAAAGGCGACGCCAGAACGTGATACGGATGAAACCCGCTCCAGAGCACTATCCATAGCAGCGGAAAACCCGCCCGGATCAGAAAGTGTCGGTAAATCAGCAGCCACTTTAGTTGGCCTAGAGAGCGCACTCGTCGCTTCTGCCCTTGCAAGAGGGTCTGCGCCTTTTAGAACATCAAGAATGATGTCGCCTACAGGTTGAACGGCCATATTCACTTACCTTGGGTGAGACTTTGCAGTACAGCTGGGCAAAAGAATACCTAGCGAGACTTATCCGGACCTGACCTTTTTTGAGAGACAACACCCTCCAGAACCTCGAAAAGCCGCTCTGTTTCCTGCTTTCTTCCGTAAGCCACCCCAACGCGTTTTTGCTCTTTCTCGGTCATCTTGCTTTCGCGCTGCCGGTTCATCAGCTCTTCCATCAGCTCGCCTTTTCGCTTTTCCAAGCGGGCTTGCTCACGGGCGTTGCGGCGGATTTTCTGGTCCACCGTCCGATTCATAATTTCGCCTAGCGCGCCATCATGCAGGCCCCACTGACTGCTCAAGTCAGTCGAGCTCTGTTTGAGCTCTTCAATGGACGTATCCACCACGCTCAAATCAAACTTTACTGCTGTTTCGCGTTGCTGCTGCATTTTCATAATGCGCGTCAGGCGCTCTAGTCGCTTCTTTTCCATATTCTCAAACCAAAGAGAGCCAGTTGCCAAGCCCTTCAAAGAAGAGAGACACCATTTCGGTGATCGTCATCCAAAGAAGGAAAAGGCCGCCGCAAACGATTGCAGGAAGACCCACAAAGTAGACCGGCATTTGCGGCATTAGACGGTTGGTGAGACCGAGAGAAAGGTTGATGATGATACCGTAGACCATGAACGGTGCAGTAATGCGCAGGCAAAGGTACATCGCTGCTGATAGCTTGCCGACATATTGTTCAAACGCCGCTTGTGCTGCAAAGCCCTCGCCTACGGGCGCAACCGTGTAGGTTTCTGCCACAGCTACGAAAACGTCTGCATGCGCCCCGCTAATAAAAAGCATAGCCGTTGCTGTAAGCGTGACGAGAGACGCCATAGGTGGCAACTGCTCGTACTCTTCCACGGTCATGGACGGCATGTTGAAGCTGGACGCATTCGCCATAGCGCCTGCCATCATCTGCAGTGCGCCAAAGAATGCTCTACCGAAAAACCCGATCAGCCCACCAATGAGGACTTCCGTTGCCACCGTTAGGAGAATGGTGGAATGAGAAGCCGTTGAAATGACCGGATAAACAAACGGCATCAACATAGGAGACATGGCGAGCGAGACAGCCAATGCCAGAAAGATCCTGATGTTCAACGTCAAGCGGGGCGATGAAAACCCCGGCATTGTCATGAGACAGCCGCCGACCCTGCAAAAAACGATGAACATAGAAAGCAGGTAATCCGGCAGGATGGCTGTTGTCACGAAACAGTCCCCAGAGCTTCTATCTCTACGCCTCTGGCAATCTCAAGGTGAGATAGCACAGGAAGCGATGGGAACATACGTTCTGTAATCATGCGCACATACTGGCGCGCTTCCGGCGATACCACGATGGCAAACCGGTGACCGGCGGCAATCTTCTTCTTAATCGCGGCAGCACTTTCTCGCGCAAACTCTTCAACTTGCTTTGGCTCCATATCGAACTCGATAGGATCACCGTTATTGTCACGTCGTAGCGCTTGGTGGAATGCCAAATCCCAGCGGTTACCCAAACGCAGCACCTTCAGCATACCGTCCTGAGCAATGTCACCGCAGATCTGTGTCGCCATGCGTACGCGCACATGGTCGGCAATCTGTTCAGGTCGGCGTGCATGGGGCGCGATCTCAGCAATCGCTTCCATAATCATTGCAAGGTTACGGACCGAGATACGCTCTGCCAGAAGAAGCTTGAGGACCGCCTGAAGGCCGGAATACGAAATATGGGCTGGACAGATATCGTCAATCAGACGCTTGTAAGCAGGATCGAGACGATCCAGCAGTGCACGAACGTCCTTATAGGATAACAACTGGGAAAGGTTGTTGCGGATGACTTCGCTTAGGTGGGTAAGCACTACAGAGAGGTTATCGACCGTGGTGTAGCCTTGGCGCTTGGCCTCAAACTCAAATGCTGGCGCAATCCATTTGGCTTTCATGCCAAAGGCAGGTTCTTTGGTTTCCTTGCCCGGTAATTGCGGCAGGGCTCTATCACCGCCGATCACCAGCACCTCACCAACATGCATTGCCTGAGAGGCTACGATTGTACCGTGAATGCGGAACTCGTAGGTCTTTGGCGTAAGGTCAATGTTGTCGCTGATCTTGATTTCAGGAACCACGAAGCCGTACTGCTCGGCAAACTTCTTGCGCATCTTGTTGATGCGGCTGGCAATCTCCGGCTTGTTCGCAAGTAGTCTTGCTGTCAGCTGTTTGCCAAGGCGAACTTCGATCTCTGGAAGATCGAGGCTTTCTTTGACAGATTCCTTCTTTTGCGCCTGTGTTTGCTCCGCCTGCTTTTTCTGCTCGGCTTCTTCAAGCTTGCGCTGTTCTTCGGCCTGTCGAGGAATGACGATGGCCGCAGCTAGCAGGATGCCGGAAAGGAGCATGAACGGGAAGAACGGCAGGCCCGGCAACACACCCATGATTGCCATGAGCACGCCGGAGATGAGCAGCGCTTTTGGATAGCCGCTTAGCTGGCCCATCACCGCTTGTTCGGCAGAACCGCGCGTACCACCCTTGGAAACAAGAAGACCAGCAGCAAGGGATACAATCAGCGCAGGGATCTGCGAGACAAGGCCGTCACCAACGGACAGCTTGGTGAATACGTCAGCAGCTTCGCCCAGCTCCATGCCATAGCGGGTAACACCGATGATGATGCCACCCAAAATGTTGACCGCGGTAATAATAAGGCCTGCAACGGCATCACCGCGCACGAACTTGGACGCACCGTCCATCGCACCGAAGAAAGAGCTTTCTTCTTCCAGTTCGCGGCGGCGGCGCTGCGCTTCCCGATCATCGATCATACCTGCGGAAAGATCGGCATCGATTGCCATCTGCTTGCCGGGGATCGCGTCCAAGGTAAAGCGTGCGCCCACTTCCGCGATACGCGTGGCACCCTTGGTGATAACGAGGAAGTTCACAATGACCAAGATCGCAAACACGATAAGACCGATGACAAAGTCACCGCTCATCACAAACTGCGAGAAGCCGTAGATCACATAACCAGCGGCCAGCTCTCCTTCATGGCCATTGGCAAGAATTGCGCGCGTTGTGGCGATATTGAGCGCCAGTCGCAACATGGTTGCGATAAGAAGAATTGTTGGAAAGGAAGAGAACTCAAGCGGCCGTTGAATCCACAATGAAACCATGAGGATCACGACGGAAAAGGCCACAGAAATCGCCAAGCCAAAGTCGATCATAAATGTCGGCATTGGCAGGAAGAGCACCGACAAAATAAATATGATGCCTATGGCAAAGCCAATATCGCGTTTTCCGGATCCCGTCATCAGGTAGCATTCCGCCTAGAATTACAAATTCAGTCTCAAATGGAAGAGGTAACGCGAGACGCACCTCTCCCGTTCTTTCACTTGGATAGGAAAATGAGGGAATAAACTTGTGTGAGGATGGAGGCGCGAGGGGAAGTCAGTGTCCCTTGAAAAGATCAGGGCAGTTATCTGCCCTAAAATCCGTTTTCGATGCGCCCGTATAATACTTCCGTGAAGGAGAATATCTGCCCGCCGATAAACGGGCCGCTGATCGCGATCATGGCTAGAATGACCACGATTTTAGGAATGAACGTCAGCGTCATTTCCTGAATTTGCGTGAGGGCCTGAAACAACGCGATGACAAGGCCGACAAGCATAGCAGTACCGACAGCTGGACCGGTTGCAACAATCACGGTCCAGACTGCATTTCTTACGATATCGAGGGCATCAGCCTCATTCATTCAGGTCAAGCTCAAGCGTTGAAGGAGAAGAATTGTTTCTCTGGCTGCTCACCGCCCTCACCCGGCTTGTCCGGCTCGCCAACCTCAGGGTCGGTCACATCGCCAGTGCCCGGCTTGGAGATTGTCACGCCCGGCTCAAGCAGAACAACGGTGCCGTCTTCAAGCTTTGCAACAGAACCATCAGTATAGACCTGCACGCTTTCGATGATGCCTTTGGTGCCATCAGCAAGGGTCAGTTCCATACCAATCAGGTTCGCCGCCTGATTAACAGCTGCCTGCTGGAACATGTGCACGAGGTTCTGGTTGGTAACGGTGGTCTGTTCAACGATAGAGAACTGCGCCATCTGGCCCATCCACTCAGCGGTGCTCATTGGCTCTGTCGGGTCCTGATGCTTCAAGGATTCCATGAAGAGCATGAGGAACGCGTCATAATCAAGCGTTTCGCTGCCAGTGCTGGTTGTTGGCTGCTGCTGGCTATTTTGAACCGTAGGCTGAACTCCGGATACTGCGTCGACCATTTTTTAGTCCTTTTGGAGATTATGCTGCTGCGGTCGCGGCAAGAGGGCGAATAAATACTTGGCTGGCATCATCCAGCCCTTCCATGATTTCCTGCTCTACAGGGAAGAGCTTGCGCAGAACTTTCAGCGCATCGAAGTAGCGCTTGTTTTCGACATGTCTTTCAACATCATCAAGACCGCTATGGACATCAAGGTTGCTAAAAGCGTGACGAACACCGGAAAGCAGATGCTTGTAGTGATCCATACTGATACCTTCCGCAGTCGGTTCGATCAGTACGTTCTGGATCACAAAGTAAAGCTGTTTCAAAGGCGTGGTCGTTTCTTCCACCTGAAGAACGTGGCTGCCCAGAAGGAATACAGCGTCGTTAAGAAGATTGATCGACGTCTTCTGGTTTACGGAGATCACCGCACCGTTGACGAAGATTTTCTCCCCTGCCCGCAAAAAGATCCGCATGGTTCGTTCGCCTCCTAGTTCAGTCCGTCACGAATGTGTTCGTTGATCTCGATAAGGGAGTCGAAATCTTCACTTTCGCCGCTACGGATTTTGTCGGCGTGGCCCACGCACCAAATACCGATAGAAATCAGTTCCGCGCGCAGTTTTTCTGGCAGTGCGTTATCCGCGCTTCCCAGATCCTCGATAAGGAAACCCCACAAGCGGCGAATGATCGTAAGTGCCTTGACAGCCTCGTCAGAATTCACGCCCGCTTCTTTTGCGGCGCGCAGCTGGAGGATCGCCAGAGTAAAGACCTCTTTTTCCTGAGCGCGGCGATCCTGAGAAGAATCTGCCAGTGTTTCTGCATAGGACATTTGGTACATTTTAGCTTCCTACAGTTTATCTAGCTGTCGTGATTTGCTGGACCATCAAGCGCTTAGAGATGGTTCAACAACGAAAGCGAGCGCATGCGGTTGGTAATGGCGAAGAGGTTCTCCAGCTGCGTTTCAACTGCAGTCAACTCCACGCCAACCTGGTTCATATCGACGTTTTCAAGGTCGTTGATGAAAGTGTTCAGCAGCGTTTTTTCAGCCTTCAGGTACTCATCAGAATTTTCCAGAGTGCTTCTTGCAGAACCAACTTGCGCCTGCGCTGCGGTCATTGCAGTGCCGCCACTTTCCAGCGTCAAAATCGCATCATCGATCAATGCGGCCTGAGCGCCTTCGCTGAGTGTTTCATCGCTGCCGAATACGCCAAGCATCACGTAGGCTGCTGCTACATCTTTGAAAGCCTGATCGTTTGCGCTGACCGTGCTGTCGATAGTCGTACCATCGCCGACGGTAGCTTTCATCACGTCGTCAGTTGCGTTGGAAATCTGACCTTCCCACATGGCATCAAAGTTGGTTTTGAAGTCATTTTGCAGGAACTTTTCCATGTCGGCCTGCGTCATGGATCCGCGGTCAGCAATACCTTCCGTTGCCATGAAGTCGTCAAGCCAGCCGTCAACAGTCGCGCTCATGGCATCGGTAAATTCGTTGGCTGTTCCGTTGGAAACATTCTGTCCGCCAAACACGAATACGCCGCCAACGTTGGTGTTTAGCTGGCCAAGCAGAGCATCCAGATTAGCCATAGCAAGCGGACCGGCTGTAGAAAGCGTGCCACCACTGTCACGCAGACCAACCAGCTCGGCTTTAAAGCTCTCAGCTGTCTCGCGGGAGGTTTCCATCGCCGTGTAGGCAGCTTCCAACCGCATATCGGTCTGGGAGTTGGAAAGCAGAAGCTTTTCAATAGACTCGTAATCGTTACGAAGGGAGATGGTAGTGCCGTGGTTTGCACCCAGTTCCAGCCCCATGTCGTAGTGCTTGCCTTCAAGCACCTCCTTGGAGAGCTTATGAAACTCGTTCGTTTTCTTCTGGATGTTGCTGATCATGCTGTTGGTCATGGTCAGCGTGGAAACGTTATAGAGCGCCATAGTTATCGTGCCACCGTGAGGAGTTCTTCGAACATGTTATCGATGATGGTCATTAGCTGGGCAGATGCCGAGTACGCGCTTTCGATTGCGAGCATGCGCGACAGCTCGGTATCCAAGTGAACGCCGGTGCTGTTTGACATTGTAGTCGTAGCACTGGTGTAGGCAGAAGCATCCAGCACGGCCAATTCAGTTGCGCGTTGACGCTCGGCCGAATACCAGCTGGCCGAGTTGACAGCGAAGTCTTTGAGGCTGGACTGGGTGGTTACACCTGCCGATGCATCAAAGGTGCGCGGTGCATTGATCTCTGTGATGAAGAGATTCAGCCGATCAGAGAAACCTGCCAGATCGCCAGTGTTGTAGTCGTAGTTGATACCGTCACGGATTTTGTTGATGTCACCGCCGAGTGAAGGGTCAACAGCCGCGTTGATGGAAAGGGAAGCAGCGTCCGTTCCGGTGAACAGGCCATCCATATCCGCGCCAACGCCTGCAGGATCAACTTCCTTGAACGCCGCAACAAGTGCTTTAGCCATTTCATCAAGCTGGCTTTGCATTGTCACGCCGGTCTCGTCACGCATCTTGGCGTAACCGGCAATAGCGCCGCCGGAGACTGGTTTCTTCGCGTTTGGACCCGCTACAGAAATACCGTCAACGAAAATGGCGTTACCAGTCGTGCCTGACGGGAACGTCGCAGTGGAGTCAAACGTTACTTCGCGAGCGGTTTTTTCAAAAAGTGTAACGCCGCTGTCGGTGTAAATTGCAACATCGTTGTTATCGCGATGCATTACCTCAATGCCGATTTCCTCCGAGAGGACGCGAAGCATCTCGTCTCGTTCATCGAGCAAGTGGTTTACATTTTCACCGAGGGCGGTTTTTCTGACGATGTCGGTGTTGAGTTTTTCAAAGTCCGACAGGATCGTGTTGATGTTGTCCACGGCTGCCGCCATGGATTCATCAGCACGTTTGCGGGCTTCGGCAACAGACTGTGCGTCGTTGTTGATTTTGGTGACAAGCGCCTTGGAAGAATCCACAACGGTTTGGCCCAAAGCCAAGCTGGACGGGTCGTTTGCCCATGCCTGCAGATCGCTCTCAAGCTTTGAAATCGATGTCGCCACCTCACCCATGAGCGGCGTGGAATTGGGCCCACATACGGTATCGAGCAGCGTGGCATAAGAGCCTGTCGCTGTTGCAACCGAACCGGTATTGAGCACCGCAGTGGACGCCGCCTGATTAACAGCACGCGATACGTTGGAAACATAAACAACCGAACCGGATGAGTTTACCAGATTGGAAACAACAGCGGTCTGACGGCTATAGGCAGGATTATTCGCGCCGTTTACGTTCTGTGTTGTAATCGCAATTTCAGCAGCCCTCGCCTGAACGGAGGACTGCGCTGTCAGCATGGCCGAAGTAAGAGACATCGATAGCTAGCCTTAACGGAGGTTCACGAGTTCCTGAAGCAACTCGGAGCTGGTGCTGAATACTCGTGAGTTCGCACTGTAGGTACGCTGCGCCTGGATCATTTCAGTAAGTTCTGATGCAAGGTCAACGTTGGAACCTTCAAGTGCACCGCTCAGCATAGAACCCATACCGCCGGTAGACGGGAAGCCCCAGTTGATGGTGCCAGAGCTGTTGGTGACCGCATAAAGGGAGCTACCAACGTGCTGAAGGTTGTCAGGGCTTGCAACATCGGCCAAAGGCAGCTTGTAAAGCGCTTCTTCCTCGCCGTTGCCGTAAACAGCGTAAAGAATACCGCTTTCATCGATGCGGATAGCATCGATGCTGGAAGGCTCGTTACCGTTTGCTTCCACTTTAAGAGCGGAAAACTCGGAAGCCAGTTCGGTGGTACCTTCAATGCTGAAAGTAGTGACCTGACCGTTTGGAATGGTGACGTTCAAGCTTGCTGGATCTGGAGCAACGAGGGTGCCGTTTGCTGGATCGAATTCCAGTGTTCCGCCGCCGGTCAAGGTGTTACCACCACCGTCGGTAAATTCGACTTCCCATTCGTTTGCAGCAGTCTTGGTGTAAGTCGCAGTGACTTCTACCTTGTTGCCCACGTTATCGTAGGTAACGATAGAAGTCGTTTCCACCGCGCCAACAGCAGCGTTGGAATCCAAGTTAACCTGCAGAAGACCTTCAGTTGTTGCGGAAGCTTTCATTTCCACACCGTCAACGTTGACGGTCTGGAGACCTGCAACACTGTCTACGTCTTCAGGATCGCGGCCATTGAGAGGCACTCCCTGCAAGCCGTAGCCCATGGAGTTTACAACGTCGCCCTTGGCGTCAATCACAAACGAACCTGCGCGTGTCAGGTAGGTTGCGCCGTTCTGGTCCGCAACAGCGAAGAAACCGGAGCCATTGATAGCAAGGTCAGTGCCGCTTGTTGTGAACTGGTAAGGACCAGCCGTTGTTACAGACTGTTTCGTTATGGATTTGATAGAACCGGAGTTGTAGTTACCACCGGAACCACCAATAACCATGCTCTGGAACTCAGTCGAAACCTTCTTGTAGCCGATGGTGCTGACGTTCGCGATGTTGTCGGCAACAGTGCCAAGCTTATTTGACTGCGCGTTCATGCCAGACACGCTGGTATTCATAATACCGTAGAGGCCCATGAGGTTCTCCTTTGTCGCAGAAATGGAATTTCGTTAGGTACAGTAAAAAGGAGCAAACTTGTCCGAGCCTGACTGGCATAATCTGCTCAGATAGTTTCCTAAATTGTATTTTAATTGCAGAAGGTTCGCGCCTCTGGCGTCCACTTTCCAAAGCCGCTTGCAACCATGTTTGTGATTACGCGGCAGATGTAGCGTTTTTGCGCTGGATTGTTATTTGGGCCTGCGTGGTAGCGTGCCACCGCCATGGTCCACGAGCCCTCTCGTTTTTTTAATTCTGACAAAAACCGCGCAGCATATTGAACGTTCTGCCTTGGTCGGAACATATCCGACACAGATGCAAACCGGTGGCCGTGGTAGTGAATGTTGATCTGCATGCAGCCAACGTCGATAAGCTTTTTGCCCCTCGCCTGCTCCCACGCGACTTTGCGCTGACCATCCCTTATGGAGCGCGCATAGTAGGGCTTACCCTCAATGTTCATTGCATAGGGATGAAGCGAATTGCCTTTTCCGGTTTCCGTAATACCAACGGAATAGAGAATACCGAGCGGCACATCATATTTACGTGCCGCATTCTGCATTTCCCGTTCGCACAGCCTCACATCTACTTTGGTTTCCGCGAGAGTAGAGGATGTGGCCCCACTAGAAATAGTGGCCGCTACGCACATCACGCTCAGAAAGCGACGCATGCTCTGCCCCTGATGACAACAGTTCGTCAGCATGGTCCGGTCCGTGATTATTTGAACCGCCCTCACCCTCTCCTGCCTGAGCTTGACGACCAGAACTACCGGAGCGCTCGTCCTGTCCGTGGTTCACGAAACCACGATCTCCGTTACCTGTAGATTGCCTAAAGCTGTCAGCAGCGTCGTCTTTAAACTGTACTGAAATCTGGGCGTTTTCTGCCCGGTAACCGGCTTCTCTGAGGATTTTGCTGAGAACGTTGGTATCCTTCTGCAGCATCTCGAATGCCTCTATAGTGCTTGTCACCATAGAAACGTTGAGCTCGTTGCCGCGCAGCTGCATGGATACTTTAACAACACCGAGGTTGTCGGGACGGAGCTGGATATCCAACTGCTTCATCACCTGTGGTGCTCTTTGAATGTCCAGCTGGGCGCTCTGCTCTCTTGCGGTTCTAATCTCCGGCAAGGTTTTCAAAATTGCATCACCGACCTGTTTGGCCGGAATCCGATTGTCAAGCGCAGGAGGCAGGTGGGTTTCGGTTTTCAGAACCTTTACGTCCAGCGCCTCAGCACCTGCTGACTTGCCAGTACCGTTGTTCGCGGCCTCCAATTGGAGTTCGGAAACCTGAGAAGCCGTCGCTGCCGTTTTCAACGAGCCAGATGCTTGTAAGTCTGCTAACGCGCCTTGCTGTTTAGCCATTTGGTCAGAAAGCTGAACCTGAACCTCTTGTGGCTTAACCAGCCCTTCCAGAGGTACTTTTCCGTTTTGCCCCAAAGCTTGCGCGGCCGAATTGCTCTGCAACTTAGCATCCAACGGCTTTTCTGAGGTACCAAGGTAGCTTTGCAAAATCGCAGACTGACCCTCGCCAATCTTTGCAGCTTTCAACGCACTCGTGCTGTCAGCAAGCCCTGTGGTTTGGAGGAGTTTATCGATGGCGGAAACTTGTGTGTTGGCTTGAGCTGTTTTTAGCTGCACGCCGTCTTCACCAGCCTCAGCTGGCAGAAGTGTAGCGCCCTCGCCCTCAGCCCGCAGAGTCTGCGCTGCCAGTACTTGCTTGAGTACTTTAAGTGCGTCCGCTGGGTTCTCAACTTTGGAGGCGTCCAGCTTAACTTCCAGCTCGCTGCCAACTTGCTCCAACAGAGAAGAAAGGTCTTTCTGGCTATCCTTATTGATGGAATCCAGAAGGTTTTTCAGCTCTTCAGGCATCGCGCCAGTTTCGCCGTCACCACTGCCAGAAACAGTAGTTTCCAGAGCATCTCCATTGGGTGCTTCAGTATTCTCGCCCTTGGGCTGCAAAGCTTTAGAGCGCTCGCCCATATCGTCGATGAAAGAAGAAAATCCATTATCGTCAGCGGCAGCATTTTCCGCGCCCGTTCGACCGGCTGCGCCCTTAATCTGATTTGACGAGGCTGAAAGAACTGTTAGCAAGCTATTCAAAACTCAGCTCCTAGTAACACCTGATGCGCGCTTTCCAATGCACCTTCAACACCCACAAACATCTCGGGATCGCTTAATCGTTCCTCAAGACCGTATTGCGGGACAGCAACGCCAAACTCTGCACTATGAGAGACTGGAGGCGTTGGCCAAGTTCTGATGCTGTTTGCAGTATCTACGATGACGCTTGCCAGAACCTGATCTTGCGAAGAAAGCTTTGCGTGGTCTGCGCTGGACGCTAAACGCAATGCCTCATTCCAGCTTTCACCCACTGCCATTGCCCCTGCCTTGTAGACAATTGCAGCTTCTTCCTGCTCTTTGGTACGCGCTTCGTTTTTAAGCAGAAGGTCGCTTGCGTTCAGCGCAAAGCTCTTGTTGCCATTTAACAAAGACGCTCGTGAGATTTTGGAGAGCATAACGACCTGAGAGTTACCTTCGAATTCGGAGACAATCTGCTCAACGCGTGTCCAGTCATCCTCGGCCTTCAGGTATTCGGATTCAACAATGGCGTCCGCCATCTGGTCCCTGAAGCTGTCTGCGAAAACCGAACGTGCGTATTGGAATAGGTATCGCTGTGCCAAGCGCTGGAATTTCTGGTGGTCACCCATCTTAGCAACGAGCGGTGTCTGACGGCGCAAGGCACTTTCTTCCACTAGCGTTCCGGGCATAAACAGGCGAGCCAGATCGAAATATCGGTTGGCTTCTTTTGGATCTTCCAGAGAAAGCAAGATACCTTGTGCAAGCGCAATCTGCCCTGCAAGGCTTACCGGTTGCTTCATGGCATCCACCTTCATTAGAAGGTTGCGGGCAACTGCACGATTGCCCTGCGAATAGGCCATTGCCCCAGCAAACAGGTTGGCGTCTGCGTTAAACTCTACGCCTCTGCGCGCTAGCTCCTGAAACACCGCGCCGGAACCGCCGCTGAGCATAAAAGCAATAGCCGCGTTGGCGTGCCTGCGCTCATTCCATACAGCTTCATCCAGCATCAAAAAGCGCCGACCAAGAACAAGAAGCGAAGGCTGCAAGAGTTTGTAGGCTTCCAAGTTTCCTTCAATAATTTCGTCTTGAAGAATTTGGAGCTCCAGAACCATAGCATCTGGGTCACTTGTGACATCAATTTGTGCGTGGGCCTGATGGCTGAAAATAACGGCAGTAAGGGCGACGGCAGATACCGCGCCCTTTGCCCACATTCTTAGCTTAGAAGTTTTTTCAGCCAGCATCGGCAACCCCGTTCATCAAGATAATCTCGATACGGCGGTTCTGCGGCGCATAAGCGTCTTCCGCGACCTTCAAACGACGATCCGAATAACCTTCGATTGCGACAATTCTCTCTTCGTCCAAGCCGCCATGCACCAGCATGTGATAAGCCATGTGGGCACGAGCAGTTGAAAGACGCCAGTTATCGTAGTTTTTGGATCGGAACGGCCGGCCATCGGTGTGGCCACGCACTACGATGTCACCTTCACGCGACTTCAGCACACCCGCGATCTTTTCCATTGCCAAAACGATTTCAGGACGAGGCTCTGCGGAGCCAACCGAGAACATTCCGAATTTCTCGTTATCGGTAATCTGGATCAAAACACCGTCTGCATGCTGTGCAAATTCGATGCTTGCACCTGATGCAATGCCTTCGAGCGCATTACCTACTGCGTTTTTGACATCAACGAGCTTGTTGTCAGACAGAACCTCTTTGTCTTCACCTGACTTTGAAGCAACCTCAACGGTCTTATCAGCTGTTTTTTCTTCTAGCTGTTTAACCGGCTTTGCAGCTGGGGCCTGTTCTACTTGTTTGAGCTCTGCCGCTTGAACCTGAGGAACCACTTGGCTTTGCACAGTAGCTTTTTCAGGCTTTTCCTGCGCAGGAGCCACATCCTTCATGAGCTTTTCACTCTGGAACAGAGTTGCGATACCCTTGCCCAAGTCCGACTGTTCAATTTCTTCTTGTTCGACTGAGGCAATCTTTAATTTGACGCCTTCCGTTACGTCCGCCTGAGCAAGACCTGTAATCGTTTTACCACCGCGAGCAAGGTCGGCTGCATTTTCCAGAAGCTTGATCTGCGCGGCGGTCAGTTCTTCTACCTTCAGCCCTTCGTCATCAACCTCAAGTGCAGGAATAGTGGCGAGCAGCGCCGCATTACCCGGCAACGGCTCCTTCTGCCAGCCTGATGGATCGAAAGGATCACGGAAGCTCATACCATCAGCGAGGCCCTCACCATCAGGATCACGGTTGGGAGCTGCAAACAGGATCGGCGTATTGGCCTGAGCCAACGCACCTGGTCCGCCTGCACCTGGGGAGCCATCTGTATGAACTAGAGCTTCTGCTTCGACGGCCAAAGCAGCAAGAATGGCATATGGGTTATCGAAGAGTTCTTCTTCCGTGTAGCGCGCTTCAGACTGCTGGTCGGCAACCAGCAATTTACGACCATCCCCTTCTTGGGTCATTTTGGTCTCACCGCGGTCTGTCGGCTTGCTGAGGTTCTTATTCTCTGTAATCGGTGTTGTCTGTTCGCTACCACCGCCTTGGGATGGACCTTCAAGCTCAGTACCACCTACGCCAGCGGGCTTACCGCTATCAATCCCCTCTTCACCATCGGAAGGAGCAGCATCATCAAGAGGGTCTCGCAAGCCCTTAGGTTGCGCAGCAGACTCGACAAGCTTGATTGGGTTGAAGTACTGAACCATGCCTTGGCGCGTCGTTTCATCAGACGCGTTAATCAGCCACATGACGAGGAAGAAAGCCATCATCGCGGTTGTGAAGTCGGCATAGGCGATCTTCCACACACCGTGCGAGTGGCTCTCTTCAAGCCCCTGATAGCGACGGCGAATGATAATCAGTTCTTGTTGATCCAACTTGCCCATTACTGCCCATCACCTACGGTCGAGTGCAATTGCTGCAACCATTGCTCAAGGCCCGTGGACAAATTCATATTCCCCACTGACACATTCAAATCCACACCAGAACTTTCGACATAGTCCATGGCTGGCGCATTCGCGCCCAACTTTTCTTGAAACAGGTCAAATAGCGAGCGCGGTCCGCTCACTTCCAAAATTGGCTCTTTGCTTGCAGAAAGATGGCGCTTCAGCACCTCCGAGAGCGCACCGACAGCCATGTGGCGCGACTGCTCATCAAGGAATGGAACAAGAATAGCGGCAACACTTTCAGCAACCCGCACTTCTATGTTTTGCAGCGAAGCTGTAACGGCAGTGCGCAGCTCCTGCCCCTGCTGCATCTTCCACTCTTGCTCGCCCTTTACAAGCGCAGCTTCCATCTCCTTGCGCATCTCTTCGATACGAGCATCGCATTCACTTTTAGAAGCTTCTTGTCCTTCGGAGAAGCCGTTCTCATAAGCTTCAAAAACGCGCGTTACCCAGTCGCCGCCCTCGCCGTAGCCCTTAGGAAGAAGGGAGACGACATCCTGCATTTCCGCAGCTTGGGTTTCAGCTGATCCCGACGAGCTTTCAAAATCCGCAAGACATTCAGCTATGGAACGCGCCATCAGGCCATCTCTCCGTTATACATCCACTGCTTGAGAATGATTGCGGCCTGAACATCATCCAGCTCCACAGCACGTTCAAGCTTCTTGAGAGATACACGGTTGACGACAGTGCTGCCTTCTTCCTCATTAATGATAAGGCGCTCGATTGCATCAACATCATCGAAGCCGACGTTTTCATGGATTGTGCCCATGCTGCCATCGGCACCAACGTTTGGACCTTCAGCCACCACCTCTTGCTGAACTGGCAGAAGGAAGGCAACAGCTGGACGCAAGCCGAACCAGATGATCATCAGTGTCACAACGAGGATGGCAAGTGCGTTTACAACGCTGCCCATGTTGCGCATCAAGGCATCCATCAAGGTGCTTTCAGGAATTGCGGCGAGCTGCTCCTCACTGGTGAGGAAGTTCACGGCGGAAACATTGATCGTGTCACCGCGATCAGCATTGGTGCCAGCGGCCGCAGAAATGATCTGCTGAATTTCAGAAAGCTTGGCTTCCACAGCTTCAGGAGATGCTTCACCACCAGCGCGAGCCAGCGCTTCGCCGATACGCTCCTGATTAACAACGACTGCGATGGTCAAACGCTCTACGCGGTAATCGTCAAAGTATGTTTCGACGGTGCGGGAGGAGATTTCGTAGTTGGTTAGCTCTTCGCGGCGATCAGCCTCTTCACTGGAGCGCTCACCACCCTGCGCGCTAACATCTTCTTCTGGAAGGTTCTGCTCAACAGTCGTTGGCGTTTCCAGAGAGGAATTCTGAGCCTTGTTATTTTCACGAACAACGCGGAAAGAGCGTTCTACGCGGGAGTCCGGATCAAACGTTGTCTCCGATACCTTCTGCGTATCGGTGTTGATCGCTGCGGCAACACTGACTTCGAAATTGCCAATGCCCAGATACGGAGCAAGCGCACGGCGAACGTTGCTTTCAACGCGGTGCGCTACAGTATCTTCAATTGTTGCTTTACGGCCGGTAGAAGCGCTCTGCGCATCCTCACCTGCAGCCAACAACGTACCGTCGGTATCGAGAACTGTTACCGCATCCGCAGCGAGACCGGGCACGGCAGCAGAAACCAAGTGGCGAATGGACTGTGCCATGGCATTGGAGGCAGCCCCTTCCGTTCTAATAACGACAGATGCCGATGGCTTTTGAGTATCACGCCTGAAGCTTGCTTTTTCCGGCAAAACGAGGTGCACGCGCGCGGCCTTCACCCCTCGCATGGACTGGATCGTTCGCGCAACTTCTCCTTCAAGCGCACGAATTCTGGTCACGCCTTGCATAAAGGAAGTCAACCCCAGTGATCCCATCTGGTCAAAGAGTTCGTAACCTGCGCCTGAGCCGCGAGGAAGCCCTTTCTCCGCCAACAGCATTCGAGCCCGCGCTGTTGTACCCATGCTTACCGTTACAACGGTGCCGTCAGCACTGACGTCAAAAGGAATACCGGCAGTCTGAAGGGCCATACCGATCTGACTAACATCATCTCTGGCAAGGTTTGCGTAAAGAACTTCCTGATCGGGCCTAGAAAGCAAATAGGCAGCAACGCCAATGGCCACAAACGTAAGCACGCCGACAAACGCCAGCGCTATAAGCCGCTGCGTTCCAAGCTGTGCCAAGTTCGAGTAAATTTTTTCGGCGTTTTCGCGGGCTGCCATAAAGGACCTCGAAAGGGTGACAATATTGCCGCTAACTTCGCGCAACAACCTTGCGCGAAAATGGCCTTAGGCAGACCAGCTCGCCTAATAGCGCCGGAGGACCTCACTATTCACCAAAAAATAGCGGATAAAACAGACAGGTGTTTTCCTAAAACTTTAATAGTTCAAAGATCTTGGAGATGAGTTAGGCGACCGTCAGAGATCGGGATTCGCGAATAATTCAGCGAAGAGCCAACCTTTCCAGCCAGCCCTATCGCAGCCATAAATGGCATATCACCGTCGGGCTTACCCCAAGAGGCGTACTTGCTCTGCGCACTATTGATGTCATTCAGCGACAAACATGCAGCCAATCCAGCAGATTGCTTGCCTGCTACATCAATAGTGGCTTCATGCTCTTTACTAATAGGTTCGCATTGTTGCGCGGCAAGTTCCGCTCTAAGACGCTCAGATCCAGAAACCTGATAGCTACTGAGATCACCCTGAACTTCCTCAATCATATTCACGAGGAGAGAGAAATCCTCATCACCCTGCATGACAGCGTCGATTGATTGTTTCAAAGAAGCAAGCCGTCCTTCTATGGAAGGCTGCACACTATTGTCGGCTGCAACTTTGTGACTGCGCAGACCATCTCCCCTTCCCAGGGCATCAATTGCGCGCATTGGGTAACCGTCAGCTCCAAGCTGACTGGCTGATACGCGTTCGCAACCAATTTTACTCGCCAGAGGCATGATACGCACCCCCACAAGTGCACCGGACTTAGAGGTCGTTCCAAAACTTACGGAAAAACCTCAGGGAGACACAACAACTACGGAGCA
>NZ_SMMA01000007.1 GCF_009711345.1 Pseudovibrio flavus
AGAGCAAGGTTGAGGTCTTTCTGGTGCAGCTCAATACGGAAACCCGGATTGAAGGTGCGTTTCACCATACGCTCGCCGTGGATCTCGAGGATCTTGGAGGACGCAAAACCGCCCATAAGAGCCTGACGAACCTTTTCAGGATCTGCGCCAGCTTTGGAAGCAAACAGAAGTGCTTCACCAACAGCTTCGATGTTCAGCGCAACGATGATCTGGTTAGCAACCTTAGCCACCTGACCGTC
>NZ_SMMA01000011.1 GCF_009711345.1 Pseudovibrio flavus
GAAAAGGGCGGCGTCGCTTGTGAAAGCGGTCGTGAAGTTGCTGACAAAGCTGACATCATCTTCATCATGGTGCCAGACACCCCGCATGTAGAAGCTGTTCTGTTTGCTGAAGGCGGCGTTGCTGAAGGTCTGTCTGCTGGCAAAATCGTTGTCGACATGTCCTCCATCTCCCCACTGGCAACCAAAGAGTTTGCTGCCAAGATCCGTGATCTGGGCTGCGGTTATGTTGATGGTCCTGTTTCCGGCGGTGAAGTTGGCGCAGTGAACGCAAC
>NZ_SMMA01000042.1 GCF_009711345.1 Pseudovibrio flavus
ACTATTAACAAATCAAGAATTTCAACAGGGCGACCTGTGAGGCAAATCACAGGTCCGATGTGACCTGGACGAAGGCCCTATCCAATTAGGTAGGAGCTGGTTTCACTATTGAAACCCACGATCCGGTTTCCGTTGGTAAAGTGCCCTTGGAGTTCATTACGCACCCTAATGCGCTCTGAGAGGGCTTCATCCGGATCGCGTTTCATAACCGCGCCGAACTGCTCAGGTATGGTCACAAGAGCAAAGTGGTCAAGCTTCTCCTCTTTCCAGAAGTCAGCATTAGACTTGCGCGCTGCTACGCGTTCTTCATTCAGATCCCATTCTGCAAGCAGTCTATCGGAAGGCACGCCTGCATTGATGCCCGGCATCTCGCCGTAATAGTTCTCGTGATATGTACCGGCAGTCGCACCAAGACGCCCGATGTTCAGCGAAGCATTAACGCGAAGGATAGGATCGTAAGTCCAGTGGATCTTCTCGATCCCTCGATCCAAACACCAATCACGTTGGAACCACTTGAGTTTCTCGCCAAGGCCAAGGCCCCTTCCCTCAACACGGACCGCCAGACGGTGGGAGTGCTGGACCTTTGCATCGTTTGTTGGAAAGCCGAGAAGGAAGCCCAGCATGTGATCTTCATGAAACGCACCGGCAACAAGACCACCAGCGTGCTGAAGCGCGAGCATAATATCCGAGTTATCAGGCATATCATCCTCACCCCAGACGTCACGCTGAAGCTGCTCGGATTCTTTTAGTTCGGCGACGCTCTCAAGCTCACGAAAGACTATAGAGGATGCAGTCAAGGTCATGCTTTGAACTCCTCTACACTTTCGGAGACTTTTTTTAGATAGTCTTTGTCGAGGGTCACCCCAATTCCCGCGCCATTGCTTGGTACTGGCATTTGGCCACTAGAAGCTTCAAGCGGTTCGTTGATGATATCGCGCTGGAAATAGCGGCTCGCGCTAGAGGTATCACCCGGCTTACTGAAATTGCGCAGTGTGGCTAGGTGGATGTTATGAGCGCGGCCGATGCCGCTTTCCAACATTCCGCCGCACCACACAGGAACGCCGAAGGCCTCACATACATCATGAATAGAGCGAGCAATGGAAATACCGCCAACGCGGCCTACCTTGATATTGATGACGCGTGCTGCTTTTAGCTCAAGCGCCATACGCGCATCCTTCACAGTACGGATGCTTTCATCAAGACACACTGCTGTTTTTAACGCGCTTTGCAGCTTGGAATGGTCATAGATATCATCATAAGCAAGTGGCTGCTCTATATAGTCAAGCTTGAACTCGTCTAGCTGCTGAAGAACTGCGAGATCCTCAAGGCCATAATCTGTATTGGCATCAACGGTCAGCTTAATTTCAGGGAAGTTCTTTCGGATACCCTCAACGAGTTTAACGTCATGACCTTTTGCGATCTTTAGTTTGGTGCGTTTGTAGCCTTGCTCTACGGCGGCCTCAACGCGCTCAAGCGTTCTATCAAGGCTGGCAATGCCGAGGCTAACCCCAACATCCACAGCATCCCGCGTTCCGCCGATGGCAGCTTTTAGAGAAATGCCAAGGCTCTTGGACCAGAGGTCCCAGAACGCCATCTCCACCATGGCTTTGGTCATGCGGTTGCCACGCCACGGATCCAATATCGGCGCGAGCTCTTGGGGTGATGAGAAGCGTTTACCAATTATCTGCGGTACGAGCGCTTCCTTAAAGAAGGCCATACCTCCTGCAATCGTTTCTTCGAGATAATCAGGAAGCGGATCCATCACCGCCTCGGCATACCCTTCAAGTCCCTCGCCCTTTAGGATCAACAGCGGGAACACTTTGTGGGTCATCGTTCCGGTTGAAATAACAAATGGCGTAAGAAGCGGAAGCCGAACAATATGTAGTTCAGCGCTTTCAATAAGGATGCCCTGCCGAAGGGATGGAAACGTCATGGTCATTGCTTTTTACTAAAAGTATGGCGCGTCGTCGTGCGGTTTTGGGGAGTTATAATGCAAAGGGCCGCAGCGGTCCTAGAGTTTCGACCGCCGCGACGTTTTTTTTTTCAATTACTTCATCGTGTAAACATCGATGTCGAAGTACTTGTCGTTGATGGCCTGATATGTGCCATCAGCGCGGATTTCCTTCAGCGCTGCATTCAGCTTTTCACGCAGCTCGTCATCTTCCTGACGAAGCGCGATACCAACGCCGTCGCCTACGAACTCTGGATCAGTGATTGGCTCGCCTGCGAGAGCACAGCAGGAACCGTCGTTTGTCTTTGTGGTCCAGTCAAGCATCGGCAGCATATCGCCAACCTGAAGGTCCAGACGACCGTTTGCCATGTCAAGGTTTACCTCGTCCTGAGACGGGTACAGACGAACGTCCGCATCTGGATACATCGCTTCTGCGTAATCTGCCTGAGTGGTACCAGACTGAACACCAATAGCCTTGCCAGAAAGGGAGGCGTTGGTGAAGCTTGTGATATCAGAGCCTTTTGGCACCACGTGGGTCATTGCAGCGAGGTAGTAAGGATCAGAGAAATCGACCTTTTTCTTACGCTCTTCAGTGATGAACATGGATGCGATGATGAAGTCGTACTTGCCAGCTACAAGACCTGGAATGATGCCATCCCAATCCTGAGTAACGATCTCGCACTCAACGCCGATGCGCTTACAAAGCTCAAGGCCGATTTCAACATCAAAGCCGGTTACTTTGCCACTGGCTTCAACATAGTTGAATGGAGGGTATGCCCCTTCCGTACCAAGGCGAAGTTTTTCAGCAAGCGCAGGAGAACCTGCAACAGCAGCTAGAAGGCCCGCTGCCAAGACACTCTTCAAGTTAATAGGATTAAACATAAAGTACCCCTCCTTATAAAATTATTGGATTACTAGGTTTTCAGCTGGCCTGCGGGGTCCCCCACATGACCGGTGAAACTTTGATAGAGCTTTGCCGTTTTCTTCAGCCGTGTTTCGACTTCCGGTCCAAGCTTCATGAAAATGCCGTTCATCAGCAGATTGGTAAGAACTGCCATATGGGCGGTAGAATCCCAGAATTGATTGAACTGGGTCTGCACTCGAAAAATCTCGCTGGCGCCCTCGCCGCCCCAATCACAAAACACATCGGTTATAAGAGTTACCGGAATGCCGTGTTCAGCGGCTTCTGTAAGAAGAACCTTGGCGAGGCGGGAGTAGCGGCGGGCCTCGAAGATAACGAGGCAATTGTCACCTTCAGACAAGAGAAGTTCGGTAAAGTTGCCCGAACTTAAATCAAGCAGCTCAACACCATCGCGAAGATACTGAAGCTGGTGTGCCAAGTACTGGGCCTGCCCACGCTCTGTCTGGAAACCGGCGATAAAAACCTTGTCACAAAAAGCCATTCGCCCAACGGCCCTCTTCCAAGGCTCAGTCGCTGTCATCTGGTAGATTTTAACAAGCGACGCGATTTCCAATTCCATGCCTTTGGAAAGGTCGTAGGAACCGGCTGCTTGACTGCTACGCAGCTCAGCCAGATGCTCCTTTACGAGCCACGGACCACCATTGATTTCCGGTTTAAGCTGGGACTTGAGATCCTTGAAGCTCTTGAAGCCAATAGACCGGCAGAACCGACCAACGGTGGCTTCACTCACTTGTACCTTGGAAGCAATACTCGAGGCAGTTTCAAAAGGAAGCTCTGCAAATGCGCTGACCATATAGTTGGCCAATGCCCTATCTGCTTTGGAGCCACCTACACAGGCTTCCTCAAGTAAGGATTGAATCGTTTGAGACAAGCAATTCTCCGATAGGTATATTTACCCACCTAAATTGAAAGATCTCTTTCAGAACTGCAATGGAGAAAATTAAATATCACCCGAAAGGGCAAGATTGAGTTCACAGTATAAAGGTGCATTTTGGGAAAAGCCTAGCCAAAATGAGAGAAAGGGGCTGAAACGCCCCTTCCCGTTACATTAGATGACGACGTTTCCATCGTTAGAGCCATCATCGATCTCAACAACAACGCGGGTTGGAATCATGTCCATGGTCGCGGCAAGGGTAAAGTCCGCTCCATTTTCCGCACCGTCTTTATCGACACTTAGCTCTCCGGTTTCATTGTCGTAGCGCACGTAGTCACTCACGTCCGTAGAGACTTCGAACAATCCGGTTAGGTCAACCACGTCACCTTCGGCTGCGCTGAAGTCCGCTATTGCGTCAACAGCATCCAGATTGGAGATGACGAAGCTGTCAGCACCAGTACCGCCATAAAGAGTATCTTGACCAGCACCACCAGAAAGAACGTCTGAACCGGCGCCGCCGAACATCGTGTCATTCCCAGCGGATCCGATGCCCATATCATTGCCGGATCCCAGATCAACAACGAAACCTTCGGAGGCTAGACTGAGGTCAACAAGGTCTTGCCCGCCCATGAGCTGGAATGCGTCCACCTCATCGTAATCACGCGATTGCGTAACAACAACGGCCTCGTCCTCATCGCTACCAACCGCTGTATCGTAGGTTTGTGCCGAGCCGGAAACATCATCCAGAATAGCCGCTGTTACGCCGCTTTCCAAAATGATGGTCTCGCCTGTCTCAGACATTGTGAGAGACACGGTATTATCGACCGAGACCGTTGCAGTTGCTTGAGCAAACGCTGCAACGTCCTCGCCGTCGGTAACGGAATAAGATAGGACCAAGTCGCCCTCCACACCGCCGTTTAGGCTGACAGTCCACGCCGCCGAACCTTGAACCTGCGTTATGGCCGCATCCCCAGACAGGATTTCCAAGTCACGGACGGCAAGATCGGAAGAATCTGGATCGCTGAACGTCGCAAGCAGTTCGTCTTGCGTGATTGTAAACTCGCTCAGGCCGGATCGGTCTAGGCTCACATCTTCATCACTCACCGGCTTTGCATTGATATTGAAGCTAAAGCCAACAGGATCGGATGTGCCTTCACTGGTGGTTGCCTGCGCCTGCCCTGTTACGGTACCGAAGAAGGCTGCTGGCAAAATTGCAGCAATGGCACTGAGGGAGCTGACAAAGGCCTGCTCCGAACCGAAGGAGGATCGCGATAACGTGAGCGACTGACTTCCTTGATCAAAGGTGCCGCTGTTAAAGGTCGTCCCGCTCGGCAAGTTGCTGAAGGTGATTGTCACCTCTTCCAGCGTCTCGACATTTGGGCCAGTCTGGTCAGTGACCGCCGCAGAAACATCAAGCTCGATAAGAGTGTTTCCATCTCCTTGAGCCGCGTTTTCCGCGCTTACTGCCAAATCCACGTCCACTTGCGGATCAACGCTGACAGTCAAATCAGCTGCATCAGACTCTTTAAAGGCGTAGGGCGAAGCAGGATCAGCATTGGGTTCCTGTGCTACCGAAACAACTTTCAGTGTGAAGTCACCTGACGCATCAGCTGGCGGCAAGAACTGGGCGGAGCCAATGCTACCTGCAGGGATACTCGCTTCTTGCGGTCCCGTCGCCACGCTTTGACCATTCACCAGTATCTGCCCGCCTTCAGGAATCTCTCTGATGATGTAGTGAGAAATAACCTCTTGTGCGTCGCTCACCTCTGCCGAGATGACCAAGCTGATAGGCTGATCCTCATTGCCTTGAGCATCCGCAACGCTAATGGTTGGTGTATCCGCTGCAGGCAGTACCTTGAAGATGAACGCGGACTCTGCAGATTCCGTATCGCCGTTTGATAGCTCCAGCGTATTCACCTTGATGGAAAGACGAAGCTGGGACGGAATATCACCAGTGCCAGAATAGCTGTTGGCTTCTTTAAAGCCGATTTCCAGCGTGGAGTACTCTTCCGGCGTCATGGTGAAGCTGCGAAGACCATTCTCATCAAGCCCGTTGTCGGTCCCGACATTGACGCTCAAATAGTCCGGCACACCCAGTAGCGTGATGTTGTAGACTTCCGAACCATCCTGATCCGGCGTCGATGTTGCAATCACACTTTCCAGATTAAGCGGCGTATCTTCTACGCCAACAACAACTGGAAGAAGTTCGCCGCCCATGTTCTCATTCACGAGTGACTGGTCGAATTCAATGATGCCGACATCCGCAACAGCTTCCACATGCACGTTAACCGTAGCGCTTGCGCTTGACTGGTCACCATTTGGCTCACGTGTTGTTGCCGTGACTGAAATTGGAACGTCGCCGTGCCGGTGCAGCGTAGGCAACAGGTTAAGGCTGCCGAGGTCTGATGAAACCTCATAGACGAGTTGACCTCCACCACTGCTTACCGGCGTTAGAGGCACACCATCTACATCAGCAAGGACGCCTTGAGATGCATCGAGTGAGAGCTGCATTGTTGTGTCCAGCTCTTCTCCGGGATCTACGAGCGCTGAGGAGAACGTGATCGGTATCAACGTATCCTCAAAGCCACCGCCAGAGTGGATGGTGACGGTTGGGCCATCGGCAACCGGATCGATATAAACGCTGGTGACATACTCTACTGCTTCCATCTGCCCAGACTGGGCATGAAGGGAACGACCGGTCACTGACAGTGTATCCAGACCGTCGTGCGGTGTATCTGCGCTCGACATATGCTCCGGATAACTCACGTAGTATGTCGTTGCCTCGTCTGCCACCGCGTGATTGACGAAATACGAACCGGTTATCGGGTTGTAGGAAATCGCATCCGCTGGCTCAGCCCTAACAACCGAGCCTTTTGGGATACCGGTTATCTCGATTGAGCCTTCACGCGGTATCTGGCTAAAGTCGCCGTCATAGTTGTTGAGCGTAATGGTGAAGGACGCTTCCTCATCTTCCGTTCCCACAACCGGAGAAAGCGTGACGTCTGGCGGATCGGGCAGATCATAGACGACAGGCTCACCGCCGCCGAAATTACCAGCATCGCTCACGCGCACATAAAAGTCGGCAGAGGCGATAGAAACGCCGTGCAACGCACTTGCATCGACAATGTTAGTGCCGGTTGGGATTTGCTCGTCATTTTCGACCACTACTGCATTCAAAGTGAATTTGTAATCTGTCGTTTCAGAGACATCGACCGGCAGGAAGCTAAGGTTTCCTATGTCTGCTGCAGATACGATAACGGCACCAGCACCTGTATCGATACCATTTGCAAAGCTGACAGATGGAGGAGCCTGAATCGATCCGCTTTGCTGGGCCATGGTAGAAAGGCTGTCACCAGTGATGATGAAGTAGAGATTTTCCGAACCATCAAAGTTTATCTGGTCCGGCATCATCTCCGTCATCAGTCCGCCAAGCCGCGTGGCTGCGCCATCTGCGCCTCCCGTGCTCGTATCAAGAACAAACGCGCCTTGATCGGTGCCCACATAAGCTTCGGATTCACCCCCTTCTGGAACGAACACGAGCGGAGTATCTGCAACACCCTTCATATCAATCGAGAGAGTGCCGCTTTCCGTCTTCACAGGGCCATCTGGGTCGGTCGCCTCGCGCACATGGAAAGTAATACCGAGCGAGAAGTCTTCATTGCTATCCTTCGGCGGAAGAATAAACAGATCGCCGATGTCTGCAGAATCCACTGTGAGCACGCCAGCGCCATCTGCGAAGATCTCCTGCCCGTTTTCTTCTGGATCACCAAGGAAGAAACGGATTTCCCTTCCATCGACGGAGAGAAGCTGTGAAGGAACAGTGATAGTAACATCGCCCGTAAGTTCTTCCGGCGAACCATCAGATTTATCGATGAGGTTACCGTCGATATTCGGGTTGAAGGCCGTGTCTTCAAGGACATTGAAGGACTGGTTCGGATTACCGCCATCAACGGATGGTGTAATCGTAATTCGTAGCTCTCCAGTTTCCGTTTGACCTGTTTCCAGATCATTGATCTCGCGGGTGAGCACTCGAGCAGTAATGGAAGTCGATCCATCGGTGCTGCGCTCCACTTCTCCGGTATTCGGGTTGGCAGTTAGAACGCCGGAGAAGTGTTGAGGAATACCGCGAAGAACCGCACCCTCCCACTGGCCATTTTCCAAAGCCCAATCTGTCATTCCGGTCGAGAAATCGACTGCAATCAACTTGGCAGGATGCAGGTCACCGTCTTCACCACGGTAGAACACCACCACGCCCTTTGGTATGCCGTAGATACCGAGGGTCTCGATTGTCTCCGAGCCTTCGATATCCGGATTGGTCGGGAAGAGTGGAATATCCACCCAGCCGCCAGCGGCATCCACAACGGCCTCCGACACAGCAAATGCATCTGGTAGCGCGGAAACATCGTTGACCGCTTCAACATCGATATCGATGCCAACAGATACAGACTTCTCGTTGGACACATCGCCTGCTTCGCTGCGTACATCGCGCGTGGTCAGGGTTACGTTGATGTCACCGAAGAAGCCGCTGCTGTCTTGCCCTTCAAGGCCGTCTACGGCGTCTACATCTCGATCATCATGAGCGATTGGAGTGAGCAGTAACGAGCCTTCGAAACTCTCCACATTGTCAGTGAACTCAAGCTTCAACTCACCCGTCTGCTCGTTATATGTAGCAGTTTCGATGGAACTTCCCTGATCGCCAAAAATAGACGTATCTACAATACCTTCTACAGAATAGCTAAACCAAAGGTTCGGGACGTTCTGGATCGTAATCGAGCTAATTTCCTCAGACCCATCCCTATCAGGCGTGGATGCGCTGATCTTGAGTGTGAATGAGCTATCTTCGAAAATTTCCACCGTTGGCGGCGTGTCGCCGACTGTTGCCGAAACGCTGGCGAACGGATCGTCGAGCGGCGTCTCATTAAAGCCGTCAGAGGCTGGTTCAATCGCAATCGTGAGGTCAGCCTCTGCGATTGGCTGAACGGTTATGGTGGTATCGAAACTGATCTGCGTTGCGTTGTCCGTAAGATCGTATTCTTTGTCGCCGGAGGCGACAGTCTCATACACATCCAGCGTACCATCAGCGCTGAACTTGCCGCTAAAGTTTTGCGGATAGGAAATACGCAGGTTCTTTACGAAGCCCTCGAACTGGCTATCACTTGCGCCGTCCGGCTGTGTGATTTTGTAGGTCGCATGGGAAGCATCACTGCTAAGCAGCTCAATTGTCCCGCGGCTGGAACCAACGGACGAATAAAGCGTTACGCTGTCTGCAATAGAGAAGTTGTCTGAAGCGGTTTCATCCACCGTGATGGTGATGACCATATCGCCATACTTCTCGGAGCCATCTTTATCACCAAGGCTGAGCGATCTGATCCGAAGCTTGGAATTGGCCGATGAATCCAGATCCTCGTTGAGCACTCTGTCCTGAACTGCCAGCGACGGATCATCAACCACCGCGTCAACATCGATATCAGCACTCTGTGCGGCTGTGCCTTGAACATCATCCAGCCCACTTGCTGTATCTGTCACTGTAAGTGTGGCTGTGAGTTCGCCGCCCATCAGAGAACCAATATCAAGGCTGGTTCCGCCGCTCGGTGTCAGCGTCAACGCCCCATCCCAGCTATGCAAGCCATCTGTAAATTCGAGAGTGAGCGTGCCGGTTGAACCATCATAAATGGCTACCGAGATAGAACCACCGCCTTGCGAGAATGCTGAAGGATCGACAACACCTTCATCATTTGCAGCGATCCAGCCATCAGGCAGGTTTTCAATCACGAGCTTAGTGAGGGTTTCAGAGCCATCCTGATCAACAGTATTCGCAGTCAAGCCAATCGTGAACGGAGTGTCCTCTTTGACGATGTGGGTCTGCCCATCTTGAGAGTGGGCTGTCACTGTCATATCCAGTGTTGGCTCTGGTACTGGCACAACAGCAATGGAGAAGGTTTGCGAATGCTGGCCTTCATTGGACGTTGCTACCACCTTGGCCGGAATGATACCGGAGAAATGCTCGGGCAAATTGGAGAGTGCAAGGGTTTGCAGTTCAGCGGGCGTACCCTGCCAAACACCGGTATCGCTATCAAGAACGCCAGTGTTTACCTGCGTACCATCCGGCAGATCCGTAAACTCAACGCGAATCGGCCCAGAAAACTCCTCGGAGCCATCGCTATCGGTAATCGCAGCAGAAAGGTTTAGCGGAAGCACAGCGTCATCTTCAACAAACGCAAGGTTCTGGCTTTGGATTTCAATATCCTGACGCTCTTGAATTGTTATCGACGCGTCCTTGGTGACCTGCCCCTCTGGGCTAGTGATGGTAACGGAGTAGTTGATTGGGCCTTCGATTTCTCCGTCCACGCCACTCGTGGTGGAGTAGTCACTAGGGAATTTGAGCGTCAGAGCCGACGCCTCTGCTGCCGTACCTGTCCAGCTTAACTCGCCGATATCCAGCGTTCCTGTGGTGGCAATTACGCCGGCAGGCAAGTGACTGAAGGATATGGTGACAGCACCTTGAGTGCTGTTCGTTCCTTCCGAACCATCAGCATCGGTAATTGCGGCGTTGATCCCTAGATCAAGTGTTACACCCTGCCCTGATGCATCCTCAAAGGTCGTTTTATCCTGCACGGCAAGCACCAAATCAGGCTCATCAGAAACCGTGATCGTGAATGGCAGGCCATCATAACCACCTTCATCTGTCTGGAAGGCGAAACTACCGGAAATCTGCGATTGCGGATTTGTCGTCGAAAAATCAGCTGGCAGCTTAAGGACAAGCTGTTCAAGCGGATTGCCCGAGCCTGAGTAGTTAAGCACGCCGTTTTCTATCAACGCGCTATCGAATGTTAATCCACCATCTTGCGAAAATAGCGTTCCCTGCGGCAGCCCATCAATGGTGAACTGAAGAGCGCTCACGCTCTCTGACCCGTCTTGATCCGTGGCCGTTGCAACAAAGTAGTCAGCAAGCCGAATATCCAAACCTTCAGAGCCGCTATCTGTCTCGGCTAGAGCGATGTTTGCGTTATCTCCGGATTGGTCAACATTGTCGGTGTAAGCGGCCTCGGCGTCGCCTTCTACGAACACTTTGACGTAGAAGCGGTGGACCGTACTTTGCCCTTCATTTGAGATGGCACTTACATCTCCAACGATATGCGGTTGCTGTCCTTCTGTCGCAAAGTCTGTAGGCAGCGTAAACGTAAGTGCTGCAAATTCTGCTGGCGAGCCTGTGAATGTGTAACCGCCGCCACTGTCAGCGGAACCATCCGATATGATTGCGCCATCTGGCAGGTTGCTGAACTTCACAGTGATGCTTTCAAGGGTTTCAGAACCATCACTATCGCTTGTAAGCACGGAAACACTATCTGCGGGACGAATGACGACAGGAGCATCAGTCTCATTCGACAAGATATCATTCGCGATGATATCGATGTCTTCTGTCGGGGTAACCGAGATTGATGAAGTGAACTGCAAAGGACCGAATTCACCATCAATGGTCGTTTCCAATTCGATTGGTTTGCTTTCGATCACCTCTAGCTCGCGTAGAACCACATTATCAATAAGTGCGCCGAAGGCATTGTTTTGACTAGCATCTTCAGTGAATGACAAGCGATCAAGGCCACCGGTTCCTTCGACCTGCAAGGTAACCGTGGTCCAGCCTTCTCCCCACTTAGGAATAACGGTTGTTTGCGCTTCACCGTTCCACGCAACTTCGAAATTACTTGAGTTCCAAACGCGTGTTGATACGTCGAAGCTCAGCTCGTATAGCGCGCCTTCTGTGGTCTGCACATCCTGATAGATCGTGTCGACTTCACGCTCTGCATCAAGTTCCAGCCATTGGCGGCCATCTGTTGCGTAGTAACCAAGGCCCTCGTCCTGAATTTCAATACGCGTACCCTGCCAGCCTGCAACGCCTTCACCTTCGTCGAATGACCCCCAAGACCTGCCTTGTAAGTCCGCGTCTTCAAAGGAGCCATTGACGATCAGGTTCTCGCCGTTCACCTCGTAGAAGTTATTGGTGGCAAAATCCTCAGGCAACTGTAGTTCAAGGGCATTGGCTTCATTGATTGAGCCGGTCCAGCTGAGACTATCGGCATCAAGGTATCCGGTATTGACGCTCGAGCCTTCCGGTAAACGGTCGAACTTGATGGTCACCGTGTTTGGCGTATCCCAGTTATCGCCGATCTCACCAACATGCGCGCTTGAAACGGAGAAACCGACGTCGACACTAACGCCAACCCCGTCCGCGTCTTCTTGCGTGACAGCATCCTCAATGATCCGGTCGTTGACGATTTTAATCGGTAAGCTCTCAACGCCGCCTTCATCAGTGCGAGCGATCAAATCACCTGTAATTTCAAAAGGCTGAGACGAAGAGTTAACAGGCGGAAGATACAATACGAGCGATGAGTAGAGTTCAGCCGAACCAGTGAAGTTCAGCTCACCATTTGTTATCGCACCATCCAGATAGGTCTGGCCGCCATCGGTAGAAAACGTGCTACCACTAGGCAAACCACCAAGGCTAAGCGAGATGGTCGTAAGGCTTTCAGATCCATCGATATCGATCGCCTGAGGTATGAAGTAATCTTCAATTCGAAGCTCGATCTCTTGCCCCTGCGTATCTGTATGGGCTAGGCGGATAAACGCACCTTCGTCACTCTGCAAAACATTGTCGGTGTAGTCGAGTGAGAGGTCCGCTTCTTGAGAAACGGTGATCGAGAAGGCGTGGAGGTCTCCTTGGCCTTCGTTTGACTTTGCGGTGATTGTACCTGCGATACTTGTTGCGGGGTTCTGGGTTGAGAAGTCCTTCGGCAAAGAGATTGCTAGGTCAAGATAGTCTTGTAACGTTCCTTCAAACGTGAGCGTACCCGCTCCGTCGATTTGGCCATGCGAGGTTGTCGCCCCACTAGGCAGACCATCGATCTTGATGGTGACCGTTTCCAGCACCTCTGAGAAGTCAGTGTCTTCAATTCCGACCTTCACGTAGTCAGATAGAGTAAACGTGACAGTATCATCGGTCTCAGCAAGCGCTACGGTATCACCATCAAAAGCGATATCCTGCGTAGCGATAACCTCGACGGTCGAGGTGATGGTGTTTGAACCTTCAGAGGTTGTGAGCGTACTGTTCAGCGTGATTGGACCGGTTTCCACCAGTTCCGTCTCAATTAGCTGCACGTTGTCTATGAAGGCGCCCAGAGCATCGTTTTGATGTTCGAGCTCAGTGAAGGCCAGCCGGTCCATACCGCCCGTGCCCTGCACTGTTAGCGTCACTGTTGTCCAGTCGCGGCCACTTGGCTCAACAGTTTCGACAAGCTCACCATTCCACGAAACTTCGAAACCGCTGCTTTCCAAGAAACGCGTAGAAACGTCAAAAGATAGCTGGTAATCAGTACCGCGCTCCGTTTGGACATCCTGATAAACGCTATCGACTTCACGTTCTGCATCAAGCTCCAGCCACTGGCGCCCTTCACTGGCGTCATGTGCCCAATGCTCTTTCTGGATTTCGATGCGCTCACCCTGCCAGCCGGTTACGCCATCACCATTTTCAAAACTTGCCCAACCTTGTTGGCCAACGTCCGGCGCTTCAAAAGAACCATCAGTAAGCAGGTTCCCGCCCTTTAGAACGACCTCATGGGTGCTGGAATAGTGCTCCGGAAACGTTAGCGTGAGCGCATTTGCTTGGTTGACTGATCCTGTCCAGCTCAAACCGTCTACGTCAAGATTACCCGCATTCGCGGTTGTTCCATCCGGCAGGCGATCGAATTCAATCCGCACGGTATCGGGTGTATCGCCATCGCCCTCAGATAGGTCGCGATCGGTGATTGCAAAGTTCAAACCTAGATGAACCGAAGCCCCAACACCGCTGCTATCTTCTGTACCCGCGCTATCATCGGCGCTCATTGAGATATCGGCCTGATGCTCTACCGATACGCCAAACGGAATAGACGCTTGCCCGCCTTCATCTGTAGTGGCGGCAAAGCTTCCTGAAATCGGCGCATTGGGAGAGGTTGTTGAATAGTCAGGCGGTAGCGACACCACGAGGTCAGCAAAGTCACTAGCAGGGCCAGTAAACGACCATTCTCCGTTCTCTACGGTCGCCTTTTGGAAAGTAACGCCACCATCTGTCGAATACTCGAAATCAGCCGGTAGACCTGTAAGGGAGACAGAATAATCAATCAGACTTTCTGAAAGGTCGGCATCTGTCGCAGCAGCCTCAAGATAGTCAGAAAGCACGATTTCCAAACGCTGATCACCAGTGCCCGTTTCGCTCAAGGCAATGGTTGCGCTCTCGCCGTCCATTGTCATCGCATCACTGTAGGAAAGGGCTATATCCCCTTCACTTTCAACTGTGATGGACACTGGATAAGCACTTGTTTGGCCTTCGTTGGATTTAGCGGAAACCGTACCAACAATCTGCGCTGCTGGGTTTTGCGTTGAATAATCCTTGGGCAGCATAATCGTCAAAGACGCGAATTCAGTTGTCGTGCCGGTAAAGGAGAATGACCCGTTTTGCTGAAGTGTACCTGCGCTTACGAGCGTACCATCAGGCAAGCCATTTAGGTTGATGGTGATGCTCTCGATTATCTCGGAGCCGTCAGCATCTGTTGACTTAACAGACACTATCTCTGAAAGGGATAGGACCAGTGCCTCGTCCGTTTCCTGAAAGATTTCTGCTTCCTGATCAATGACGATATCGTGGGTTGGTTTGACTTCCAGCGTCGTCGTGGTTCGCTTTGCGCCCTCTGGGGTCTGGACGGTTGTGCGCATAACGATAGGCGCTTCGTCCATGACGATTGCTTCGAACAACTTCACATTATCGATGAACGCACCAAAGCAGCTATCTTGCGAGGCCATTTCGGTAAAGGCGAGCCGGTCTACACCGCCAGTTCCCTCGACAGTAAGGGTAATGGTTTCCCACTCCCGACCTTCGGGAATAACGGTTGAAATCACCTCCCCGTTCCAACTCACATCAAAGGTGCTGGAATTGAAAAAGCGGGTCGAAACATCAAAGCTGAGCTGGTACTGCGTACCCGCATCGGTATGGATATCCTGAGAAACGGTATCAACGCCAAGTTCAGCATCAAGCTCTAGCCATTGCGAGCCGTTAGAGGCCTTATGGCCCCAATGGGTATTTTGGATCTCAACCCGCTCACCGCTCCAACCCGGCACGCCATCGCCGCCGGTGAAGGAGCCCCAGTCTGTGTCACCTACATGTGTCTGCTCAAAGGAGCCGTTTACTATCAGGTTGTCGCCAAAGGCCACTTGCTTGGCGGTGGTGGAATAATCCTCCGGAAACGTTAGCGAGAGCGCGTTGGCTTCATTGATCGAGCCTGTCCATGTCAGACCATCTACATCAAGGATACCGCCATTTGCTGTGGTGCCTTCTGGCAGGCGATCAAAGATGATCGTCACCGTGTTTGGCGTATCTGCATTACCTTCAGAAAGATCCGCATCGGTAATTGCAGCGTCGATCTTGAGTTCTACCGTTGTACCGCCTGCGCCGGTTTCTTCCTGAGCGACGACATTTTGCGCCGACAGTTCAATATCTGCTTCCGGCGCTACGCGGATATCAAAGCCCTGCGTTCCACGACCGTATTCGTTGGTGTAGGCGCTAAAGAGGCCACTAATCGCTGATGCTCCCGTCGCAAAATCCGGCGGAAGGGAAAGGATGAGGTTCGCAAAGCTATCTGCATCGCCCTCATAGGTCAGGATGCCGCCAGACATTTGACCGGCGTTAAAAGAGGCGCCGCCGTCATCTGAAAGGCGTGCGCCATCAGGTAAGCCCGACAGACGAATTTCGATGCGGGTGATTTCTTCAGAGCCATCTTCGTCGGTCACGCGAGCGCCAAGATAGTCTGCCAGACGGATGGAAAGGCCAGCATCATCGCCCTCACCTACAATAATCGCAGGCTTAGAGCCGCTCAGGTCCATGGCCCCCGTTACGCCAACCTCGATCTCACCTTCGACTGCGTCATAATCTTCAAGTGGGATGAACACCTCGAAGCCATGAGCGAAGGATTTGGTAATCTCAACCGTTATTGATGAAGAGGCATCGTACCCATCAGAAAAGCTCAGCGTGAACTCACTGAGATCTGACCAAAGACCGCTAAACTCCCAAACGCCATCGCCAAGGTACGTTCCATCTTCGCTGTCCATACCTTCAGACAGGCCACCCAGGCGAACAGAAAGCCCCTCGGCATTTCCAAGCTCGGTCGCGTCCTGCTCTGGAAGATTTAGCACGTCTCCAAGGGACACATTGCCACCTTGTCCATCCAGCGAGGGATCAACCGCTAGAAGGTTTGTTGTCGTAACCGGCCCAACATCAATGTGAAATTTTCCATGACTGATGGATCCATCAACTTCCAATGGGAGCTGACCTGTAACGATGCCTTCGAAATCGGATGGCAGGGCGATTTCAAGTTGCTCGGCTTGTTCTATGGTTCCTGTCCAGACACCGTTCTCCCCAAGCAGGCCGACACTTGCCAATACGCTTGGAGGCAGGAAGCCGAAGTTGATGGTGATGTTTGAAGACGCACCCTGTTCTGCACCGCCCTCTTGGCCTTGAGTTGATGCAGCATGTTGACGATAAAAATCGAAATCCAGTAGCGATCCAACATCGATCACCCGAGCCGTTTCCGCGCCTTGTACGCTGTCGGTGAATGCACTGTTTGAATAGGCATTACCAACTGTCTGTACCGTCGTCTGGTTGGTTCGTGTGGTGCGAGCGTCTTCAGTACTACCGTTATTATTATTTGTGTCAGCCATCTGTTACATCTTTCACAAGACCAAGATCACCTCTTAGACCACAGAAGTGATTACGTAATAAATACGCCATACAGACAGAATAATATCAATATTAATTAGCATATTTATCTTTATGAAATCGACAAATAAGACATACACCACTGTTAACTCTCATAAAATACAAGAGTGATAAGATACAATAGATAGATAAATTAGAAGAAAAGCTTAGTAATATGCAAAATTACTTTAGCAAAATGCGAAGCAAAACGGCAAAGCCGCCGTATCTCTCCTGTTTGACCGTGGTCTGCACGCTATTCATTGCTGTATTTTTTGAAAGCACGCCGGCCCACAGCCAGCTCTCTGCACCACCCCATGAGGTGCAGGATATTTTGAATGTTGAAGTCTCCATTGCCCCGATCAAGACGGATAGCCCCAAAGACACGATGGCGACTTTCCGGCGATTACGGGAGCAGCTGGAATACACACTGCTGGCTTATAACCTTAACCCTAGTGACACACTGGCAGACCAAGCGCGGCTACTGGCGGCACAGCTCGTTAATCTCATTGATCTTAGCCAAGTGCCGAGCGGGCTTCAAAGTCAGGAAGGGTTGGAAACAATTGCTTTTGTGCTCGATATTCTGGGAAGGATCGAGCCACCACCGCAAGGCAAATTACCCGGTATAGATAAGGTCTCCGAACTCAAGGAAGACACCTACCGCATACCCGAAACCCCGCTAAAGCTGAGACGGGTGTCAGAGGGAGAGCGACAAGGCGAATATCTATTCGGGCCTCTTACCCATATAACCGCGCCCCGCTTTGCCCGCGGTATTGCGACCTACCCGTTAAAGACACGGCTGGATATTGAAAGCTGGGTAAACTATTTGCCCCAGTTTGCAGGCCCTTTATTTCCACCTGCCTTCATTCAAGGCATTCCAGCGCCTATGAAAGTGCTGTGGTGGGACACTCCACTTTGGAAGATACTTGTCACGCTCACAGCGGTTATAATTGTAGGTGGAGCGATTTTGCTCCTACAGCGTTTTGTAACTTCCAAGCTGCATGAGCGTTCGCTAAGTAACTACCTGATGCGGTTAATCCTTCCCTTGCTTTTGCTTGGGTTCATTACGTTTCTCAGGGGATTTTTCCTTCTAGAGGTCAATGTCTTCGGTCGTTTCGCCAACTATATCGAGACAACAGAAATCATCCTTCAGGCATTGATAGCAGCGTGGATTTTCTGGCTTATCGTTCATGCGCTTATCGAAGCAATTGTTATGGCGCCCCATATCAAGGAGGAGAGCCTTGATGCCAACCTGCTACGCCTTCTTGCTCACATTCTGGGCGTAACCGGTGCCATTGTTATCATTGGGGTTGGAGCACAGGACTTAGGCCTACCGGTCATGAGCCTTCTGGCTGGTCTTGGCATTGGAGGTCTGGCCGTCGCCCTTGCCATTCGGCCAACGTTGGAAAACCTCATAGCCAGCTTCATTTTGTACATCGATCGTCCGGTTCGGGTCGGCGACTACTGCATATTCTCGGATACTGGCGGCATCGTGGAATCCATCGGCATTCGCTCCACTCAGGTTCGGGCCTTGGACCGAACTGTGATCTCTATACCCAACGCACAGCTTGCCAATATGCAGATTACCAACTGGGCCAAGTGTGATGTGATGATGATCAACGAGACGCTAACACTGCGCTACGAGACCTCAGCAGATCAACTGCGCTATGTGATGATGAAAATAAACGAGATGTGCATCGCTCACCCCTCTATCGACAGCGATACAGTGAGAACGCGTTTGTTCGGGTTTGGAGATTCATCTCTTCACGTCAACCTTCGCATATATGCGCTGGTTCAGGAGTGGAACGAGTTTTACGCTGTCCGAGAAGATGTCTTTTTGCGCATCATCGACATTATTGAAGAAGCTGGAACCGGCTTCGCCTTCCCGTCCTCCACGCTCTACATGGGCCGTGATGACGGGCTTGATGAAACACAAACCAAGAAGGCGGAGAGCAGCATTCGCACCTTGCGGAGCCGAGGCAAACTGCCGTTTCCTGCGTTTGATCGCAAACATTTTGATGAGATCAAAGACACACTCGATTATCCGCCCAAGGGATCTGCCAATATCACCCCTGACGAGGAACGTGAGGCAGAAGCGGTGGAGCCTCTTTCTGGCGGCGTTGATGTGGAGGAAGATGACGAAGATACGGATAAGAAGGAGTAGAACGCCCTTGGGCGTTCCATCTTCTTCTTTATTGCACGAGCGGGCCCATAGTCTTTTCCAGCTCTATGCCCTTAATTTCTGCAAGACCTGCTAGAATGCCAATGTATTGGGACACGGCCTTCGTCCAGCTACCAGCCTCCAGCCATTCGGATATGCGTGACTGGACCTGCTCATAGGGAAGAAGCCGCCCCTCTTCCTTATTGTCTAGCGCAATTACATGGAAGCCGAACTGGGTCTCTATAGGGTATTGGCTCATAGAACCAACATCCATTGCATCCAGTGCCTTTTCAAATGCTGGTGCGGTATCGCCGCGCGTTATTTGCCCCAAGCGACCTCCGTCCTTTGCAGAGTTACAAGCGGAGTATTCAGCGGCAAATTCGCCAAATCGGTGTGGCTCTGCTTTCAAAACGGCTACAAGTTCCTCCGCCTTTTGCCTTTGCTCTTCTCTTTTCGCGCTGTCATCGACATGAGCGATCAACAGAATGTGCCGCGCTTCGTATAAAGGGCTGGTAGAGAACTTCTGCGGGTTATTTTCATAAAAGCGTTTGCACTCTACTTCGCTAGCTGAAGGCACTATCACCTCCTGTTCCAGCAGCGCAGAGATAAGCGCCTCCTCATCGGTCTGCTGCATCTCCTCGTCATCTTCATGATCGCTAGGGCGAACGCCTAAACGTGCAGCTTCCTGCAACAGGAGTTCGCGTATGACTAAGGCTCTAGCGGCTTCTGCCAAGGCACCGCCAGGAGAGTCAGATGGGTGATGCTGAGCCTCGCGCATTATATCTTCTTCGGCGATACTCTTGCCGTTTACCTCAACCTCCCCCAGTCCGCTCAAAGGGCGGGAGGTATCGGCTTTACAGCAGGCTCTTTCAGCGGAGCCACAACCGCAGTCACCCTGTGTTTCGAGCGTCGGGTTCTTGTAGATGTTGACCATAAATTACTCCGCGGGTGCTTCTGGCGGCGTTTCGCGGCGAGCGCGACGACGAGGTGAAACAGCTTGCTGCTTTTGGCGACCCCGTACAATCTGATAGCCCGGGCGGAGCATGAACCAGATTGGAACCGACAGCATATGAACGAGCCTTGTAAACGGGAACAAAAGCAGGATCGTCATGCCAAGCAGCAGATGAAGTTTAAAGATGATGGAGGCGCCCTGAACGTAGGATGACGCTTCCGAGTTGAAGGTAAAGATGCCTTGTGCCCAACTCATGAACTTGACCATCTCACTACCGTCCAGATGCTGAAGCGAGATAGGGATCGTCATCAAGCCAAGTACCAACTGGATCCAGAGAAGGATAATGATCATATTATCCGAGAAGGTAGAATTGGCTCGAATGCGCGCATCGTAAAGCCGTCTATGGGCAAGCAAGGTGGCCCCAAAGAGGGCCAGAACACCCGCGATACCGCCAACAACCACTGCAAGCACCTGTTTGGCGCCATGGGAGATACCGAAGGCTTCAAAAATGAAGATCGGTGTCAGCAGGCCGACCACATGGCCAAGAAGGATGACCAGCACGCCAGTGTGGAAGCATATGGAGCCGATTACCAGTTGCTTGCGCCTTAGCAACTGGCTTGAACCGGAGCGCCACGAATATGGGTCCACGTCATATCGCACAATGGTTCCAACTAGCAGAACCACAAGCGCTATGTAGGGGTATATGCCGAAGAGCATTGTGTTGATGTAGTCAGCCATAACAGCCTCTCCCTTGTGCCCTATGGATTTCGTGGATCGCGCATGTGCGCGCGCATACGCCGGTCGATCCTGTCAGGACCGCAAGCGTTCTCTCCCGCTCCGCCCCCGAATGTGACAGCTTCCTCCTCCCAGACATTATCGAGCGCTTCCAAATCGTCGGGATCGTGCTCAGGTCTATCAAGAAGCTCACGAACGAGGGCGGCCTCGGGCTTTGCCCGTGCAAGGCTCAAAAGCGCGATGAAGGCATTTTGATAGGCTGATCCTCGTTTTTTCAGCCGCTCTTGAAGCGCTGTGAGGATATGGGCGATCTGGCTAAGGAAGTCCTTTGCCTCGTCCTCCGGCGCTTGGGATAGAAATTCTAAGAAGAGCGGCAGGAAGTCCGGTAGTTCCTCTGTGTCGATATAAAAGCCGGCACGTTCATAAGTCGCCATAAGATCAACCAGTGCCTGACCCCGCTCACGGCTTTCACCATGCACATGTTCAAACAGATGAAGGGATAGCGTGCGCGTACGGTCGAACAGGAACACGTAGCGTTCCTGAAGGTCCATCAAGTCACGTTCCTCAAACTGCTTCAAAAGTCTGATGAGCGCCGTACGCGCGGTATCGGTGATCGACTGGTCATCCTCGACGACCTTGATGAGGTTGCCAGCTTCACGCTTCATCTCTGCATCTGGATAGGACAGCAAGAGCGATGTAATTTTCAGAGCTACTCTCATTTCTGGTGCTCCTTGAATACATCGGTTGGCGTTTGAACCGTACGAGGACGTTTTGCGCCGAACAGATCTTGCTGCTGATCTCCGCTTGAACAGCCATTGCCAAAGGTAAAGCCACAGGAGCCACGCAAGTCGTAAGCATCCTCGCTGATTTCGCGGTGGCTGGTCGGGATGACGAAACGGTCCTCGTAATTGGCGATTGCCATTACGTGGTACATGTCTTCAATCATTTCGCCCGTCAGGCCGACTTGCTCGGCAATGCTATTGTCGATGACGCCATCAACTGTTTTTGACCGCATATAGGCACGCATGGCCATCATGCGTTCCAGTGCAGAAACAATTGGAGCTTCCTTACCAGCTGTCAGCATGTTTGCAAGGTAGCGGACCGGAATGCGCAAAGAACGGACATCCGGCAAAGCACCATCAAGGCCCATCTTTCCAGATTCCGCAGCGGACTGAATTGGAGATAGCGGCGGAATGTACCAGACCATTGGAAGGGTTCTGTATTCTGGATGCAGAGGGAACGCGACTTTCCAGTCCATCGCCATTTTGTAGACTGGAGAGTGTTTTGCTGCTTCCAGCCATGCTTCTGGTACACCATCTTCCCGCGCCTGAGCCCGAACCTTCGGGTCATTCGGATCTAGGAAGATATCAAGCTGCTCTTCGTAAAGGTCGCGCTCGTCTTTTGCCGATGCGGCTTCTTCAATGCGATCTGCATCGTAAAGAATAACGCCGAGATATCTGATGCGTCCCACGCACGTTTCCGAGCAGACCGTCGGCTGCCCAACCTCGATACGCGGATAACAGAAAACGCACTTTTCGGATTTGCCGGAGGACCAGTTGTAATAGATCTTTTTATATGGACAGCCGGATACACACATGCGCCAGCCGCGGCACTGGTCCTGATCGATGAGAACGATGCCATCGTCCTCACGCTTATAGATCGCACCGGATGGGCATGCTGCTACACAGGCCGGATTCAAGCAGTGCTCGCAAAGGCGTGGCAGGTACATCATGAAGGTGTTTTCAAACTGCCCGTAGATTTCCTTTTCTACGCCTTCGAAGTTGATATCCTTGGAACGCTTTTCAAACTCACCGCCGAGAATTTCTTCCCAGTTTGGTCCCCATTCGATCTTTTGCATCCGCTCGCCGCTAATCTGGGAACGAGGCCGCGCGGTCGGAAAGGCCTTGCCCTCCGGTGCGCTTTGCAGATGGTCGTAGTCGTAATCAAACGGCTCATAGTAGTCGTCGATTTCCGGTAGGTTTGGATTTGCGAAGATGTTGGCAAGGATGCGCCACTTGGCACCAATGCGTGGCTGGATTTTGCCATTGCGCTTTCTAATCCAGCCGCCTTTCCATTTCTTCTGGTTCTCCCACTCTTTGGGGTAACCAATGCCGGGCTTGGTTTCCACGTTGTTAAACCACGCGTATTCAACGCCCTCGCGATTGGTCCAAACGTTCTTACAGGTCACCGAGCAGGTGTGGCAGCCGATGCATTTGTCGAGGTTAAGCACCATGCCGATTTGTGCGCGGATCTTCATTCTGCAGCCTCCTCGTTGATGCCACCTTCGTCCCGACCCTCATCATCAAGCCAGTCGACTTCAGTGAGCTTGCGGACGACAACAAATTCATCGCGGTTGGAGCCAACGGTTCCGTAGTAGTTGAATCCGTAGGCCTGATGGGCATAACCGCCAATCATGTGAGTTGGTTTCACCACGGCGCGTGTTACGGAGTTATGGATACCGCCGCGCTGTCCGGTTAGTTTGGAACCGGGCGTGTTCACGATCTTTTCCTGCGCGTGGTACATGAAGGTCGTACCTTCTTTGATGCGCTGGGAAACAACGGCACGGGCAACAATGGCACCGTTGCTGTTATAAAGTTCGACCCAGTCGTTATCTTCAATCTCTGCCTTTTTCGCATCGACCTCGGATATCCAGATAACTGGACCACCGCGATTGAGCGTCAGCATAAGGAGATTATCTGTGTACGTTGAGTGGATGCCCCACTTTTGGTGCGGGGTAATGAAGTTGAGCACCACTTGACGGTCTTCGCTGGTTTTTTCCAGCAGTTCTGCGGTGATACTCTTTGTATCGATTGGCGGCCGGTAGACGCAGAAGCCTTCACCGAACGCTCTCATCCAGAGGTGATCTTGATAGAGCTGCTGACGGCCTGTGAGCGTTCGCCATGGGATCAACTCATGCACATTGGTGTAGCCCGCGTTGTAACAGACCTTTTCAGACTCAAGTCCTGACCATGTGGGCGATGAGATGATCTTGCGAGGCTGTGCGATGATATCGCGGAAGCGGATTTTCTCGTCTTCTTTATGGATCGCAAGGTGGGCATGCTCACGCCCCGTGGCCTGCGACAACGCTTCCCACGCCTTCACGGCAACCTCACCGTTTGTCTCTGGCGCGAGAGACAAGATCACCTCGGTAGCATCGACGTCGCTATGGATACGCGGTCTGCCCTTGGTTGGCCCTTCTGCTGTTTCTACGCCGTTCAGACGGCCCAGAAGGTCAACTTCTGTCTCTGTATTCCAGCTAATGCCTTTACCGCCATTTCCGAGCTTATCGAGAAGCGGACCCAGAGCTGTAAAGCGTTTGTAGAGATTAGGATAATCACGCTCAACAACAGCAACTGCCGGCATGGTCTTGCCCGGTATCGGCTCTGTTTCACCCAGTTTCCAATCCTTCACATCGAATGGCTGGGCAAGCTCTGCGGCTGTATCGTGCTGGATGGGAACGAGAACAACATCCTTCTCGACGCCAAGAATTTCTGGCGCTACTTCTGAGAATGCTTCCGCGATACCTTTAAAGATGTCCCAGTCTGTCCTTGCTTGCCACGCAGGGTCCGCCGCGCTTGTAAGCGGGTGAATGAATGGGTGCATATCCGAGGTATTGAGATCGTTCTTTTCGTACCAAGTTGCTGTTGGCAAAACGATATCGGAGTAAACGCAGGTGGTGGACATTCTAAAGTCCAGTGTGACGAGAAGATCGAGTTTTCCTTCTGGCGCGTTTTCATGCCACTTCACGAATTTTGAGCGCTGCGCCCCCTCTTCGCCAAGGTCTTTACCCATCACACCATGGGATGTGCCTAGAAGGTGCTTGAGGAAGTACTCATGCCCCTTGCCGGATGAACCCAGCAGGTTTGAGCGCCACACGAACAAATTACGCGGCCAGTTATGTTCGTCATCGGGATCCTCGCAGGACATATTGAGAGAGCCCTCTTTCAAGGCGTCTGCCACATAGTCCTTTACCTCTTTTCCTTCCGCATCGGCCTTTCCGGCGATGGTTAGAGAATTCGTCTTTAGCTGAGGCGCTGAAGGTAACCAACCCATACGCTCTGCGCGGATGTTGTAGTCAATCAGCGTCGCATCCCAGTCCCCGTCGGGAGCTGTAGGCGACAAGATTTCATCCACTTTCAGCGTTTCATAACGCCACTGATCCGTGTGGGCATAGAAGAACGAAGTCGAATTCATCTGCCGAGGTGGTCGCGCCCAATCAAGGGCAAACGCAAGCGGTAACCAGCCTGTTTGCGGGCGTAGCTTTTCCTGCCCGACGTAGTGGCTCCAGCCACCGCCGGATTGACCGATACAGCCACACATAATCAGCAGGTTGATGATGCCGCGGTAATTCATATCCATGTGGTACCAGTGATTGATACCAGCACCGAGGATGACCATGGACCGGCCATTCGTTTTATCGGCGTTGCTTGCAAACTCTCTTGCAACGGTCACAATCTGGTCTGCGCTTACGCCGGTAATTTGCTCTGCCCATGCAGGGGTGTAAGGCTTGTTTTCCTCATAGGTTGTCGCGCTGTTGTCATCACCCAAGCCACGATCAATGCCGTAGTTGGCGATAAACAGATCAAACACCGTGGCAACAAGGCCGTCGCCATCCTTAAGCTTAACCCGCTTTGCAGGCACTTTTCGCATTAGGACGCTGTCATGGTCCGTACCCTTGAAGTGATCATGCTCACGGTTTCCGAAATAAGGGAACGCTGTATCGACAACCTCATCGTGATCAATCGCTTCAATGAGGGAGAGCTTGAGGCGTACATCGCTGCCCTTGCCATCCTTCTCCTCAAGGTTCCACTTACCCTTTTCGCCCCATCTAAACCCGACAGAACCACACGGGGTCACGGCATGGCCGATTTCCTCATCAATGGCGACAGTCTTCCAGTCGCCGTTGTTGGACTCTCCAAGTTCAGAGGCAAAGTCGGATGCGCGAAGCAGGCGTTCAGGCACATAGTGACCGTCTTTTTCTACAAGTCGCACCAGCATCGGCATGTCAGTGTAACGGCGGCAGTAGTCGGTGAAGTATTCGCTCTTGTTGTCGATATGGAATTCGCGAAGGATCACATGGCCCATAGCAAGCGCTAGCGCTGCATCAGTGCCCTGCTTGGGGTGAAGCCACATATCGGAGAACTTGGCGGCCTCTGAATAATCCGGCGAAACAACAACCGACTTGGTGCCCTTGTAGCGGACCTCGGTATAAAAGTGCGCATCTGGCGTGCGGGTTTGCGGTACGTTGGAGCCCCATAGCATGAGGAAGCCCGCGTTATACCAATCCGCAGATTCCGGCACATCCGTCTGCTCGCCCCATGTCATTGGAGAAGCTGGTGGGAGGTCGCAGTACCAGTCGTAAAACGACATACAGGTGCCGCCCAGAAGCGATAGGTAGCGGGAACCAGCAGCGTAGGAAACCATGGACATAGCAGGAATTGGAGAGAAGCCGATCACACGGTCCGGCCCCCACTTCTTCGCCGTGTAGGCATTCGCTGCTGCTATGATTTCGTTGACCTCTTCCCAATGGGCCCGCACGAAGCCGCCGAGGCCACGCATAGAGGTATAGTCGGTACGCTTCACCTTATCGGACTGAATTGCAGCCCAAGCCTGAACGGGGGATTTGTCCTCCCGCTCTTTGCGCCAAAGCTTCAAAAGGCGCGAGCGGATAAGCGGATACTTCACGCGGTTGGCGGAGTACATGTACCAAGAATAGCTGGCCCCGCGAGAACAGCCACGAGGTTCATGGTTTGGCAGATCAGGGCGCGTGCGCGGGTAGTCCGTTTGCTGGGTTTCCCATGTCACAATGCCGCCTTTGACGTAGATTTTCCACGAGCATGACCCTGTGCAGTTGGCACCATGCGTGGAGCGAACAATCTTGTCGTGTTGCCAGCGCTTGCGGTAGGCGTCCTCCCATTCGCGGCTTTCATTGGTCGTAATGCCATGACCGCCTGCGAACTTTTCCTTTTCGCCCCTAGTTAGAAAGTTCAGTCTTTCCAAAATCGAAGACATGGATTTTTCTCCCTCAAAGGCCGCTTAGCACGGCACCGGCGCGTTCTTACGGCTGTAGAACGCATAGGTGATTGCAAGGCAGATCACGTAGAAAATCAGGAAGGCCCATAGTGCAGCATCTACGCTGCCGGTCAGCTCAATGGAGGAGCCGTACGCCTTGGGTATGAAGAACGCGCCATAGGCTGCGATGGCCGATGTAAAGGCGATGATCGCAGAGCTTTCCATTTCGGATTGCTTACGGTAAGCCGCCCCTTCCAGATCAGGCATCAGCCGCTTCACTTCCTGTCCCATGATGGTTGGGATCATCTGGAAGGTGGACGCGTTACCAACACCAGTTAGGAAGAACAGCGCCATAAAGCAGGCAAAGAAGCCGATGAAACTGCCGCCCTGCCCTTCGTTTGGAAGGAAGAAGATGACACCGTAAACGGCGATGATCATTCCAAAGAAGGTCCAGAAGGTTACACGGCCGCCGCCGAACTTGTCTGAAATCCAGCCTGTCGCTGCGCGGCTTATTGCACCAACGAACGGACCTAGGAACGCTAACTGAAGGGCATCGACTTCTGGAAACTGGATTTTCATGAGAAGCGGAAAACCAGCTGAATAGCCGATGAAGCTGCCGAATGTTCCGGTGTAGAGCACACACATGATCCAGTTGTGTTTGCGCTTAAAGATGACCGACTGTTCGGCAAAACTGGCTTTTGCATCGGCAATATCATTCATACCGAACCATGCAGCCAGCGTGGAGACAACAATAAACGGTACCCAGATGAAACCGGCGTTCTGTAGCCAGACTTCATCTCCATTTGCCAATGTTTGGGAAGACCCACCGATAGCGCCAAACACACCGGCAGTTACCACCAGCGGCACCAAAAACTGCATGACGGACACGCCAAGGTTTCCAAGTCCTGCATTAAGAGCAAGGGCGTTGCCCTTTTCTTTCTTCGGGAAGAAGTACGCAATATTTGCCATGGAAGAAGCAAAGTTGCCGCCGCCGAAGCCGCAGAACAGCGCCAGAATGAAGAATGTGAAATAGGAGCTGTCAGGGTTCTGGATCGCCAAGCCCATTCCGATTGCTGGAATTAGGAGCGATGCTGTCGAAAGCGTCGTCCATTTACGACCGCCGAAGATGGGAACCATGAACCCATAGAAAATGCGCAGTGTAGCGCCGGAAAGACCGGGAAGCGCGGCGAGCCAGAAGCGCTCATCAACGGAGAAATCAAACCCGATTGCCGGAAGCTGTGCCACCACAACGGACCAGACCATCCAAACAGAAAATGCCAGAAGAAGGCATGGGATGGATATCCAGAGATTGCGTTTGGCTATGTGCCGTCCCTGTTCGTGCCAGAACGCCTCGTCTTCAGGACGCCAGTCTTGCAAAACGTATTTGCTCTGGCCCGTTTGACTGGGAGCTGTTTCCATAGGTTTGGTCCCTCGTTTTTAGATCCCAAAACCAAGCCTGCCCGTTTATTCTTGGCTATTCTGCCGGGCTGGCTTTGGCCGAGATACCAGAGGCGTTTTGGCCTCCGTCGTCCTCAGGTTTTTCAGGTAAATCCGAAAGTTCTGTCTCTTGGATGAGGCTTGGGTGGCGGCGCTTTTCCATCATGCGGATCGCCACATGCATCCAAATTGTCGATATCGCCACGATGATGAACAGCAGCATGAACGGAACGGTCCATACGCCTGTAATGTCTAAAAGTGCGCCAAAAGCGATGGGTAAGAAGAAGCCGCCTAAACCGCCAATCATGCCTACAAGCCCGCCAACGGCGCCAACGTGCTGCGGGTAGTAGACGGGTATGTGTTTGAATACAGCTGCTTTACCAAGGCTCATAACAAAGCCGAGCACCACCGACAAGATAACAAAGAGCGGAAGACCAACAGTAAACTGGAACGTTATCTGGCTGTCTATCCCCGTCACGGTATAGGCCGTTTGCGGGTAGCTCATAACGAAAAGGCAAATGAGGGAGACTATGAAGGTGATGTACATCACCAGCCGTGCGCCCCACTTGTCTGAAAGCCAGCCGCCCAGTGCGCGGAACACGGAACCCGGCATGGAATAAAGGCCTGCCAGCACGCCTGCTGTCGTAAGCGGCAATGCATAAGCGCCGACATAATAGCGTGGTAGGAATGAAGCGAGCGCTACAAAGCCGCCGAACACGAAGAAGTAATAGGTGGCAAAACGCCAAACCTGCATCTTCTTTAGCGGTGCCATTTGCGAGGCTATGGAAGGCGCGGTGTCACCTGTCTTCAAGTGCTGTGCGTGAACAGGATCATCCTTGGAGAAAACGAAGAAGATAATTGCTGTGATGACCAGAACCACCGCATAGACGTGGGCAGTGCCTTCCCACCCCAGCGAAACTACAAGAAACGGCGCAACGAAGTTGGTAACGGCTGCACCGACGTTCCCGACACCGAAAATACCAAGGGCTGTGCCCTGCTCTTCCTTTGGAAACCAACGGGAGACATAGGCAACACCGATAATGAAGGAACCACCAGCAAGGCCAAGACCGAGGGCGGCTACGAGAAACATTTCATAGGAATGAGCGGAGGTCAGAAGCCACACGCACACGGCGGTGAAGAGCATTTGCAGAGCGAAGACCACGCGCCCGCCGTACCGCTCTGTAATGATGCCAAGGAAAATGCGGCTGATGGAGCCGGTTAGCACAGGTGTTGCAACAAGCAGACCGAACTGGGACTCGTTAAGCCCGAACTCCTGCTTAATCTTTACGCCAATGATTGAAAAAATCGTCCAGACCGCAAAGCACACCGTAAAGGCACCGGTGCTCAGACCAAGAGCACGGTATTGTTGCGTTCGCGTTATACGCTCCGTTTCCAGCATGTTCTTTCCTGTTATTATTCTGGAACTGCGCGGAATTACGTAGCGACAAGTGAACAATATTCACCTGTAAAAGTCTAGAGACTATGAAGGGACAAGGATAACGAGGGATAGCGTATCGTTAAAACACACGTAGTGATCTACGCCATGAAAGTAATAGATGGCCCCAATGGGAGCCGAAAACGAAATGCAAATCGGGCAGGTAAAGCACCCTCGCTCTACCTGCCCGATGATCAGTTAAACGCTCGTGAGTATCAGGCCACTTCTTCTTGCAGATGCGGGAAGAGCGCTGCTTCAACGCACGCTACAATCTGGTCTGATGCGGTTCCATCACCGAAGGGGTTTTGGACGCCTTCCAATGAGAACACTCCTGAGAGCGCATTATTGGCTGCGGCAATAATATTGGCAGTATCCGTGCCCACAAGCTGAGCACAACCAGCTTCAATCGCCTCTGGGCGTTCCGTCGTATTTCTCATCACCAACACAGGCGTATTGAAAGACGGTGCTTCTTCCTGAATACCGCCGCTGTCTGTCATAATCAGTTCAGCATTTTGCTGAAGCGCAATCAGCTCTTTGTAGCCGAGAGAAGGAACCAACAACAGGCGATCTATCCCCGAAAGCTGATCGAGAATAACGCTTGATACGTTCGGGTTCTGGTGGACGGGCAGAACAGCATAGATATCTGGATTTTGTTCAAGAACTGCGATAATCGCGCGGCAGATATTGCAAAGCGGCTCGCCCCAGTTTTCACGCCGGTGGGCTGTCACGAGGATGAACCGAGCACCTTCAGGAAGCCTATCTTTCAGGCTCTCTATCTCATGAACCGCCTTTGTACGGCGGGAAATCTCAAGCGCGGCATCCACCACAGTATTACCGGTAATCGAGATCTTACTTGCATCAATTCCCTCAGCCAGCAAAGCTTCTGCTGCCTGACGAGTAGGTGCAAACAAGTGATCGCAAATACGGTCAATAATCTGACGGTTCGCTTCTTCCGGGAAAGGGTCTTTCAAACTACCGCTTCGCAGACCTGCCTCCACATGAGCTACAGGAATACGGGCGTAAAAGGCTGCAAGAGCGCCAACCATACCTGAAGTCGTATCGCCATGCACCAACACGTAATCTGCACCGGAACGCTCGAAGTAAACGCCGAGCTCTTTCAAATAGCCGGAGGCCTGCGCGGAAAGGGAGTGGTCGGTTCGCTCATCTGGAAGCCAGTGAACGTTTATAATACCGAACAGCGCAAGCGCACTGGAAACCAAGTCTTTATGCTGGCCAGTCAACACGACTTCAGCGTAAAGAACAGGGCTACGATTAAGGGCATTGATAACAGGAGCCATTTTGATGGCTTCAGGACGCGTGCCTACGACACACACGACCTTTTTTCGGTCTGCGGTGTTGAAATGCAATAGATTGCCTTTGA
>NZ_SMMA01000045.1:0-30588 GCF_009711345.1 Pseudovibrio flavus
TACAGATAGCCTAGCAGGGAAGCGAAACTTGCTAACTGGATGACTAATTTGCGGGTGAGGGAATAACTCGCCATTTATTGCAAACGAGAAGGATACAAAAAAGCCAGCCGATTGGCTGGCTCTTGGTCTGCTGTGACGAGGTTGCTTAGCTGCGAAGCTGTACCCAAATCGGAACATGATCGGAAGGCTTCTCCCAGCCACGAACATGTTTGTCGATGTCCACATGGATCATGCGATCTGTTGCTTCAGGGGAGAGGAGTAGGTGGTCAATGCGAATGCCATTGTCTCGCTGCCAAGCACCTGCCTGATAATCCCAGAAGGTATAGACGCCATCATTGTCGTTCCCAGCGCGAAGGGCATCGGTGAAACCGAGGTTCTTCAACTCGCGGAAATAGCCACGGCTCTCTGGTTGGAATAGTGCATCACCAACCCATGCCTCTGGGTTCTTTGCATCCTGAGGCATTGGAATGACGTTGTAGTCTCCCACCAGCATGAACGCTTCTTCTTTCTCCAAACTCTGTTTAGCGTGCGCGATCAAGCGCTGCATCCAAGCAAGTTTGTAGGGAAACTTCTCGGTACCCAGTGGGTTGCCATTAGGAAGGTAAAGACAGCCCACGCGAACCGGAGTGCTGTCGCCAGCAACAACGATCTCGATGTAACGGGCCTGCTCATCGTTTTCATCACCCGGTAAGCGAATATTTAGTTCTTCCGCAGGGCGTTTGGAAAGAATAGCTACGCCGTTGAAGCCTTTCTGGCCGTGGGTGTAGACATGATACCCAAGCTCTTCAAAGGCTTCCTTTGGGAAGTTTTCGTCGACGGATTTGATTTCCTGAAAACAGGCCATATCGGGATCAGCTTCTTTAAGCCATGCGATGGCTGTTTCGATGCGAGCCTTAACGCCGTTGATGTTCCAGCTTGCAATTTTCATGAAGGCTTATCCTGTTAGAGCGGTCGGACGAAAAATTGGAAAGAAGAGGAGGAGGCATTTGCGCAGCGATGACCGCCTCCGAAAAGGGGATTAGATCGAGAAGCTTGTGCCGCAACCACAGCCCGCTGTTGCCTGCGGGTTCTTGATCTGGAACGACTGGCCCATAATGTCGCTAACAAAATCAATCTGAGAGCCAGCCATATACTGCTGCGAAATCGGATCAATAAGAACCGTAGCAGCGTCCTTCTCAAGAACGAGGTCATCGTCTTCGCGTTCGGTCACGAGGTCGTATCGATACTGGAAACCTGAACAGCCGCCACCTTCTACGCTCACACGCAGTACTGTACCCGGTTCTTCTTTAGAGAGAATCTGGGCCACGCGCTTTGCAGCTGCGTCAGTCAAAACAATGGTTTCTTCGCCTTGAGGGGTCTGGTTCTGGGTCATGCTCGCAAAAATCCGGTTAGATATTCCTCTTAAATTGAGGTTAGCCTGCCTATCGCTCTGGATTCTACAGCTATTTTTCTAAATAACTACCCAAGTCCATAAAAGCGACAATAAGCCTGCCCGTTAGATAGGTGTAGCATGCTTTGGCGTCAATGGATCATCCTGAGGATGTACACGGGAGGAAGCATTGGAAAAGGATCTTTCAATTGGTTACGGCGCTCAGCCACGGGCCGCTTACGCTGTCAACCCAGACACAAGCGGTGCGCGCTTGTTCCCGGAAGATAGCAGTCCTACACGAACGCCTTTCCAGCGTGATAGAGACCGCATCATCCATTCCACTGCATTCCGGCGCCTGAAGCATAAGACGCAGGTGTTCGTTTATCACGAGGGTGACCACTTCCGCACGCGTTTGACACATACTATCGAAGTTTCACAGATCGCCCGCTCTTTGGCCCGCGCACTGCGCCTTGATGAGGATTTGGCAGAGTGCCTCGCCCTTGCCCATGATCTTGGCCATACCCCCTTCGGCCATGAGGGCGAAGATACTATGAACGAGTGCATGAAGGATTACGGGCAGTTTGACCACAATGCTCAGTCCCTGCGCATCGTGACCGATCTGGAACGCAGATATGCAGCCTTCGATGGTCTCAATCTTTCATGGGAAACCCTCGAAGGGCTTGTAAAACACAACGGCCCGCTGACGGACCTTGAAGGCAAACCACTCGGAAAGTTCAGCGATAGCGAGCTGCCATTTGCAATTCGCGAGTATGCCGAGCTACAGGATCTAAAACTCTGGTCATGGCCAAGCGCGGAAGCTCAGGTTGCTGCCATCGCTGATGACATAGCATATGACGCCCATGATCTGGATGATGGCTTGCGGGCAGGGCACCTAACCTTTGAAAGTATGCGGACAGTTCCGTTCCTGCGCGATATCCTTGATGAGATCGATAGCAAGTACCCAGAGCTTGAAGACGCGCGCCGCATTCACGAGCTGGTTCGCCGCTGTATCACCCGCATGGTTGAGGATGTAATCGGCGAAAGTATGCGCCGGATTGCGTCCCTAAATCCTAAGAGCCCTGACGATATTCGCGAGGCCAACGGCGCTGTAGTCGCGTTTTCCCCAAAAATGGGGGGGCAGGAAAAAGAATTGAAGCGCTTTCTCTTTGCAAATCTCTACCGTCATCCAGACGTTTTAGAGGTCCGCGAGAAAGTCGCCTCAATCGTCAAGGATCTGTTTAATTGTTACTTTTCTAAGCCCTCCAATATGCCATCTCCATGGGGTGAAGGGCTTGAGGGGCAAGAGCCCGCTGTCATAGCACGCCGTGTCTGTGACTTTATCGCCGGTATGACGGACCGTTATGCCATTGACGAACACGCAAGGCTATTTGACGATACGCCGGATTTGGGGTAGTGCCGCCCCACGAAAGAAAAAGAGGCGTCATTTTCTTTCCGTCGATTTAACTGGCGGTTAGAGGTGTCCAGACCTCCTTTAAGAGTTAGGCTTTTTACAATGAACATCTTTGCAGATTTCGCTAAGCGCGTGCATGGAGTTGTCGAAGGGCTCGGTCTTGCGCCGGAAGAGGGAACGCTTGACGTTTCCCGCGTGACCGTTGAGCCGCCACGCGACAGCGCTCATGGCGATCTGGCAACGAACGCAGCAATGGTTCTGGCTAAACCGCTCAAGATGAAACCGCGCGATCTTGCAGAAAAGATTGCAGCGGGCCTTGAGGCTGATGCTGACGTTGCTTCCGTTTCCGTTGCTGGCCCAGGTTTTATCAATATCCGTTTGCAGCCGCAGGTCTGGTCCCGCGTTCTGGGCTCCATCGTTGCAGCTGAGCGTGACTTCGGTCGCTCCGCAATGGGTGAGGGTCTTAAGGTTAACGTGGAATACGTTTCCGCAAACCCGACCGGTCCGCTTCACGTAGGCCATACCCGTGGTGCAGTGGTTGGTGATGCGCTTGCAAACCTTCTTGCGTTTGCCGGTTACGACGTTACCCGCGAATACTACATCAACGATGCTGGCTCCCAGATTGATACACTGGCTCGTTCTGTATTCCTGCGTTACCGCGAAGCACTTGGCGAGAACATCGGCGAGATCCCTGAAGGTCTTTACCCAGGTGACTACCTCGTGCCGGTCGCTCAGGCTCTTGCTGCTGAATATGGCGAAAGCCTGAAGGAAAAGGACGAGGCAGAACGCCACGAGTTCTTGAAAGAGTATGCCGTCAGCAAAATGATGGACCTCATCCGTGAGGACCTTGCTGAACTCAACGTGAAGCACGATCTTTTCTATTCCGAAAAGTCTATGCACGGTGAAGGCAACACCATTGACCAGTCACTGGCAGCTCTTCGTGAGCGCGGTCTGGTTTATGATGGCACTCTGCCGCCACCAAAAGGTGAAGTGCCGGATGATTGGGAAGACCGTGAGCAGACCCTGTTCCGTTCCTCCGATTACGGCGACGATATCGATCGCGCACTTGTGAAATCCGACGGCAGCTACACCTACTTCGCAGCAGACGTTGCGTACATGCGCGATAAGATCGAACGCGGCTTTAAAGAGCTGATTTTCGTTCTTGGTGCAGACCACGCAGGCTATGTAAAGCGTCTTGAAGCTGTCGGTAGTGCAATTTCCGGCGGTACTGTGGATGTTATCGTTCGTCTTTGCCAGCTCGTTAAGCTGTTTAAGGGCGGCGAGCCTTTCAAAATGTCCAAGCGTGCAGGTAACTTCATTACCCTGCGTGATGTTGTGGATGCTGTGGGGGTAGATGCGGTTCGCTTCATGATGCTTTACCGCAAAAACGACGCCCATCTTGACTTTGACTTTGAAAAAGTTACTGAGCAGTCCAAAGACAATCCTGTCTTCTACGTCCAGTATGGCCATGCAAGATGTAAATCTGTACTGCGTCAGGCTGCAGAAGAGTTGGCAGGTTTCGAAGCTTCTGCAAAAACTCTCGCCGATGCCGACTTCTCTTTGCTTGAAGATGAAGGCGAAGTTGCTTTGATCGCCAAGATGGCGCAGTGGCCTAGAATCGTCGATGGCGCGGCAGAAACACACGAGCCGCACCGAATTGCTTTTTATCTATATGAGCTTGCTAGCGGCCTCCATGGCCACTGGTCCCGAGGCAAGGAAAAGCCTCAATTACGCTTTATTAATGATAAAAAGCCAGAATTGAGTAAAGCAAGGCTTGCGTTAGTCTTTGCAGTTTCTCAAGTGATCGCTTCCGGCCTCGATGTTTTGGGCGTAGAAGCGCCTGAGGAAATGCGATAGCGCGGGCTACCAAAGAGTATTGAAAAAGAACCAGAGGGCCGTGGGGTAGATTGCGGCTCTCTCGTTCAGGGGAAAGACAGCGCTGCTATGTCCAAACGTGCCAACTATCCTATGCCGGGCAGGGAGAACTCTGAACGCACGCCTTCTAAGGAGCCACAAAGCTGGATTCCTGATGAAGATCCGCTTGTAGAACTGGCGCGAATTGTTGGGGAATCTGCTACAAATTACCGTCCGGGCTCCCAGCTAAACAAAGAACAGTCAAATCCGCTTTCCTATTCTGAGCCAGTTGCTGAACCAACACCACAAGAAGCATATCGTGATGCTTCCGACTTTGGGTTTGAACAGCCACAGCAACCAGAGACAACGTTCCGTGAGCCTGAAGCCTATCAGCCTGAACAGAGCTACGGTTACAACGAACCTAAGTTTGACGAGCCTTTCGCAGAGCCGGTAACACAGCCGCAGGCGTCGTCCGAAAGCGCAGCTCATGCCGATCCATTCGGCGGTGATGACTGGCTTAATGATATTTTTCCACAAGAACCTAAGAAATCTACGGAAACTGGTGTTTCTACGGATCTAGGTGACGTGGTGCCATCCCATGAAACACAAGAGGCTGGCGCAGCTGATTTTGGCTTCACGCAGCCAGCGCAAGTAAAAGCGCCAGTAGAACCTGCACCGCGCCACGATGACGTTGTACCGGCTCCTGCTTCTCAAAACAGCGCTTCTACTGCGACCCAAAACGTCCTCGCAGGACTGTTGAATGCTCGTAATGAACGTGCCGCACAGCCGCGCCGCGAGCCTGCTATGGAACGCCCGGTGGCTACACCTAGCCAACCAGCCAACCCAGCACCTTCTGCGCCTGCATTCGGGCAGCGTGTAGAGCCACAGGCCCCGGTCGTTCGCGAGCAGCCAGTACAGGCTCCGCAGACCCCAGCATATGCGCCGCAAGCAGAGCAGCGAGAAGTGCAAAAGCCAATGCGCATTGGCGCATTTGAGCCGCCAGTTGCCCGTGCCGATGCTCCGCGTGTGAAGACGCAGCAACCACTTTCAGCTTCCCGCGAAGAACCGTCCGCAGACTTTGCAGATGATCTGTCCATGGATCTGGAAAGTGCGCTTAAAGGCAGCCTGTCTTTTGGCGGCGAGCGTGAACCAGTAGCTCCAAAAGCTCCTGTATCCAAGCCTGCTCCTGCTGCACCTCGTGCCAGTGATCCTGTCCGTCGTCCTGTAGATCACGCAGGCTTTAGACGCTCGTTTGCAGATATCGCACTTGCGCCGAAGACCGCACCTGCATCTACCGCTGCTGCGCCTCAGCCAAAAGCAAGTGCAGCTCCGATTGCGGCAGCTGGTGCCACTCTTGGCGGCGCTGCTGCGGCATCTCACCATGAGCCTGCGCCTGTTTCTGAATTTATTCCTGACTTTAGCGAGTTTATGCAGGATACAATTGCGGAAGAGCCGAAGCAGGAAAAGCAAGATCAGCTTTCCCGTTCTTTGGAAGCTGAGCTTCTTGCCGAGCTGACCGGTGAAATTGAAGCTCCCGCCGCTCCAAAAGCGCCTGTTCAGCGTTCACAGCCAGCAGCTCAACCGGTAGACAGCGCAGATGATGATTTCGAGCGCGAACTGTTGACAGCGCAGCTTCGCGGTATTCGTGAGCAGAACCAGAAGGCGCAAGCTGCTTCTATTCAAATTCCTGAGCCTGCACCTATTCCTGTAGCTGATCCGGTTCTTTCTGCTGATGATCTTTTAGCGGAGATCGCGCCCGAGAGAATTGATGGCCATGGTAGAGCATTTGAGGCTGACAGCGACGACTCCGAAATCGACGAGATGTCTTGGCCAGCAGCTGCTGAACTTCTCGCAAAGCAAGACATCGAAGAAGAAGATTTCGATCAGGCACCTCCACCAGAAGGGTATGACCTTGACGCTGTAGCTATGGCTATGCGTCAGGAAGATCCAAGCCTTGATGTTGGTGTCCTGCCGGAATCTGATGAGGCGGAAGAAGAACGCGCGCCTAAGCGTGGCGGACTTCGTAAAGCGCTGCTCGCTGCTGCTTCCCTTCTTGTGGTTGGCGGAATTGGTGCAGCAGGCTTTGTTCTGCTCGACCTCAATTCGGCCCCTTCCGACAATGAGCCAGCACGCGTCATTAAAGCGGATAGCGAGCCGATGAAGGAATTCCCTGTCGCTTCCGCAGAGCCGCGTCAGGCAACGGCAAATATCTTGAAGCCAACTGATGGTTCCCAAGCGCCAGCAGGTGAGGTGATGGTGGTACAAGATACCGCTGTCGTTAATCCGCTGCCGCCAGCGCCAGCTGAATCTGATGCAACTGATGGCGAAGCGCTGGATATGACACGCGCCAAGCGCGTGCGTACCGTTGTCGTCCGTCCGGATGGAACGATCGTTTCCGCAGATAGTCAGGCTAGCCAGAACACTTCCGCGCCGAAGGCCGTTGAAACCACCACTATTCGCTTGAACCCAAGTGAGAGTGTTGCGCTGCCTAGCCAAAGCGCAGGTCTTGAGACCAATACCGGTTCATTGATCGGCACCACTGCAGGTGGCCTTTCTTCCGGTCTTGCTCAGCCGCAGGAAACTACCAGTTTCCAAAGCGCAGTTTCCGATGCTCTTGGTACGCCTGAAACGTCGGCTGATGCTGGTGAAATCGGTAGCATCGGTTCTCTAGCTGATGTTGGTTTCATGCCGGAGTCCAAGCCGCTTGGTGGTAGCCTTGTGCCGTCAACGCCAACCGCTTCTGTTTCCGGTGGCCCTCTACGTTTGACACCGCAGGCTGATACAGCTTCTCAGCAGGTGCAGACACAGGTCGCAGCGCTTCCTTCGGCAACGAGCTCTGCTCAGTCCAGCCTACCTTCCGGCGGTTACATCGTGCAGGTGTCTTCCGTTCGTTCTGAAGATCAGGCTCAGGGTGAGATTCGCGCTCTGCAGAACCGTCATCCAGAGCTGATGGGTAACGTTTCTCCACGCATCGTTCAGGCCGATCTTGGTGATCGCGGTGTTTATTACCGTGTTCGCGTACCATTTGCTGGCGCTACAGAAGCCAACGCTTTCTGCAATTCCCTGAAGAATGCTGGTAGTGATTGTTTCGTAAGAAGAAACTGATCCACGAGGTGCTTGACGGGCAGGTCCCGTCAAGCTACCCAATTTAGCATGCAGGCTAAAGCGTTCATATCCGGGTGTCAGTCGACCCGCCTCACTCCCGAAGAACGGAGTTTCTTTGAAATCGAGAAACCCGTTGGTCTCATCCTATTTGCGCGTAATGTTGAAACACCTGAGCAGGTGAGTGAGCTGACGCGTGAGTTCCGCGAAATCGTTGGCCGGAGCGATGCGCCGATCCTGATTGATCAGGAAGGTGGTCGTGTTCAGCGTTTGAAGCCGCCAGTGTGGCCGAGCTATCCAGCATCCGGAACGTGGTCAGCCCTTTATAAGCAAGATCAGGAAGCTGCCCTTCGAGGTGTCTATTTGACCTCAATGCTCATGGGCGTTGACCTTGCAAAGATCGGCGTTTCTGTTTCCTGCTTGCCTGTCCTCGATCTATATTTTGACTTTGCCAGCAAAGTTGTCGGTGACCGTGCCTATTCAGATGATCCTGAGGCAGTCGCCCACATGGGCCGTAAAGCCATTGAGGGCTGTTTGGCCGCAGGCATTCTTCCCATTATCAAGCACATTCCGGGACACGGACGAGCGCTAGCGGATAGCCATCTGGAGCTACCTGTTGTTGAAACTAAGCTCGAAGAGCTTCGTCAGACTGATTTCGTTCCATTCAAAGCTCTTGCAGATTGCTCAATGGGTATGACGGCTCACATCGTCTTTTCCGACATCGACAGTGAGCATCCTGCTACTCAGTCCGCTGTCGTCATTGAGCAGATCATTCGCGGTGAGATCGGTTTTGCTGGCTGCCTGTTCAGTGATGATTTGTCCATGAAAGCCCTGAAAGGGGAAATGGATGAGCGCACCCGCAAGGTCTACGAGGCCGGATGTGATGTGGCGCTACACTGTAACGGCGAATTGAACGAGATGCAGCAGGTCGCCTCTGTTGCGCCGCTTCTTGCAGGTAAAGCCAAGGAACGTTTGGAGGTAGCACTTGCTGGTGTGTCTCCACGGGCGATTGATGCCACACTCGAAAAAGAGCTAAGAGATGAGCTGGATGCCCTCGTGAATAGGGCAAAGGAACTCTAGCATGGACCATGTCACCGAAGACACTGCAGAACTTGATGGTCTTCGCGCTGAAGAGCGCGAACCAAATAGTGCGAGCGGCGATCCGCTCCTGCATGTGGACCTTGGTGGCTACGAGGGACCGTTAGACCTCCTGCTCACATTGGCACGATCTCAAAAAGTCGATCTGACGCGACTTTCCATTCTCCAGCTTGCTGAGCAATACCTTGCTTTCGTGCAACAAGCGCGGCAGATGCGGTTGGAAATCGCGGCAGACTATCTGGTGATGGCGGCTTGGCTTGCCTATCTCAAGTCGCGCCTATTGGTGCCAAAGCAGAAAGACGGCGACGAACCGACTGGGGAAGAGCTGGCTGCCGCACTGGCGTTTCGTTTGCAGCGCCTTGAGGCAATGCGCGAAGCCTCACAAAAGTTGATTGACCGTAATCGCTTGGGACGGGATATTTTTGCAAGAGGCGCGCCGGAAGTTGTTTCCATCGAGCGCAAAAGCCGATGGACAGCCAGTCTCTACGACATCCTGTCGGCTTACGCCTCCCAGCGGCAACGCCGCTCGGTAACTTCCGTCCAATTTAAAAAACGAGATGTTCTTTCACTGCAGGAGGCGCGAGAAATCTTGAACCGCTTACTCGGCGGTGTTTGGGATTGGACGCCGTTGGAGCGTTTTCTTCTTCCTTACATGGGAGAGGGGAACTATAGAAACTCTGTGGTGGCCTCCACATTTTCAGCAAGCTTGGAGCTTGCGCGGGAAGGTGTCGTAGAAATACAGCAGACCAGTACGTTCGGGCCGATATTGCTTCGCTCTGCCCGTAGGCGAGATGACGAAATCGTTGAAGAGCAAGTGGAAGCACAGCGCAAGGAACTTGCGCAAGAGGAGCTCTGAGAGAATAATCCATGACCATGTCAGAGGCTGCTGAAGAAATCGCCAGCATTCAAGATGCTCGCCAGCGTCAGGTAGAACGCATTATCGAGGCGCTGCTTTTTGCAGCTGCCGAGCCTCTATCTGTCTCAGAGCTGGTTAGACGAAGCGGCGCGGACGCACTGATAATCCAAAAGGCGCTGGATCATCTGCGTACACAGTACCAAACCAGAGGTGTTAATCTGGTTTTTGTTTCAGACCGTTGGGCTTTCCGTACCGCTGAGGACCTTTCGTTCCTTATGAGCGAGAACGTGGTGGAGCAAAAGCGCCTGTCTCGTGCAGCGTTGGAAACATTGGCGATCATTGCATTCCATCAGCCAGTGACCCGTGCCGAGGTTGAAGAAATTCGCGGCGTCTCCACTTCCAAGGGTACCCTTGATGTTTTGATGGAAACTGGCTGGGTACGCATGCGTGGTCGCCGCCGGACGCCGGGCCGGCCTGTAACCTATGGAACAACACCAGAGTTTCTTGACCACTTTGGTCTTGGAACCATTAAAGATTTGCCGGGACTGGAAGAACTTAAAGGGGCAGGGCTGCTTGATAGCGCCATACCTGCAAGTTTCTCTATTCCGTCCCCTGATGACAGTCTCGATTTGACCGAGGATGAAGACCCGCTCGATTCTGACGATCCATTACTGGATGAAGAAGTGCAGGCAGAGTGATTCAGGCAGCCACTATGAAAATTGAAGAAGCAACAAATATGTCTTTGAACCGCTCTCGCTTACAGTTTGAGAATATTTCCTATTCCTACGGGAATCTAAGCGCAGTTCGTAACGTGTCTCTCACGGTTGGCGCTGGAGAGGTTGTGTGTCTGCTGGGGCATTCCGGCTGCGGAAAGACCACGCTGCTACGCATTGCGGCAGGACTTATTCGTCAGCAAGTGGGTGAGGTACGTCTAGGCGGCGAGCTTATGTCTGGTGACAAGTGGCACCTACCACCTGAGCAGCGCGGCGTTGGTCTTATGTTTCAAGACTATGCACTGTTCCCGCATCTAACGATTTTGGAGAACGTCAAGTTCGGCCTGTCGGATGTGACGGCGGCAGAGGCAGACAAGCGCGCCAGAGAAGCGTTGGAAAGCGTCGCGATGCTCGGTTACGCCGGTGACTATCCGCATAGCCTGTCAGGTGGTGAGCAGCAGCGCGTTGCATTGGCCCGCGCGCTTGCGCCGCGCCCGCACACTTTGCTTATGGATGAGCCGTTTTCCGGACTGGATAGCCGTCTGCGTGATGGTGTTCGCGCAAGAACGCTGGACGCCGTTAGGGCACAGGGCGCATCCGCAATCGTTGTGACGCACGATCCGGAAGAAGCGCTTCAGGTGGCAGACCGTATCGTCCTCATGCGTAAGGGAAAGATCGTTCAGGACGCTTCGCCGGAGGATATTTACTTCAAACCGGTCAACCGTTTTGCCGCTGGTTTCTTTTCTGATCTGAACGAAGCACCCGCCCACGTTGTGGGCGAAATGGTAACAAGTGCGCTCGGACAGATTCCCGCAAACGGTTCAAAGGCGGGCGAAGACCTCGTAATGTGCGTTCGTCCCCACCATATATCTGTAAGGCTAAATAGCGATGATGCAAACGCCGTCATCACCAAGCGTATCATGGCAGGTACTGGCGATATCTTGGAAATTGGTTTAGAAGGTCTTGATAAGCCTTTGAAAACACGCGTTTCTGAGGTCGGAAAGTTTAGAGTAGGTGACCGAGTTTCAATTGGTATAGAACCAAAAGATCTTCTTGTTTTTAATGAAACTTTTTAGAGGAAAGACCTCTATCGACTTATAAACAATAGGGACCGCTGCGTTTCCTGTGTTATTGTCGGGTCAATTTTACGGGCTCTCGGATAGGAGTAGTAGTATGGGCAGCATTGGAATTTGGCAGATCGTGATCATCGCGGTGGTTGTAGTTCTGCTCTTCGGTCGCGGTAAGATCTCCGAGCTTATGGGTGATGTAGCCAAGGGTATCAACAGCTTCAAAAAGGGGCTGAAGGAAGAAGGCGAGGCATCTGAGGAAAAAGCTAAGGAAGATCCAAAAGTGATCGACCACAAGCCAGCCGAAACGGTTTCTGCTTCCGAGACCGCTGAAAAAGCGGACAAGCAATCGTAACGTAGAAACGAGCTAAGAACGGGATTGGCGATGCGCCATCCCTTCTTCTGTGTGGCAGATAGCGTGCGGCAGAGCTGATGTTTGATATAGCGTGGACTGAACTTTTACTGGTGGCGATCGTCGCGATTCTCGTGGTTGGTCCCAAAGAACTTCCCGGAATGCTGCGGACTATCGGCAAAGCCGTCGGTAGCATGCGCAGGCTTGCCGGTGATTTCCAGAAAACGTTCAATGATGCAATTTCCGAGGCTGAAAAGCAGGCGGGCATCGATGAAATGCGCAAGCAGGCTGATGCGGCACAAAACTTTGATCCCCTGGGAGATATCAAAAAGTCTATCTCCGAGGAAAAGAAGTCTTTTGAATCAACAGCTGCGGACCTGAACCGCGGGCTTAATCTGGATGACCTTCCAGAAACCCGTCACGCCATGCCCGACAGCTACCACCAACAAAAAGACGGTGAGACCAAGAAGGAAGAGCCCGCCCCAACAAAAGCGGTGCCATTCAATCCAACCGTCGAACCTGCACCTGCTGAAAAAGCAGCTGCGGCCCCTCAGAGCAAGTCAGAGGAAAGCTAATTTCTGATGAGTGATAATGATATCGAAGCTTCCCGCGCTCCATTGATCGAGCATTTGATCGAACTGCGGCAGCGTCTGTTTAAATCTGTCATTGCTCTGGCTGTTTGTTTTGTCGTCTGTTTCATTTTTGCATCTGACGTCTTCAACATTCTCATCTGGCCCTATGAACGGGCAGGGGGAGAAGAGCGGACAATTGAGCTGATTTATACAGCGCCGCAGGAATACTTCTTTACCCAGATGAAGCTTGCGTTGTTCGGCGCGCTATTTATCGCGTTTCCGGTTATCGCATCTCAGATCTACATGTTTATTGCGCCGGGGCTTTATAAGCACGAGCGCACTGCATTCGTTCCCTATCTCATTGCAACACCAGTTCTTTTCTTGATTGGTGCGGCACTCGTCTACTTCCTTGTTATGCCTATGGCGATGGGCTTCTTCCTTTCCATGGAGCAGGTAGGTGGTGACGGGCAGGCAAGCATTTCGCTGCTTCCAAGGGTGAGTGAATACCTCAGCCTCATTATGGTGCTGATTTTCGCGTTCGGTTTGGTCTTCCAGCTACCTGTTGTGCTGACACTTCTGGGACGCGCGGGCATCATTACTTCTGACGGCCTTGTGGCTAAACGCCGTTACGCCATCGTTGGCGCTTTTGCCGCAGCAGCAATTTTAACACCTCCTGATCCAATTTCGCAGATCGGTCTTGCACTTCCAACGCTGCTTCTCTACGAAGTCTCCATCTATTGTGTGCGGCTTGTTGAGAAAAAACGCGCAGAGGAACAGGAAGGCGAATAAGCGTCATCCAACTGGTTCCTCGCAGTGTTTTTCCTTGCAGGCCCAGTTCGTAAGCCTGTTGGGGTTTTAATAAAGTTATGCTCGATATCAGATGGATTCGTGACAATCAGGAGCAGTTTGACGCTGCATTGGCCAAGCGTGGGCTTGAGCCGCGTTCCGCAGAACTGGTAGCGCTGGATGATGCGCGCCGTTCTCACGTCACTAAGCTACAGGAAGCGCAGCAGCGCCGTAACGTCGCCTCCAAAGAAATCGGCCGTGCAAAAGCCTCCAAGGACGAAGCAGCAGCTCAGGCGCTGATGGACGAAGTTGCGGAAATCAAGAGCTTCATCCAGAACGGCGAAGAAGAAGAACGTCGTCTGAACGCAGCTCTCGAAGACGCGCTCTGCGTTATTCCTAACATGCCGCTGGATGGTGTGCCTGTTGGTGAAGACGAGAACGATAACGTCGAACTGCACGTCTACGGCGATAAGCCGAGCTTCGATTTTGAACCAAAAGAGCACTATGACCTTGGTAAGGACATGGGCCAGATGGACTTCGAAACCGCTGCAAAGCTCTCCGGTTCCCGCTTCGTGCTGATCAAAGGCAAGCTTGCTCGTCTTGAGCGCGCTCTCGGCCAGTTCATGATCGACCTTCACACTGAAGAGCACGGTTACACCGAAGTATCTCCGCCGCTTCTCGTGCGTGATGATGCGCTGTTCGGCACCGGCCAGCTGCCAAAGTTCTCTGAGGATCTGTTTAAGACCACCACTGGTCACTGGCTGATTCCTACCGCTGAAGTGCCGCTCACCAACATGGTTTCCGAGGAAATCTTGGATCAGGCAGCGCTGCCTATGCGCGTCACCGCTCTGACGTATTGCTTCCGCTCTGAAGCTGGTTCTGCGGGCCGTGACGTTGCTGGTATGCTGCGTCAGCACCAGTTTGAGAAGTGCGAGCTTGTTTCCATCACTGATGAAGACAGCTCTGTCGCTGAGCTGGAGCGTATGCGTGAGTGTGCGGAAAACGTTCTCAAGAAGCTGGGCCTTCACTACCGTGTTGTAACCCTTTGCTCTGGCGATATGGGCTTTGGTGCGCGCAAGACCTACGACATCGAAGTATGGCTGCCGGGTCAGAACGCATACCGCGAAATTTCTTCTTGCTCTGTTTGTGGTGACTTCCAGGCGCGTCGTATGAACGCCCGTTACCGCGTAGAAGGTGAGAAGGCGTTGAAGTTTGTTCACACACTGAACGGTTCGGGCCTTGCTGTTGGTCGCTGTCTCATTGCTGTTCTGGAAAACTACCAGAACGCTGACGGCTCTATCACGGTGCCTGAAGTTCTGCGCCCTTACATGGGTGGAATAGAGGTCATCAACTAATATGCGTATCCTGATCACCAACGACGACGGTATTCATGCAGAAGGCTTGGAAGTGCTGGAACGGGTTGCCCGCCAGCTTTCCGATGATGTGTGGATCGTTGCTCCGGAAACAGACCAGAGCGGCGTTGCACACTCCCTATCGCTGAACGATCCACTGCGTCTGCGCAGAGTATCTGAAAAGCGGTATGCCCTGCGTGGTACTCCGACCGATTGTGTGATCATGGGTATCAAGTCGATCTTGGATATGCCTCCCGATCTGGTGCTTTCGGGCATCAATCGGGGGTGTAACATTGCCGACGATATTACCTATTCCGGAACAGTTGCCGGGGCGATGGAAGGAACGCTGCTTGGCGTGCGCTCCATTGCCCTGTCTCAGCACTATCGCTGGAGCGATATGGCAGGCCCTGACTACAACACAGCTGAGGTGCATGCCGCAGAGGTGTTGCGCCAACTGCTGAAGGTTGATCTGCCGAAAGATACGCTGCTCAACGTCAACTTCCCTGCAGTTCCTGCAAAGGACGTTCGCGGTACGAAAGTTGTTGCGCAAGGAAAGCGTAGCACAGACGCGATGTATGTAGATCCGCGCCGTGATGGCCGCGGAAACCCTTACTACTGGCTTGCATTTAACAACCAGAAGACCACAAGCCCGGCCGGAACGGACCTTACGGCGCTGGAAGAAGGGTATATCTCTGTCACGCCTCTACATTTGAACCTGACAGCCTTCGAACTTTTTGGCAATCTGGAAGCGGTTCTTTCCTAATAAGGCCCTTGCAGGTTGAACATGCTGAATGATGTTTTAGACGGCGGCGATAACGAGAGCGCGCACGAACAATCCCTCAAAGCTGGATGGATTATGCGTTTGCGTTCTTCCGGCGTGCTGGACCATGAGGTCCTCAAAGCACTGGAAGCAGTTCCGCGCCGCAAGTTCCTAACAAACGCCCAGCAGCAGTTCCTCTACGAAGACAGAGCTTTTCCAATTGATTGCGGTCAGATGGGTACAGCCCCTTCGCTGATTGGACAGATCGCGACGTTCCTTCAACTTGATAGAACCCACAATATGCTGGAGATCGGCACAGGCTCCGGCTACCAGACTGCTGTTCTTTCTTGGATTGGTGGTCAGATCCTTTCTATTGAGAGGTTCCGTAGGCTATCAGAGCTTGCGAAAGACCGCATTCAGGCTTGCCGTATTACCAACGTCGATATTGTTCATTCTGATGGTTTGTCGCTGACAAGCTACGACGATGAAAATGGCGACAGCTTCGACCGTATACTGCTCAACGGTTCAGTTGAGCGTGTCCCAAGTTTCCTGTTTGACCTGTTGTCCGATGACGGGCGCTTGATCGCCCCGGTGCGTGATGCGGAAGGGCAGGACCACTTGATGCAGTACGACCGGATTGGTGCGCGTATCGAAGAAACGAAGCTATCTCCCGTTTGGTTCGTTCCGCTCATGGATGGTGTTGCCAAAAAGCTTTGATGAATCTTCAGTTAAGTTAAGCTTTTATCAACCTTGATTAGCGTAAATTACGCACAGATAGCCTTTAGTTTGTTTCGGGTCAGGCATCATGCGTATTTCCGTAGATTTTCATAGAAAACTGACTTTTAGTGTCGCAGTAGGCGCATTGCTCGCCGGTGGTCTTGCTGGCTGCAGCTCAAATATGAGCCGGTTCGGCAATCTGGACAGCGACTACGAAGAGCAGAAAGTTGCAGCTGTTGTGCAGCCGCAGGCCTACGCGCAGCCAAATCCTGTTGTGGCGATTGACCCTGCAAATATTTACTCTGCGCCCCCTAAAAGCGGCGGGGCGATGTTGCCGCCTCCAACTGCAGCATCGGCTCCAGTTTTGACGACAGCATCCGTCGCGCCGACGCAGCGGGTACAGCAGCAGACATGGCAGCCGACTTTCAGCAAGACATACAATCCGCCAGCGCCGCAGGTCAGAAAAACCAATTATGAGGAGCGGACCGTTGGTGGCCGCGTTCCTGCAAGTGTGGCAAAGGCTCCGACCAAGCTCATCGGCTGGACGCCAGTGGGTGGCCGCACGGTGGTTGTAAAGTCAAACGAGACAGCAGAGTCTCTCGCTTGGCAACATAACGTGCCACTGGATGCGTTGCTTCACGCCAACAAGGTAACGGTTGCAAGCGCTATTCAACCCGGTCGCCGCGTTGTTATTCCGGTTAAGGTCGTTCGTAGTGAGCCGCTCTATAAGAGTGATGCCCGCGAGCACCGCATGGTCACACTACCAAGCGCAAATGGAAGTGCTCCGGTTACGACCGCGAGTATTCCTGCGGGCACCTCAATTTCAATGAATAGCCGCGTTGCTAGGCAGCCAGTGTCACCGTCTAATGGGTTTGTTCAGCGCGTCGCATCAGTGCTGCTCCCTCCGGGGAACGTAGGTGAGGGGCCGCGTGGGCAAACCATCGTTGATGCGCCAGTCTACAATGCTCCGGTCTACAGCAATCCAGCGCCGGTTCAGGTAGAAACGCTTCCTGCACCGCAATTGCCGCCAACACAGCAATTGCCCGTCTATCAAGCGCCTCCTGCTGGTTCCAGCTTGTCTCCTGTGCAGCCCGCACCGGTTTATGCAGCGCCGACAGTACAGCAGCCTAGCAATCCGTCGCTCTACGGTATTTCCGCAGTGCCTCAAGCCAAGCCGCAAAAAACCTACAGCTACGCTGCTGTTCAGGTGATCCCTGAGCCAAAGCAGACAACAGCAAGGTTCGCACCGCAGGTTATTCCTGCATCAACCTCGCAGGCACCTACAACGACTGCAGTGTTGCCTCAGCAGGCAGCGGTGTCCACAGCGCCATTACAAGCGCAACCGGTAAAGCCGCAACAAGTTCAGATCCAGCCTGAACCTGTTCAGGAGCCTGTGAAGGAAGTTGTAAAGCTGCAGCCTACCGAGGTCTCGAAGCCAGCACCGGACGCAAGTGCGCAGAAGGTTGCAAGTGCCGAGCCGCAGCAGACCAGTGAACGTTATTTCCGTTGGCCGGTTCGCGGGCGCATTATTTCCGAGTTCGGTCCAAAACCGGGCGGTGAGCGTAACGACGGTATCAACCTCGCTGTTCCTGAAGGAACCGAAGTTAAAGCCGCAGAAGAGGGCACCATCGTCTATGCGGGTAACGAGCTAAAGGGTTTCGGAAACCTTGTGCTTATCCGTCATGATGGCGGCTGGGTCTCAGCCTATGCGCACAATAAGACACTGCATGTAAGACGTGGTGATGTTATCCGCCGGGGTCAAACAATCGCTACAACAGGTTCCACAGGCTCTGTTTCACAGCCTCAGCTGCATTTCGAGCTGAGAAAGGATAACCGTCCGGTTGATCCAATGGCCTACCTGCCGCAATCCTGATTGCTGGTAATTGAATTGAAAAAGGCGTCCCTCGGGACGCCCTTTTTGTATCTGCTTAAAGCTTTGTCTCAAGGCGTCCAGCAAGGTCTTGAATGAACTGCCATGCAACGCGACCAGAGCGAGCACCGCGCGTTGTAGACCATTCTAATGCCTGCCTGCGCAGCTCTTCTTCATTCACTTTAAGGTTAAAGTGAGTGACGTAACCCTTTATCATATCAAGGTATTCGTCTTGAGAGCACTTGTGGAAGCCGAGCCAGAGACCAAAACGGTCTGACAGGGAAACTTTCTCTTCGATAGCTTCGCTTGGGTGAATTGCAGAAGAGCGTTCGTTCTCCATCATGTCACGCGGCAGAAGGTGACGGCGATTTGATGTTGCATAAAACAGAACATTTTCCGGACGCCCCTCAATGCCGCCATCAAGCGCTGCTTTAAGGCTCTTGTATGTGGTGTCATCACCATCAAACGAAAGATCGTCACAGAAGATCAAGAAGCGATAAGGCTCCTGTCGCAGTTGCGCCATCAGGTCTGGAAGGCTGGCGATGTCTTCGCGGTGGATCTCGATCAGTTTGAGCGGGGTCTTGACGGCGTATCCATCAAGGTCTTCGTTGATGGCAGCGTGGGTAGATTTAACGAGCGATGACTTGCCCATGCCACGCGCACCCCAAAGCAGGGCGTTATTGGCCGGAAAACCTTTTGCAAAGCGAACTGTGTTTTCAAACAGTAGCTTTTTGGATCTATCGACACCACATAGGAGTGAAATGTCGATACGGTTGACGTTAGTGACCGGCTGAAGCCCCAACGGCATTGGTTGCCAGATGAAGGCATCGGCACTTTGCATATCGGGTTTTTGTGGTTTGGCAGGTACTGCGCGGGCAACAAGCTCAAGAAGGGCGTCGAGTTTATTGTTAAGGTCAAGCAATGCTGAAGAGGAGTTCTGGCTGTTTGTCATGTGATTCTCGTAGTGCTACGCACTTAATATCTACAGGAGCCTATACGATTTGGGGTAGAAGGTATGCGTGGTGCAACTGCTGTAGCACGGGGAATACACTTGGGGAAAGTGCTTGTATTGCGTGCAATGCCTTGAAAACAGTGGGGTCCCTTGTATAGTCCTGCGCCAAACCTATTATTTGTGGTTATTGATGCAAATTAGACCGTTCAATATCGGTTAAACACATCCTGACATAAAAATTCGTCAGGCTAAGGAGAACTAAATGTTTATCACACCTGCCTATGCTCAAGCTGCCGGCGGCGGCGCAACTGAGATGGTCATGTCTTTGCTGCCATTCATCCTGATCTTCGTGATCATGTGGTTCCTGATCATCCGCCCTCAGCGCCAGCGCGTTAAGCAGCATCAGGAAATGGTGAACAACGTTCGCCGCGGCGATACTGTTGTGACCGCAGGCGGTCTCATCGGTAAGGTTAGCAAGGTTGTAGACGACAGCGAAGTTCAGGTAGACATTGCTGAAGGCGTTCGCATTCGTGTTGTCCGCGCAATGATCCAGGAAGTTCGTTCTAAGTCCGAACCTGTAAAAGACGGCGAATAATCGCAGCTTTTGGATCAATTGTTGAGCTCGCCTTCGGGCCTGCACATTAGTGCAGAGGAGGGCGGGCTCCGAAACCGGACAGGGCAACTATGCTTTATTTTGCACGCTGGAAGATCGCTCTGATCATCCTCGTCGTTATGGGCGGTGTTCTGACAACGCTCCCGAACTTCTTTTCCCCTTCTACCGTGCAGTCATGGCCAGATTGGCTGCCGAAGAAGCAGGTCGTTCTGGGTCTTGACCTTCAGGGCGGTGCCTACCTTCTTTATGAAGTGGACAAACAGGACTACAAACAAAAGCAGCTGCGCCAGTTAACCGGTGATATCCGCAGTGCGCTGCGCGAAAGTCCGCGTATTGGTTACACCGGCCTGAGTGTTCAGGGCGACAGTGTACAGGTTCGTATCCGCGATACTGCTCGTATTAGCGAAGCAGAAAAGCGTCTGAGCGAACTGGTTAATCCATTGAACAACACCGTATTCGGCGGTCAGGCGGTAAATGAATACGCCTTGGAAGACGCTGGTAACGGTCTATTCCGCTTTACATTCACCGAAGAAGGCCTTGATCTGCGCCTTGCAGGTGTTGTTGAGCAGTCCATCGAAGTTATTCGCCGCCGTGTTGACGAGCTGGGCACCACGGAGCCAAGCATTCAGCGTCAGGGCGCGGACCGTATTCTCGTTGAAGCACCGGGTGAGAGCAACCCGCAGCGTCTGAAAGACCTCGTCGGCCAGACCGCGCAGCTCACCTTCCACATGGTTAGCGACAGCATGTCCGGCGAACAGGCCCTTCAAGGTCGCCCGCCAGCAGGCACAATGGTTCTGTACGGTCTTGAAGACCAGCGTCCATACCTGCTCGAAGAACGCGCTCTCCTGCCGGTGAAGAGCTTCAGGATGCACAGGTCGGTTTCGACCCGAACTCCAATGAGCCAGTTGTTAGCTTCCGCTTCAACACCTCCGGCGCTCGTACCTTTGCAGACGTAACTCGCCAGAACGTAAACCGTCCATTCGCTATCGTTCTTGATGACGAGGTGATTTCTGCTCCGGTTATCCGTGAGCCGATTACAGGCGGTTCCGGCCAGATTTCTGGTTCCTTCACCGTTGAAGGCGCTAACGATCTTGCAGTTCTCCTGCGCGCAGGTGCGCTTCCAGCACGTCTTGACGTGATTGAAGAACGCTCTGTTGGTCCAGGCCTTGGTAAAGACTCCATCGACGCTGGTCGTCTTGCATCCCTAATCGGTGCATTGGCCGTTGTTATCTTCATGGTTCTTGCTTATGGCGTCTTCGGCGTTATCGCAAACGTTGCGCTGATTGCCAACGTAACCATGATCTTTGGTGTTCTAACCACCATTCAGGCGACGCTGACGCTGCCAGGTATTGCCGGTATCGTTCTAACCATCGGTATGGCCGTGGACGCGAACGTGCTGATCTACGAACGTATCCGTGAAGAAGTGCGGGCAGGGCGTTCTCCAATCGGTGCTATCGATGCAGGCTTTAGCCGTGCGATGGGTACCATCTTGGATGCGAACGTAACCACCTTGATTGTAGCGCTCATCCTGTTCTTCATCGGCACCGGTCCGGTGAAAGGCTTTGCTGTGACGCTGATGATCGGTATCTTCACCACCGTGTTTTCCGCTGTAACGATCTCAAGGTTCCTAATCTCCTTGTGGATCAAGCGTAAACGCGTGACGAAACTGCCAATCTAATCCGGAGAGAGAGAACTTATGAAACTTCTCAAAATTGTTCCGGAGAAAACCAATATCCGGTTTATGCAGTGGCGCAAGGTCAGCTTTACAGCTGCTATCCTTATGGCAATTGCATCGTTCGTGCTGTTCTTCACCGTTGGGCTCAATTTCGGTATCGACTTTAAAGGCGGTACCCTGATCGAGTTGAAAACCACCGATGGCCCTGCAAACCTTTCCCAGATCCGCTCTGACCTGAATGGTCTGGGTCTTGGTGAAGTGCAGGTACAGGAATTCGGTGAGCCGGATGAAGTGTTGATCCGCATCGAGAACCAAGGCGACGATGAAGCGTCCCAGCAGGATGTTCTGTCTAAAGTACAGGGCGTACTGGCTGAAAACGTTGAGTTCCGCCGTACGGAAATCGTGGGTCCACGTGTATCTGGTGAATTGGCGTGGGTCGGCTCCCTTGCGGTTGCCTCGTCCCTCATTATGATCCTGTTCTACATCTGGTTCCGGTTTGAATGGCAGTTTGCACTAGGTGCTATTGTCACAACATTCAACGATATCCTCCTTACTGTAGCGTTGTTCTGTATCCTGCAGCTGGACTTTACCTTGTCCAGTATCGCAGCGGTGCTGACAATTATCGGTTACTCGCTTAACGATACGGTGGTGGTTTACGACCGTATCCGCGAAAACCTGCGCCGCTACAAGAAGATGACGCTTGTGGACCTTCTGGACCGTTCCATCAACGAAACCTTGTCCCGTACAACGATGACCTCTCTCACCACTTTGCTGGCGCTTTTCTCGCTGGCAATCTTCGGCGGTGAAGTTATTCGCTCCTTCGTACTGGCAATGATCTTCGGTGTTGTCATCGGTACCTTCTCAAGTATTTTCCTTGCTGCTCCATTCCTCATCCTTACCAACCTGCGTACCAACGTGTTTGATAAGGAAGAAGATGAAGCGGAAAAAGGAAAGAAAACTTCTGCTTGATAGGTCTGCTTAAGGAGATCGAACAGCATGGCAAAACGTGGGCAGCCACTCCAGATCAGACAGGCACACTTGCCGCAAATGGCAGCAATTGATGCTTATGGAAATGGTGGCTTTCGTTTTGCCGAAATGTCTCATAGGGGCTCCCTCTTGTGCGTGCCAAGTGGCATTCACGGGTGGGAGCCCGTTTCCTTTGAGGATGTAGACCTCGATAGTTTTGCGCCTGTTTTGGAACAGAGCGACGATATCGAGATCCTCATCGTCGGAACGGGGACAGACCTTATTCCTCTGCCTGAAGAGTGGAAGGCAGAGTTTCGCAGCCACGGTATTATGGCTGACCCAATGTCTACCGGTAACGCGGTTAGAACCTACAACGTGCTCTTCAACGAGAACCGAGCCGTTGCCGCTGTGTTCCTAGCGGTTGAATAATGAGTGAACGAACCCAAGAGAATTTCGAATACTGCCTGGAACAGCTACGCAAGCTGGACCGTGACCGATATTTCTCCTGCCTTTATGCGCCGGAGAGCAAGCGCGCAGCCCTTGCAGCGCTCTATGCCTATCAGTTGGAACTTTCCCGAATTCCCCATCAAGTAAAGGAAGCCCTACCGGGTGAAATTCGCCTTCAGTGGTGGGTGGACGCGCTAGGCGGTGAAGGGCATGGCAATGTGCGCGACAACCCTGTAGCAGATGCGCTATTGGACGCCGTAGAACACTACAACCTTTCCAGCGCTGCGCTCGCCACTATGGCGGAAGCGCGCCGGTTTGATCTTTACAACGACCCTATGCCGAGCCTGAATGATCTGGAGGGCTACTGCGGCGAAACGCAGTCTCTGCTCCTACAGCAGGCCGTTACCATACTGGTAGGACCGGAGGAGGCTCCTAAGTTCAGCGATGCGTGCGGTCACGGCGGTGTGGTCCACGGTATGACAGGGCTTCTAATAGCGCTGCCATGGCACATAGCAGGCAAGCAGCAGTTTATTCCGCAGGACACTATGCGTCGTCATGGATTGGATGAAGTGGGGCTTTTCTCAGGCAAGGGCTCAGAGGCTCTTGAAAAGGCTGCCGCTGAAATCAGGTTCCACATCGACCACCATATGGAAAAGATGGAAGCGGCATTCTCAGGCTTGCCTTTAGAGGGAACGCCAGCTTTTCTTCCTGTAATGCTGAATAAGCAATATCTTAAGCTGCTACCCGAGTTTGACGACGGCCGATTGCAGCCATATGAGCCAATGTCGGACCTCTCCCGCCAGTGGCATACATGGCGTGCATCCAGAGCTCTCACCAAGGCTTTTGCTTAGGCCACGAACGCGTTGTCTTACAGACTTCGCTCACGCTTGCATGAAATGGTCTACGTGGTGCATGAATATCTTCCACTGGCCTTGCGCATCAGGTCTTAAGCCGCTCACTGTACGAAACGGCTGGATAGAGGGTGGCTCTCCGATTTCTGCTTGTGAGACCGAGTAGAGAGAGCACATGACAATCGCCATGTCCGCGCTATGCATCACGTCAATGCTTTGCGCCTCAATACCGCCCCCAATATGCGTCTCTGCCTGATGGCGCCAGTCTTCGTAGGTTGCATTCCAGCCTTTGAATGTCGCGCCGAAGGGGCTCACATAAACTACATCATCGCTATGCTCGAATACCTCAGACACAGGTTCGGGGTTGCCTCTCAGCATCTCGTTTACCGCATCATGGAAGCGCTCCAACACTGCTTTCACTGCGTCTTCTGTGGCGTCAGACATAGGGATCTCCTCTCGCTTTGATCAAACACTAGCGTTTTTCAAGCGCGGCCAGCAACCAATGGATATGTATTGATTGCGATCTAGAAGAGCTTGCCAAAGAAAAGGGCGGCACCGTGGCCGCCCTAATTTCATTATGCTGGAACTGCTGGCTGCTTATCAGCAATCCACGCTTTGAAGTCATCCAGACCGCGGCGGGCCATAGCCTGTTTTTTGGCCTTGGTCTTTTCCTTGCCGCGTAGGCGTTTGCCTTCAGTAGAGGTTGGCATTGCCTCAAGTGGAGGCAACAGACCGAAGTTGATGTTCATCGGTTGGAAAGAGCGTGGCTTGCCACTCTCTTCATGCACAAGATGGCCTCCAGTGATGTGGTTGATCAAAGCACCGCATGCGCTGGTTGGTGGCGGACCTGCGTAATCACGACCAAGCAAATCGAACGCAGCAAACATGCCGGTCATACAGCCAATCGCGGTGGACTCCACATAGCCCTCACAGCCGGTGATCTGACCTGCAAAGCGAATGTAAGGTGCGGATTTGAGGCGCAGTGTCTCGTCCAGAACCTTTGGAGAGTTGAGGAAGGTATTGCGATGCAGACCGCCAAGGCGGGCAAAAACTGCGTTCTCAAGGCCCGGGATCATGCGGAAGATATCAGACTGTGCGCCGTACTTCAGCTTGGTCTGAAAACCAACCATGTTGTACAGCGTGCCCAGAGCATTGTCCTGACGAAGCTGAACAACAGCGTATGCCTTAACATCAGGGTTATGAGCGTTGGTAAGGCCCATCGGCTTCATTGGGCCGTGGCGCAGGGTTTCGCGGCCACGTTCAGCCATAACTTCAATTGGCAGGCAGCCATCAAAGTAAGGGGTGTCCTTTTCCCATTCTTTGAAGTCTGTCTTTTCGCCGCCGATCAAAGCGTCAATGAAGGCCTCGTACTGCTCTTTATCCATCGGGCAGTTGATGTAGTCTTTGCCTGTGCCGCCCGGTCCAACTTTGTCATAGCGGGACTGATACCAAGCAACATCCATGTTGATGGAATCTGTGTTGATGATCGGCGCAATCGCGTCAAAGAAGGCGAGGGAGTCTTCGCCGGTCTTCTTCAAAATGTCAGCGCTGAGAGCTTCGGAAGTGAGCGGACCAGTTGCCAGAATAACGGAACCCCATTCCTCGGAAGGAACGCTGGTAATTTCCTCGCGCACGATCTCGACATTTGGGTGCTCTTCAAGGGCCTTTTGTACAGCTTCGGAAAAACCGTCGCGGTCTACAGCCAATGCGCCGCCTGCAGGCACCTGATTGGCATCAGCGCAGCGCATAATCAAAGAACCCGCCGCGCGAAGCTCTGCGTGCAGCAAGCCAACAGCGTTGTTTTCAGCGTCATCCGAGCGGAAAGAGTTGGAGCATACCAGCTCTGCCAGACCATCGCCTTTGTGGGCATCGGTTTTACGTACCGGACGCATTTCGTGAAGAACGACCTTCAGGCCTCGTTCGGCAATTTGCCATGCAGCTTCTGAACCAGCCAGACCACCACCCACAACATGGATCGGTTTGTGTGTCATACTCTTTCCTACTGAATTGAGAATGGTGCTTTTCAAACCCCTGCGGTTATTTTTACGGCCGCAAACAGGGGAAGCACGCTTTGGAACACTCAATACCCTGAGAGCTTGCTCCTTTCAATAATATGGTCCATCAATTTTAAGGGCAGAATTTGATTCCCTTAGGGAATCTTTGGTTTTGAGGGGAATGAAAGCCGTGTTAGCGCGCAAAATCGGGGCAATCGGGTTGTTTGCAGTCGCACTCTCTGGATGTGTCAGCACACATACGGGCGATCCCATGAAATGGTACGCGCAAATGAACGGTGTTCCGCCAACCGCAAATGCTGCAATTATTTGTCATGGGTTTGGCTGCAAGTTCAAACAAACTGTTCCATTTGATCGCGCGGCAGATCAAAAGCTTAAACGTATTCTCGCTGGAGGCGGAAAGTCAGCAAAGGCTGAACGCGCAGCGATTAGCAGAGCGGTGGTGTGGCAAGAGCGGCGCATTGGAAAGATAGTTGGCTCGACCAACGATGTTGGTGGGCTCGATATGCATAATTCCGGCAAACGCGGCCAGATGGACTGCATTGATGAATCTGCAAACACCACGAGCCTTTTGCTGTATGCGCAAAGTAGAGGATTTTTGGAACACCACAACGTCGAGCGACCAACAGCACGTGGTTTTTTCCTTGATGGCCGTTACCCGCACGCATCTGCGGTAATTTCAGAAAAGAAGACCGGAAAAGCATACGTTGTCGATAGCTGGCGGCTACCCAATGCAAAACCGCCGGACATTATACTGGTGGAGCAATGGATGAAGATAACCGCAGCAGATCTGGAATAATTCAAGCGTTTTGGGAAACGTAAGGGCTGAATAGCAAACGCCCGCCATTTGGGAGGAATGGGCGGGCGTAGCTATCAGGAAACAGAGAACTGGGAGGAAATCTCTGTTTGATGCCTTAACGATGTGGGAGGAAATCATCGTCAGGCTAATTTCAAGAGCAATGGATCATGGGAGGAAATATCCAGAACTCTTAGAAGAGAGCGCCGCATTGGGAGGAGTGCGTCGCTCGTCTTGAAAGTGTTTATACAGAACCGATTTGTTTTGTGCACCACATCATTTCGCATGTCAGATATGCTTTTACTGCATGGCTATTGTATGCGCATGTGTGAAATCGGCAACAAAGTGGCGGGAATTAGGCGTTTAAAAAGAGCGGTTTAGAGGTGTTTGATGCTGTTATCTCTGTTTCTGCATAGCTCGTGAGCGCTTTTGATCGGTTTTTGGGCATAAATGCTCTGCCGAAAGTCGGAAATTGTGCAAGTGCAAAATCGAAGGCTGTGGTTCTGGATGACACAATTCAAAGCTGATTGAAGACACCGAAAAACAAAAAAGGTGCGCCGAAGCGCACCTGATTTTTTCCACATAGGGTATTGGGAGCCTATTCAGCAGCGCTGAGACTCTTTGAAGAGCCAGTTTTCTCGCGCCGTTCAAGAAGCTCTTTAAGGAATCGGCCTGTGTAGCTCTCTTGGACTTCTGTGATATCTTCAGGAGTGCCGGCTGCAACAATCTGGCCGCCGCCATCACCGCCTTCTGGGCCAAGGTCAAGAATCCAGTCGGCGGTTTTGATCACCTCAAGGTTATGCTCAATCACAAGAACAGTGTTTCCTTGCTCTACGAGCTCATGGAGAACCTCAAGCAGCTTGGCTACATCGTGGTAGTGAAGGCCGGTCGTTGGCTCATCCAGAATGTAAAGCGTACGACCGGTAGAGCGCTTGGATAGCTCTTTGGCAAGCTTCACGCGCTGTGCTTCACCCCCTGAAAGGGTGGTCGCTTGCTGGCCAACCTTAATGTACCCAAGCCCAACTCGAGCCAGCGTTTCCATCTTGTCACGAATAGATGGCACCGCCGAGAAGAACTCCGCTGCTTCCTCAACTGTCATATCCAGAACATCAGCAATGGATTTGCCTTTGAAGAGGACTTCCAAAGTCTCACGGTTATAGCGCTTTCCTTTGCACACATCACATGTCACGTAGACGTCCGGCAGAAAGTGCATTTCAATCTTGATAACACCATCACCCTGACAGGCTTCGCAGCGGCCGCCTTTCACGTTGAAAGAGAAACGGCCTGGCGCGTAACCACGCGCTTTCGCTTCCGGCATGCCCGCAAACCACTCACGGATAGGTGTAAACGCACCGGTGTACGTCGCAGGGTTGGAGCGAGGCGTACGGCCAATCGGGGACTGGTCGATATCAATCACCTTATCAAGATACTCCATACCCTCGATGCGATCATGCGGGGCAGGGTTATCTCTGGCGCCGTTCAAATGGCGAGCCACGGATTTGTAAACGGTGTCGATAAGGAATGTGGATTTACCACCACCGGAAACACCAGTTACACAAGTAAAGGTTCCAAGTGGGATCTGCGCATCTACATTACGAAGGTTGTTACCGCGGGCGCCAAAGACTTTCAGGAAGCGGCTTTTTGTTGGCTTGCGCCGTTCTGCAGGTAGCGGAATTTCCTTCTTGCCGCTCAAGTACTGGCCGGTAAGCGATGCTGGATTCGCCATAATTTCATCAGGCGTACCTTGAGCGATGATCTCACCGCCATGTACACCCGCACCTGGACCCACATCCAAGACATAGTCAGCGGTCAGTACTGCATCCTCATCATGCTCTACAACAACAACGGTGTTTCCAAGGTCGCGAAGGTGTTTGAGCGTACCAAGAAGGCGCTCGTTATCACGCTGATGCAGGCCGATGGACGGCTCATCCAGTACATAGAGAACGCCGGTCAAGCCAGAGCCGATCTGGGATGCAAGGCGAATACGCTGGCTCTCGCCGCCTGACAGTGTGCCAGACGAGCGGGACATGGAAAGGTATTCAAGACCAACGTCGTTAAGGAAGCGGAGACGTTCGCGGATTTCCTTAAGAATACGATATGCGATCTCGCTTTGCTTACCAGTCAGACGCTCTTCAAGGTCTTCAAACCAGACGAGCGCGTTGCGGATGGAAAGCGCGGTAATCTCACCGATATGCTTGCTGTCAATCTTAACTGCCAAAGCTTCTGGCTTTAGACGATAGCCGCTACATGCTTCACAGGCATGATCGGACTGGAAACGCGACAATTCTTCTCGCACCCACTGGGATTCGGTCTCACGCCAACGACGTTCAATATTACCGATTACACCTTCGAATGGCTTCTCGGTCTTGTAGGACCGCGTGCCATCATCATAGACGAACTTGATGGAAGTTTTTCCGGTGCCGTACATCAGCGCGCTTCGAAATTCTTCAGGCAATTCGCGCCAAGGTGTGGTCATGGACACTTCATAGTGCGCGGCCATCGCTTCGAGCGTTTGGTTGTAGTACGGAGAAGTCGCCCCGGTTTTTGCCCAAGGCAAAATAGCGCCTTTGCGCAGGCTCAATGACTGGTCCGGTACGACAAGATCTTCTTCAAACGCGAGGCGAGTACCTAGACCGTCGCAGGTCGGGCAGGCCCCAAACGGGTTATTAAAGGAAAATAGTCGCGGTTCGATTTCTGCAATCGTAAAGCCGGACACTGGGCAAGCAAATTTCTCGGAAAAGATAATCTGTTCCGCCTGCTCTTGGCCTTCCTTGATATCCGCAAACTCTACAGTTGCGAGGCCCTCTGCTAGTTGAAGCGCGGTTTCAAAAGAATCAGCAAGGCGGCCAGAAATGTCCGGACGCACGACAACGCGGTCAACGATAACATCAATGTCATGCTTGAACTTCTTGTCGAGCGCAGGGGCATCAGCGATCTCATAGAAGGTTCCGTCGATTTTTACACGCTGGAAGCCCTTCTTCATCAGCTCAGCAAGTTCCTTGCGGTACTCGCCCTTACGGCCGCGAACAATTGGAGCGAGAAGATAAAGGCGTGTACCTTCGGGCAAGTCCAGTACACGATCGACCATCTGGCTTACGGTTTGGCTTTCAATCGGCAGACCGGTTGCCGGAGAATAGGGCACCCCGACGCGAGCAAATAGAAGGCGCAGGTAGTCGTAGATTTCGGTTACCGTGCCAACCGTAGAGCGCGGGTTTTTGCTGGTCGTTTTCTGTTCAATGGAGATAGCAGGTGACAGACCATCGATTTGATCAACATCCGGCTTCTGCATCATCTCAAGGAACTGACGAGCGTAAGCACTCAGACTTTCAACATATCTGCGCTGGCCTTCAGCATAGATCGTATCAAAGGCAAGGGAAGACTTGCCGGAGCCGGAAAGCCCAGTGATAACTATGAGTTCATCGCGCGGAATATCCACGTCAACGTTCTTAAGGTTATGTTCGCGTGCTCCACGCACGGAAATAAACTTTTGATCGTGGGTAGTGGACAGGCGTGCCTTGTTGGCAGCGCTGGAAGTCTTCGCCATTACTGTTTCCCTGAGTATTCCCAGTCGGGCTACTAATTTGAGTGTTACGAGCTAGATAGGCAAATAGTGCACCAGCTCAACCTTCCGGCAGAAATTAGGAGTGGAACATATATGGAACATAAGGGAGGATGCAAGTAAAAACAGCGATGGAAAATTCTCAAATTTTGAGCCTAGAGTTTCCAAGGATGTATCAAGTTGATTTAAGGCTTGAGAACAAACTGCGAACGCGATACGAATAGGATTGCGAATTTCTAAGAAGACGGAAAGCTCGGCAACGGGACAGCTTGATCTAATGTGGACAAATACCAGCATTTGAGCGAGCCAATTTGCCCGCACGCACTGGACTGGATAGTTTGCAGTTTAGCAATTATGTATGTGGCTACCCTTTTTAAAAGTGGCCGAGCCTCTAGGAGAGTTAAATGGCGGGTAGCGTCAATAAAGTTATTTTGGTCGGCAACCTTGGTGCAGACCCGGAAGTGCGTCGCACGCAGGATGGCCGTCCGATTGTAAACCTGCGCATTGCGACCTCTGAAACATGGCGTGACCGCGGTACTGGTGAACGACGTGAGCGTACCGAATGGCACCGCGTTGTTGTATTCAGTGAAGGTCTTGCAAAAGTTGCAGAGCAGTATCTGCGTAAAGGCTCCAAGGTTTACATCGAAGGCCAGCTTCAGACTCGTAAATGGCAGGATCAGGGCGGTCAGGAACGTTATTCTACCGAGATCGTTTTGCAGGGCTTCAACTCTACGTTGACAATGCTTGATGGTCGCGGTGAAGGCGGTCAGGGCGGTGATTTCGGCGGCGGTAGTGGCGGAAACTACGGTGGTGGTCAGTCTGGCGGCGGCTTCGGCGG
>NZ_SMMA01000045.1:30843-56398 GCF_009711345.1 Pseudovibrio flavus
GGCTTCGGCGGTGGCGGCGGAATGGATGACGAAATCCCGTTCTAAGCTTCAGCTACACAGTTATGGAACCCCGGGCATTGCTCGGGGTTTTGTTTTTTACCCATCTGCTTGGTAGCTTTACTGTGTTCTGTGGCTGTTTAGCCTCCTTGTTCACGCGTTCCTTCTCGCACGCTGCTCCTAAATCTGCGGCGGGATAACTGCGAAATTAGGTCACTCCAAACACCAGTTAAAATCGGAATTAACTAGCGAGCGACTACTTTTGGCAAACCAAACGCCTGCCCATGCACCTCTGATTAGCGTGTCCAGAATTGCTCCAACGATACCCTAAGAAAATTCCGTGGGCTGCGCTGCCGCGTAAAGCCAGCGCACCATTGTGTCATAAGAATAAATTGGTACGCCTGCTGCTTTTTGAATGTCGTGGGCAAATGGCACCATATTCGAGCACTCCAATAAGAGCGCACCTATATTCTCGGCTTTCGTTGCCAAGCGCGCTGCCTCGATAAGTTCTTCGCGGGCTAGGGCGCGGTCTATGTCCGTTGCATTGCCAAGATAAACACGGCGAAACTCGCAGTTCTCTGGCAGGCCATGGATATTTAGTTTGCTGCAGTCAATCGGTTCGGGAAAATGGCGAGGGGTAAGCGTCTCCCTGCTAATCGTCAGCACCGCAAGCTGCTTGCTTGGGGCCAAAGCAAACTGAATCGCTGGAATTTGTGCAAGAGACGAGCAGCAAACGGGTACCGAGAGCACCTCGCTCATCTGCCTTTGGAAAAGCCCAAGGAACCCACAGGTCGTGGTGATTGCACAGGCGCCCCTATCAATGAGTAGTTGTCCAGCCTCTATAAAAGGTGCCAGCAGCGCTTCATCTTGCAGCTCTACAACGCGAGCAGGACCAGCCCCCGTAACACGTTCTATAATAACAGGAAAATCGTAACTATCTGGGTTGCCGATGTCGCCCAGAAGACGGGGAAACTGGGTCTCTAGCGAGAGCACTCCAAGCGGCATTTTCTGGGTCATTTCAAGAGGCCTTTGGGACGCTGAGAAATTCAAAATGAGAATTTATCGACATTTTATCGTTGACTTCTTACTAATATACGCAAAAGCATGTATGGGGTATTTATAGGGATAAGAGCAAGGGCACGGGAGAGCTTTTAAGAAAATGCAAGCGCAGGCATCAAAACCGGAAAAGCCGCTGAGTGTTGCAGTGGTCGGCGCTGGCATAGTGGGCGTGAGCGCGGCCATCTGGTTGCAGCGCGCAGGCCATGATGTAACGCTCATTGACCGTGAAGGCGCAGCCGCTGGCGCTTCTGCTGGCAATGGCGGCGTGTTGGCAGCTTGCGCTGTTGTACCGGTCACTGCTCCCGGCCTGATCAAGAACATTCCCTCCATGGTGCTTGATCGCAATAGTCCGCTTTTCCTGAAGTACGGCTACCTGCCAAAGATGGCGGGCTGGGCTATGAAATACCTGAGCCATGCGAACGCGCGCGATTGTGCACGAACTGCCAAGGGGCTGGCGCAGCTTCTTCCTGATAGCTTGAGAGAACATCAGGGCCTCGCTGAAGGAACGGCAGCTGCTCGTTACATCAAGCCTTCCAGCTATTACTACCTCTATGCCGATGAAGCGGCCGCCAGCAAAGACGCCTTTGCATGGTCCTTGCGAGCCGACGCAGGTATCAAGACCAAATCTCTGCAGGGCGAAGCGGTTAAAGCAGCCCTACCTGATTTTAACGGGGCAGGCGATTTCGCCATCGCGATGGATGGACACGGCTCGATTGCTGATCCCAAAGCCTATGTGGAAACGCTCGCGGCTCACGCGCTTGGCAACAAAAAGCTTGTTAAGGCGAAGCTGCAAGACCTGCGAGAGAACGAAGACGGCACTGTGACCCTCGCTTTGGAAGGGGAAGGCAACAAAACCTTCGACCGCGTTCTCATTGCTACCGGTGCCCAATCGCGCCTGCTTCAAGACCTGCTTGGCTGCTCAATACCGGTAGAAACGGAGCGGGGCTATCATCTGGATCTCTATGAACCAAGTTTCATGCCGGACGCTCCGGTTATGGTGGCAGGGGCAAAGTTCGTCATTACGCCGATGGAAGGGCGTATCCGCCTTGCTGGAACCATTGAGTTCGCAGGGTTGGAAGCTGAAGCATCCGACAAACCAATCGAGTTACTAAAGCGACAGGTTAAGGCCATCCTCCCGGGCCTTACCTGGCGCGGTGAGGTGCCGTGGATGGGACACCGTCCGGCACCCACAGATTCCTTGCCGCTTCTTGGCCGAGTGCCCGGCAAGCGCAACACCTTTATTGCCACCGGTCATCACCATGTGGGCATGACAGCCGGTCCAAAATCAGGCCGCCTTATGGCGCAGCTCATTGCGGGTGAAGTGCCTGATGTGGACCTGACAGCCTTTGATCCGGCCAGATTTTCAAAAAACCAAGAGCAACACCACCATCACTAGAACGTGCGCAAGTTGACTTTAACCTTTAACTATCGAGGGGACATAAAACGATGGGTTATATGAAAACATTGCTTGCAAGTGCTTCGGTTCTTGCTGTGTCTTCCATTGCTGCTTCCGCTGAAAAGTGGGACATGCCAATGGCTTACTCCGACAGCAACTACCACACCCAGAACGGCAAAATGTTTGCTGATGCGGTGAAGGCTTGTACCGATGGTGAACTGGAAATCACCGTTCACGGTGGTGGTTCCCTGTTCAAGGGCGGTGAAATCAAGCGCGCTGTTCAGCGTGGTACGGTTCAGATCGGCGAGCGTCTGCTCTCTGCACACGCAAACGAAGATGCAGCATTCGGCTTCGATAGCGTTCCGTTCCTTGCAACTTCTTTTGATGCAAGCGACAAGCTCTACAACGCTGCAAAGCCTACTCTGGAAGAGACTATGGACGAGAACAACCTCGTGCTGCTCTATGCTGTGCCATGGCCGCCACAGGGCCTTTACGCGAAGAAAGAAGTCAACGGCGTTGAAGATCTGGAAGGCGTGAAGTTCCGTGCATACAATGCGGCAACCGCCCGTCTTGCAGAGCTTGCCAAGATGATCCCAGTACAAATCGAAGCAGCTGAGCTGACACAGGCGCTGGCAACCGGCGTTGCGGAAGCGTTCGTTTCCTCCGGCTCTACCGGTTACGACCGTAAGGTTTGGGAACAGCTGACCCACTTTTACGATGCGCAGGCTTGGTTGCCACGTAACTACGTGTTCGTGAACAAAGACGTTTACAACGGCGCTTCTGAAAAGGTGCAGAACTGCTTGAAAGAAGCAGGTGCTGAAGCTCAGGCGAAGGGCACCGCAAAAGCCATTGAGCTGACCGACTTCTACCTCAAAGGCCTTGCTGAAAACGGCATGAGCGTTGCAGCGCCTGGCGACAAGCTCAAGGCTGATCTTGCTGAAATCGGCAAGACCATGGCTGACGAGTGGAAAGAGGTCGCTGGTAAGAAGGGCGAAGCGATTCTGGAAGCCTATTCCAACCAGTAAGCCTTTGTTTGAGCCTGCGTGATCGGGCAAGGCGGGAGGGGCAGTTCTCCCTTCCGCCGCAGGCTCAAAGATAAAACCCTGCGGCTTTTAGAGTGTTCCTGCGTGAGCACGCATCATTGCACTCACTCTAGAACTTTGTTGTCGCGCCAATTTTGAAACTCGAAAGTCCTGCAATATTTCGAGAGTGCGCTTCTGCAAAAGCCAGTTTGGGCCAACCACACTGAAACGAAGAAGTTTAGCCAATGACCCTGCTGCTTAATACGCTGCGCCGTACGTTGGATTTCCTTTACAAGCTCGGAGGGGCAATTGCCGGGCTATCGTTACTTGGAATTCTGATTACTATTGTTTTACAGATGGTTGCGCGGTGGAGCGGAACCAATTTCCCAGGCTCTACCGCCTATGCGGGCTACCTTATGGCCTCCGCATCCTTCTTTGCCTTTGCCTACGCGCTGAACCACGGCGCACACATCCGCGTTTCCCTGCTGCTCTCCCATTTAGGACGCTTCCGCCGCATGGTTGAAATCTGGTGCTTCGGCGTCGGGGCAAGCCTTGCCTGCTACTTCACCTACTACGCGTGGGATGCTGTCTACTGGTCATGGAAGTTCAACGATATTTCGCAGGGCCGAGATGCAACTCCGCTTTGGATTCCACAAAGCGCGATGCTTATTGGCAGTGCCTTGTTTGCAATCTGCCTTGTTGATCATTTTGTTCGTCTTCTTGCCGTTGGTACCCACGGTATTGAAGCCGAAATCCTAGAAGACGTACCGCAGGAGTAAGGCCATGGAACACCTTTATCTGACGGTTCTCTTCCTCTTCACACTGTTCTTCCTGCTTGGCACTGGCGTATGGGTCGGCCTCGCGCTCATGGGCGTTGCCTATGTGGGTATGGAACTGTTCACCACCCGTCCGGCCGGTGAGGCGATGGTAACAACCATCTGGGGTGCGTCGTCCTCTTGGACGCTGACCGCACTGCCGCTATTTATCTGGATGGGGGAGATCCTCTACCGCACGCGTTTGTCGGAGGATATGTTCCGCGGCCTTGCCCCGTTCATGTCACGGCTTCCCGGTGGCTTGCTGCACACCAACGTTGTGGGCTGTACAATCTTTGCTGCTGTCTCGGGCTCTTCCGCAGCAACGCTGACAACGGTTGGCAAGATGTCCATTCCAGAGCTGCGTAAGCGCGGATATCCAGAAGGCATGATCATCGGCACGCTGGCAGGGTCTGCAACGCTTGGCCTCATGATCCCGCCTTCGCTTACGCTCATCGTTTATGGCGTATCCATTAACGAGAGTATCTCCAAGCTGTTCATGGCGGGTATTGTGCCGGGCCTCGTTCTGGCTAGCCTTTTCATGGCATACGTCGCGCTGTGGTCTGTCTTCAAAAAAGATCAGGTGCCACCAAGAGAACCGGCTATGAGCCTTGGCGCAAAGCTATGGGAAGCCCGCTTCCTGATGCCTGTAATCGCGCTAGTGCTGTTTGTTATCGGCTCCATGTATCTGGGCTTTGCAACAGCTACAGAGGCGGCAGCCTTCGGTGTGCTGGGTGCGCTGGTTCTTTCTGCATTGCAGGGGTCTCTCAGCTTCAAGACGTTCACTGACGCACTTATGGGCGCTGTTAGAACATCGGCCATGGTGGCGCTCATTCTGGCTGGTGCATCCTTCCTGTCGCTCTCTATGGGCTTTACGGGTCTACCGCGCCAGCTAGCTGAGTGGATTGCAGATATGCAGTTCACACCAACCATGCTCATCATGGCGCTGCTGGTGTTCTACATCATCCTTGGCTGTTTCCTTGATGGCATCTCCTCTGTGGTGCTCACAATGGCGATTGTGGAGCCGATGATCCGTCAGGCAGGCATTGATGTGATCTGGTTCGGTATCTTCGTGGTGGTTGTCGTTGAGATGGCGCAGATCACGCCGCCAATCGGGTTCAACCTGTTTGTACTGCAAGGAATGACGCCGCACCAAATGAACTACATCGCCAAAACGGCGATACCGATGTTCCTCATTATGGTGGTCATGGTGTTCATTCTCATCGGCTTCCCCGAGCTTGCCACTTGGTTGCCGGACAACATGAGTGCGCGGCCTTAGCCACTTGAAGTGAAAGCAAATAGAAAAGGGGAGCGAGATGATCGCTCCCCTTTGTTTTTTAGCAATGTCGCTAGCGATTATTCCGCTGCAGTGTGACCTGCATGACCGCCGGAGATTTCCTCCGTTTGGTCTTCAGTGAGTTCCTGAGGCAGAATAAGGTTCAGCACAATTGCGATCAGCGCAGCCGGAAGCAGACCGGATGTTGCAAGGATGCGAAGAGTATCCGGCAGGTACTGAAGTGCCTTTGGCTCAAGCTGCAAACCAAGACCGATGGAAAGCGCTGTTGCGAAAATCACCATGTTGCGGCGGTTCCAGTTCACGTCTGAAAGCATGGAAACACCGGCCGCAACCACCATACCGAACATGACGATCACGCCGCCGCCAAGAACTTCGATTGGAATGGTGGAAATGATCGCGCCAACTTTCGGTACAAGGCCAGCCATAACAAGGAATAGAGCACCAATGGTCACCACATGACGGCTCATAAGGCCGGTCATGGCGATAAGGCCAACGTTCTGGCTGAAGGAGGTGTTTGGCAGACCGCCAAAGATACCGGCAACAGCCGTACCGAAGCCATCAGCGTATGTAGCGCCTGCAATTTCTTTGTCGGTTGCTTCACGGCCAGCACCGCCCTTGGTTACGCCGGAAACGTCACCAACAGTTTCAACTGCGGAAACGAATGACATCAAGCAGAAGCCGATGACAGCTGCAAGGCTGAATTCGAAACCGAAGTGGAACGGAGATGGAATTGCAAAGTTTGCAGCGCGGCCAACGTTTGCAAAGCTGACCATGCCCAGAGCATAAGCGACCGCATAGCCGGCCATAAGGCCAAGGATTACAGCAGAAACAGACAGCATGCCGCGAGCAAAGAACTTGAGGCCGAGTGTAACCACAATCACCACAAGCGCTACGGACCAATTGAGAAGGCTGCCGTATTCAGGCGAGTTCATTGCAGGTACGCCGCCAGCAGCATACTGGATGCCGACTTTTACAAGCGAAATACCGATCATGGTCACCACAAGGCCGGTTACCAGTGGCGGCAGCGCAAAGCGAATGCGGCCAATGAAAAGGCCAAGTACAGCGTGGAAAAGACCACCAACCAGAACACCGCCAAACAGCGCAGGCAGCGCTTCAACGCCTTTACCTGCAACCAGCGGGATCATGATTGGAATAAACGCAAAGCTGGTGCCCTGAACGATTGGCAAACGAGCGCCAACAGGGCCAAAGCCGATGGTTTGGAATAGCGTTGCAATGCCCGCAAAGAACATTGACATCTGGATCATATAGATCATCTGCGGAAAGTCAGGCGAGTTGGACCCGAACCCGAAGCCCGCAGCACCTGCAACAATAATTGCTGGTGTCACGTTGGAAATGAACATAGCCAGAATGTGTTGCAGCCCCAAAGGAATAGCTTTCACAAGCGGCGGTGTGTAGTTGGGATCGCGCATTTGTTGCGCGTTGCCCAAGGATGAATCGACTGACATTTCTTTCCCCTCCTTGAAATGCAGTTGCGACGTGATCTAACTGTTTTTTCTTGTTTAGCTGTGGTGTTCCTCTTCAATGGTGTATGGCGCTTCGAACCAGTGTTCCTGAAGGTTATTGCCAGGTCCGATACGGTCAACCACGGCAAACAGCCCCGGCTCCGAAAGCGGTGTCAAAACCCCGTGCCATACATTCCGATGAAAGTTGATCCCTTGACCAGCTTGGGTGATGAAAGCAAGCGGTGTGCCAGGTACGCCGTCCTCGTCTGGCGCAACAATGACGAGGAAAGGTTCCCCCGTCATTGGAATAAAAGCCTGCGATCCAAGCGGGTGCCGCTCTACCATATCAAGCAGGTAGGGTAGGGTGCGCTTTTGCGAATTAAATAGGCTAATGCCTGTTCGTGCATCATCTCCCACGATATCAATCGCTGCCAGATCGTGATGGCGACCACATAGCCCTTGATTGATAATCATGTCAGGAGCCTCGCCCAGCTCCAGCACATCGCCAAAGGGGGCGAAGGCTTCACGTGTCAGCGGGCGAGGGTGAATGGTACGCGCCATCAAAAGGCTCCCGATGGCAGTGAGCCTGCGCGGCCCAGCTTGGCGTGACGGTTTACGTCTTTGTAAAGCAGGTAGCGGAACCGACCCGGACCACCAGCGTAGCAAGCTTGCGGGCAGAACGCGCGCAGCCACATAAAGTCACCGGCTTCCACTTCCACCCAATCTTGATTGAGCTTGTAGACGGCCTTGCCCTCAAGCACGTAAAGGCCATGCTCCATTACGTGCGTTTCTTCAAACGGAATAACCCCGCCCGGCTCGAATGTGACGATATTAACGTGCATGTCGTGGCGAAGGTCGGATGGTTCTACAAAGCGGGTGGTTGCCCAACGCCCTTGAGTATCCGGCATAGGGGTGGGCGCAATCTGCTTCTCGTTGGTGACGAAAGCCGTCGGCTCGTCGATGCCCTCTACAGCTTCGTAGGATTTGCGAACCCAGTGGAAGCGCAGCGGCGCGGACGCGGCATTTTTAACCGACCAGTCGGCGGACGCAGGAATGTAGGCATAACCGCCGTCTTCCAGTGTATGTACTTCGCCGTTGATGGTGAGGTTCATCTGGCCTTCCACCACGAAAATCACAGCCTGTGCACTCGGGTCAGTGTCCGGCTTTTCGCTGCCACCGCCTTCTAGCACCTCGACGATGTAATGGGAAAACGTCTCGGCAAAGCCAGAAAGGGGGCGTGCGATAATCCACGCCCGCGTTTTCTCCCAGTGCGGCAAGGCGCTGGTCACGATGTCCTTCATGACACCATGCGGAATGACGGCGTACCAATCTTTGAAGATGGCGCGGCCTGTCATGATTTGCGTTTGTGGCGGATGCCCCCCGGTGGGAGCAAAATAACTACTCGAACTCATAAAGCCTCTAATGCAGATTTTATCTGCACCGCAGCCCATAAACGTCTGCGGCTATTTCTAAACTTGCGTTTGCAATGCAACATCTGGCCGGTATCAGCCTGCATCTTTTGAGGGGTTACACAGCAAGACTCTAGTTATAGTAGAGGCAATCCTCCGCGTTTTTCAAAAAAATCCCGAAGGTCTTTCAGATATAATTTGTTAAAGCGCTGTCTGCATGTGCTGCGGTGCAGTGCGTTCGCTTAGCGCCTGTCTGCATTGCTGGGACATGAAGTCGATGAAAAGCCGAAGTTTCGGATCAAGAAACCGCCTATGTGGGTAAAGGCAAACCAGCTCGACAGGCACTGGCGGTGTCTTTTCACATACAACGACGAGGTCGCTGCGCTCAAGGTATTCGGCTACCTCAAAAAGCGGCTTATTTATAATGCCATGCCCTGCAAGCGCCCATTCGGTTAGCACGTCGCCATCGTCAGATTCGAACGGCCCTTTAACGTTGTAGGGGCGAGCTTTCCCATCCGCGCCGACTAGGTTCCAACGGTGATCAGGGCATCCGGGGAACCGCATTAGAAGGCAATCGTGATCTTTACCTGCAAGTGCTTCGCCATTCTCAGGGTGACCTTTGGTGCTTACATACGATGGTGAAGCGCAGAGCACCCGCTCGCACTCGGCAATCTTGCGACGTTTAACGGTCGAGTCCTCAAAGGTGCCCAGCGCAAAAGCTACATCAACCCCTTCACCCGCGATATCGATTGAATGGTCCGTGAGGCGTAAGCGGACATCAATACCCGGATGTGCTTGCTTGAAGATAGGAACGCTTGGCGCAATAAACCTACGCCCAATACCGAGCGGCGCAGCAGCAAAAATGGTGCCCTTGTGTGACCCTGATAGCTCAGCAACCTCTGCTTCCGCCAGTGCAACGCTTTCCAGAATATTCAACGCGCCTTTATAGTAGGTGCTTCCATGTTCGGTTGGTAGCAGCGTTCTAGTTGTCCGGTTAAATAGGCGGGTGCCAAGGTGCTTTTCCAACTCACCAATGCGGGCAGAGGCAACTGCAGCCGATACACCAAGATCGCGTGCAGCAGCAGACATGCTACCAAGCTCGAACACACGAACGAACATCTGGATGTTGGTGAAATAGCTCATCAAGACTACCGAAAAAGAGGTCACTACGAAGTTTCACCAATCATAAGGTGAAGGTGTCACCTGATGCAATAAAGGGATGAATCGGCAAATCCTGAATTGTCTTCCCTTGGGGGATATACCAGCATTGGTAGGAAAATGGTCTAATCTGCCCGATAGAACACAACCAGTTCTGTGAATCAGAAGTAAATCCCAGTAATTTCATAATTGACAAAATTACCTATAGAATGTCTATTCAGGCCAGCTTCTGGTCCCAATTTGAACAAAATTCACTTGGGTTAAAAGGGAACACGGTGACGGCGCGAGCCGAAGTCCGGGACTGCCCCTGCAACTGTAAGCGGAGAGCTGGCTCTAATAAATGCCACTGGCCTTTGAGAAGGTTCGGGAAGGTGAGAGTTCAAGCGATGACCCGCGAGTCAGGAGACCTGCCAGTAGTGGTCACGATCTCGTTGCGCAGGGAGCGTAGTGAGGCGGTTCTCCGTTTACGTGGCTGTTATCCGCCGGCAGTTTGAATCGGGGAATCCATGCCCGTTTCCTTCAGCTGAACTTGATATTTTTATGGCTCGCCAGCACCGTTGGCGAGAGCTGTGGACCTATGCAGTCAATTCAAAAAAAGAGTAGTTTTGCCAAAGTATTGTTGGCAGGCGTCGCCCTTCCTGTTCTAGCGCTTCCTGTAAGCGCAACGGAGACAATCGAGCTAGATACAATTGTCGTTTCGGCCAACCGTACCGAAACAGACAGCGATAAAGTGGGCTCCTCCGTTACTGTCATCGATAGTTACGAACTTGCTGAGGAAGGCTCTCTATTCATTCAAGATTTCCTTTCCCGTGCAGCTGGTATTTCAATGGCAGCGACCGGTGGTCCGGGCGCGAATACCACTTTGCGCATGCGCGGTTTGAACCAGAACTACATTCAGGTTCGTGTTGATGGCATTGATATGTCCGACACTGCAGGCACCCAGGTCTCCACCGCGTTCCAGCACTTGCTCACCAATGATGTTGAGCGCATCGAGATCCTTCGCGGTTCCCAGTCTGCACTTTATGGCGGGCAGGCAATTGCTGGTGTGATCAATATTGAAACCAAACGCGCTGCTCCCGGTGAAGTCGAACAGACTGCACAGGTTGAGGGCGGTAGCTACGATACTGTAAACGTCTCCTACGGCATCAAGGCGGGCTTTGAGCGTGGTGATATCGCCCTGAACGCCCAGCACTACCAGACCTCTGGCTTCTCCTCTCTCGATGAAGACGAACATTTGATCGCAGACGATGATGGCTACAAGAACACGACACTTTCCGGTCGCGGCAGTTACGATCTGACGGACACTCTTTCAGTCTACGGTGCCTTCCGCTACTCGACGAGTTCCGGTGAGTTTGATGATAGCTATGGTCCAAACGCCAATTCTGACGATGAGGTTGACTACGATCTGTTCGCAGCCCGAGCCGGCGTAAAGCTCGATGCTTTCGATGGTCGGTTGCAAAATGACTTGTCTTACCAGACAACCAAGATTGATCGCGAGTATCGTGGCTCAAACCCAAGTACATACGAAGGTAAGCGCCACGCTATCGAATATCTCGGGAACTTTGCTGTAAACGATAATATCGACTTCATTTTCGGTGGTGACTGGAAGCGCGAAGATGCATCCAACTCCTACGGCCTTGTTACAGACAGCGCTATCTGGGGCGGTTTTGGTCAGGTCGCATGGCGCGCCACCGATGCTCTGACATTCAACCTGTCCGGTCGTCATGATCAGCATTCTGAGTTCGGAGGTCATAATACCTGGCGTTTTACCGGCGCGTACAATCTGGATGAGGCAACAACACTTCGCACCAGTGTCGGTACTGGCTTCCGCGCACCTTCCAACTACGAACTTTATGACCCGTATAGCGGTAATGCCGACCTGCAGCCAGAAACGAGCATTAGTTTTGATGCAGGAATCGATCGCAAATGGTTTGATGATCGCCTGACAACGAGCCTGACCTACTTCCACATTAAGACGACTGATCTTATCGAGTGGTCTTATGACACCTATCGCTACAAACAGTTGGAAGGTGATAGTGTTAATCAGGGCGTGGAAGTAAGCACTGCTTGGACGTTGAACGACTATCTAGCTCTTTCGGCTTCTTACACCTATACCCACACCGAAGACCCTAATGGCAAAAAACTGGCCCGCCAGCCTGAACATCAGATCGGCCTTGGCTCTGTTTACACGCCAACCGATCAGTGGACCCTCGCTCTGAACGGTGTCATTGTTAATGACACAATCGACACCGACGGAAAGGCACTGGACAACTACTTCCTGCTCAACGGGCAGGTAAGCTACGAATTGGAAGAAGGACCAACCCTATATCTGCGGGCTGAAAATATTCTGGATCAGGATTATCAGACCGCACGTGGCTATGGTACTGCCGGATTCTCCCTGTATGCAGGTATCCGCGCAAACTTCTAATTCCATCAAAATACCACTCCCGTATTAGCGGGAGTGGGCAAAGGGTCATCCGCGTGCGGGCAAAAATAAAAAAACTAAGCAAAGGCTCGGCTCTCGCTGTTTTTGGTGCAATGCTTTTTGGGCAGGCACCCGATGCAGCCGCCAGCGAGCCACCGCGCGTCGTTTCAATGAACCTTTGCACCGACCAGCTGTTAATGCTGGTAGCTCAGCCGGAGCAAATCCTATCGGTCTCTGAACTTTCCAGAGACCGATACCTCTCCATGATGCATAGAGAATCCAGTCATTTCCCTGCAAACAAGGGTAGGGCGGAAGAGGTTTATCTTTATAAACCTGATCTGGTTTTGGCAGGCAGCTACACATCCCATGCAAGCGTTTCCATGCTTCAAAACCTCGGCATTACGGTAGAGCTGTTCTCACCGCTTGGTAGCCTTGCCGACATTCCAAAGGCGATTGAACGTGTTGGTGAGCTTGTTGGGCAGACTGAAAAAGCAAAAGAGCTTAATGCAGCCTTCGAACAAGCGCTCAAAGTGGCTCAGCAAGGTGATCAACGGGACGAGGTTAGGGCTGCTACTTTTTATGCCCGCCGGTATACCGCTGGATCGGGAACACTGGTTCACGACACCATGGAAAAAAGCGGCCTTAAGAACGTTGCCGCTGAGCTTGGTCTAAAAGGCACTCAGAGCATGCCTTTGGAAATGCTGGTAATGGAAGCGCCGCCGGTGCTGGTTGTTGGTGCACCTGTTTCTGAGGGCGAAGCGTTGGCCTTTGAGGTTCTCAGCCATCCGGCTTTTGATCGAACCACGGCAAAGGACGGTCTCGTTATCATGAAAGACCGCTATACAATCTGCGGGCTTCCTTATATTTCTGCGGCTGTCGAGATGCTTAAAAAAGCAGGAGACAAAGTCGCAACCGCTGCAAAGGGCAACTCGTGAAAATTTCCGCGCGAACATTCGCGCTTTATACCGCGCTTTATACCGCGCTTATCCTCGGGCTGATCCTTGCCTTCTTTACCTCAGTGGTACTAGGCCCAGCCTCAATAGATGTGCGTGAAGGGCTAATGGGTCTAGTTGGTGTGGGGCCAGAACCTGTTGTCGTCGTTATGCAAGAAATTCGCCTGCCGCGCGCGATCCTAGGGGTGCTCATTGGTATGACGCTCGGTCTTTCCGGTGCTGTCTTGCAAGGATATCTGCGCAACCCGCTGGCCGAACCCGGCCTTGTTGGTGTGAGCGCTTCTGCAAGCCTTGGCGCTGTGATCGCGATTTATTCCGGCCTTGCCACTTTGTTTCCCATGGCTCTGCCGCTGTTGGCGCTGGCTGGTGCCGCAGTCTCCGGCGTGCTTGTGCAAATGCTTTCCGGTAAAGGACAGGCTCTCACACTAATCCTTGCAGGTGTTGCAATCTCAAGCATTGCAAGTGCGCTTACGTCTCTTGCGCTGAATATGTCGTCCAATCCGTTTGCAGCAATGGAAATTGTTTTCTGGATGCTGGGCTCGCTAGAAGACCGCTCCATGGAACACATCAAACTTGCAGTTCCTTTCATGGTGGTTGGCTGGTTGATGCTGGCAAGCGTTGGCAAAGATCTAGATCTGCTCACATTGGGTGAAGATACGGCCGTCTCAATGGGCGTGAATATGAAGCGTCTAAGCTTCACTGTAATCACCGGCGTTGCTGCAAGTGTGGGCGCTGCAACGGCTGTTGCAGGTGCTATTGGCTTTGTTGGCCTTTTTGTTCCGCACGTTATGCGGCCACTTGTCGGCAATCAGCCTTCCAAGCTTTTGTTCCCGAGTGCACTTGCGGGCGGTATTTTGCTAAGCCTTGCTGATGTTGGCGTGCGCGTTATTACGCCAGATAGCAACTTGAAACTCGGCGTTGTAACTGCGCTGATTGGTGCACCGTTCTTCCTTTGGCTGGTTCTTTCAACCGGCAGAAGGGAGCTGCAATGGAGATGATAAAACTAGAAAATCTCGGTGTTCGCCGTGGCAATCGCCAAGTGTTGGATGCTATCAGTTTTAGTGCGGGCGCCGGAGAGCTCATCGGTGTGATCGGCCCCAATGGCGCCGGTAAATCCACATTGATGCAGGCCGTAATTGGACTTGTCCGTTCAACCGGAACAATCGAGATTGCCGGCAACGCCTCTGGCTCAATGAAGGCTAAAGACCTCGCGAAGCTGGTTGCCTATTTACCTCAAGAACGAGAGGTGGCGTGGGGCCTTACGGTAGAAAAACTCGTAGCGCTAGGCCGTATTCCATCGCTCTCCGGATTTTCTCAGGTCTCGCAAAAAGATCTGGAGATCGTTGAAACTGCCATCAATCAAATGGAAGTTGGCCACCTCAAGAACGCCTGCATAACAAAGGTGTCAGGCGGGGAGCGGGCGCGGGTGCTGATGGCAAGGGCTTTGGCGCAGGATACGCCGATCCTGATTGCAGATGAACCCGCCGCCGGACTGGACCCAGAGCATCAAATTCACCTGATGGCGATCCTGTCGCGCATTGCAAACCAGGGAAAGACGGTTCTGGTTTCCTTGCATGATCTAAACCTTGCTGCTCGTTGGTGTTCGCGTCTTCTGGTGCTGGAATCTGGAAAAATGAGAGCTGACGGAAATCCTGATGTTGTTCTGGATAGCGCCTTGGTAGAGGATGTGTTCAAGGTGCGCAGCGTGGCTGTAGAGGTAGAAGGCCAGCGGGCGTTCCTTCCTGTCTCCCGCGTAGATCAAGGACAGGGCGGTGCAAGCGCGGCAAATTCAATAAGGGCGCAAGAGAATGCTTGAGACGCTAACAAATTACCAGATGGCCTTTGCTGGCGGACAACTGGCCGAGCTTGTCGAAAAGGGCGGTGTCGTCGTTGTTTGTCTTCTGGTTCTCAGTGTTTTGGCTTTAACCATTGCATTCACCAAGCTCTTCCAGTTTTTGATGCTTGGAGTTGGGCGCTCTGCTCGTATTCAGCGGGTGACCGATCTGTGGCAGGCAGGTGATAGACAAACCGCATATGCAATTATGAGAGGTGAGCGCTCTCCTGTGGCCCGTGTGTTGGAGCATGCCATGGCAGCAATGCTTCACAACGATGTGCCCAGCGCACTGGTAAGAGAAGACGTAGAGCGCATTGCAGGCAGGCAGCTTACTCAGTTGCGCCGCTTCTTTCGTGCACTGGAAGTTATTGCGCAAGTTTCACCGCTCCTCGGTCTATTCGGTACGGTGCTTGGCATGATCAGCGCGTTTCAGGCAATGTCCGCAGCAGGTGCTCAAGTGAACCCAGCAGACCTTGCTGACGGCATCTGGGTCGCGCTTCTTACAACGGCAGTTGGTCTTGCTGTTGCAATTCCAACGTCCATGTTACTGGCGTTTTTAGAAAGCCGTGTTGATAGGGAACGGGCAGCAATGGAAGATCAAGCCACCTTGCTGTTCACCAACGGTCTCAAGCCGGATACTTCCAAAATCGCCGCATAAAACAAAACCGCCGAGAGTTCCTTCCGGCGGTTTTTCTTTGTCTTTATCTAGCGGCGCTCACTCGCTGAAGAGCGATTGACAATCCGGCAGGCAAGTTCAACTCGCCGCGGCACACGCTCCAGCTCGCTGAGCTGGTCGCGCAGCATATCAACCGCAGACATGCCAATCTCCTTCATCGGGATTTGGCTGGAGGTTAGCGGAGGATCAAAGAATGCGCCTTGCGGCAGGCCATCCATTCCCACGACTGAAACATCTCCAGGTACCTGCAAACCTGCCCGCTTCAATGCCTGCACAGCGCCGAAAGCAAGGCCGTCACCTGCACATAGAACTGCGGTAAAGTTCTGGCCGTTCTTGTCCAAGTACGCCTTCATGGCAGACTCTGCAGCTTCCGGCCCCCAATCAGAAACATTCAAGAAACGGTTCATCCAGTTTGGGCTTTCAGCAGTAAAAGCATGGGTGCGCCACCCATCAATGCGTTCTTCGATGGTCCGGCGGCCGCGTTTGGCCATAAAAAGGATGTCCTTATGTCCAAGCGAACACAGATAGGACGTCGCGTTGGCAGCAGAAGATCGATTGCATGAACCGATACTGGAAATCGCCATGCGCGGATCGTCACCGTTTACGAGAACAACAGGCTTGTGACAGGAGCGGGCGAGGGAGAGTGTTTCCTCATCGTCCATACTCAGCAGCAAAAGACCGGTAATGCTGTCTTCCCGCTCTACCATTTTCACAATGTCGCGCTCTTCACTCGGTGAAGAGATATAGCGCGTGATGACATTGACGTTATTTGCAGCAGCGCGCTCCATGATCCCTTGCAGGACAAATGTGGTGAACTGGTTCCGCTGAGAATCCACCATCGCGGAATTATCAGTTGCGACAATAATGGTGGAGCCGGAAATAGAGTTGACCGTGAAATAGTTCAGGGTTTTGGCCGCAGCCAATACCTTTTCACGCAGGTCAGGGCGTACACCCGGTGTTCCGGAAATCGCACGCGAAGCTGTGCTCAAGGAAACGCCACAATATGCTGCAAGATCAGAAAGGCGAACTTTCTTGTTGGACTTCTTGGCCACGAAACGGATCTCCGGTTGGCTGTTCACATGAAAAAAACTTTCATGTAGCGCAATTAATTTTCTTGATGCATAACATTATCAAGAGGGCCGAACAAAGAAAAAATACGGCCACCGCAAAAGTTTCGTGCTTCTGTTTTGACAAGTCTCCTTGTTGGAATTGTGAAACAGGAACACATTTGACTAAGATTCTGTGCATTTGAGCGTCTTGGACGCTGAAATGGCCTGCTTCATAGGAAGCAGTGAAAAAAGAACTGAAGGCGCAGAGAAAAAACTAAATAGCGCTGAAAACTTTTTTCATGAAGCAGGCTCCTTTTCGCCATTTGGCCAAAGGCAACAGGCAACGGCAACCAGAGAGATAGTAAGAGGTAAGCTCTCATGACCATCGCCACCGAACTTCTTGGCCACACAAAAGAAGACGGCTTCATTACTCTGCACACCAACAATGCTGACGTTCGCATCATTTTTCTGAGCGACGACATTGTTCGTATTCGCGCTTCTTTCGACAAAAAGTTCGATGAAGCTTCCTACGTGCTGACCAAGACCGCTTGGGAAGACCGTATGGACGAGTTCATGAAAGAAGAGCGCACCCGCGTTGAACCACTTCAGCCTGAGTTCCGCGAAACCGCAAAGCGCCTCATTCTGCAGACTTCAAAACTGAAAATCAGCATCACCAAGAAGCCTTTCGGTCTGGAAATCTATGACAGCGAAGGCACTTTGCTGCACAAAGACCTGAAAGAGCGCGCATACGTTAAGGACCATCTGGGCCGCGTATACCACTTTGCTGAACGCAACAACGAAGATCGTTATTACGGCTTTGGTGAAAGCGCTGGCACTTTGGACAAGCATGGCACACGCCAGCGCATGAACCCGAAGGATGCTTACGGCTACGATCCGATCAAGCAGAACTGCCTTTACAAGCACATTCCGTTCTACATCAAAATGCTGGGTGAGAGCCGTAACGCGGTTGGCCTGTTCTACCACAACATGTGGCAGAGCGAGTTCGACATGGGCGGTGAGCACTCCAACTACTGGCACCATTACAACTACTTCGTAGCTGATGGCGGCGATATCGACCTGTTCTTCATCTATGGTCCAACCCTTGCAAAGGTTGTTGAAGGCTACACCGACATCACAGGTAAGAGCTACATGCTGCCGCTGTATGCATACGGCTACATCGGTTCCACCATGTACTATCCGGAACTGCCGAAAGACTGTGACACGGAAATCCTCGGTTTCATCGACAAGAACCACGAAGAAGGCATTCCGGTCGATAACTTCCACCTGTCTTCCGGTTACTGTGCTGATGAGCACAACATGCGCTACTTCTTCACTTGGAACAAAGCGCGCTTCCCGGATCCTGCAGGCTACTTCAAGGCTATGAACGACAAGGGTGTAATGAACACCCCGAACATCAAGCCGGGCATTCTTGTAACCCATCCGCATTATGATGAGTTCGTCGAAAACGACGCCTTCATTAAAACCAGCGACGGCGAAGGTATCTACGTTGACCGTTGGTGGGGTGGCCCAGGTTCCTTCATGGACTTTACCAACCCGAAAGCCCGTAACATCTGGAAGGTCATGGTCAAACGCTCCCTGACTGAGTTTGGCATCTCCTCCATCTGGAACGATAACTGCGAATACGACCTTTCCGATCATATGGCGCAGGTCCATGGTGAAGGCGTAACCAGTCCGGTTGGTGAGGTTAAGGCTATCCTTCCTAACCTGATGTGCCGCATGTCTCACGAGGCGATTGCTGACACCAGCCCGAACGAGCGTCCATACGTTGTGTGCCGTTCCGGCGGTCCTGGCATCCAGCGCTATGCTCAAACATGGTGTGGTGACAACGCGACTTCTTGGGATACCCTGAAGTGGAACATCTCCACCATGCTCGGTATGAGCTTGTCCGGTGTTGCAAACCAGGGTGCTGACGTTGGTGGCTTCCAAGGCCCTAACCCTGAAGCAGAACTGCTGGTGCGCTGGGTTCAGCACGGTATCTTTATGCCACGCTTCTCCATCCACTCTTGCAACAACAACAACACCGTAACCGAACCGTGGATGTACGCAGAGCACACCGGCCAGATCCGCGATGCTATCAAGCTTCGCTATCAGCTGATGCCATACATCTACTCTTTGGGTTACGAGGCAAACGTCACCGGCGCGCCGATCATGCGTCCGATGGTCTACGAATTCCAGAACGAAGCGAACTTCGACAACGAAGGCGTAGACTTCATGTTCGGTTCGTCTCTGCTCATAGCAAACGTCGTTGAAAAGGGCCAGACCAAGCGTAAGGTTTACCTGCCGAAGGGTAGCAACTGGTACGACTGGCACACCCATGAGTTCTACGAGGGCGGTCAGACCATTGAGTTGGACGTAAATCTGGACTCTATTCCGGTATTCCTGCGTGACAACGCGATTGTTCCGACCACTGAAGGTCTGTTCTCTCTTGCAAAAGACAAGATGGACTACCTGAACATCCTCATCGTTCCGGCGCAGGATAACTCCTTCACCATGTACGAAGACGATGGCAAGTCCAACGACTACAAAAACGGTCAGTTCCTCAAGACCACCATCGATATGCAGGGCGGTGCACGCACTATCCTGAACTTCCGTAAGGAAGGTGAGTTCAAGTCCACCGTCAAGAACGTTGTTCTGGACGTGCTGAACCACAAGAAAGGTGCGTTCTGGGTATCCGTTGCAGGTGAGCGTATCCCTCAGTTCCTCGACCGCAACAAGTGGGATGCTGCCGACATGGGCTGGATCTACGACGCCGGCAAATCTTCCGTTCGTGTGAAATACCCGAACATTGAAGGCGACTACGAAGTTGTTGTGAGCTTTGAGGACTTCGACCTCATCGGCATGACTATCGAAGACGATAGCGAAGAATAAAACGCTGAAGGGTTCGGGAAACGCCCTCAGCCACTTGGGGAGGCCTCTGGCCTCCCTTTTTTGTTGTCTGATGGCCAAACGCTTCAGCTCCCATCTGTCAAAAACGCCATGGCTGTTATGCTAGGCCATCTCACAGGGGTGTTAAGAAGTGCAGCGGGATACGGCACAAGAACTCGCCTCTATCACGGTTAAGTTGCTGTTCCTGCCTCTATATTTCTCTACCTGTTATAAATAACGTCTATCATTCCAAGGGCACGATTTTCGGCGGAAGCAGCTAGGTTAAAGGCAGTGTAACCGCAACGGAATCATGGCCTTACATGCTGGCAACTGACTACTTTGTAATTTTGTTTCTGCTTGCCCAGCTGATGTTCCTTCTGGCGGCCTATATCTTTGCGATCTCCGGTATTGATGATCTGATCCTCGATCTCATTTTCTACCTCGGCCCACCATCCAAGCGTGGCCCGCAAGCAAACCGCACTCAGGCAGAATATATGGAACTATGTGGGCATCCGCCGCCCGCGCATTTTGCGATTATGCTGCCCGCTTGGGATGAGGCAGACATTCTTTATTCCGCTGTTCGGCGAATGCTGCGAAATCTGGATTATCCTAACTACGTTATATTCATTGGCGTTTACCCCAATGATCCGCGCTCCATAGAAGAAGCGCAGAAGCTACAGAGCGAGAGTGACAGGGTGCGTGTGGTGGTTACGCCAGAACCCGGCCCAACCTGCAAAGCGGACTGCCTGAACGCGATCATCCGCGGTATAGGGGAGTTTGAGAAACAAACCGGAATACGCATCGAAGGCTACCTGATGCAGGATGCCGAGGATGTCATCAATCCGGAAATTCTGAAAATTCTAAATGCGGGGCTTACTCGCTATCCGGCTGTTCAAATACCGGTGCTCTCGCTGATACGCCGCCCCAGCAGAATGGTGGCGGGCCACTATATGGACGAGTTTGCGGAGTCCCACTCCAAGGATATGCTGGTCCGCCAGTATCTTTCAGGCTCAATTCCCGGTGCCGGAGTTGGCACTTGCTACTCACGAAAAGCGATAGAAGTTGCCAGAACGCTCTACGGCGAGCCGTTCAACACATCCACTCTGACGGAGGACTATGACCTTGCCATGCGTCTTCACCGTCATGGCATTGACCACGCTGTCTTGTGGATCCGGTCGGAGGTAGAAGGCGTAAGGACGCCCTATGCGATCACTCAGGAATACTTCCCCGCGGGCTTTTGGCAGAGTGTCAGGCAGAAGACGCGCTGGACTATCGGGATCTGTTTTCAAGGCTGGCAACTGATTGGTTGGCGTGGAACATTCATGCAGAAGTTCTACTTCTGGCGGGACCGGAAGATGATTTTCTTCAGCCACGGTATTTTTCTCGGCTACGTGGCGATCACTCTATACGCCGGCCTTTGGGCTTATCATCAGGTCGATCCTTCCGGCTATAATTTCCCGCCGCTGCTTCCTCTGGATCACCCTATGTGGTGGGTCATATGGTTTAATGTGTTCCTGTTCTTCCATCGCATCATTCAGCGTCATGTCTGGACTTACTACCACTACGGCGGGCGAGCGACGATCTTGGCTCTGCCTCGTTATTTCGTTGCGATTACCATCAACTACTTTGCCATGTGCCGCGCGACGAAAATCTGGTTTGTCTATCTGTGGAACCGAAAGCCGATTGGCTGGGACAAGACACAGCACGAGTTTTTGGAGGATGAGGAGAATATCGATGGCGAGGTAACGAGATGATCGTCCATCGTCTATCGCCTTTCTCACTGAGCCTGTGTGTGGTGGCTATGCTGACAGTGGCCCACTTGTGGAGCGCGCCGGCCCGCGCAGATGGCCCACCACAAATTCCATTGCATGGTTCCTACTTGAAGCTACTGGAGAGCATTCAAGATAGTGACGGTTTTTCAGGGGCTTGGCAGCAGTTCAGGGCATTTCCAATGATGGATCGCGCAAACCGTTTGCTAAAAGAGAGCCGGTTTGAAGAAGCGCTTGCAGAAGTTGAGACACTTTTGGCCGTGGAGTCGGAATATCTACCGGCACTTTGGGTGAAAGCCTATGCTGCCTATCGTTCCGGGCGGGCGATGACAGCAGGTGAAGCCCTTGAAGGTATTATCAAAAAGGCTCCCAACTTTGCTCCAGCCCTTTTCTTTAGTGCGATAATAAGTGAGCAGGAGAACGAGTTACCTGTAGCCTTTGACAGGTACGCGAAAGCCTATGAAAACCGAGCAGAACTCACCCCGAACGATCAAAGAGCCGTAACTGACAAGCTGCTGTTACTCGCGCTAAAACTCCCGCAAACACAGGCGGTTATTGGTCGCTTACGAGCCTTGAATGTGGAGACTTCTCTTAGTGCGTCGCAGAGGGATAAGTTTGATGAGCTTGAACGTAAACTTGCTCAAAGCACGCTAAAGTCGGAGGATAAACTCCTTTCCGAACTCAAAGAAAAGCCGGATCAGAAGTCCCTTGCAGACCTATTGGAAGCAGCGGATAACCTCCTTAATGGCGGAGATGCGCAAGCCGCCTATACTCTTCTCACAGCCAACGAGAGTAAGGCAGCAATTGCTCAAGGAACTCATAGTGTTAAACAGCTACAAGACTATGAGCGGTTGCTTGCAACTGCTGCTTTGCGCGCTTGGAAACTGTCACCAGAGCAGGGGGCATATCTTCTAGGTCGGGCGAGCGAGCTTGGTGTCGCGGATCGATTAAGCCTAGCCGAGTATTACTATGGCAAGCTGGACTACTCAAAGGCGCTCACCGCGGTAACGAACAAAGGCGCTCTTCTCAAAACAGAAGCAATGACAAAGAACGTTGCTGAGCGTTATCTCATTGTAATATTGGAGATATCTCTAAAGCAAAAGAACCTGGTACTAGCTTCTTCAGCGGGGAACGCTCTGATTGCTCTGCCAAGCAGTTTCGAAGGTATCGTCCAACTAGCAGAATTGGCAAAGGGAAGCGATTGGAGAAGGCAAGCCCTTACACTCATTGAGACTTATCTCGATAAAAATAAAGGCCTTGTCGCAAATGCTCCCGCAGACAGCAGGGAGAAGCTGATTGAAGCAGCTCTTGTTCTTGCTGAAGAAGCAGGTGATCTGTCCCTTTCCCTAAAAGTCATTGACGAGCTGGAAGGCGACGTCAAAAACTGGCAGAAACTATCAGAACTCGGCCAGTCGCAGCTGAAACTGGGAAAGCCGGAAGTCGCACTAAAAGTCCTGACGCTCGCCAAAACCGTTGCTGACAAGCAGCCTACGATTAGCGCGCTGGACAACCTGCTCTACAGTGAAATGATGCTCGATAAAGCAGAGGCGTATTTCTCGCTTAGTAAACCTCAAGAGGGTTATCAAGCGCTCGTAGATGCTTATGAACGCGAGCCAATTCCGCAAACAATCCTTAGAGGTGTTGCGCTCATCAAAGGCGCCGAACCCTATCAAGCGATACTAACAGACTGGCTTAATCTGACTTCCCAGCCAGGTGATAATAGCGTTGAGAGGGCAGCTGCACTCTTGCAGGTCGCACGCGAATTGAAAAGTGATGGGGAATTAGAATTGGCCCTTCACGTTTATGAGCTCAGCAACACGCTTCATCCGCAAGCAGAAGCGCGACTTGAGGCGGGTTACCTTGCGCTTGATCTTCAAAAGAGCAGTAAAGCCATAGACTTGGTGAAGGAGGATCAGGTAGGGGAAACTCAAGAGGCGGCGGGCAGAATTCGCTGTGAAGCCTTTCGCCAGCAGGGGCGAACGGGCGAGGCTCTATCCTGTGCTCTAAATGAGGCGGCGGGTAATCCAACTGACGCGCAGGCGCTGAAAAACGTCGCTTACTATGCAAATCTTACTGGCAACGTTGGCACTGCAGCCCGTTTTTTAGAGCGTCTCTACCAAGTTGAGCCCACCTTGGAGACTGCAAAGCAACTGGCGTTTCTCTATGAAAAAACAGAGCCTTCAAAAGCTATAAAATGGTTCTCCATTGCCTTTGAACGCTATGGAGATCAGCAGGCTGGCATGACGCTTCTTTACGGCGCGCTGAAACGGGGGGATTGGAATGCCGTAGCAAGGGTTCTGCCTCGGCTGCAGCTTTCCAAACTCTCTCGCAAGCAACAAGGAGAGGTTTATGAAGCACGCGCCAGATTGACATTGGAACAGGCAGGTCCAAGCGACGAAGAGCGGCGGGAAGCCGTGGTGGCAGCGCTTGCGGATATGAAAAAGGCCCGCTCCCTAAAGCCGACCACTCAAAATCGTTATTCCATCGTAGCGTTTACCTTTGAACTGGGAGAGGTAGAGGAAGCGGAGCGCGAATACCAAGCACTGCCCAAAGCGGAACAAGAAACGGTGATAGCGCTGAATACCGGCGGTTTTATTGCAGATACTTTGGGGGAGTATTCTCTTGCAGCAAGTCGCTTTGAGCGTTCTTTAGCACAGGATATTGATCAGCCGCTCATTGTAGAGAACCTCGCATTCACATACCTGCGAGATTACAACAATCAAGGCGCGGCAGATATGTTCCGGCTTCGTCTGGGAATGATGCAGGCACCGTCGCCAGACCTTGAAGAAGAGCAGAAACGGCAGCAGTTCCAGCGCCAGCTGAGGATACTAGAGATCCCGTTTTCATTTCTTGCTTTTAACGGAATGAGCCCTTCGAGACAGAATATACCGCTGGCCGGTGGGGTGCTGGGTGTGCCCAGCAGCAGTCCCTTCGGTTCGGTTGAGGTAACCTACAGGCCGCCATACATCGGCTTTATGAATGGCCGCGTCTTCGAGTTTGTTGGTCGAACCCAATGGGCCAATAAGCGAGGCGGATTCAGGCCGGATCCCGATACTTGGCAAGGGGTGATCGGCGCGCGGTTCAAACCATTTGAAACTCAAAACCTGAAACTTGGGATCGAAAAGTTTCTTAAAATTGGGGACCTTACGCAGGATAATTGGTTAATTCGCGCTTTGTGGTCCGTCACCTATGGTGGTGACTTTCTGCCGCTCATTGATCCCGAGACCGGACAGCCGAAAACAGGTGGTCTTTATTACAATCTCTACCTTGAGGGCGGAAAATTCCTAGAAAAAGAAGCTACGGCGCTTTTCTATGGAGACGCAAGAATTGGTTACAGTTTTAATGTTTCCGGTAATACTATTGTTTTGCCATTTATTTATAGTATCGGCAGCGGTAATTGGAACGACAATATAGATGCCTTTGCCGCGGAAGCGGGGATTGGGGCAATCATAAAATACCGTGGTTTTGAGAACCAGTTTTATGGCCCCCTTGTAAATATTGAACTAATCGGGCGTCTTGGACACGAAATCTACAACAACAATGCGGACCTCACTGATCGCATTCTCTTGGGGCTTCAAGCAAGTTTCTAAGAAATTGCTGCTGCTAACTGTGCCATGTTTTTGCCTTTTCCTGTCAGGGTATACATTTGCTGCCGCACGTCCTCAGTCAGAGCCTATCGTTCCAGCCTGTCACATCCAGCTGTCCAGCTTTCTTCAACCGTGGGGAGACCATTATTCCGCCGATGTAGAGGAGTGGGAAGGCGTTTTTAAACGCCACAAAGAGTTGGGGTTTCAAACAGTAATTCTTCAATGGTCGCATTGGGGTAAGCGCCCTTATGGGGAGCCTGTCGTTCCTGATTGGCTAAAGTCTGCGCTTGTTGCTGGCCGCAATACCAAAGTGTCTCTAAAGATCGGAACACTATATGACCCAGGGTTTGACAGGGGCCTGAACGGCGAAAAGCCAATTTGGTATCTAAAAAAGCACCATGATTGGAACTTGGCCTTTGCCTCCAATCTTGCGGGTTTTCTAAAACTGCATCCTGAACTGATACCTGCGTTTTCCGGCTGGTACATTTCTGACGAGGTTGATAGCAGTTGGCTTCTCAATCTCTCAAAAAAGCGGCTCTTAACGGCATACTTTCAGGATATGAGCACTGGCCTGAAAAGGAACATTAGCGCACCTGTTAGCATGACGGGATATACGCAGGCCGCCGTTGTTTCGCCAAAGCTCGCCGAGCGTTGGGCAGCCTTTTTAAACAATACGGCAGTTCAGACACTTTACAGCCAAGATGGCATCGGGGCAGAGCTTCAAACCCATAATAGCGCTAAGAAGTGGAATGAGTTGTTAGGA
>NZ_SMMA01000053.1:0-11101 GCF_009711345.1 Pseudovibrio flavus
TGTGCGCAAAGCATCAATCACAAACACAAACCCTCTTAACTTTTTCAAAAATTACAAGAAACACAACCGCTCACGGGATAACTCGTTGAGACAGAACAAAACTTGAGAACAGCAATTCAGATTTTAGCTGGTCCTTTAACGCCCCACATAGACCTTGGAGCTACCGTAACTGCCAAAAATAAGAGGCAGAAAATGAATATTCGTAGGTTCCGCCCCCTAATCACCTTCAGCACGCTCACATTATTTGCAGTAATCCTCCCACTTACCGCATCAGCGGCCCCCTGCCCGCCCGAACAAGTGGGCACGAACGAGCTAACCAACGCACCTACTGAAGGCAAGGATGTCCGCACAGAGGAGATTGAGGCGACTGATCTGGGCAATGCGCCTCTATTTCTAGAGGGAAGAGAACTCCGCCTTCGCAATATCATTATTGAACCCGGCGGATATGTTCCCGTTCATGGACATACAAACCGCCCAGCCCTTGCAAGAGTGACACAGGGCGAACTGGTGGAACACACTGACCAGTGTCTTGTTCCTCTTACCCATAAAAACGGAGAGGTCATTATAGAAAGCGCCGAGGTTGTTCATTGGGTTGAGAACAAGGGCGATACGACCGCCATATTGACCGTTTCCGACATTGTGGACCGCAGAGGCGAAGAAACCGGCAATTTCAAATAGAGCGGGTAGGATTGGGTGCGGGATGCATTGAACCTGATGACGGCCTTTGATATGAGCAACTCCAAATTCAAATTAATCAAAGACAGGCGGCTTTCGTGCATACTTATGCCCTTCTAGCAAATCCCGGCCATAACCGGATCTATTTTGAAAGCGCGATGGAGATCGGCCAACTTGAGCTCGCCGCGATTTTGTCTCGAAACGGTGTTTCTCCGAAAATTTCCGTTATGACGGACAGCGCTCTTCCGGGAGCCATTCTTATTGAAACACAAGAACCGCTGGAAGAAGCGGAGCTCACAGCCATTGCCGCCAGCTCCCTCACCTACGCTTTCTTCGAGATCGCTGGTGAAGATCTGCTACGCCCAATCAAACTTCCGCCTTTTGAATGCTTCCCTGAAAGCCTGAACCAAATTCTGCGCTACACCGGCAAGACCAACGAGCAGTTTACGCGCCTCATGGTGAACCTTGCCATAAATGCCTGCTCAACAGACAGTGAAAAGAAGACCCTACTTGACCCAATGTGCGGCAAGGGCACGACACTGTTTGAGGGCATCATTCGCGGTATGAACGTAGTCGGTACCGAAGTTCAGTCAGCTTCATTCGCCGATCTGCAGGCCTTCCTTATCAAGTACCTGAAAACCGGCCGCTTCAAACACCGCATCCGCCGTGAAAAGCGTAGCGACTCAAACGGCAAAAAATTCGCTGACTTCTTTTATGTAGAAACAGCGGCAACCAAAGAAGCGTTTGCTGACGACAATAAACTCACCCTGCAGGTTTATTGCGCAGATACCCGCCGCCTTCCTGAACTGGTAAAGAAACAATGCTGCGACATGCTGGTCTGCGACCTTCCTTACGGTGTTCAGCACGGAAGCAAAACAGCAAGCACTGGCCGGCTGAGCCGCAGCCCAGCCGAACTGCTGGAAGATTCCATCGCTGGCTGGGTCAACTCAATGAAAAGCGGCGCCTCCATCGTGCTGTCATTCAATGAGTTCACTCTCAAGTGGGATGTCGCCAAAGAGATTTTGGAAAATGCTGGCCTGACGGTGAAAGCCGAAGCTCCGTTTGCAGGATATCTCCACCGAGTGGATCAATCCATCAACCGCAACATTATCTGTGCGGTGAAGCCATAAACAAAAAGGGCGCCCAGTGAGGCGCCTTTTTTACATCTACGTTCGCGTTCAAATCAGAATTCTCGCAGAACCGAGAAGGTAAGCGTTTCCACACCCGGATTTGTCTCTGAAAGGTTGCCATTGGATTTATGGTCCAGATAGAGACCTACACGATAATTCTCGGCAATTGCGTAGGATGCCCCAATCAGACTGCGGAATTCCAACGCGAGACCAAGGTCATTTCCCTTAGTACCCTCATTATAGAAACCCGGCATAAAGCTCGCTTCTAAACGAAAAGCGTCATTAATCGGAACATAGGCGACTAAACCGCCTCCTGCCCAGACATCAGCATTCTGGTCAAACTGAACAGCAGCGCCGCCCGCGATCTGAACCCAATTGTTTTGATAGAATGGCTCACTACGAACCTCTACGCTTGCCAGCAGAGGATCTGTTCTTTGCTGGAAAACATCATCGTAGCCAATTCCAACCACCAGCTCGCCAGCAAATGCCGAACCACTCACCATAAGGGGGAGCAGCGCCAGAGACAGACGGGAAATTTTGGAATGCCCCATTTCAATTGAGCCCTAAATACACTGATAACAAATCGCAACGAAAAACTACGTAGTTATTACTAGATCGATATCAAGGTGTACAGGGGCAAAGGAAATGGGCTCTCAAGTTTTTAAGAGCCCATTGCATAACTATGGATAGCCGCGTGCCAAGTGTGCGAGTTCAGCAACAGGCTTAATGAAGGGAAAGCCAATGCCGCGCCGCCTTTTGCGCGAGGGCAACGTCTTCACTTGACATCTGCTCTGACAATTCTGCCCTTAGCTGAACAGCTTCCTCGTTGCCTTTAAAGGCTGCAAGGTTAAACCACTTGTGTGCTTCAATGAGGTCGAGAACGCCCTGACGTCCAGAAGCTGCATCCAGCCCCATCTGCAACATCAACTCCGCGGTGAGGCCAGTGCACCCCATCTCGGCAATATCGGCGTTCTTTAGGTCCAAACGTGCCATTTTATTCTCCTGATCATTGGAGAGCCGCCTGTTAGGCCCCGGCTAGCTCCCGTAACCAAAAGATTAGGCCTGATCACTTTCCCTAGCGTTAAGTGCTATAGTTAAAATTAAGCGAACCAAACAAAAACACCCGGTTAATTTAAGAGTTCATTTACCATAAAACTCTCAATTCATTATGACTATCAATGGGCGCAGCCTCGACCGACGTTTGACGCATTAGCCTCTTGTAAAGCATAGATGCATCCCCTTCCCTTGCGCCACAAACTCCGCCCATCCGCCTACTTCCTATAAACTGAGAGATATTCTAGGCTCTGGAAAGGGGCTAAGCTGCTCCAGTTTTTTGGGAGGGAAACATGAACAAGCTTATGACTGGCCTTTCGGCTGCTGCACTCACTCTTTGTATCGGCGCATCTAGCGCACTGGCTGCTGGCCCTGAAGGCGTTTGGAAACGCGCCGACGGTAGCGCGAAGATACAGATGACCAAATGCGGTTCTGAAATCTGCGGTAAAATTGTTTGGTTGAAAAATCCGCGCAAAGACACTCAAAACCCGAAAGCATCGCTCCGTAATCGCGATCTTATCGGCATCCAGATCCTTTCCAAGATGAAAGCCAATGGCGACAAAAAATGGAAAGGTAAGATCTACAACGCTGAAGACGGTAAAACCTACACCGCTAAAATGGAGCTGTTGTCCGCAAGCAAGCTAAAGCTGCAAGGGTGTGCTCTGGGTGGATTGATCTGTAAGGGCGACACTTGGAGCAAGTCCAAGTAATTACTGCAAATTTACCAAGTATTTTGAAACTAGTCACAAATACTATAGCCTATGCTAGCTAGATAGCTCTCGTCTTCTTGAAAGGCGAGAGCAACAACAAAAACAAAAACGGCTACATGGCGAAAAGACAAATTCTGGGCGGCTTGATTGCCGCTGGTCTACTGGCAAGCGGCGGCGAGGCAGCAGCCAGTATTGAGGGTCGCTGGATCACGGATGACAAGGCGACAGTTCAAATCAAACCCTGCAATGACGGTCTATGCGCGGAACTTCTGGATTTTCCGCCCCCCAATGGCGAGATCATGGAGCAGGTAACCGACCGAAATAACGAAGACGAAAGCAAGCGGAACCGCAAGGTGCTGGGCATCAATGTGCTTTGGGGTCTAAAACCGGTTTCTACTGATAAGTGGGCCGGAATGGTCTACGACCCCAAACGCGGCATGGCTGTACCAGCTACCTTGAAACTGCAGACAAACGGCAAGCTAACGCTGACGGGCTGCAAAAAGGTTGTCGTAAACATTTGTAAGTCCGAAGACTGGATCAGAGCACAGTAACGGCGAACGGCAGCTTCAAAAACGCGAATAAGCCGGAGCACTCTCTCCGGCTTATCCATTGCGCCGACTTATTTGCTGCGCTGACCAAACAATACTGACTGTGCGTCTTTATCTTCAGCCAGCTTCATTTTTTCGCGCAAATCCAACCCAAGCTCCAAGCCACGGGCGACAGCAGGACGAGCTAGAAGCCGCTCGCGCCAACTGCGAACCTCGGGAAACTCTTCAAGATCCATACCCTGCCGCTCCCAACCTTGGGACCAGCCAATACAAGCAATATCTGCAATGCTGTATTCCCCGGCGATATACTCCCTACCCTTCAAGCGCTTATTGAGAACGCCGTAGAGCCTATGAGTTTCGTTGAGGTAGCGGTTCATGGCATATTCAAGCTTTTCCGGCGCATAAATGCGGAAATGATGGTTTTGGCCAAGCATGGGGCCAAAGCCGCCCATCTGCCACATCAGCCACTCTTCTACTTCGACTCGTGCGCGCTCATCTGTTGGGTAGAACTGCTCAAACTTGCGACCGAGATATTGAAGGATCGCGCCGGATTCAAAAACCGAGATCGGTTTTCCATCTGGCCCTTCAGGATCGATAATCGCAGGCATGCGGTTATTTGGAGATACTTCCAAAAACTCTGGCTTGAACTGATCGCCTTTGGAGATATCTACGAGCTTCAAATCGTAGGGAACGCCAAGCTCCTCCAGCATAACGGAAATCTTCCAGCCATTTGGAGTTGGCCAGTAGTAAAGCTCAATCGGTTTTGTCTGCTCGTGGGCCATATCAAGTTCCTTGGTAATTTTCTCAAAAAATCAATTGTAGCCAGCTAATATACTACAACATTCGCTTGAAACCTTCGTGCGTCGCTTCAAAGCCATGGCGGGCGTAGAACCGGTGTGCGTCCACACGCTGCTTGTTTGTTGTCAGCTGGATCATGCAGCATCCGTGTTCCTTCGAAAAGGCAACAGCATGCTCCAGCATTGCAGCGCCAATACCTTGGCCGCGTTTATCCGCCCTACTGTGAAAACTCTCCAGTATCGCCCTTGGCCTGCCCTGAAACGTGAGGGAATAAAAGAGAGACCACTGATAAGTCGCGATAATTTCGCCGTTCTCATCCGTTGCTACAAAAATGCGAAACTCTGGCACTTCGCTAATTCTGCAAAAGGTCTCGCGGTAGACCTCAACATCGCCCGCTTCCATACCAACGCGTGAGCCAGCAGCACCTGCATTTACAATACCCAGAATTGCCTCAAGGTCGGCTTCTGTTGCTTCTCTAATGTGAATCATCATCAGCCTCCTATTGGCAAATTGCTGCAGTGCTGGAAAGACGAAGGTAGCCCCAATTCGTAATGCGATATCCTTCAGGCTTCACGATATGCGGCCAGTTTATCTGCACGAACTCCATATCGACGACATCGGCAAGAAGAGGCTTCAGCGCCGGATCAAAGCCGGAGCGACCCCAACTTTGTTCAAACGGCTTTGCTTCGGCCTTATCACCAGCATCCCAAACAAGAAAACAAACTTCTCGCGCAGGTGAAAGCGGCCGGTAGCTGCTGATGACATGACGAGCATCAGGCAAGAACGCCCGCAAGTTTCCGCCGGTATAATGATCCAGCGAAACAATCGTGGCCTTTTGAATTGCAGGGGCTTTTTCTGAAAGACTCGTAGCGAGTTGATCGTAAGGTTTCATGTGGCGACAATAGCCACCGCAGCTGGTTTTATCCGGCGCGATAAACCCGACAAGGCGTAAGCTGGCGACAACAACCACCAAGGCTAAACAGATACTTGCGAACACGCGAACCGCTTTGTCCGAGGGGTTTCCGATAGCAATGCGCGAGAATAAGTAGAGCGGCAGCGCCATAAACAACGGGTGCATGTGGCGTTCTTTGATGTAGGTAGCGCCTGATACGAGAATTCCAACGGCTGTCAAAAGCACCGTAAAAATAACCATTTGCCCCATCAGGCGACCATAGTCACTCGGAAGCGGGTCTTGTGTAGGCTCTCCAGTCGCGATCACAGCGCGCCGCGCCTTCTTAGGGAATAAAGACCGGAAGAACACCAGCGGAACGAGAACTATGAAGGGCACAAGAAACCCGAGCGACGATGTTAGAAGCTTCAGTTCCCCTGAAAGGACGCGAGAAAGATGGCTAGTCTCTTTCTCCAGCACCATATTGTTGACCGAAGCCGAAAGCAGGTTTTGCTCTCCGCCCAACACCCAAAATAGGTAAGGACTATAAACGAGCAGCGCGGTAGCAGCAGTGATAACAAGGGGAACAAGCGCGAAACGTCTGCGCCAGTAGCTATCAAAGAGAGCTGCAAGAAATAGGCCGATTGGAACAAGGGCAAACGAGTGTTTTGCCAGCATGCCAAGCCCGAATGCGATACCGAGCAAAACGGCGTTCCAAAACGTCGCTCGCTCCAAGTACCGCATGAAGGCATAAAGGCTCATTGCAATTGCGAGAATGAGAACGCTGGTGTGTGTAACCCCTTCGTGGAGGTTAAATCCGATCTGGTAAAACAGCGTGTAGGAAAAAACGGCCAACGCACTCAAGCGTTCATCGGCGATTGCCTTTCGCGCAGCTGCATAGAGAAATAGCCCGGCTGCGGCTATCAGCGAGTACTTTACAATCTGGAACGCCCAGATCGTAGGCCCCGTAACCTGTTGAACCGCATACAAATACCACTCATAAAACGGCGGCTGCCGAAGCGTGTAGCCAAGCAGGAAATCTTGCACGTAGACATTTTCAAACATGTCATCAGTGCCAAGGATAGGAGAACCGAACGAGCGAAACCCGAGGTTAAACAGGAAGTAACCGAGAACAATGGCAACCACGGTACGCGGCCTTGCCCACCATGGAACCTGTTCTAGCTCCAAATGAAACCGTGCATCAGCCTCCGCCGTTGCCGACCTTCCCCTCATCGACTCGCCCCTTGTAGATAAAGCTATGTTTTTCAATGACTTTGAGACACTCCCGGATCAGGAAACACCCCACAACAACTTTGACTTACATTTTTTGAAGATGAATGCAATTAGAGCGCGTTCAACCATTCAGCTTGGCGGGTTTTATGTTTGCTGTTTGGGAAGCGCCTTCAGGTACCTGAAGCTGTAACGCTAAACGCGATTTAGCGTCGTTGAAGGAAGCATAAAGGCTGTTTTCTTCCTCACTCGCAAAAGCCTGAAGTGTTTTTTGGCGAACGGGATCAGAGAGTTTTTTTGAACTTATCATCACAACAAAGGGTGAGAGCGCAAACACCCCAAAAACTGGAAGAAGCCATAGAGCTGCTTGAGCGCCGCCAATCCAAATGATGGCAACAAGCGCAAATACTGCTGGAATACAAATCCACCAACAAGCGGATAAGCAATCGGAAAAGCGCAGTCCCCCGCCATCTCTATGCTGAATAGTCCACCCGCAATCACGGCCAAGCGCTATCTCGAAGATCGCCCTGGCCTGAAACGCCATCAAACACGGCGCGGCGAAAAACATAAACGCCAACTCACCGCTAAACGCCAAAGCAAATGCGGAGATATTGCCAGTTAATTCTCGCCATCGGCGCAGCGCTATGAGCAGCCGCGGCCCAAAGAGTAGAACGAAAACACCGATAATAAGCAGAGTGTTATTTACCTGAAGCGCCTGAGCATAAGATGCCTCATTAGCATTGCCCGCTTCCATCACGCCAACTTCAGCCCTTAAAAGGTCAAAAGCGCTTAAAGCAATGAAACCCAGCCACAAAGGCGCTGCTAAATAGGCATAGGCTCCCAGCAAAAACGACAGTCTGCTCCACGGGGATAAACCCTTTGCCGCAACAAGGCGCAAATGTTGGATATTACCCTGACACCAACGCCGATCACGCGCCGCGTAACCAAGCAAATTGGCAGGAGCTTCCTCATAGGAGCCCTCTAACTCCGGTTCTAACCGCACCTCCCAGCCGCCACGTGCCAGAAGGGCAGCTTCCACCGTGTCGTGACTTAGAATGTGTCCGCCAAAGGGAGCTGGACCTTCCAGTGAGGGAAGACCACAGCACTCTGCGAAGGCTCGCGTACGGATAATAGCGTTGTGCCCCCAAAATGGGCCGGTGGCTCCTTGCAACTTCGCAAGCCCCCTTGCAAACACCCGCGAATAGGCCGCGCTGGAGAATTGAAGCACCACCCCTAATACACTCGGCGCACCGTGAATAATTGGCAGCGTCTGCAACAAGCCAAGCTGTGGTTCACGGTCCATCACCTCGATCATATGCTTGATTGTATCCCCGCTCATCAAGCTATCTGCATCAAGCACAATCATCGTCTCGTAGGCTCCGCCGCTTCGCTCCAAAAACTCGGCAACATTGCCTGCTTTTCCGGCGGTATTCTGTGCTCTACGACGGTAATAAATTGCGGGCCCGTCAGGGGTTTCAGCAAGCAAATGCTCTGCTAGCCTGCGCTCCTTTTCAGCAACATCGTCTCGCGTGCTATCCGACAAAACATGGAAATCAATACGGCTACTCACTGCGAGTTTAGCCAGTTGCTGTCGCATCACATCAAGGCGGGCATAAACGGCATCTGCATCCTCGTTATAAACGGGAATGACTAGTGCACAGCGGTCATGTCTGGGCAACGTGAGAACCTGAGAATGATCTGTTTCAGGGTGCGCGCGCCGGCCCGCGCCGGATACAGCAACGCCTATCAACGCAACACTTGCGCCCCATCCGAGCCAAAGCACCCCAAGAAACAACAATGCAGTCCGCAGCCAATCAAGAAACGACAGCCCGTCCGTGGCGAGGGCCGATAGCCAAAGGTAGCTGGTGAGTGCAGCAACAAGAACCGGTAGCCCAAGTGCAAACGCTCGCCACCAGAACAGGGCACCGTTTGAAGATAGCGAAGCCGCCATCAAGCCCCGCGCCATTTTGCAAAATTGTGCTTGAGGACATCTATCCACTTAAGCCAGAAAGCCCGTGGCGGCTTGAATACTACAATTGGCTCCAAAGACTGAACCGGCATGACCAATGGACTTTGAGGACCACTGGAAAGAACGGGCTTTTGATCAGCGCATTCATAAGCGGAGGACTTTACCTTTTCCGGTAATGGGCTCATGGACGCCCCCACTGATAAATCCATGTCTCGGTTACCGGTGTTTCGCCTTCTAAAAGCTTCAAGCGCATCTCGACAGGAACGCCCTCCGCCTCCCGCTCCACATCAAGGTAAGCGCGCCAATGTCCACTGCTGATCTCTTCGGCATAAACATTTTCCAATGTGCCATTGGCAAGGCTCACCTGCGGCTCGACCTCGCTGGCATAAAAAAGTTGGAAGGCTTCATCACCCTTAAAATCAATCGCGAATTTGCGCTTTAACGGGTCAGCAAGTTCAACGGCATGTCCTGCCTTACCGGTCCGCGTCTGCAATACAGGCGCAAGAACAGGTTCGCTCACTTCACTTCCCCAATAAAGAGAGTAGCGGAAATTGAGCATCTGCCCCTTTTTAACTGGCTCACTAGGTGTCCAGAAGGCCGCAATATTGTCATGGATTTCCTGATCAGTCGGAATTTCCATAAGTACCACATGCCCTTCACCCCAATTGCTCTCGGGCACAACACGCACAGATGGGCGGCGCTCGTAAGAAACATTGGCATCGAGATAACTCAGCGGGTTACGGTCTCGCTGTTCAAGCGAAAAGCTCGCCATATTGGAGACAGCAATAAAGGAATGCTGCAAAGACTGCGGATTGCTCAGCGGTCGCCAGACTTCCTCGCCCGAAGCAGTCACGATGCGAAGGCCGTCACTGTCGTGAACCTCAGGCCGGAAATCATCAAAGCCTGCATGATCGTTCTCGCCAAACAGATACATGGAGGTGAGCGGAGCAATACCGAGCTGCTCAATATCGTCCTGAGCAAACAGGCGGGCATCGACTTCAACGCGAGTTTGCGCCCCCGGTGTTATTGTGAAAGCGTAGGCACCAAGAACGCTCTGGCTGCGAAGCTCTGCCCAAACGCGGAAGCTCGTATCGCCTTTTTGCGGTTTTGCCAGATAAAACCGTGTGAAGGCTGGGAACTCCTCCGTTTCTCCCGTCGCTGTGTTTACAGAAAGCCCTCTTGCAGAGAGGCCGTAGACACTTCCCCGCCCCAGAACGCGAAAATAGCTCGCACCCAAAAAGGCGATCAGCTCATCCTTATAGTCATCTGTATTCAGCGGATAATGAAGACGAAAGCCAGCAGGATCGAAAACTGTCTCATCACTTCCCTCTCCCAGCACCACATCATCGCCGTAGGTGAAGTCTTGCGTCGTGAACTTCAGCGGCGAAACCGTATCATCGTCCACCTCGAACAGCTCAACCGGCTGCTCATAAAGCCAGCCCAGATGGAATGCCTGCAATTCATAGGGGGCGGCGTCTTTCCAGCGAGCTGCATCAGAGCGGAAGTGAATTGTACGATAGCCATCATAGTTGAGCCCTTCAGGGAACACTGCGGAGATCGCCGCATCCCCACCTTCTTGGGCTGAGGAGAGCAAGCGCGCGGTCACATCATCCAGATCGAACGCAGCAGCTTGAAGCGTAGAGGCAATCGTTAGGCCCGCCGCAACCAGCAGCCTGTTCAGCCTCAAAGACCTATGATTTTTAAGATGCATCTGCCCCATGTAAGACCGCCCTTCCCCTCTTTACCAGAGAACCGCTGCAGCGCGGTTTTCGTCCCTCACTCAATTGCTGGCAGTATTCGCGGTGGTCTACAAGCCACCGTTTCTAACGAGCGCTCACATTACGGTGAGGCACCCGCGAGGAAGCACTGAGGATTTGGAATGGCATGGGAAATGGAGTGTGAGATTAGGTAGGTGCAAAGCGTCGTTAGCGCAGCCAAAAGAGCTGGATACCGGATCATCGCTGCGCTTGTCCGGTATGACGGCAGTGGAATAGACGAGCCATTGCCACAACTGGAACTGTCACCCCGGCCGCAGAGCCGGGGCCTAGACCAGAACCCCATAAGCTGAACTGGATACCGGATCACCGCTCCGCTCGTCC
>NZ_SMMA01000053.1:11111-50078 GCF_009711345.1 Pseudovibrio flavus
CGCCGAAAGCAAAGTACGACTAGGTCAGCCACAACTACAACAGTCACCCCGGCCACCGAGCCGGGGTCCAGAACAGAACCACAACCCGTCACAGCTGGATACCAAGTACAAACGAAAAAACCCGCCACAATGGGCGGGTTCCTTCAAATTCTATAAGGGGCTGGATTATTCCAAACCGATCTTTGCTTTCAGCAGGTCGGAAACAGCCTGAGGGTTTGCTTTGCCCTTGGATGCTTTCATCACCTGACCAACGAACCAGCCGAGCATGCCCGGCTTTTCTTTCGCCTGCTCTGCTTTGTCCGGGTTAGCTGCAAGAATTTCATCAACCGCTGCTTCAATCGCGCCAAGGTCGGTAACCTGCTTCATGCCGCGTTCTTCAACGATAACAGCTGGGTCGCCGCCTTCGGTCCAAACGATTTCAAAGAGGTCTTTCGCGATCTTGCCAGAGATGGTGCCGTTCTTGATGAGATCGACGATTGCGCCAAGCTGGTCCGCAGAAACAGGAGTATTTGCCAGAGCAATACCTTCCTTGTTCAGACGGCCAAACAGCTCGTTGATAACCCAGTTAGCAGAAAGCTTCGCATCGCGGCCCTTGGCAACTTTTTCAAAGAAGTTTGCAAAGCGCAGCTCGGAAGTCAGGATTTCAGCGTCATAAGTGGTGACGCCGTAATCGTTGATGAAGCGTGCTTTCTTCTCATCTGGAAGTTCTGGCAGGTTTGCAGCCAGTTCGTCCACGAATTCCTGAGTGAACTCAAGCGGCAGAAGGTCTGGATCCGGGAAGTAGCGATAGTCGTGTGCTTCTTCTTTGGAACGCATGGAGCGGGTTTCGCCCTTGTTTGCGTCAAACAGGCGGGTTTCCTGAACAATCTCACCGCCGTCTTCCAGAATGCCGACCTGACGACGTGCTTCGTATTCAATCGCCTGACCAACGAAACGGATGGAGTTCACGTTCTTGATCTCGCAGCGGGTGCCGAATTCGCCGCCCGGACGGCGAACAGAAACGTTCACGTCAGCGCGCATGGAACCCTGATCCATGTTACCGTCACAAGTGCCGAGGTAACGCAAAATGGTGCGCAGCTTGGTGAGGTAGGCTTTCGCTTCGTCCGCGCAACGGATGTCCGGCTTGGAAACGATTTCCATAAGCGCAACGCCAGAGCGGTTCAGGTCTACGAAAGACATGGTTGGGTGCTGGTCGTGCAGGGACTTACCAGCGTCCTGCTCAAGGTGAAGACGCTCAACGCCCACTTCAACCTTTTCACCGTCTTTCATTTCGAGAAGGATGATACCTTCACCAACGATTGGCTGCTTGAACTGGGAAATCTGGTAGCCCTGCGGCAGATCCGGATAGAAGTAGTTCTTGCGGTCGAAAACGGATTTCAGGTTGATTTCGGCTTTGAGGCCAAGGCCGGTACGGATCGCCTGACGGACACATTCCTCGTTGATAACTGGCAGCATGCCCGGCATAGCCGCATCAACAAGGCTCACGTTTGCATTGGGATCATTACCGAAAGAAGTCGAGGCGCCGGAGAACAGCTTGGCTTCAGAAGTCACCTGAGCGTGAACTTCCATACCAATCACGATTTCCCATTCGCCTGTGGCACCCATGATAAATTTCTTAGGATCGGGTGTGCGCGTATCGACGATCGTCATGCAATCAACATCCTGTGTGTGTGGTTGGTGCGCCTTCGCTCACTTTCCAAACAAGTACGGGAGTGGCCGGAAAGCGCTACGCAAAATCTCAATCTCGTTGGGTAGTCCGTAAGTCGCGGCGAAGCAAGACATTGCACTGCTGTTTTTTGTCTCAAGCCCCAATTTGCTGCGTGTACTACGGCGTTATCCAAAGGCATGAGGCGCCGTTTAGCGCATAGAGCGCCTTCTTGCAAATTTCATCGCGATAAACGCCACAATTCCGGCGCCGATAAAACGGAACGGGAAGAGCGCCAGAACACCGACCTGATGCGGGAAGAGCTTAGGCAAACCGATAAGACCGAGCCCCGCTTCAAACAGCAAGCTCAAGGTGGCAGCAGCAAAGGCAGCAATAAAGATTTTTGCGCCCTGATCAGCACGCCAGCCCATCCACACGCCAATGGCCAACGCAAACGGATTGAGCAGACCGGCCAACCCTACAAGAACAACCCAGTTATCAACCATGTAACCCCACTCCATCTACGAAAAAGTACTCTAGGAATTGCCTAGAAAGGGAATCGCGAAATGGCAAGTGCTATCTTCTGCTAGTTCCCGCAGGGGCATTGACGTGCGTGGGTGTGACACAAATGCACTAGGCAAAGGGTGAACCCTTATGCTAAACGCCGCCCATTACCGGAAACCGGAGTTTTTATGTTCTCTAAACGAGAGTCCCGATAGAAGCCCTGCGCACCCAATAGCAGGGCACAGCACAGACCAAGACGTCACCCGTACACCCTCGCGCGAAGACCGCAGCGAGCATCGGGTTTGTGCAATCTATTTTCCGGAAGAATTCAACATTGGATATCTCAAAAGCTGAACAGCGCATTCTTCATGTGCTGGCGCAGGGTGGCCGTATTGAAGCCATCAAAGACGACAACGCAAAAATCTGCGAACTGAACTGCGTCACCAGAGACGGTTGGTACTATGGTGGTTTGAACGACGAGCTATTTAGAAAACTAAAGCGTCGCCGCTTCATCTCATCCAAAAGCAGCGGACCATACCGCATCACCAAACTGGGATTGACCCGCGTTCGCTCGCAGCTCGATAACCGCTAAACCCGAAAAAGCCCGTAGCGCTACGCTGCGGGCTTTTCTTGTTCTAAATGGCTGAGTTTTGGAAAGCTTAAACGCTTGGCGGCACATAGCGCACCGGCTGCATCATACCCACGGCCAAATGCCAGATGTTATGGCAGTGGTAGGCCCACATACCGGGATTATCGGCATAAAACGCAATCTCTACGGTGGAGCGCGGCGCTACCCAAATGGAATCTTTGATCGGCGCACTTTCTTCATCATCAGCTAGACCCATCACTTTGAACGTATGCCCGTGCAGATGCATGGGGTGGTACATAGGTGAGCGGTTGATCATGCGAAGGCGTACCAACTCGCCTTCAGAAACATCAAGGTAGGTTTTCGTTGCACCGGGAAGAGCAAAAGGCTCGGGCCAGTAATGCTCGTTCATCATCCACTCGTAGGCCTTCATATTGCCGGAGAGGATGACATCGTGGTTACGAGGCGCTCCTTGAATGAATGGGCGTTTTTCAAAGGCTCTGAGGTCACGATAGGAAACAGAGTTTCCGCTGAATTTAACTGGAGCATCGCTAACCTCCGGCTTCACATCCTCGCTATGAATAACGCCCAGCGCCTGCCGGTTATCGCCAAGAACCGCTGCATGAAAACCAAAGCTCCCACTCTCAGGAATTTCGATAAGAACGTCATAGCGCTCAGAGGTTCCAATCATAAGATCGTCTGCTTCAATAGGCTCCACGCGGTTTCCGTCGGATTCAATAACCGTCATGGGAATACCGTCGATCTTGATGCGGAAGAAACTAGAACCTGACCCGTTGATGATGCGCAGCCGAATGCGTTCCCCCTTCTTGGCTTTTAAAGTCCAAGGGGCGTCATTGCTTTTGCCATTGATGGTGTAGCCGTCGTAGTGAACATCAATATCAAACCGGCCCTGCCCTTTTGCCAGGTATGGGTCAGGGGCATCCGCCCGCATTTCCTTGGTACGAAGCTCTTTAATAACCTCTGCCCCGTCTTGGGCAATGATATCGTTGAGCATCACCACCTCTTCCCTGTCGTAGGAATAAGGGTTCTCTTTAGCGTCGATAATAAGAGAGCCAAGCAGGCCGTACTGCTCCTGCACACCAAAGTGGGAGTGATAATAATAGGTGCCCTGCTGAACCAGCGGAAACTCGTAGTATTGGGAGGTATTTGGCTCGATAGGCAGCTGCGCGATCTCCGGCACACCGTCAAGCAGTGAGGGTAACAGCAAGCCGTGCCAATGGATGCAGGTGGGTTCTGCCAAACGGTTATTCACCAGAACGCGGAACGTATCCCCCTCTGTGAACCGAAGGGGCGTACCGGGGAAAGTATTGCCTGAAAGCGGCCCCTTAAAGCTCACCCCTGCCGCGTTTATGGTACCTTCTGCCACATCAAGCACAAAGGTTGGCTTGGGTACGGCCTGCCCCTCTGGCTTGGGCTGGCTCGTTTGCGCGGCTAATGCTGCTTTCCCACTGGCAGCGGTGAGTAGCGCCCCACCTGCAACACCGGCCTTAATCAGAGATCGTCTAGAAAACTGCACCTTTTCGTCCTCGTAACTTCACCTGAAACACTTGTTTTCAGACAATCACAAAGAACAAAAATCCCGCTTAAGCAGGAAGGGACAATCTTAAGCTATTCATCAAGACTTGCCGTGCAGCATATCCTTCACCAGCCTTCCCAGATAAAGCGAGGAAGTAAGGCCGGGAGATTCAATTCCCATCATAGCAACTAGGCCCTTGAGCCCGCTTTCCTCTTCACCCCAGATCAGAAAATCAGCATTGGGCGCGCCCTGCGGCACTAGCTTTGGCCGAATACCGGAGTAACCCGCCTGCAGGGCTCCATCTTCAAGGCCCGGCCAGTACGTGCGGATCGCTGCATAGAACTTGTCACCACGCGAAGAAGCAACGCTGTAATCGATGGTATCCACCCACTCTACATCCGGCCCGAAGCGAGCGCCGCCCCCAAGGTCCAGCGTGAGGTGAACGCCAAGGCCGCCCTGTTCCGGCACCGGATAGATAAGGTGTTTGAACGGTGCTCTGCCGCCCAGCGAGAAGTAGTTACCCTTTGCCAGATAAAGCGGAGGTACCGGCCGCTTTAGCGCGTCCTGCATAGTCGCAAGTAGCCCGTTGCTATGAAGCCCGCCCGCAAGTACCAGCTTAGCGCAAGTAATAGAGTATCCATCCACCGTATGAACGCGAAAGCCGCCTGCATCCAGCGCCTCTAGCCGTTCCACGCTTGTCGTTAGCACCACCTGCCCGCCGCAGGCAGAAAGCCCGCCATCCAACGCTGCCATATAATTATGGCTATCAATGATACCGGTTGAAGGGGAATACAGAGCAGCAACTGCATTCAGCTCTGGCTCCATGGCGGCAAGCGCCGCTCCTTCAATAAACCGCAGATCTTCAACACCATTCGCCCGCGCTTTTGCATCGATATCGCTGAGCGTCGCCACTTGATCGGCAGATGTTGCAACAATCAGCTTGCCGATCCGCTTGTGGGGCACCCCGTTTTCCTTACAAAACGCATAGAGGAGTTCTTTACCCTCTACGCATGAGCGTGCCTTCAAGCTGTCTTTGTCATAGTAGATGCCCGCGTGAATGACCTCGCTATTGCGAGAACTGGTCTCACTACCAACCAGATCGTGCTGCTCCAGCACCATAACTTCATCGCCCGCCTTCGCCAGTTCATAGGCGCAAGCAAGGCCAACTGCTCCGGCCCCGATTACTAATGTTTCTACATCACTCATAGGAAGTTACTCCTCGAGAAAACTGAGGTTCTTTGAAATAAATTGCTGTTTTTGTAGAATCTAACGGAGTCATTTTACTAGAATTGTACTTAATTCGTAAGCTTGAGGCAGGTTTCACACCATACGCTGGGGCGGGCTACTAATAATAGCATAAAAATAAAGGCGTTTGGTATTCCAACTAAAGATGTTGTCCCAACCTCTAGCATTCTCGAACACGAAATACAGTTTCGACATGCTTTAATCTGATACTGAGTAAAAAATGCTAAAAGCTAAAATGAACTCAAGTGCGATGACCAAAATTCTTCTGGTTGCCACGTTGGTAATAACTTCTGTTTTTGGAATTTACGCTGCTTTCAATGACAGCATTCAGAAATCTTCAAGAGAAACAGAGTTAAAATCTTTTGTTGAAAAAACAAAAGAGAATGCTACCTACGCGATTTCAAACTGGTTCATCTCAAGATTGCAGCTTGCGAATTTGGCTGTCAATCAAATCCAGATTTCTGATACAAACCTAACAAACGTGCTCTCGAGCCCGCAGCTCGAAGAAGTATTTTACAGCAATTACATAGGTGAAACGAATGGGCGCTTCACAACGTGGCCCCCAGAAGAATTACCGGACGACTATGACCATAGAACAAGGCCTTGGTATTCAGCGGGGCTTAATACAACAACGGCTGCCCTGACCGATCCGTATATCGACACAACAACAAAAAAAGTCATCATGACTGTTGTTGCGCCGATAAAAAGTAAAGTTGCAACGACAGGTGTTTACGGGGCTGACTTCTACATCAATGAGCTCGAGAGCGCGCTTAATGAAGTGAGTAGCGACAACCTCGGATACCTTTTCATTGTGGATGCAGATGGAAAAATTCTAACGCATCCTAATTCTGATCTGATTAACCAGCCAATGAGCAGCCTGTTTACCGAAATTGTTCCCACTTTGTCCGGCGAACTGCAGGAAGTTCCATCGCAAACCAGCGACAAGATTGTCTCCTTCAGAGAAATTAAGGAGCTCCCCCTGCTTAAGCCATGGTATCTCGGCATGGTAATAGACAAAGAAGTAGCCTTTTCTTCTTTGACGAGTACCCGCTGGCTTGCTGGGCTAGCAACACTAATGGCCGCTTTGGTTATGGTCGGCGTTCTAAGTTATCTTATTCATCGGCAACTTACACAGCCGCTAGCCCAAGTCACTCAAACGTTGACTCGGTTGGCGCAGGGAGAGCTGGATGTAGACATCCGGCATTTAAATCGAAAAGATGAAATAGGTAAAATAGCGAACACCCTATCAGTATTTCAGAGGAACACTCTAGAGCGCAGGGAGCTCGAGCAAAAAAAACGAGAAACAGAGGCAAATGAAAAACTGAGACAGCAAAGAATTCAGGATCTCATTTCGCAGTTTAACGAAGACATCTCTTCCTCTCTATCAAAAGTTTCTGAAAGTACCGAGCACCTCAACCAAGCTGCGGTAAACCTGAAAACGATTGCCGGACAAACAGAGATGAACTCCAACAGCGCATCGCTCGCATCCGATCAGGCAACGCAAAACGTGCAGACCGTTGCATCAGCCGCAGAAGAACTCAGCGCTTCTATCGCCGAGATCAATCGTCAGGTTCTGCAAAGCAGCTCTGTAGTGGCAAAGGCTCGTGAAAGCGCGGAAACCTCCAACGCCAAGGTTGCCAGCCTTGATCTGGCAGCTCAAAAGATTGGCGAGGTCGTTACGCTTATTCAAGCCATTGCCGAGCAGACAAACCTGCTAGCGCTGAACGCGACCATAGAAGCTGCGCGCGCAGGTGATGCAGGCCGCGGCTTTGCTGTTGTTGCAGCAGAGGTAAAGGAACTGGCGAACCAGACTTCCAGCGCGACCGAGGAAATTTCCTCCCACATTTCGGCAATTCAATCTTCAACCAGCGAAACCGTCGCTGTGATTGAGGAGATTGCCAAGATCATGGAGGAAGTGGACGGCTACACAGTGGCCATCACAAGTTCCGTTGCCCAGCAAGACGCAGCGACGAACGAGATTTCCTCCAACGTTCAGCAGGCAGCGCAAGGCACACAAATCTCCGCCGATAGCATGTCTCAGGTTGCCGATGGCACCTCGCAGACCTCTCAAACGGCTGAGGATGTGCTGAACTCTTCCAGCCAGACAGCGCAAAGTACCGCAGACCTGCGCCAGAAGATTGAAAAGTTCCTGCACGACGTTGCAGCAGCCTGATACTCCTGCGCCTTCAGTACGAATTGAACGAAAAGCCCCGCTCCACTGCGGGGCTTTTCTGTATTGGTGGAGGCGAGATCGAACAACTCCAACCACCCCGAAGCCCCGCCCCTAAATACCCCTGATTTTTGCCAGTTATTCTTCAAGGTCACTCTGCCCTTAGAATGAACCGATGAATTGCATGGCCTTAATTCCGCTGGGGCACAGAACGCGGCATTGAGCTCATCATCTGATGGAGGGGTATTATGCCGAAGAACATTGTCGTGTTTTGTGATGGAACCGGACAGGAAGGCGGCGTTGATCATGACACCAACGTCTACACTCTCTTCAAGATGGTCGAGAACCGAACCGACAAGCAAATCGCCTTCTATGATCGCGGTCTGGGTACATCCGGCAATGGCAACTTCATAAGCCGTGGGCTTGGCGCTGCTACAGGATACGGCATTAGCCAGAACATCAAAGAATGCTACCAGTTCATCTTTGAAAACTATCAGGCTGGCGACAAAATCTATCTCTTCGGGTTTAGCCGCGGCGCAGCGACCGTGCGCAGCCTTTCCGGCTTCCTGCATATGTTCGGCATTTTGCCAAAGTCGCGCCCCGAGCTGATTGAGACGGCCTACGAAATTTACAAGATCGGCAATGCAAAGCAGAGAGAAGCAGAGGCACAGAGCTTCCGCAAACAACATCACAACATGTGGTGCGCAGTGGAGTTTTTGGGTGTTTGGGACACCGTTGCAGCTCTAGGCGTTCCGCGCCAGTGGCTGAGCGCTGCCCTTAACGCGCTGCCGTTCTTCAAACACAAGTTTCACGATCTCACGCTTAGCCCCTCCGTTCGCAATGCCTATCATGCGCTTTCCATCGATGATGAGCGAAAGGTCTTCCACCCAACACTCTGGCAGGAATGGGACCCGATCAATCAGAGCATGGAGCAAGTCTGGTTTGCCGGGGTGCACACTGATATCGGCGGCGGCTACAAAGACCAAGGGCTCGCCCATATCTGTCTGGAGTGGATGATCTCCAAGGCAAAGGGATGCGGACTACGGTTCTACAAGCAAAGCACCATCAAACTCTCCCCTAACCCACAGGGCAAACTGCATGACTCCCGTGCCACCAAATGGGCAAAGGTCCTATACCCCAAGAAGGTGCGCGCCCTGCCAGATTGGTACGACGAGCCGCAAATCCACGAAAGTGTGTTTGATAGAGCGGAAGCAGACCCAACCTACAGACCGTGGATACTTAAAGGCCGCTCGCGAGAGAAAGAACAAGAGCTGCTGCTGTAGGATAAATTGTAGTTAAATTTCTAACTTTCATGCGTAGCAAAGCTAATTTGCAAAACCAAAGAGTGTAATTCTAATTAGATTCCACTTAATCGGGAATCGCGCATGAAAAACATACTTCCCATTGCCATCACCGCATTCATTTTAACTGGCTGCGCAGGCAGCGTCCCTGTTGCCGTGATTGGGCAAGATGGACGCATATTCAAGGGCATCAACACAGCAGTAATGCAAGATGGCAGAATAGAATTTACTGACGGTCGAACCAGTTGCACTGCCAGCTATAACTCAATGAGTATTGCCACCTCTGACACCGTTCCCGTGAAGTGTAGCGATGGACGATTTGGCCAACTAGTAGCCACCAGAGATACAGCTGATTCAGGTAAGGGAACCATCCGTTTGAACGATGGATACACCGCAACTTACTATTTTGGCCCCGTAGCAAACAACTTCTAAACAACGAGAAAAACATGAATAAAACTGGCCTACTTTTAGCTTCAACAGCTATGCTTTTACTAGGCGGCTGCGTGGTACCTGAGCGTCATGAAACCACACTCGAAATAGACGGCAAGCAAGTCCACTATATGTTTGACGGTGTATTCGCTGAATTTCTGACTTTGCAAATGTTTGAAGGACAGCCTGTCGATGACGCTGACAAGGATGTTATTGATACGCGTGAAATGGTTCTAAGTGATCTTAAAGCGGTCGATGGATTGGTTGATGTGAAACAACTCGACGGCGGCAGATATGCAGCAACCATCGACCTGATCGAGGAACTACCTCAAAAGGACAAAGTGCTCGCATTTCCGTCGTTCACCAAAGATCTCCGCATAAAGCCTGAGAACACAGACGGGACCTATAAGGTATTCACTCCTTCAATAAACAAAAAGGATTTGGAAGCGGTATTTGAAGCGGGGTTCAAACCTGATGGAAAGCTGACTATCAGTACGGATCATGAAGTTACCGAAACCAACGCCGATGCAGTGCAGAAAGATTCGGTCACGAACTACATTTGGACATTCAAAACAAAGAAGGACTTTACCGACGGTGTTAGCCTAATCTTCAAAGTGCGATAACGCCGCCAACAAGTTGGGTACAGTTTTTCAAAGCCCGAGCAAGAGGCTATTCGCGCACGGCCTCTTGCCTATACAATTTAGGGGCATACCTGCCCTTTTGCCCCATAAAAAACTGCAAAAATCCGGTAATAGCCATGTCTTATTTACGTTTTGACATGACCAAAAACTAAGAAAAACAAAGGATTATGACGTGCGCCTATTTGTGACTGCCCTAGCAGCAACACTCATTACAACCAGCGCAATGGCCAGCGAAACCAAAGAAGAGCTGGCACGCGAATTGATCGAGATTACCGACCTCAGCCAAGTTACTCTTGAAGCCTCCGTAGACAGCTTTGTGAACGGCGTCGTGGACCAGTTCAAGCTGATGAACAAGCCGCTCACCTCAGAGCAGCAGGAGACACTGGAAAAAGCCTCCTTCGCCGCTGTAGAGCCGCAAATGAAGAACTTCGTTGCAGGGGTAGAAAAGCTCTACACCGAAACCTACACGGTTGAAGAACTGAAGGCTTCCATCGCCTACCACAAAACACCAGAGGGCCTCAGCGCATACCACAAGACCGTACGCATGGCCCCGCAGATGATGCAGCTTTCTATGAAAACGCTTGCCGGACCATTGCAAAAGGTAGGTCAGGAAGAAATTTCCAAGATCGTCATGGAACAGGTCGAAGCTCAAAACGCCAAGTAACAACAACTTGCAGCTAATAAACAAAAAGCCCCGCTGGCGTCACAGCCAGCGGGGCTTTATTTACGATGGCACCGTGTCTTAGCTAAAGACCTCGGTGTCAGGGAACCAGTGAGACCAAACCATCCAGAAAACCCCGTTGTGCAATGGCACCTTCTTCAGCTTGCCTTGCACGGTGTTACCAAACACATCCACACTTTCAACCTCCACAGGCTCACCGTTCATGCGCCGGTCGAATACCGTCACAACATCATGCTCTTTGTCATAGAACAGAAGTAGAGGCGTGCCGGCAAACTCGAACTCATAAAGCGGGTTCTCCTGCGCAAAGCTCTTGGCAATTGCCAGATGCTCGCCGTTAAGATCAAGGCCCCAGACCTGTTCCTTAAACGGTAGGCGAGTGTCTTCCATGTCCAACGTCGGGAAGATCGGCCCACGCGCGTCATCAAACTGCTTTTCCATCGGCCCTTGGAAAAGCGCCTGCAACGCCACATCCATTGGACGATTGAACTCGTACTTGAACACCTTCCCTTCAGGATAGAGGATCTTGAAGGTTTCCCAGCTCATCATGTCATTGGGATAGGTCGTCACCTTTTTGTCCGAGAACTCCGCCTCCCCTGTGATCTGTTGGATCAACTCTCCTGTATTGTTGTCTTTCATCAAAAGGTTGTTGTGGGTCTGGATCAAAATGCCCAAGTCAGCCTTTTCTCCGTCGATGCTTTGGTCAATGACAACGGGAAGATTGGAAAGCGCACAGAACGTCATGGTTACGTCCTTACCGCCGATTGTATCGCCCGCAATATGCGGAATCTCCAGATGCGAACGCGGATAGCCCCTCACGTCTCCGTTAATCTCCACCGCATAAACCACATCATCAGGCTTGAGGAATTTATCCGCCTCTTCAACGCTCACATAGTTGGCTGTCGTCTGGGAGGACGGAAAGAGCGTGGGCAGCATGAAGTTGGCCGCGATGATGCAAATGAAAACGCCAAGTGATGCCAGTACCATGAGGTAGCGCTTCATGAACCCGTAACGTCGGTTAAGCACCCACATTAACAAGAGCAGAACAATGTTAATGATAATGAGAGCCCAACGGTGCTGGTAATAAATAATCAGCCAGTCCCGCGGCAGGTTAAGCGACTGCCCCGGCTCCGTCATCAACACCGCAAAGAAGATGGCCATAAAGGCCGTTACCAACCCCAGAATGAGAAAGAAGAAGGTCATCAAGCCGCTAGGCTTCTGCGTGCTCTCAGGCATTGTCCCGCCCTGTTCTTTTTATCGTTGAGCCAAACCTACAACGAAACAGGGAAAATTACGTAAACACAAAAGCCCCGCTGGCGTCACAGCCAGCGGGGCTTTTTAATTCAACGAGCGTCAAGCCGTTTGAGGCTTATTTGCTCCACCAGTCAGCAGCGTTGAAGCGGCCAGCAGCCTGTTCAATCACTTCACCAACCTGGAACAGAGTACCTTCATCGAATGGCTTGCCGAGCAACTGGAGGCCAAGCGGCAGACCATCTTTGTTAAGACCTGCAGGGATGGAGATACCAGGGATACCTGCCATGTTTGCGGTCACGGTGAAGATGTCGTTCAGGTACATGGTCACTGGGTCAGTGATCTCGCCCGGTGCGAACGCAGCATCTGGAGTGGTTGGAGTGAGGATTGCATCCACGCCGTTTTCCCAAGCCAGATCGAAGTCGCGCTTGATGAGGGTACGAACCTTCTGTGCCTTCAGGTAGTACGCATCGTAGTAGCCGGCGGACAGAACGTAGGTGCCGATCATCACGCGGCGCTTAACTTCGTCACCAAAGCCAGCTGCGCGGGTGTTTTCGTACATCTCTACAATGTCGTTACCAGGAACGCGCAGGCCGTAGCGAACGCCGTCGTAACGAGCAAGGTTGGAAGACGCTTCAGCAGGTGCAACGATGTAGTATGCAGGCAGAGCGTACTTGGTGTGCGGCAGAGAAATCTCAACGATTTCAGCGCCAGCATCTTTCAGCCAGTCAATACCCTGCTGCCACAGCTGATCGATAACCGCTGGCATACCGTCAACGCGGTATTCTTTTGGGATACCGATCTTCATGCCCTTGATGGACTTGCCAACAAAGCTTTCGTAGTCCGGCACAGGTGCATCAACGGAAGTGGTGTCTTTCGCGTCAACGGAAGCCATGGACTGCAGCAGGATCGCGTTATCGCGAACAGTGCGGCCAATCGGGCCTGCCTGATCAAGAGAAGATGCGAATGCCACCATACCCCAGCGAGAGCAACGGCCGTAGGTTGGCTTGATACCAACAGTACCGGTGAGCGCAGCAGGCTGACGGATGGAACCGCCGGTGTCGGATGCAGTAGCAGCAGCACACATTTTACCAGCAACAGCAGCAGCAGAACCACCGGAAGAACCACCAGGAACCAGAGCGGTGTCAGAACCGTTACGGCGCCATGGGTTCACTACGTTGCCGTAGAAAGAGGTCTCGTTGGAAGAGCCCATCGCGAACTCGTCCATGTTCAGCTTGCCGAGCATTACGGCACCATCGTCAAACAGGTTCTGTGTAACGGTGGATTCGTACTCTGGCTTGAAGCCGTCGAGGATGTGGGAGCAAGCCTGGGTGTGAACACCCTTGGTTGCGTAAAGGTCTTTAATGCCGAGAGGAATACCTTCCAGCGGGCGCGCTTCGCCTGCTGCAATTTTCTCGTCGGAAACTTTAGCCTGCGCACGCGCGATATCACTGGTTACAGTGATGTAAGCGTTCAGGGCTTCGTTACCGGATTCAATTGCAGAAAGGTAGCTTTCCGTCAGTTCGGTAGCAGTAAATTCGCGGGCTGCAAGTTTGTCACGCGCCTCTGCGATTGTCAGATCAGTGAGCTTGGTCACGGCTGAAATCCTTGATGTTTAAAGGGAACGAAAACGGGAAAGGCTTATTCAACAACCTTAGGAACCATGAAGAAGTTGTCTTCAGTCGCAGGTGCGTTGGAGACGATCTTCTCTGCATAGCCACCATCGGTCTGGCCATCGACGCGCTTCTTCATGGTCTGCTCGACAACGGAAGTCAGAGGCTCAACGCCGTCAATGTTCACTTCATCAAGCTGCTCAACAAAGCCGAGAATAGCGTTCAGTTCGCCGGTCATTTTTTCGGCCTGCTCATCGCTCACTTTAATGCGGGCGAGATGGGCAACACGCTTAACTGTGTTCAAGTCCACAGACATGCAACTACTCCAGTTCAGGGCCAAGGGAACCCCCAGCCAATTCGTATGTAGACCCGCTATACCCGCCAAAACGAACAGGGGCAACGCATAACGCTGCCCCTGCCCCCACTATTTACTCGTTTTCGGAACTTATAAGTACCGTTTGTTTAAGCGGCAACTTGCTGCCTTTTGGCCATCCCAACAGAGATAACCGCAAGCGTGGTAACAAGAAACGCAGGCAGAGACAGCAGCACGAGAACCTCCCAACCGAGGAAATCAAGCGCGGCACCGGAAACCAACGACGCAACAGCAGAAACCAGTGCCACAATGGTATCATTGAGACCTTGGAAGGTTGGCCGCTCCTCAGGAGTGAGGTTGTTGTTCAGGTAGGTGGACGCGCCGATATAGGCAAAGTTCCAGCCAAGACCGAGCAGGATCAAACCGCCATAGAAGTGCACCAGTTCAATACCTGAAAACAGCGTGACACACGAAAGAGCCAGCAACACCATCCCGAAGGAGATGATTGCAGGTCCGCCAAACCGGTTGATCAAGAAGCCGGTAAAGAAGCTCGGCCCGAACATGGCAATTACGTGCCAGCCGATAACGTCACTGCTCTGCCCAAGGTCAAAACCACAAAAGCCCATGGCCATCGGCGTTGGCACCATAATGAGGACCATAGCGGCGAAAGCGATAGAGCCAGCAAGAATGGATACAGCCACCTGCGGACGCTTCAAGGTTGCCATCACAGAAGGTTTAGGAGCACTGACATCCTTTTTCGCCAACCGGGGCTTTGGCAAGTTTACAAACAGCAGCGGTAGAGCGCCGATCAAACCAACAACCATTGTAGCGGCATAAACGCCAGCAAAAGGAATAGGATCAAAACTGCCTTGCGTGGCTTTCACCACCTGGGGCGCAACCAGCGCTGCCACCAGCCCCATAGACATGGAGAACGAGAGCGCGCTGGATTTCCATTTGTCCGTCGCAGCATCGGCAGCAGCAAAGCGATAAAGGCTCACACTTGCCTGCGCAAAGCCGAACAACAGGTGAGCAAAGCACAACAGCCAAAAGCTGCCGACAAACAAGGCCGTTGTAGCAAGAGCACCGCCTAGTATCGTTCCCAAAGCACCGACCAAAAACCCCGGACGGCGACCAAACTTACCCATGAAGATGGAAAGCGGCGTTGCAGCAAGCAGCACGCCAACCATCTGCGAGGTAAGGGTCAAAGTTGCCATGGAAGGGGAAGACGCAAGATACCCTCCTGCGAGCCCACCCGCTGCCATAAGCATTGGCATTTGGATACCAAGCACACCTTGGGCCCCAAGTAACAAAGGCAGATTTCGCCGCATTAACCGCGACTGAGCCATAGCTTCGCCGGTCTGGGTCATGCTAAGCCTTTCTATAAATTTGGAATATGCCGTCTGAGGCAAAGAATTTAAGTATTTTGACGCATATTTAACGCACGCTCTTTCCAGAGGGTCAAGGGCTCCAGTTACTGTATGCTGCGAAGGAATTATTGATTAAAGATCGAGTATGGCGGCGAACCTCCCCTCCTCTTCTGCTCAGCAAGGCAGACCGCGCAAGAAAGAGCTGGATGCAAAAATCCTGAAGGCGATGCTGCACGCGTTGGCGGCAAACGGCTATGAGGCAGCCAATCTGCAAGAGATCGCCCGCGCTACAGGAACGTCAAAACAGGCGCTTTATCGCCGCTGGCAGGATAAGCACCATTTGGCGGTCGAGGCGGTTCGTCGAGGTTTTCTGGAAATTCCGCCCGTCTACCCCGGCGATGCCCCACTGGCAGAGGCAGTGATAGAAACGCTCGCCCTGCTGCGCGATGCGTTATCTGACGGCCCGCTTGGACCAGCCTTTCATGCGCTTTACGCTTCGCCTGCTCTCGCTGAAGACGCCAGAGCAATTGAGGGAGAACAGCGCACACGATTGCGCCAGCTTTTCGTCGTTGCTAATGCCACTGCTGATATGGAAACAAAGATCGATCAGCTTCTCGGCCCGATCTACTTCACCTGCCTGATGCGCCAGCAACCTATGAGCTTAGAGGCTCTCAACCGCCTTGTACGGCAAACCCTGTAACGGCTTAGGCTAAACAGGAGGGTAACGCCTGCTCCCGAACCTGTGATGTGACTTTATTCGTTTTTTGACGGTGCCTGCGCAAGACTGCTTCTCGAAGTTGAAAATGATTTGAATGCAGCGGCCCCCATCGACATTTTTTGCCGCTAACCCGTCAAACCCGAAGAAAGGCACTGACCATGAGCAGGTTCTCCATCAAGGCAGCCCTCACCGGAGCATTGCTCTTTGCGGCTGCAAGCACCACAGCCCTTGCAGATAACATCACCACCTTTGCTCCAGATAACGTGGCTATCCACGGCACAGATCCGGTGGCCTATTTCACCGAAGGCAAGCCTGTTGCCGGTAAAGACGAATACACCGCAGCCTATGACGGTGTGACGTGGAAGTTCTCCAGCAAAGAAAACCGCGACAAGTTCGTTGCTGATCCTGCTGCCTATGCGCCGCAGTTTGGCGGCTGGTGCGCGACCGGCGTGAGCTTTGGCGTGAAAATTCCGATCATGCCGGATAAGTGGTCTATCGTTGACGGCAAGCTTTATCTCAATGCCCATGACGGAGCCCAGCGTCGCTTCAATGAAAGAACGGAAGAAGTGATCACAAACGCCAATACAAACTGGCCGGGCATCAAAGAAACGCCAGCAGATAAGCTCTAGCTTCCTACCCCTCCATTCTTCCAAAACTTGGGGAGCGTTCTGCGCTCCCCATTTTATATCAATGATTACAAATCGATCCTGTGCTTTCCTTTGGACAACAGTGAGTTGACAGGGGTGCGTATGATGAAAATGCCCGAACCGAGTGAATTGGGTTGGACCTGCAAACCGCTGGAAAGCGCGAATGTTACATCAAGAACCCTCTCCACCGGCGTGTTGGAAGTCGTCATTGAACATGAGCTCATAAAAGGTGTCACACCAGCCATGCTGTATTGGTGGTTTCAGAATTTTCCATCTCTGATGATAAATCTGAACGGACAGATTATACCGGCCTATGTCCTCTGGCACCCGAGAGATCACGTCGCCGTGGAACTTGAAAAGCTATCTGATAAGCATACGCTTTCCGCAGGTGACATCTTAACGGTACATGACAAGTTTCAAGCTGGGAGTACCTTCGCGATTGATCAGAAGGCCCATATAAGCAGACTGGATGAAAACGGGATCGGCCTAAAAACGACGGTTATGGGGCTAAATTTTCTTGAGCTGACCCACTCGTACAAGCTCTCTGCAGGTGGCACCTTATGTCGTTCTCACCTGACCATTGGCGCTATGACCGGTCCTTTAAAGTCCATGTTAAACAGAGCAATGGCGCCGAAAAAGTTTGAAGGCGACAAAGCCGTCGCTTGGCTGAAACACAATATTGAAGAAATCGGCTTCTTCGAGAACTTCCTGCCCCAGCTCTATGAAAACCGGAGCAAGAAAGAGCCAATAGAACTGCGTCTCTAGCGACGCGCTTTAAGCGCTGCGGACTTCAATCTGTTCGCCAGACGCAATAGGCGCAACCGTATGGGCCTTGTCGCCCATCTGCTCGATAAAGCTGTCGGCAGACTGGTCGAGAACCTCAAAAGAGGCGTAGTGGCATGGGATCACAGCTTGGAAGTTAAAGTACCGCTTACATGCAATTGCCGCTGACTTGGCCCCCATTGTGAAACGATCACCAATCGGAACTAAGCCAACCTTCGGCTCGTAGAGTTCGTTGATGAGCGCCATGTCGCCAAAGATATCGGTATCACCCATGTGATAAAGCGTTGGCTCCCCTTCGGCCATGATGACAACGCCATTCGGGTTACCCAAGTAAAGCGCGGTACCATCGCCAAGCTGGCTGGAGGAACTGTGAATCGCATTTGTAAGGGCGACCTTGAACGGCCCAAGGTCAACGCATCCGCCCGCATTCATCGGGTTGATATTGGTGATCCCTTGCGACTGAGCCCACATGCAGATCTCGAAATTCGAGGTCAACAATGCTCCAGTCTGCTGCAGAATTTCGATTGCATCACCGATATGGTCATCATGTCCGTGCGTGATAACCACATGGGTAACGCCTTCGCTTACCTCTTCAATCGTGCGCTCAGACGGAAACGCCGGGTTCTGGGAAAGAAACGGGTCAATGAGAATCTTGGCTCCGTTTATTTCGACAGTGGCCGCAGCGTGTCCCCAAAACGTAATTTTCATAGGTGTTTGTCCTTCTCCGCCCTGCCCGAATGCTCCCCGGGCACGGCGAGTTTCCTCTAAGTGAGCCGAAAGATCAACCAAACAGCCTCATTGATCTACCCGGCAAAAAGGCGAGTACCAATTAGTCTAGTGGCAATTGCCAGTTGATCGGCTCTTTACCCTGCCCTGCAAGATAGTCATTGATCTGTGAAAATGGCTTTGAACCGAAGAAGCCACGGTAAGCAGAAAGCGGAGATGGATGCGCTCCCTTAAGGATCAAATGGCGCGAACCATCAATAAGCGCTTCTTTTTTCTGCGCGTGCCCGCCCCACAGAACGAATGCAACACCGCTGGTGTTCTCACTGACTGCGCGAATGGCTGCATCAGTAAAGCGGCCCCAGCCGATCTTGGCATGGGAGCCTGCCTGCGCAGCTTCTACAGACAAGGAAGTGTTGAGCAGCAAAACGCCTTGCTCTGCCCAGCTTTGAAGGAACCCGTGACTAGGGATTTCAAAGCCGACATCCGTTGCCAGCTCCTTGTAAATATTCTTTAGCGATGGCGGCGGTGTGACACCCTTTAGAACGGAGAAGCTAAGGCCGTGAGCCTGCCCCGGACCGTGATACGGGTCTTGACCGAGAATAACGACCTTTACGCTTTCCAGCGGCGTCGCCTCAAAAGCGGCGTAGCGGTTGGCGTCAGTCGGGTAAACAGTCTTGCCTTCAGCATGAGCTGCTGCCAACGCCGCTTCGATTTTGGCAAAGTAAGGCTGAGTGAATTCACCCTGCAAAACCTCATGCCATCTGCCGTTTAGCCTCTGGGTTGTCATTTGTCCTCGCAAAGCTGTTTGTTTGCCTAAAGCTCTGCTTTGTTTTGCCTGCAAACTCCAGAGATCAATGGCGTAGCCCCGCCTCTTTCCCCTTTTATTGTGCCGCACCTTTGGTGACGACGATATCCTTTGGTTCAAGCAAGCTTGGCATTTCGGTAGACCCATGATAGAGCGCGGGCATGGCAAATGATCCGGCACTCGATTTTGATAGTTTTTGGGCTGAACTCGCAGAGGGACAGCGCATTATTGGTATAGACCTTGGCACCAAGACAATTGGTCTTGCGCTGTCAGATATTGGCCTTTCCATTGCTAGTCCGCTGGAAACCATCAAGCGCAAAAAATTCACGCTGGACGTGGAGCGCCTCTTTGCCCTTTGCAACGAGTACAACGTTGGTGGTTTGGTTATCGGCTTGCCGCTAAATATGGACGGTTCTGAGGGCCCACGTGTACAAGCGACTCGCGCCTTCGTGCGAAACCTGCACAACCTCAATCCAATGCCGATCACCTACTGGGACGAGCGCCTTTCAACGGCAGCCGTTACCAGAACACTGCTTGAGGCCGACCGTTCCCGAGCTCGCCGCGCAGAACTGGTGGACAAGATGGCCGCGAGCTACATTTTGCAGGGCTTTCTAGACAAGCTCACTCTTTCCATGCCAAGTTCCTACGATTATTACGAGGACGATTATTGATCTTGTCCGGTCCTCGGCAAGACACCTGACATTTTCCAAGTCTTCAGCTCCCTGACGACCTTTTTCGAAAGCGCCGCCTATGCCGATTGCTGTCACCGCAATGCTGCCTATCATCTTGTTGATTGCAACAGGCTGGACGCTAAATCGCAAAAAGGTCATTTCCGCTGAGGGCTGGAATGCCATGGATAAGCTGGGTTACTACCTGCTCTTTCCTGCAACCCTCTTCAACAACGTTTCGACAGCAGACTTTAACGCGCTGGACGTTGGCACCTACGCTGCAACGCTTTACAGCACGTTAGGTACATTGTGCGTGCTGCTGATCCTGCTTCAGCCTCTTTTAAAGAAGTCTTTGTCGGTAACCGGCCCTGCTTTCAGCTCCATTTTTCAAGGTAGCGTGCGCTGGAATGCGTTCATCGTCATGGGTATTGCCGGAACCGTTTGGGGTAAATCGGGCTTAGCCATCACAGCCATTACAATGGCCCTGCTCATTCCAGTGATCAACGTCATCACCATTACCATGATGACCGTCTACGCCTCTGGTAAAGCGATCTCTGTGAAGGCAATCCTTCTTGGCATCTGCAAGAACCCGTTCATCATCGCGATCAGTGCTGGCCTAGTGCTTAACCTTGGCGGTGTGGAAGTGCCGCAAACCATTTCCACCTACGTGAACTTTTTGGGCCGCGCTGCTGTTCCGCTGGCTTTGCTTTGCATTGGTGCCTCTATGGATCTTGATGCGCTGCGCAAACCCGGCCCTCGTTTGATCTTCGGCTCGGTTATGCGCCTTGCTATCGCCCCGGCGGTTGCACTTCTGTTCGCCCACCTCTACGGCCTTGATGATCTCGCCAAGGGCCTTGTTGTGCTTGTATTTGCCGTACCAACAGCAGCTTCTGCATTCGTGCTGGCAAAACAGATGGGCGGAGATTCCAAGCTGATGGCGGAGCTGCTGGCACTACAGGCCGTTCTTGCCGCGTTTACGCTAACGCTGTGGCTTCTTGTTATCGGCTAAACGTATCTCTACGTAGGACAAATTGACAAAACGTTTCAACAGGCTAGCCTCTAGCTCGCCGGTACTTTTTGGCTATTCTAATTCAAGCGCGAGGCATAACGCGGCCTCAAACTAGAACAGTCAATGGAAAGTGCCATGCCAACGACTAACCAATTACGTCCTCACCACTGCGTTCCCGAACCGATCCTGCGCATTCTTTGTGATAATTGTGCACAGTGCGAAGATGCTTGCCCGCAAGGCATCATAAAAATCTGCGAGTTCTCACTGTTACCATTTCTCGATGTCGGTGAGGCAGGCTGTACGTTTTGTGGCTTTTGTGCCATGGCATGCTCTACAGGCGCATTGTCAGAACATCAGCTCTACCAGCGCCTAAAACTGCGTCCCCGTTTCAAAAGCAATTGTCTGACCAAGGCAGGCGGAGATTGCACCATTTGCGTTAATGCATGCCCGCGCGGCGCTATCCGGCTGGTCGGCATTCCGACAGACATTTCGTTCTTAACGCACAAGCAAGAGAATTGCATGGGCTGTGGCATCTGCGCTGCGGCCTGCCCGCAAAACGCCATTGAGCTCACCAAAACGGCGGTGCGCTAGGCGACGCGGTAAAGCCAATCTAGTATCTCTTTGGCGTTGTAGCGGCCATCCAGCATACCGTAGCTTGAGCGCCACTGCCCCGCCAATCGTGTCTCGATAAACGCATCAGCAATTGCAGGTGGGGCAACCTTCTTTAACGCGTCACCTGCTGCGGTAATAGCAAGCTGCTCGGTAAGAATGCGCGCGCCGCCTGGGTCATCAACACAGCTTCGCGCCGCTGCTTGAAGCACCTCAACGGAAACCCGACCTGCAGAGCCCAGCCCCTGCTGAAACTCGCCTAGCACATTTATAAAGCTTTGAGTTTCCTTGCTAAGCACGCGCAGCATATCCAGCGCCATGACACTACCAGAGCCCTCCCAGATGCTATTGACCGGTGCTTCACGGTAGAACCGCGCAAGATCAAAGTCCTCAACGTAGCCATTCCCGCCAAGGCTTTCCATCGCCTCGTTAATGACAGTCGCTGCGACTTTGCAGACCCAGTACTTGGCCGCAGGTGTGACAACGCGAAGGTATTCAGCCGACGCTTCGTCCCCCCGTGTAAGGCCGTCTTGTGCATGGGCAAGCCTAAGCGCCAGCGCTGTGGCCGCAGCAACATCAAGCGCCATATCGGCAAGCACACGCTGCATAATCGGCTGGTCGATCAGGTGATGACCGAATACAGAACGATGGCGTACATGATGGACTGCACGGGCAACAGCTCCGCGCATCAGCCCCGAAGAACCCAAAACACAGTCAACGCGTGTAGGCGTGACCATGTTGAGGATGGTCCCAATGCCCTTCCCCGGGTGCCCAATGAGATATCCAAGCGCCTCGTCAAACTCCACTTCGCTTGAAGCGTTAGACCAGTTCCCCAACTTGTCCTTAAGGCGCTGGAAGTTCAGCCGGTTCACTGCTCCGTCGTCGAGAACGCGAGGCACGAGGAAGCAGCTTGGCCCTTCTTGCAACGTGGCAAGCACCAGAAAGGCATCGCTCATTGGGGCGGACATAAACCACTTGTGACCGGTCAAACGATAGTGGCCGTCACTTGCAAGCGCTGCACTGGTGACAATCTGCCGTAAATCTGTTCCGCCTTGACGCTCGGTCATACCCATACCGATGGATACGCCGTCTTTGCCGGAAGCTGCGCGGAACCGCTGGTCGTACTTACGTCTGCCGATCTTTTCCAGCCAAGGCCCCGCAATATCAGGCTGCTTGCTTAGCGCAAAGCCTGCGGCATTAGTCATGGTAACGGGGCAAAGGTGACCGGCTTCAACCTGCGTCATCACATAGTAAAGCTGTGCTCGTTCAACAAACACCGGCTTTCCCGGACGACCTTTCGCTTCAACAAAGGCGCAGTGAAGACCAGCCTCAAACGAGCGGCGCATAAGAGCATGATAGGAAGGATGGTACTCTACGAGATCGAGCCTACGCCCGTAAGGATCGTGGGTTCGCAGCTCTGGCCGGTTGGTGTTGGCGAGCCTACCAAGCACGAGCGCATCTGCGCCGCCGCATTGGGCACCGAACTTTAACAGCGCGCCGCGCTGCGAATCCGCGCCGCCGTAAGTATCACCCAATGAGAGTAAAAGTTGATCACTCTCGGCAAGATTGTACCCACAGTATGGAGGAGACTGATTATATACAGCTTCTTTTGCGCTCTGGTTGGACATGTTGCTCTTCCATTCTGGGCGGGTAACCTAGAGATTGTCACAAGTTAGACCGTTTCCCGCAACCTAGCAAAGGAAACTAGACGAACGTGCAACTCCGCTCCCCTCTTTACGAACGGCATCAAACCGCCTACTAAAGTGTCTTCGATGACCGCACAAACTTCGCATCGAGCTCCAATTTTTCCTCACCGGCACCTCCTCGGTATCGAGGCGCTGCAACCGCAGGATATTCTCCACCTCCTAGACCTTGCAGATGAAGCCGTCGAAGTCTCTCGACAGGTCGAAAAGCAAAAGGCTGTTCTACGAGGCCGGACACAAATCAACCTCTTCTTCGAGGCATCCACTCGCACCCAATCTTCCTTCGAACTCGCAGGAAAACGCTTGGGCGCGGATGTGATGAATATGCAGGTTTCCGCTTCTTCCGTTAAAAAGGGCGAAACCCTCATCGACACTGCTGCAACCTTGAACGCAATGCGTCCTGACCTTCTGGTGGTTCGCCACCATGCCGCTGGTGCTGTGCACCTGCTGGCCCGCAAGGTTGGTTGCTCGGTAGTCAACGCAGGCGACGGTGCCCACGAGCACCCGACACAGGCCCTGCTGGACGCCCTCACAATTCGCCGTCACAAAGGCAATATCGGTGGCCTCACCGTTGCCATCTGCGGCGATATCCGTCACTCACGCGTTGCCCGCTCCAACATCATTCTCTTGAGCAAACTGGGTGCACGCGTTCGCGTTATTGCTCCATCAACCCTTCTGCCCTCCGGTATCCATAACATGGGCGTTGAAGTCTTCACCAATATGCGCGAAGGCCTGAAAGGCTGTGACATTGTGATGATGCTCCGCCTTCAAAGAGAACGCATGAGCGGCGCTTTTGTGCCATCTGTGCGCGAGTATTTTAAGTACCACGGTCTGGACGCTGAAAAGCTTAGCTACGCCAACGAAGGCGCTCTGGTTATGCACCCGGGGCCTATGAACCGCGGTGTAGAAATAGCGGCAGAAATCGCAGATGGCCCGCAGTCTCTCATCCGCGAACAGGTAGAGATGGGTGTGGCAATCCGCATGGCAGTGCTTGAAGCGCTGGCCAACAACCTGCCAGACAATTGAGGGACAAGCGTATGCTAGAAACAGGAAAACCGCTGGTCCTTGAAAACGCCCGTATCATCGACCCGGCAACAAATATGGATGAAGCTGGCAGCCTGATCATGGCTGGCGGCAAAATCATCGCTGCAGGCCGTGAAGCCCTCAATCAGGGCGCACCGGAAGGCGCTAAAGTCGTTAACTGCAACGGCGCAGTGGTTGCACCGGGCCTCATCGACATTGGCGTCAATGTTGGTGAACCGGGTGCCGAGCACCGCGAAACGCTGGAAAGTGCATCCCAAGCAGCAGCAGCGGGCGGTGTCACCACCATCGTTACCGGCCCAGACTGTGATCCGGTCATCGACGACCCTGCCCTTGTAGACTTCATTTTGCGCCGCGCCCGCGACACCGCTATCGTCAATGTTCTGCCAATGGCAGCGCTGACGAAAGGTCTCAAGGGCGAGGAAATGAGCGAGATCGGCCTGCTTCAGGAAGCTGGTGCGGTGGCATTTACCAACGCAACCCATCCGGTCACCAACTCGCAGGTTCTGCTGCGCCTTCTCACATACGCCCGTGACTTCGATGCGCTCGTCGTCCATCAGGCAAAGGACAAGGATCTGGCAGGCTCCGGCGTTATGAACTCCGGCCTTCGCGCAACATGGCTTGGCCTTGGTGGCATTCCGAAGGAAGCCGAGTTTATGGCTATCGAGCGGGATATGCGTCTGGTTGCTATGGCAAACGGCAAATATCACGCGCGCATCATCTCTTGCCCGCAGAGCGCAAAAGCAATCCGCACGGCAAAAGAAGAAGGCCTGAACGTTACCGCCGGTATCTCCATCAACCACCTGACCATGAACGAGAACGATATCGGCCCGTACCGTACGTTCCACAAGATGTCGCCGCCGCTACGCACAGAAGACGACCGCCGCGCAATGGTGGAAGCTTTGGCAGATGGCACCATCGACATCATCATGTCAGATCACAATCCGCAGGACGTTGAAACCAAGCGTCATCCCTTTGCGGAAGCAGAAGATGGTGCATTAGGTCTGGAAACAATGCTGGGCGCTGGCATGAGACTGGTGCATAGCGGTGATATTTCCATTATGAAGCTTCTTGCAAGCATGACCTGCAATCCGGCCAAACGTTTGGGGCTGGAAGCTGGTCGCTTGGCAAGAGGGGCACCTGCTGACATCATTGTGTTTGATCCAGAACGACCATGGATCGTGGAGAAGGACAAAATCCGCTCCCGCTCCAAAAATACGCCGTTCGAGGATGAAACCCTGACGGGTCGTGTTTTGACAACAATCGTCTCAGGCCGCATCCTCTACGAGATTGATGCTTAGTGGCAACTTGGAGATGAAACGTGCCGGATCCGATCAGCTGGTCTTTTGACCTGCCTTACTATTTCATTGCACTTGGTTTCGGCTATCTGCTCGGGTCTATCCCGTTTGGCTTGTTGATTACACGCTTTGCCGGTCTTGGCGACATTCGCCAGATCGGCTCCGGCAACATCGGCACCACCAACGTGTTGCGGACAGGCAAAAAAAGCTTGGCCGCACTCACCCTGCTTTGCGATGCGCTAAAGGGCACTGCGGCAGTTCTTATCATCAAGTTCCTGATGGGACCGGACGCAGCCCTGCTTGCCGGTCTTGGTGCGTTTCTCGGCCACCTGTTTCCCGTATGGCTAAAATTCAAAGGTGGTAAGGGCGTCGCCACTTATATAGGTATTCTTTACGGGTTCTACTGGCCGATGGGCTTGATCTTCATGGCCATCTGGATTGTGGTTGCGCTGGTTACACGCTTTTCTTCTCTGTCCGCGCTCACCGCTTCCCTCGTGACCCCGCTCATTTTGATCGGCTTTGACAAGTGGCAGCTTGCGCAAATGATGGCCCTGCTCTCGCTTATGCTCTGGATCAAGCATCACGAGAATATCCGCCGTTTGCTCAGCGGCGAGGAAAGCAAGATCGGCAAAAAGGGATAAATGCTCACAGCCACGAAACCAAACCGGCACCTCTCTAACGCCCAGCGGTTATCGTGGCTAAGGCTTATCCGCTCCGAAAATGTGGGCCCTTCCACATTTCGCGAGCTACTCAATCACTTCGGTTCGGCCCAAGCTGCACTTGATGCGCTGCCGGACATAAGCGCAAGGGGCGGAAAGAAAACCTACCGCCCCTGCACCGAAGATAAAGCACTTCGAGAAATGGAAGCGCTTTCGGCACTCGGCGGCAGGCTCGTCGCCATGGGAGAGCCAGACTACCCCGCCCGCCTTCATCATATTGATGCGCCTCCCCCTCTTCTTTCAGTACGCGGCAAGCCTGTCACAAACATCAGCAAATCGTTGGCGATTGTAGGTGCGCGCAACGCGTCCCTGTCAGGCAAAAAGATGGCGTATGTTCTGGCAGCAGAGCTATCGCAGGCAGGGTACGTGATCGTTTCCGGCCTTGCACGCGGCATAGACAGCGCTGCCCACGCAGCCAGCTTGAAGAATGGAACGGTTGGCGTATTCGCTGGGGGTGTTGACCACATCTACCCGGATGAGAACATCCCCCTTTGCCATTCAATGCTGGAAGCCAACGGCGCCGTCTTGAGCGAAATGCCTTTAGGTTGGAAACCAAGAGCGCGGGACTTTCCCCGGCGCAACCGCCTCATCTCCGGCATCAGCTTAGGCACCATCATCATAGAAGCGGCGAAAAAATCCGGTTCACTACACACCGCCCGCTTTGCGCTAGAACAAGGGCGCGAAGTATTCGCAGTCCCCGGCTCTCCGCTGGACCCTCGCTCTGAAGGTGCAAACCGTCTCATCCAGCAAGGGGCATATTTGGTGAATGATAGTCAGGATGTGCTCAGTGCATTAGACACGCTCAACCAACCCTTCCTCCCGTTTTCAGAGGATGGGGACCAATCTATTGATATACCAGAAAATCATTGGAAGCCCGCTTCTACCGAAGCTCGGCCCGATCAGCGACGGGCAATCACGCAGGCTCTAAGCGCGACACCAACAGATATTGACGAGCTTGCAAGACACGCAGCCATGCCGGTTTCTGCGGTGCGCATTGTCCTACTGGAACTCGAACTGGCGGGCAAACTGGAGCGCCATACGCGCAACAGAGTATCACTTGTGCTCTAAATCCCCAGAAATATGAGATTACAAAGAAACGATAAGGCTTTAGCAGCTATTTATTCAAATCTACGCGTTCTTCTTGCTATTTGAAGCTCTGCAAACACCTTCAGCTTCTTCACTAGCCATTGAAAGCAAGTATGAAAGAAACGATAGGTCCTGTTTGTGCGCCATCAACGAGAGCTCTCGGCACATATTTGCGCAGTATTCAGCAAATTCTACCTGCTTGTCCCCTGCTTTTATATTAGGGAGTACCTCTTGGGTCATTGAGCCTGCCTGTCTTTTTTAATAGGTGTTCTATGAGCACCTGATTTTTAAAATGATATTTGTGGAACGCCCTTCGCAACTAATAGGCGATTTTTCAATTATTACCTATTAAGAATTGTAGCTTACATGTGAGTACGGCCTTTCTTTACCAACGGGGCACCTGTCAAATTTGATGGATTTCCGCTTGCCATCTTGACCTAGCCCCGCGAAAAGGCCATTTGACAGCCGCGCTTTGATCCCTGATTGTCTCCCATCGACTCACAGGTCAGCGTAGTGTGAACTCAAAAAATTAAGGGCTATCCGTTCGCGAGAGTTTGGAAATAGATGAATATTGTCATTGTGGAATCACCGGCGAAAGCCAAAACCATCAATAAGTATCTTGGGAAAGACTATAAGGTTCTGGCCTCCTACGGCCATGTCCGTGATCTTCCGCCCAAGGATGGTTCGGTGTTACCGGACGAAGACTTCCAGATGACATGGACCACCGACCCCAAGTCTCAAAAGCGTCTCTCCGAGATTGCCGAGGCTGTGAAGGGGGCGGACAAGCTCATTCTCGCAACTGACCCTGATCGCGAAGGGGAAGCTATTTCTTGGCACGTTCTGGACGTTTTGAAAAAACGTCGCGTCCTTAAGGACAAGCAGGTAGAACGTGTGGTGTTCAACGCCATCACCAAGTCCTCCATTCTTGAAGCAATGAAGAACCCGCGTCCGCTGGACGAGCCGCTGGTTGACGCCTATCTGGCGCGCCGCGCTCTGGACTACCTCGTGGGCTTTACCCTCTCTCCAGTTCTGTGGCGCAAGCTGCCGGGCGCTCGCTCTGCTGGCCGTGTGCAATCCGTTGCCCTGCGCCTCGTGTGCGAACGTGAATCCGAGATCGAAAGCTTCAAGACACAAGAATACTGGTCCATCCTTGCTAACCTCGACACACCGGAAAAGGCAGCCTTCCAAGCACGCCTTGCCGCGTTTGGTGGTAAGAAAATCAGCAAGCTGGGCATTAGCAACGAAGAGCAGGCAACCAAGCTGAAAACAATGCTGGAAGGCGCAAGCTTTGCAGTCACCAGCGTTGAATCCAAGCCTCAGCGCCGCAACCCGTATGCTCCGTTCACGACCTCTACCCTTCAGCAGGAAGCATCCCGCAAGTGCGGTTTCTCCGCATCGCGCACCATGCAGATTGCCCAGAAGCTGTATGAAGGTATCAACCTTGGCGGTGAAACCACCGGTCTCATCACCTATATGCGTACCGACGGCGTGCAGATTGCTCCAGAAGCTATCAGCGGCGCCCGCAAAGTAATTGGCCAGCGTTTTGGCGACCAGTACGTGCCGGAAAAGCCGCGCATGTACTCTTCCAAAGCCAAGAATGCTCAAGAAGCGCACGAAGCGATCCGCCCGACAGACCCGAGCCGTCACCCGCGTGACATGGCCCGTTTCCTTGATCCGGATGAAGCCCGCCTTTATGAACTGATCTGGCAGCGTACCATCGCTTCGCAGATGGAGTCGGCTGTTCTTGAGCGTACCACTGTAGATATTGAAGCCCGCAACGGCTCTGAGCATGCGGACCTGCGTGCTTCTGGCTCCGTTGTTCGGTTCGATGGCTTCCTTGCCCTTTATCAGGAAGGCCGAGACGACGAGGAAGAAGAAGAGTCCCGCCGTCTGCCTGCCATGAACAAGGGCGACGCGCTAATCAAGCACAACATTCAGGCAAACCAGCACTTCACTGAACCACCACCACGCTTTACAGAAGCGACACTGGTGAAAAAGATGGAAGAGCTGGGCATTGGCCGCCCGTCCACCTATGCTGCGACCCTGCAAACCTTGCGTGACCGCGGTTATGTGGATCTCGACAAGAAGCGCCTTATCCCACAGGACAAGGGCCGCCTTGTTACCGCATTCCTTGAAGGCTTCTTCGATCGCTATGTGGAGTATGACTTCACTGCATCCCTTGAAGACCAGCTGGATAAAATCTCCGCTGGCGAACTAGAGTGGAAAGAGGTTCTGAGACTGTTCTGGGAGCCATTCAACGCAATCTGTCAGGAAGTGGTCAAACGCTCCAACACGGAAGTTCTTGACGCGCTGAACGACATTCTTCGCGAACACGTCTTCCCTGATAAGGAAGATGGCTCTGACCCGCGCAAGTGCCCACTTTGTGAAACCGGACGCCTATCGCTGAAGGTCAGCCGCTTTGGTGCCTTTGTTGGTTGTTCCAACTACAACAAAGACAAAAAAGACGGCAAGGTTCCTGATGTTGACCCGCCGCACTGCGGCTACACTCGTCAGCTGAACCTTGATCAGGAAGCTGAAGGTGGACAGGCTTCTGACGGTCCAACCATTTTGGGTACCGATCCGGCAACCGGTCTTGAGGTATCCTTGCGCACTGGCCGCTTTGGCCCATATGTGCAGCTGGGTGAAGAAGCAAAGCCTAAGCGCTCTTCCCTGCCTCGCGGTTGGTCTGCAAGCGCGATGGATCTGGAAAAAGCGTTACAGCTCCTCTCCCTTCCAAGGGAAGTTGGTCTGCACCCAGAAGACCAGAAACCAATTACAGCAGGTCTTGGCCGTTTTGGCCCGTTCGTGCTGCATGATGGAACCTACGCTAACCTTGAAAGCGCTGATGAAGTGTTTTCTGTTGGCATTAACCGTGCAGTTGCGCTATTGGCTGAAAAGCGCGCCAAAGGTGGCGGTCGCCGTGCGGCTGCAAAACCGCTCAAAGAACTGGGCGATCACCCAAGTGGCGGCGCCATTGGCGTATACGCTGGTCGTTACGGCCCCTACGTGAAGTGGGAAAAGGTCAACGCGACCCTGCCAAAAGGCACCGAGCCTGAAAGCGTAACGCTGGAACAGGCTATTGAACTTGTAAACGCAAAAGCAGGCGGTAAAGGCGGCAAGAAAAAAGCTGCAACCAAAACCGCTGCAAGCAAGAAAACCTCTGCTAGTGCGGGAGCTGCCGGAGCCCTGAAAGAATTCGGCGAGCATCCGGAAGGCGGCGCAATGGAACTGCGCGATAGTGGCCGGCTAGGCATTCGCCTGAAATGGGGAAAGACCTTTATTTCCCTACCTAAAGGCACCACTGCGGAAAGCTTCACGTTTGATGATGCTGTCACACTGGTCAATGCCAAGAAAGCGGCAGAGAATTGATCATAATCCGGCGCTGGGATAGGGTTTCCAGCGCCCAACACAGCCATTCGGGCTGTACCGAGAGAAGAAGTTGAGCGCAAAAAAGCTCGCAATGCCAAAGAAGAAGGCATCGGCGGATCTGCCGAGCCGAGACGATATCCTTGCCTTTATTGCACAGAACCCAGGTTCTGCAGGCAAACGAGAAATTTCCAAACATTTTAAGATTACCGGCGCAAATCGCATCGCCCTCAAGCGCATCCTGAAAGAGCTTGCAGCTGATGGCCTTGTGCAAGGCAGCCGTAAAGCGCTGATCCGCCCCGGTGATCTGCCAACCGTATTCGTTGCCAATATCAACGCCCGCAACACCGACGGCGAGTTTCTTGCTGTTCCACACGAGTGGAACGACGAGGACGGACCGGCGCCGAAGGTCGTTATCCTGCCTAATCGCCGCAAAGGCACCGAGAAGATTACCGCAGGTCTTGGCGACCGTGTGTTGCTGCGCCTTGCCGATCAGGACGCTGGACCGGAAGCAAACTTTGCTGCCCGCATCATCCGCCGTCTGGACAAGAACTCGGGCAACGTAATCGCGATCCTACGCATCCATCCGGAAACAAAGGCCGCTTGGCTTGAGCCGGTTGATCGCAAGCAAGATCCGGTTGACGTCAATCCGATGGATCTGAACGAAGCCAAAGACGGCGATCTCGTTCGTGCCCAGATTGGTGCAACAGGCCGCTATAAAACAAAGATTGCCAAGATCACCGAGCGCATCGGCTCGATGAACTCTGAAAAGGCAATCTCCGAAATCGCCCTTTACACCCACAACATCCCGACCGTTTTCCCTGACCGCGTTATCGCCGAAGCTGAAAGTGCTGGCGAAACCAAACTGGGCAAGCGCGAGGACTGGCGCTCCATTCCGCTGATCACGATTGATCCGGCTGACGCAAAAGACCACGACGATGCGGTCTATGCGCAGATCGATGATGACCCGGAAAACCTCGGCGGCGTGGTTGTTTATGTAGCGATTGCCGATGTTGCAGCTTACGTGACACCGGGCAGCGCCATGGACCGCGAAGCAGTGCTCCGCGGAAACTCGGTCTACTTCCCTGACCGCGTTATCCCGATGCTGCCGGAACGCATTTCCAACGACCTGTGCTCCCTTCGCGAGAAGGAAGAACGTCCGGCTATGGGCGTGCGCATGGTGTTTGGCAGTGATGGCCGCAAGAGAAAGCACAGCTTCCACCGCGTGCTTATGCGCTCTGCGGCAAAGCTTTCCTACCAGCAGGCCCAGCGTGCCATTGAAGGACAAACGGACGAAAAGACCGAAACCCTTCTGGATGGTGTGCTTCGCCCGCTTTGGGAAGCCTATGCCGTACTCAAAAAGGGCCGCGACAAGCGTGCTCCGCTTGAGCTGAATATTCCAGAACGCAAAATCAAGCTGAAAGCAGACGGCACTGTTGACCAGATCTTCGTACCAGAGCGCCTTGATGCCCATAAGCTCATTGAAGAGTTTATGATTCAGGCAAACGTCTGTGCTGCTGAAACACTGGAAGACCGCCGCGTACCGCTGCTTTACCGCATCCACGATGCGTCTACTCCGGAAAAGCTGCAGAACTTGAGAGACTTCCTCTCAACGCTGGCTATCAAGGTGCCTCACCAAGGCGGCCTGCGCGCGTCAGTGTTCAACAACATTCTGGACCGCGTAAAAGACACGGCCAACGAGCCAATGGTGAACGAGGTCGTACTTCGCTCACAGGCACAGGCTGAGTACCATCCGGATAATATCGGCCACTTTGGTTTGAACCTGCGCCGCTACGCGCACTTCACCTCCCCTATCCGCCGCTATGCCGACCTTATTGTGCACCGTGCGCTGATCACCGCGCTTGGTCTTGGTAAAGACGGCCTGCCGTTTGGCTATGAAGAGCAGCTGGAACAGGTGGCAGGCGAGATTTCTGCCGCAGAACGCCGCGCAATGACAGCAGAGCGTGAGACTATTGACCGATTGATCGCCCTATGGCTTTGCGATCAAATCGGCGCTCAGTTCCGTGGCCGCATTGCCGGTGTCACCAAGTCTGGCCTTTTCGTGCGACTGGATGACACAGGGGCCGATGGGTTTATTCCCGCCTCCACGCTTGGTAAGGATTACTACGCATACGAGGAATCGGCTCACGCATTAATTGGTCGCGCAACTGGTGAAACTTATCAGCTGGGTGATGCCGTAGAAGTTAAGCTTGCTGAAGCTGCTCCGTATGCAGGGTCTTTGCGCTTTGAAATGGAAAGCAAGGGCAAGCACCGCTCCGAAGCGCTGGGTAAAGTGGCAACGCCGCACCGTTCCAAGCGCTCTCATCGGGGTGACAAACCACTAGGGCTCAGGAAATCCAAGAGCCGGAAGAAACGATAGAGCCTAACGGCGAAGAGGTTGTGATGACAGGGCAGAACACCACAAAGACACCAAGTGATAGGGAAGTAGCTCCTGCACTGTTAAAAGGGTCTTTGTGCAAGTGCCCTGCCTGCGGCACCGGCAAGGTGTTTGACGGGTACCTCACCGTGCGTGCGCAGTGCGATGCATGCGGTGAGGAACTTCACCACCACAGGGCGGACGATGCGCCGCCCTACTTCACAATCTTCATTGTGGGCCACATTGTGGTCTGGCTCATGCTCGTGGTTGAAATGGCGTACTTCCCGCCGCTATGGCTTCACATCGCACTTTGGGTGCCGCTCACAATCGTGATGTCCCTCGCCATGCTCCGCCCTATCAAGGGTGCGCTCGTCGGCCTGCAATGGGCTTTGAAGATGCATGGCTTCGACCCGAATTCCCGCGAAGATTACCCCGCTGGTTCAGACAAAGTTACTTCTTAGAACCAGGTTTGATTGATGCTCACTGAAAGACTGGCAAAGCTTGCCAATGCCGACCGCGATCAGGCTAACAAGCCCCTTCGCCCGAAAGATGCGTCTACGCTGATTATTCTGGACAGGAAGGCAGATGGCGAGCCGCACGTGCTTATGGGCCGTCGCCACATGCGCCACCGCTTTATGCCAGGCAAGTTTGTGTTTCCAGGTGGCCGTGTAGACCGTGCCGATTCCTATGTGGACGTTCTCAAGCCCTATCATCCACTGGTCGAAGAAAAGCTAAATAAGGATTTGAGAGGCGCCAAGTCAGCCGCTCGCATCAAAGCCTTTGCAGTTGCAGCCATTCGCGAAACCTACGAGGAAGCAGGCCTGTTCATCGGCTCCAAGGCCGAACAAGCAGCAACCTTGCGCTTCGGTGCCGATCTTGCCGCTTTTGAAGAGCGCCAAATCGCGCCTTCTCTGGAAGGGCTTCGCTTTATCGCCCGCGCAATTACCCCTCCCGGTCGCCCGCGCCGCTATGACACCCGCTTCTTTGCAGTATGGGCTGACGAGATCGCGGACCGCTTGCCAGAAGGCACAGGCCCATCGGGTGAGCTGGAAGAACTTCAGTGGCTCTCTCTGGAATCGTGCAAAGGTCTTGAACTGCCGCCGATCACCCATGCGATCCTTGAGGAATTGCAGGATCGTCTTAGCGGTGACCCTGATCTGGAACCTGAAACCGCTGTACCGTTCTACTACTGGCGCGGCAAAGGCTTCATCCGCAACGAACTGTAAAACTGTTCGCACAGGCGTAGCCATCCATTGACCTTGGGCGCAAGCGCCCTTGGTACCACCCTCACAGTTCAAAGGCCTCTCACGTCTCTTGGTTTGAAGATAACCATGGAGACACCAATGAAGAGCCTCAAACGCTTAGCAGGCATTACCACAAGTCTGCTCCTCTCCTGCCAAATCGCAGGTGCTCAGAACGCCAGCCTCATCACAAACAACTTCTGTCAGGACAATATTCCTTTGTCCGCGTACGCTGCTACTTGGGCCAATGCAAAGCTCGGGTTTAAAAGCCTTTTTGTGATGGACCTCTCAAACGAGGGAAAAGTAACCGCTATCAAGAGTGAGGAAGATTTCAGCGCCTCAACCAATGTGCGTCTGATAGCCCACGGCTCTTGCGAGAAAGTCTTCGAGACTCCCAACGCGGTATTCGCCGAGTACATTGCCAACGCCTTCAACGGCGAAACCAAACCAGAGAGCGTTTTTCTGGGAACCTGCAATGCCGGATCAAAGCACAGCGGAAATCTCGTAGAGACGGTCTTCACCGCCCTCGGCGGCAAAACTTTTGTATCCGGCCTTATCGGCGCTGTAGGCTTTTCGGGAAATGGCAGTACAAACCTTACCGATATGGAGTTCACCAATGATGTGACCCTGCCCAAAGAGCTTGAGCAGGACTACAATGATTTGGATAAAAAAATCGCCGATACTTGGAACAGTGATCTTCAAAACGTCCCGACCAAGGCAGGCTGCCAGATCGTTTTAGACAAAGTTCTTGCAGGAGCCACCGGCGCCAATAAACAGTTTTTGGATTTTATGAACCAAGTCTACGAGAGCTATATGGGGCAAAATTCAGAGGTTTTCGGACTTAATATCAATAGGCTCTTCTCTATGCGGTTTAGCTCGCAGATTTCTGCATGTGGCCCAAACCCTGCTTTTGCGAAGTTGAAGGGGCCACAGCAGTGCTCCTTCGCACCGTGACCTGAGAAGCCTCAAGGTGTCGCTCGATCCCTAACTGATACATAGCGCTCGGCGAACCGTTTGCCGAGCCAATCACCAAGTACCCGCACCCGCTTGAGTTGGTGGCGCGAAGGCGGACTTACCAACCAGATCTGCGTTTCCTCCTGCCAGTCAGGCAGAACCTCAACAAGCTTTCCGCTTGCAATCAACGCATCAGTATAGATGTTGCCTAGACGGGCAACACCAAAGCCCGCAAGCGCGGCCTGTGTCATCACACGGCCATTGGTGATCTGAAACCCGTGGGATGCTTTGACTTTCACCTGCTCCTGCTCACGCCTGAAAACCCACTCCGCAACACTACCGTAGATCAAAGGCATACCCGCAAGGTCTTGCGGATGCAGGATCGGCGCAATGCCCCTAAGAAACTCCGTTGATGCCACATAGCGTGTCGTAAGCGAGTAAACCCGCCGCGCGATCAGGGAGCTATCTTCCAACCGCCCCATACGCAGAACGAGGTCATAGTGGCTATCGACGATATCCTCGCGGATGCTTGAGAAATCGAGACGCACCTCCACTTGCGGATAGGCTTGCTGAAAACCGATGGTAAGAGGCGCTACAACATCCTCTCCAATTACCCCGCCAACACTGTTGATGTGGATGGTCCCGCTTAAGGTTTCAGTTGCCTCTCGCGCAAGAAGCGACGCATCCTCCAGCGTTTTCATTGCACCTCGGCACAGGCGAAAGTACTCTTCCCCCACACTGGTAAGGCGCAGCTTTCGCGTTGTTCTAAAAAGAAGCTGTGCACCAAGGCGCTGCTCAAGCTGCGTAACCTGTTGGCTGAGACTGGCTTTTGACATGCCCAGTTGCTCCGCCGCTTGAGTAAAACTGCCGCTTTCAGCCACTGCAAGAAACGAGCGCAGACCGTTCCAGTAGATATTGTTCATTTCAGCCTAACAATCTTTTCGAATTCCACTAATTTATCGAATTATCATTTTCCATAGGATAGCGCACCAAAAGAAACACGACCGTAAAAGGAGACAGTTATGTCCAAGCCTCTCGTAGCCATTACAGGTGCCAGCTCTGGCATCGGTGAAGCCATTGCCCGCTCTTTAAGCGCTGCTGGCCACCCTCTTTTGCTGATGGCGCGCCGTCTTGAGAAAATGGAAGCTCTTGACCTGCCAAACACCATCTGCAAAAGCGTAGACGTGACCGACCGTGACGCAGTGGTTGCTGCTGTTCGCGAGGCAGAAGCTGTTTACGGTCCAGTTGATGCGATGATCAACAACGCGGGCTGCATGCTGCTGGGCTCCATGGCTGACCAGAACCCTGCCGAATGGGACCAGATGGTTGATCTCAACGTAAAAGGTGTTCTCAACGGTATTCATGCGGTTCTGCCAGCTATGAAGCAGCGTAAGGGCGGCACTATCATCAACATTAGCTCGATTGCTGGCCGTAAAACCTTCCCTGCCCACGCAGCATACTGCGGCACCAAATTCGCCGTTCACGCGATCAGCGAAAACCTGCGCGAAGAAGTATCCGGCGACAACGTACGCGTAATGACTATCGCACCAGGCGCTGTAGAGACCGATCTTCTTTCTCACACCACCTCTGACGAGATTAAAGCGAACTACAAAGTCTGGAAAAAAGAAATGGGCGGAGTACTTAATCCGCAGGACGTAGCAAACGCTGTTCTTTTTGTTTACCAGCAGCCGCAGAACGTGAATATTCGCGAAGTTGTTCTTGCTGCAACAGGTCAGCCAGCCTGATTTGAAGTAGAATTGGGCCGGTGGATCAGTAACATTCACCGGCTCTCAGTCATGTAGTGCTCATATAACAACAAGCTGGCCAGCAAACACACTGGCTGGAGCCTATTTAGAACAACTCTCGAAAACACATAATGTTCTGCAATTTTACCACATCAATCACGTATAAAAACACATTATTACACAATCAAAACAAACAAATACCGACACCCCATATTACAAAAACAATAAAACCAAATATTAGCCACAATCTATAAAGTCGTAAAACGCCTGATGTGCCATTTTATTTGAGAAACACTTAAAAAATTACATTGACAAGTAGTCCAATAAAGAAGAAATAGGGATTCAAGCCACACAGGTTTAGCAGTGAGTAAACCGGTGAGCTCGCTTAGCCACAAGCCTGCCCGAAATTTCGCGGAGCAGCTTAAGGGCCCTTCTTAAAAATTGGACGACACCATGTCTGAACAGGTCTTAATGCCTGCACCGTCCCCTATGGGTCGACGGCGCACTCTGGGGATTATTGCGGCCATCAGCGCAATTACCGCTGTGGGCGTTTCCCTATCTGCGAGCCTACCACTTCTAGCAATCACTCTGCATAGTCAGGGTGTTTCAGAAGGCTGGATCGGCATCAACACTGCGTTTGCGGGCGTTGCAGCTATTGCTGTTACCCCTTTCTGCTCTCGTATTGCAAAAGCACTCGGCACGCCTCAGGCGTTGCTGGCTTGCATTCTCGTGGCTGCAGTTTCCCTACCGCTCTTTTACATCGCACCATTTTGGATGTGGTTCGTCTTGCGCATCATCTTCCACGGCGCGGTAATTGTAGCGTTCGTTCTTTCAGAATTCTGGATCAACGCCCTAGCGCCTGAAAACAAGCGCGGCCTTGTCATGGGCATTTACTCGGCCATTTACGCACTTGGCTGCGTGGTCGGTCCTATGATCATGTCTGAAATCGGTACAGTCGGCTTCACCCCGTTTATCATGGCGGGCGCACTGATCGGCCTTGGCGCGATCCCAATTCTGTTTGGTCTCACTTCCGGCCCTGAAATGGAAGAGGAACAGTCCTCCTCGTTCATCTCTTTCCTTTTCATCGCTCCGGTTGCGACCCTCGCCGGCTTTGCCTTCGGCGCAGTAGGCTCCAGTGCTCTGTCGCTACTCCCACTGTTCGGAATCAAAGCAGGCTTCACCGCTGCCCAGGCAACACTTCTGATCTCCTTCATGTACGCAGGTAACATCCTGCTGCAGATTCCGATCGGGTTGCTTGCAGACCGGTTTGACCGCCGCTATCTGCTGTTCATCTGCTCTTCCGTTGGCGCTGTTGGTGCTGTCGGCATGATGTACCTGACTGATAGCTATCTCGGTCTAGCTTGCCTGCTCTTCTTCTGGGGCGGCTTGAACGGCGGCCTTTACACCATCGGCCTGACTCATCTGGGTCACCGCTTTAAAGGAGCAGACCTTGCAAGCGCCAATGCGGCATTTGTAATGATGTATTCCTTCGGCCTTCTCTTCGGTCCGGCAACCACCGGATTTGCGATGAAGGCGGCAGATGGCGTCGGGTTACCACTGACTTTTGCACTGATAATGGGCTCCTACGCAATTATTTGCTTACTAAGGACCATTATGAGTGAGCGGAGCTAACAAGATACCTTGACTTTGCGCCCGCGATGAGTAGTGTGCCGCTAACTTTTCACTGTATCGCTCGAACGGGTACTTACCAGTGCGACGGCATTGAGACGAGAAGCCTTCGAGCTTGATGAAAACAACCGGCCCGAAAAGGGCCGATAACTGACAGGATCCGAAGCCATGGCCAAGGCTACAACAATTAAGATCAAGTTGCTGTCTACTGCAGACACCGGCTTCTTCTATGTAACCAAGAAGAACTCCCGCACCATGACCGAAAAAATGGTGAAGCGTAAATACGACCCAGTCGTAAAGAAGCACGTAGAGTTCAAAGAAACCAAGATCAAGTAATCTAGGTTTTCTTGAAAAGAACAAAAAGGCGTCCCTCGGGGCGCCTTTTTTGTTGCCCGCGTTCCAACAGATCGTCATTGCAGAACGAAGATAACCCCTGCCCGTTTGGAACCAGAGCTTCCCCAGCATTAGTCAGAGGCCAGTGAGGCGACTGAACACCGCCTTCCCTGCGGGCTTTGATCTGCACCCACCAGTGCACTAATAAATGCAACTGCAGCCCCGTGCC
>NZ_SMMA01000053.1:50289-101121 GCF_009711345.1 Pseudovibrio flavus
AAAATCCAGTAGCCAGCAGTAAGATCAACAATTGAATGAGAATTTGGGAAAGTCCGGTGGTCGGCGAGAACCGGATGACACGAGGAGGCCACTCTGAACCCGTTTGCTCGCCGACCAACCCCACGGACCCAGGAGATGCGGCGGACCTGAGCGCTCCGTAGGGTGTTCAATACAAATTCGTATAGCCTTCAGTAGTAGGATATACGATTCGACGAAATAGTACTCTCCATCAGAGTATATTTAATCGCAGATAGCGTACATCAACATTGCAACATTTACGACTTTAGTAAAGCTTTAAGGTAAATGCGCTCCTGAAATTAGACGGGATTGTATAGCTATTCACAGTTAATGCCCTAGGAATTGGGATATCCGGTCAAGAACGGCGAAAACCCTGAGGAATATTTACAGGTTTCTCCCCGAAATCATCCTAGAGCCTGTGAATTATAACTCTGTTTCTTCCGGTATCTTTGGCTTGATAGAGCGCCTCGTCCGCATTCTTCACCAAGCTGGCAGGCGTCTCCTCACCACCAGCATACATGGCCACCCCGAACGAGGCTGTAATCTCCAGCGCAGCACCAGCGGTTTTGAAGGGCTCAAAGGCAATCTCTTCACGAATACGCTCGGCCAGAGACATCACTGCCCGCTCGCTTGTTTGTGGCATGACGATGACAAATTCCTCACCGCCCAGCCGACAAACAAGGTCGACACCACGAACATTCATCCTCAGACGCTTTGAGAACTCTACGAGTACCTCATCGCCCACATCATGACCGTAAGTGTCATTCACGCGTTTAAAGTGATCTATGTCGACGATTGCGAGAGCAAGTTTGGTATCGTCCCGCTCCGCCTCTGCCATAAGCGCTTTTAGATGATGCTCAAAGTAACGGCGATTATAAAGCCCTGTGAGCGCGTCTGTAACGGCTAGCTCCATAGTCTGCTGCATGGTAGCCAAAAGGCGATCACTGGTGCGTTTCTGCTTCACCTGAGCCCTAACACGCAGCTTAAGCTCGGATGGATCAACCGGCTCCTCAACAAAGTCGTTTACGCCAAGATCCAAAGCCTTCAGAAGGCGCTTACGCTCGTTTTCCGGCGAGAGCAGCACGATCGGCAATGACCGCGTATACTCCATGGAGCGTATCTGAGAGCAGAGGCGCAAGGGATCATAGGCCTCCAAGCCTCCGCTAATCAAAATGACTTCTGGAGGTGTCAGCGTCGCGCTGTTAACCGCCTGCTGGGCATCCGTTTCAAGTGTAACGACACATTCACCAGATAGCATTTCCTTGATCTGCTGCGCATGCTCTTCATTGTCATCGACAAGCAATACCTGCGCATTTTCAAAGGATGGGCCACGAGCCCCCTCCTCCTGATCCATCATAGAAAGATCTTTGGAGGTCCGCATTCTCATACGCAGTTCATCAACGCCGCGCTTTAGGCGAGCCAAATTACGAACCCGCGTGATGAGCTCCACATTGACTACTGGTTTGGAAATGAAGTCGTCGGCCCCTGCCTGCAGACCACGAATACGATCAGCCTGTGCCCTAAGGGCCGTAATGAGAATGACCGGAATATGCGTGAGGTTTGGATCAACTTTGACGCGTTGACACACCTCAAAGCCATCCATATCAGGCATCATCACATCTAGGAGAATGGCGTCGTAAGGGTTCTGTTCGATCAAAGTCAGGGCACTTGCCCCATCTGCAGCGGTATCGACTTCAAAATATTCCGCTGAAAGCTGTGCTGCGAGAGACGCGGCGATTGCCTCAACATCGTCCACGACCAAGATGCGACCCGTCATGCCTTCTCCCATATGTGCACAGTCGTCAGGCAGGCCCTCCAAGGAAGGAGCCGACCGTATCCAGGAACTTGCCCACGGAGATTGGCTTGGAAATATAGGCCTCACAGCCGCCCTGCCGGATTCTCTCCTCATCCCCTTTCATAGCAAACGCGGTAACCGCGATCACAGGGATGCTCTTCAGGGTGTCGTCCTCTTTGATCCACTTAGTCACTTCTAGACCGGAGACCTCAGGAAGCTGAATATCCATGAGAATAAGGTCAGGCTTATTGGAACGCGCAAGTTCCAGCGCCTCCATGCCGTTACGTGACTTTAGGGTAGCATAGCCATGCGCCTCTAACAGATCATTAAAGAGCTTCATGTTGAGTTCGTTGTCCTCAACGATGAGCACTGTCTTTTGCATTACCCAACACGTCCCAACGTAATCACAGTGGCATTTTCTCTGGCCATGTGGGGAAGATTTCCCGAAACTGTAGCCATCACGCTAACCAAACACTAGTTTGCAAAGAAAGAATTAATCAAGATTCGTTTCAGAAAGGCAAACACCCCATGATTGCGAAGAATCCGGCCACACTGACAAAAGAAGCCGCTGAAGAAATTGCCATCAAAGCACTGAGCTACCTAGCGGGAGAACCGGAGCAGCTCGGCCGCTTTTTGTCGCTTGCCGGCATAGGGCCACAAGATATCCGTAGCGCTGCCCAGCAACCGGAATTTCTGGCAGGATTGCTATCATTTTATATGAGTGACGAACAATTATTGCTTGCCTTCACCGAGACCGCAGGCGTCCGGCCAACCATGATTGCAGCCGCCCGCTTTGCTCTGGATGACCAAGGAGAGATTTTTGAATAATATCCATCTGCCATCAGCCCACGTTCAAGCCCAAATTTCTTCTGTTGAGAACCAGCAAAGACCGCTGCTGATCGTGGATGTGGACGAGGTTTTATTCCAGTTCATTCCCCATTTGGAGCGCTACGCAGCGCAAAAGGGAATCGCTTTTAAAGACCATAGTTATAGTTTGAGAGGAAACCTGCACCGGACAGACACCGGTGCACCGCTCAAACAAGAGGAAGCGTGGCGTCTTCTAAACACCTTCTTCGACGAGCAGTCGCACCAGCAGGCGGCCGTTGAGCATGCCCCTCAGCAATTGGAGCGCCTTTCCGATCACTTCCAGATCGTGATCCTCACCAACCTGCCCGGCCCCCACAACGCCCCCGTTCGTAAAGCGCGCCTTGAGCACTTCGGCATGCCTTACCCGATGATTGTGAACGAGGGACCAAAGGGCGGCGCAGTTGCCGCGCTATCAGCAGGTAGAGGCAAAGATCCGGTAGTCTTTGTCGATGACAGCCATTCCAACCTGATCTCGGCAAGCAAAGCGGCCCCTCATGTTAAGCTGGTGCAGTTCATCGCCGACAAGCGCTTTCATGAGGCTGCTCCCCTCGTTGAAGCCGCCGCGCTCAAAAGCAATTGCTGGCTAGAAACAGGCGACTTCATATTGTCCTTGCTGGATGAATAGCCATCAGCTAAAGCGCCAATGAAACAGCAAATACCCTTCAAGGAGTAAAACGGGTGAACCAACCGCAGCAGGCCATATGCAGAGATTGCGCAACACTCGTGCCGACAACGCGCACGCGCTGCACTTCCTGCGGGAGCCCGCGGCTACTCTCTCACCCAGAGCTATTTCAGCTGCATCTGGCGCACATTGACTGTGATGCCTTTTATGCCTCTGTCGAAAAGCGCGATAACCCAGAGCTTGAAGACAAACCGGTTATCGTTGGCGGTGGCCAGCGCGGCGTTGTTGCCACCTGCTGCTATATCGCCCGCATGTATGGCGTGCGATCCGCCATGCCAATGTTCAAAGCGCTGGAAGCCTGCCCAGATGCGGTGGTTATTAAACCGCGCATGGACCATTACGTTTCCGTAGGCAGACAAATCCGCGCCCAAATGCAGGCGCTCACACCGTTGGTGGAGCCGCTTTCTATCGATGAAGCGTTTCTCGATCTAAGCGGTACGGAAAAGCTGCACGGTGCACCGCCTGCCATAACTCTCGTGCGCTTTGCAAAGAAGGTACAAAAGGAGATTGGTATCTCCGTCTCTATCGGCCTCGCCGCTAACAAATTTCTGGCAAAAGTCGCATCTGATCTTGATAAGCCACGCGGATTTTCCGTGATCGGCGCGGGCGAAGCACTTGAGTTTTTGCAGGACAAGCCAACCAGCATCATTTGGGGTGTCGGCAAGGTACTACAAACAAAGCTCAAGCAGGATGGCATCCGAACCGTTGGCCAGCTGCAAACAAAAGACCCGACAGACCTTGCCAAGCGGTATGGGGTCATGGGCCTTCGCATCGCCAAGCTTTGCAAGGGCGAAGACGACCGAACCGTCTCCGCTGACAGCGAAACCAAAAGCATAAGCAACGAAACCACGTTCAACCACGATATCAGCAGCTATGAAGAGCTGCGTTCTATCCTGTGGCACCTGTGCGAGAAGGTTTCCCATCGCTCTAAAGAGGCAGGCTTTGCAGGCCGAACTGTTACGCTGAAGCTGAAAAACGAGAACTTCAAATCCGTCACCCGCAGCAAACAAGCTGAAGACCCGACGCAGCTTGCTGATCGCATCTTCCGCATCAGCGACCGCCTACTTAAGGCCGAGGTTGATGGCAAACAGCGCTTCCGTTTGATCGGCGTTGGCATCAGTAGCCTTTGCAGCGCTGAACTGGCGGACCCTGATGACCTTGTCGATATCGATGCAGGTAAACGCGCCAAGGCCGAAAGGGCTATGGATGCTCTACGCGGGAAATTCGGATCAGAGATGGTGTCACTGGGGCGCGGCCTCTCATCCCCAAAACCAAAGCGTTAGCCTTGGCTCGCGCTGCACTCATCCGTAGTTAAATCCTCAAATCGAACGAGATGGCCATTCATTTTAAAAGTGCCATAGTCGAGGACCAGACTGCGGGATACGCCATTCTCGTGCAGTAGGAAGTTTAGCTGGTAGTCAGGTAACAGCTCGCCTTGCGGACCGTCTTTTGTTGGGTCGAAGTAGGCAATCGTTACCGGCCAGAACGTGTCTTCGCCGATTTTTCCTACCGCGCTTTTATCGTCCCCTTCTACGGCCCCACCAAGTCCGCGCTGCAGACCAATGGTCGATGCGGTATCGAAAACCTTTTCACCGGTTTCACTACCATCATAAACGCGAGCTGCAATAAAGCGCTCGCCGCTCATAGCAGCATCAATCAGGCTGGAGAGATGCTGGGTTGGAAAGAGAATATCGCCGCTAAGGCTTACCGACTTCTGGGCTGGCTCTACAAGCTCAACATCAACAGCCTGCGAACCAAGCTGGGCTGAACCTTCAACTTGCTCTGCCAGAAAGTCATTCACAAAGGTTTTTGTCGTGAAACGGAAACTCTTACCCTTGGCGCCTTCAAAAGAAGTGCTTTGCAAGTCCGTCACTTGTTTTTCGCCGGACACACCCTGAATAAGCAAAATAAACCGCACAGCCACGTTATGCCCTTCGCAGGCGTTACCCGTAAGCTCGTAAACCATCCGGCCTTTGATATCGCTAATATTGGACCCATCTGCTGCTTCCAAAAGCTTGATGTCGTAGACAGCTCTATGGGCATCCAATACTGCAGCATCTGCATATTGCGATGGGCCAAGCGCTACCGCACCGAGAAACGGCACTGCAAACGCACCAACACGAAAAGCACTTGAGGACTGTAGGTTCTTGAGTATGGGCATGGCGCCTCCAGCTTCATTGGCGAAAGTGACCGGCCCCAGATCGCTTATCCTTAAACCCGAGTTAAAAGAGTGCACAAAAACGGCACAGTTTGCCAACCATCTAATTTCCGTTAGGTAAGCCAAAAGCGCCTAGCCGTGGACTGTCGCGGCTTATGCTCTTGCTATTCCTATGATTCTTCTGCAATTCTCCCGCCACTACAATATTGAGGAAAATCCGTAGGTCCCAACCAACAAAGGTCTTAGGATGACAAACACGATCGAAAAAAACCTCGAAGAATTGGGCGTGGTTCTGCCACAGGCCGCCGCCCCTGCCGCCAATTACCTGCCATTCGTTAAAACCGGCAATCAGCTTTTCGTTTCCGGCCAGCTTCCAATGAAAGACGGCGCTCTTGCCATGACCGGCAAAGTTGGCCGCGATCTTTCAGTTGAAGATGGCGCGCAGGCTGCGCGCCTTTGCGCAATCAACCTGCTTGCGCAGGCAAAAGCTGCAACAGGCGATCTTTCTAAAGTTGTACGCCTGATCAAGATTGTCGGTTTTGTGAATTCCGATGGCGATTTCGAAAACCAGCCGCAGGTCATCAACGGCGCCTCTGACTTCCTCGTAGAAGTTATGGGTGATGCGGGCCGCCATGCCCGCTCCGCTGTTTCTGCTGGCGCACTTCCTTTCAACGCTGCAGTCGAAATCGAAGCGATCTTCGAGATCGAATAGTAGCCCTGCCGGAGCAGCAAGCCTTGCTCCGGTAGCTCACGATTTAGTTTGAGGTTTCCCCGATAATGAACGATCTTTCTTGGCTCTTTGCCCGTCCGATCGCACACCGAGGCTATCACTCCAAAGAAGACGGCATCATCGAGAACACGCCCAGTGCGGTTCAAGCTGCCGTCGACAAAAACTTCGGCATCGAGGTTGACCTCCAACAAACGCTCGACGACGAAGCGCTGGTTTTTCATGACGACACCTTAGAGCGTCTGACAGAAAACGAAGGCACAGTCTCCCAGCTTTCGTTGTCTGAACTGCGCGGCTGTAAAATGCGCGGCACCAATGACCCGATCTGGCGACTGGAAGAGCTGCTTGAACTGGTGGACGGTAAAGTGCCTCTGACCATCGAGCTAAAGTCACTTTACAAAGAAGAAGGCCAAAACGGCTTTCTGGACCATATCGGCAAGGCTCTTAGCCAGTACAAAGGATCAGCCGCAATCAAGTCCTTTGACCCGCGTATGCTGAAGTATATGCGTGCCCGCTATCCAGAGATCGTACGTGGCGCGGTATCCATGACGCATCCCGGTCCATCGGAAGCTGAGCACTTTAACTGGATCGAGCTACGCCTCATTTCGCGAATGCTGCATATGGTTGGCACTGAGCCGCATTTCATTTCATACTTCGTAAATGACCTGCCTGTTCCGCTATTGCCGATGATGCACAAGTGGCGCACCCTGCCCGTTATGACATGGACAGTTCGCACGGCAGAACAACGCCAGAAGGCAGCTACCTACGCGAACCAAATGGTTTTCGAGGGCTTTGATCCGGATAACATCTGATCCATCGCCCTTCACCTTCGTAGATGCTAAATGGCAAGAGGCGGCCAGCTCACGCCGCCTCGTCACAAAGGGAATGAACGAGCAATGCATGAGCGCGATATCACATTAAGAGTATTACGCTCCATTGACGAGATATCCGCGCAGGCTTGGGATTCCCTTGCAAGCAACTGGCTACCCGCCTCTCTTAGCGGCAGTTCTTCAAGTAGCACTTTAACCAGTAGCGCAGCTTCTACCCCTCAGGAAACGGCTGAATCACTTTCTGAAGGTAGATACTATAACCCCTTCATATCACACAGCTTCCTTCTAGCACTCGAAAGCTCGGGCTGCGTTGGTGAGCGCGCCGGTTGGCTACCAACCCACCTCGCCCTCCAAAGCGGAGAAGAGCTTTTAGCGGTAGCGCCCGCTTACATCAAACTGCACTCTCAAGGGGAATACGTCTTCGACCATGCTTGGGCAGATGCACTCCACCGCGCTGGTGGCTCATATTACCCCAAGCTTCAATGCTCGGTGCCTTTCTCTCCCGTCCCTGGCCCTCGCATCCTGTCGTCCCCAGCCATCGACCGCGATGTTGCTGAGCGCATACTGGGTGAAGGGCTGATCCAGCTCTGTAAACAGATCGAATGCTCCTCCGTGCACCTGACATTCCTTCCAAGAGAGCAATGGGAGACGCTGGCACAGGTTGGCTATCTGCAACGGGTGGACCAACAGTTCCACTGGCACAATGCGGAATACGCAGACTTTGATGCATTCCTTGACAGCCTCTCCTCCCGCAAGCGTAAGGCGATAAAGAAAGAACGCGCAAAAGCACTTGAGGCAGGCATCGAGATTGAATGGGTAACAGGCAGCGAACTTAAAGAGCATCATTGGGATGCCTTTTATAGCTTCTATATCGACACCAGCTCTCGCAAATGGGGCAGTCCTTACCTAAACAGGCAGTTTTTCTCTTCTATTGGCGAGAGCATGGCAGACGATATTCTGCTCGTATTTGCCAAGAGAGATGGCCGATACATCGCTGGTGCATTGAACATGATCGGCTCCCATGCTCTCTATGGCAGAAACTGGGGCTGCATTGAACACCACCCCTTTTTGCACTTCGAGCTTTGCTATTATCAGGCAATCGATTTCGCAATTCAGCGAAAGCTGCCCCGCGTTGAAGCAGGCGCGCAGGGTGCCCACAAACTGGCCCGTGGATATGTGCCCACCCCAACCTATTCAGCCCACTGGATAGCCCATGGTGGATTAAGTGCAGCGGTTGAAGACTATTTGCTAAGAGAGCGGGATGCGGTGGAACTGGACCATGAGCTGCTGAAAGCGCACGCCCCTTTCAAGAAAACCTAAGCTAGAATTCACTTTAGTATTTCCACGTATGTGATTCTAATGACTCACGGATCAAGCCAAACTTGAATCAGTTTCTTAAGTTGCCGCGCTATGCATTTCAGCGCACTGTGGGCACACAAAAATGTTGAGTGAGGAACAACTGTGTCTCCTCATCGACACAATCAGCGCTATATCCTTTTTGTTATTCTGATTCTCCTCGTCTCGTCGAGGCACTATTTGCAAACCAAAGGAGCAGCCGGTGAGCACACCAGCATATGAAAACGACAACGTATTCGCCAAGATTCTGCGCGGCGAACTGCCTTGTGAGAAGGTTTATGAAGACGACAAGACATTCGTCATCATGGATATCATGCCGCGTGGTGACGGCCATGTTCTGGTTTTGCCAAAGGCCCCTTCACGCAACATTCTGGACATCGCAGAAGAAGACCTGTTCGCTGTAATGGCAACCGCCAAGAAAATGGCTCAGGCTGTTGTAAAGGCGTTTAACGCTGACGGTACAACAATCCAGCAGTTCTCCGAACCAGCTGGCGGTCAGGTGGTGTTCCACACCCACGTTCACGTCATCCCGCGCTTTAATGATGTGCCGCTGCGTCCGCATACCGGCGAAATGGCAGATGGCGAACTCTTGAAAGCTGCAGCGGAAAAAATCCGCGCTGTGCTTTAACGAAAAAATGCCTGCGCGGTCTGCGCAGGCACTCTCTACTCTCAATAGCGAGAGAATTCAGAGCAAGATAAACCAGCCTGAAATAAGCACGACCTCTGCGCTGACGATGCCAACCATCAAATGCTCCCGCGCGACTTTATAGCTAAAGGCGCCCCAAGCAGCCGCCAGAATACGCAGCCACATCGGTGTCTCGGCAAGTTCGCCACTGGGAAACAGGATCAACCGTGCGATAATTCCGGCGATCAGTGCGGTCGCAACCGCCCTCACCCATATGAAGATCTGGCTGGTCTCGGACATCTTGCCGGAGGCGAAGACACCAATCCAGCGCCACATATCGGTGGCAATCCATCCGGCGACCGCGATCATCACATAGGGCCACCACCAGTTTTGTGTCGTTGCAAGCATGACTACAAACGCCCCCTGCTTCTTATCTGATAGAAGATAAAGGCCAACGTCCCGCCAACCAATCCGGTCAGTAGCAGCCCAAGCTCTGGATCATAAAGGTGGAAGATTGGACCAAGGATCAGACCTAGCCCTAGCGCAAGTTTGTCAGAAGCCAATCGGGATGCGCCCCACATGGAAAGCATGAAGTAGATCGGCGTCAGGAAGACAAGAGCTGCGCCAATGAATGCGGGAAGCTTGGGAAACGAGATAAAGGCCGCTACGCTCACACAAATGACCAAGGTGCAGACGGTAATCGAAAAGCCGGTCAAAAACGGAAGCCGCGCATAACGAGGCAGCTCCGGCAACTTGCGCATAGCAAAAACCCAAGCCGTTACAGCAACGAAATGTGAAACCAACAGTAGCCGCCAGTTCGCTGTCTTCTTGCCCTCTCGCAAGATTGGAATGAGCGCCATCGTCATCGGCATAAGGCGCACAGAAGAAAGCGTAACGGCGATAAAGGTCGGAAGCAGTGCAAGGTCCGATACCATCGCACCGGTGAGAACTACGATGCTTGGCAGCGCCCATAAAAACGCGCTCATCAGCACCACTTGGTCCAATGTCAGCCCTGCTTCACGAGCCAGACTGGCAAAACCGATAAAGGCCATTGATAGAATAACAGTGGGGAGCGAGAAGGCATTTTTGAAGCCTTGTCCATACCAGTATCGGTTGGAAAGCCGCTGCCCTTCCGGCGCTTCTATTTCATCAGTGTTGCTTTGGTTCTGCATTTCCCCTTCTGCTATGTCTGCAAGCACCCCTGCTTGTAAACACTTGCAGCACTCCCCGTGTTCCACGAATGAATCGCTTTTGGTAAACCTCTCAGCTGCCTAACAACACTGCGGCAATCCGTCTTCAGGGTTTTAACGTAGTTGTGTTTTTTCCGCAGAGCAATTCTTGAGCGATCCACATGCACCTGCACAAAAAAAGCCGAAGCGAATGAACGCTCCGACTCTCTTGTTTTTCTAAAGGCTTTAGTTACTCGGAAGCTGGAACCTTTGGAACCAAACTACCGCGCTTTGGTGAGGACTTCTCAACCGCGCCCTTTGTTCCTTCGTCCTTCTTCTTCGCCTTGGCTTTCTTCTTAGGCTGAGGCAAAGCCTGCTGGATCGGGCGATCTTCAACAGTTTCCAAAAGCAACCCTTGAAGGTCTTCGGAGACGCTCACCTTAACTGTGCCGCCCCGCTTGAGCTTGCCAAACAGGATATCATCGGCCAGAGGCTTCTTGATATGCTCCTGAATAACGCGGCCCAGAGGACGGGCACCCATGCGCCTGTCATAGCCCTTTTCAGCCAGCCAGTTGACGGCTTCAGGTGTCAGATCAAAGGTCACATTGCGCTCTGCAAGCTGAGCTTCAAGCTGCATAACGAACTTCTCGACCACCTTGAAGATAACTTCGGTATCGAGGTTTCCGAATGGAATGATCGCATCAAGACGGTTCCGGAATTCCGGAGTAAACATCTTGTTGATCGCTTCCATATCATCGCCCTCACGGGTGATCTGCGAGAAGCCGATTGGAGCCTTGGCAAGATCAGCAGCACCAGCATTGGTGGTCATGATCAAGATGACATTGCGGAAGTCCACCTGCTTGCCGTTGTGATCGGTGAGCTTGCCGTGATCCATAACCTGCAACAGGATGTTGTAGAGGTCAGGATGAGCCTTCTCGATCTCGTCCAGCAACAGCACACAGTGCGGATGCTGATCTACAGCATCGGTGAGCAAGCCGCCCTGATCAAAGCCGACGTAACCGGGAGGTGCACCGATCAAACGCGATACAGTGTGACGCTCCATGTACTCGGACATGTCAAAGCGAACCAGTTCAACACCAAGCGTAGAAGCAAGCTGACGGGCAACCTCGGTCTTACCAACACCGGTTGGACCGGAGAACAGGTAGGAACCGATTGGCTTGTCCGGTTCACGCAAACCAGCGCGAGCCAGCTTGATGGAGGAGGATAGCGCTTCAATCGCCATATCCTGCCCGTAGACAACCCGTTTCAGGCTGGCTGTCAGGTTAGCAAGCACTTCCGCATCATCCTTGGAAACAGACTTTGGCGGAATACGTGCCATCGTGGCGATGGTTGCTTCAATTTCCTTCACACCAATCGTCTTACGGCGCCTGTTTTCAGGCACCAGCATCTGCGAAGCACCAGATTCGTCGATCACATCGATTGCTTTATCAGGCAGCTTGCGGTCAGACAGATACCGGACAGACAACTCAACAGCCGTCTTAATGGCATCATTGGTGTATTTGATCTTATGGAAGTCCTCGAAGTACGGCTTCAAGCCCTTCAGGATTTCAATGGCATCTGGAATAGTCGGCTCGTTCACATCCACTTTCTGGAAGCGACGCACCAGAGCACGGTCCTTTTCAAAGAACTGGCGATACTCTTTATAGGTCGTGGAGCCGATACAACGGATCGTACCAGACGCCAAAGCAGGCTTGAGCAGGTTCGAAGCATCCATTGCCCCGCCGGAGGTCGCACCAGCGCCAATAACGGTATGGATCTCATCGATGAACATAACCGCGCCCGGATAGTCCTCGATTTCCTTGACCACCTGCTTCAGACGCTCTTCAAAGTCACCGCGATAACGGGTACCGGCAAGCAGCGCGCCCATATCCAGAGAGAAGATCGTCGCGTTTTTGAGAACCTCAGGCACATCGCCAACCACGATACGGCGAGCAAGACCTTCGGCAATAGCTGTTTTACCAACGCCCGGATCACCTACATAAAGAGGGTTATTCTTGGAGCGGCGGCAAAGAATCTGGATCGTACGGGAAATTTCCTTCTCACGACCAATCAGCGGGTCGATCTTGCCGGAAAATGCCTTTTCATTCAGGTTGATGCAGTAGGCTTCAAGCGCATCGGTCTTACGCTTGGTATCCCCTTGCGTGGAACCTGGTGCTGCGCTGCCATCCATGGTGCGATCTTCATCCTCATCCACGCCGCGAACCGGCTTGGCTTCGGAAGCACCTGGACGTTTGGCAATGCCATGGGAGATGTAGTTTACCGCGTCATAGCGGGTCATATCCTGTTCTTGCAGGAAGTATGCAGCATGGCTTTCGCGCTCGGCGAAAATCGCCACAAGCACGTTGGCACCGGTTACTTCTTCCCTGCCAGAAGATTGAACATGAATAACGGCGCGCTGGATCACACGCTGGAAACCGGCGGTCGGCTTACTATCGTCGTCACCGTCCATAACCAGGTTTTCGAGTTCAGTATCAATGTATTCGACAATATTTTTGCGCAGCTGATCCAGATCCACGTTGCAGGCACGCATGACTGCGGCTGCATCCTGGTCATCAATCAATGCCAGCAGCAGATGTTCTAGCGTGGCATATTCTTGACTGCGCTCATTGGCAAAAGCCAGAGCTTGATGGAGAGCTTTTTCTAGACTGCGAGAAAATGACGGCACAGGCGCCCCCTCTTACTTTTTCTCCATAACACATTGCAATGGATGTTGGTGTTTTCGGGCGAAATCCATAACTTGTGTGACCTTTGTTTCGGCCACTTCATAGGTGTAAACGCCGCATTCACCGACGCCGTGATGATGGACATGGAGCATAACCCTTGTCGCGTCTTCCCTCCCTTTATGGAAAAAACGCTCTACGACATGGATGACGAACTCCATAGGCGTATAATCATCATTCAAAAGCAGAACACGGTACAGATTAGGCCGTTTTACCTTTGGCTTGGTCCGCGTAATGGTAGCCGTATCGCCATCATCACTATCATCCGATCCGATACCATTACTCATTTGTGTTGCTTGCCCCTCCATGTATAGAGGATCGGCCTTTCCAGTATTTAAACGTATACCCCCTGAATTCAAGGGGAGAAATTTTTCTCTCATTTTAAAGGATGTTTGGAATTCTGTTGGATTTTGCTGATTTTCCAAAGTCTTACCCGGCACCATTTTATAGACATCGTGATGCATGAAAGGCGTCTCGGCCGCCCCTGAAGCGCCAACCGAAGTTACCGGAACCAAACCGTTTTTTCTGTCTGCCTTAAGGATTGGCTGCTGCTTCAACACCACGTCGCCTGTCAACTCTCTGGTCTAGTAGAAATAACCGCAAGTTATGGAAGTACCTGCGTTAACCCTCTTTGCATCCCATTCTAGTTACTGATCATTGTGCACGCAAACACCAAAAAGCAAATCGACCAAAGGTCCATGAAACCCCTAATCAATACCATGTGATTAGCCTCACCCCCAGCGGCACCACTGGGTTGAGATACCTACATAATCATCACATAGGGGCCAAAACAGTCCACAACAGCAAAAACCCGGCCAAAAGGACCGGGTTTTGTATGAAGCTAAATGTAAGGAGCAGCTTGGGAGTCGCCGCCTATTCCTTATTTGCCAGCTTTTTTAATGGAGCCTTCGTAAGGCTTATAAGCATCGCGTGCCATGTCGGCATACATCTCACCGATCTTAGTGAACTCGCCAACAAAGCTCTCATAGGAAGACTTTGCGAAGTTGGTCTGCGCTTCAAAAAGCTTGTCGAGAGATTTTGCTGCTGCAAACTTTTCAAAAGCCGCACCGCTCTCCTCTACAGACTTCTTGGAGTAGTCCGCCATTTCAGCAGTGATTGCCTGCATGCCTTTGGACATTGCACCGAAGCTTTCCAGTGCTACGTCCATGTTTTCTTTGCCAAGCTTCTGCATGCTCTCAAATCCGGTAACCATGATATTCCCTCATCTTTGTGAAAGTGGGCATCCGATAAAATAGAGACGCAGTACCGCCCGCTTTGGTTGACTGCGTGGTTATCCTTATTTATATGCACCGCACAATGATTGTCAAGATTATATTGCACCGCAAAATATAAGGGTCAGGCATTCACCCAAACTTCGAGAAACTGGTGACTAATGGGAAGTTCTGATATAAATCGCAAAAATAATAGAAAATGGATCTGCGTATTTACACATTCGTAACCGCGTTTGCATCATTCTGGGTAAAGAAGCTGCAACGGGTCTTCCCATGACATTACAGGCGAGTTCGGAGAACAGTCCTCTCCCTGCCGTATGACAGTGTAAAACCAGCGCACGAAAGTGCGAGAAAAGCCAAATCAAGCCGATGACGGGGCGAGTGAGTTATGGGTCTGCGTACTTCTAGACCATTGAAGTTTCTAGGGAAAATCACAGGAACACTGGCAGCAGCACTTCTTGTTGTTACTCTGGGCGGAAATGGCCTGATTTCGGCCAATGCGAATCCGAAATATGCAGGCATCGTTATGGACGCAAAGACCGGCAAGGTTCTTTACGCAAATAACGCCCATGCACGCCGCTATCCGGCCTCCACCACCAAGATCATGACGCTTTACGTCCTGTTTGAGGAAATGGAAGCGGGCCGCACATCGCTTAACACGCGCATGAAAGTTTCTAAGTACGCGGCGAGCCGTCCCCCGACAAAGATCTGGGTTAAGCCGGGCGGCACATTGCGCGTAAAAGATGCGATCTATGCGCTAATTACCCGTTCAGCGAACGATGCTTCCACCGTCATTGCAGAACACGTGTCCGGCTCCGAGGCAGCATTTGCCCGCCGCATGACAGCAACTGCACGCCGGATTGGCATGAAGAATACAACGTTCCGCAACCCGCATGGTTTGCCGAATAGCGGTCAGGTTACAACAGCCTATGACCTTGCTCTTCTGGCCCGCTCGTTGCAGGATCGTTTCCCAAGATATTACAAGTTTTTCAATACTCGTAGCTACAAGTACGGCAAAGCCACGCTTCGCAACCATAACCGCCTTCTGGGCAAGGTTCGCGGTGTAGATGGCATCAAAACCGGTTACATCAACGCATCCGGCTTTAACCTTGTAACCAACGTAAAGCGCGATAACCGTCACGTCGTCGCTGTAGTTCTTGGTGGCCGCACCTCTGCCCGCCGTGATGCGCAGATGGTCAAGCTCATCAATCAATACATGCCAAAGGCAACCCGTGGTCGCCGCACCGCGCCTATGCTAATGGCCCGTGCCGAGCTTCAATTTCCGAAGGTCGCACCAGCAATGCCAACAGGCAAACCGGGTGCAGCACCAGCACCTACGCTGATCGCCTACGCTTCGAGCACCACGCCATCAGCAAAGCCTAACGATCCAATTGCAAAGCTTCTGGAAGGAACCCATGCAAACGTAGATGCATCGGCTGTACCAGCCCACGCTTCTATTGCGCCGGTAACCCTTCCAGCCCAGTCCGTTCAGAAACAAAACAACGACCTGACCGCGACTGTTACCGCTGCCTTGGAAAGCAGTGCCCCTGTTCAAGCTGAAGTTAAGCAGGAACAGACCAACCAGCCGGACTATTCTTCCGGTTGGCATGTGCAGATTTCTGCAACAGATTCAAAAGAAAAAGCTCTCGCGATTTTGAAGAGAGCACAAGCTGCCACTGGTTCCGCGTTGAAGGACTATGCCCTTTACACGGAAGCTGTTGAATCCAAAGACCAAACCCTTTACAGAGCGCGGTTTGCAGGATTTGAAACCAAAACTGCAGCATGGAATGCCTGTGCGTCTCTCAAGCAGGCAAAGTATTCTTGTTATGCCGTTTATCAGTAACTTGCGTATCGGTGATTTCAATGTCCTCTGAGAAGCCTGTCCTTAGCCTCGTTGAGTTTAGAGGCCAAAAAAGCAGAACCGCCGCTGTCCGGATGAACTCGTTTGATGAGTTTTCTGTGCGCCAGCCGAATTTCGTCGGCGCTAGCTCCCGGAGTAAGACCAAGAATTTGGTAGGCCTCCTCCTCGGTCAGGGAGCCAGAGCTAGACGGCTCGCCCTGCCCCGCTGTGGAGTGCGCGTTGAAGTTTACACGCCAGTTGGAGAACCGGCTGTCGAGATAAGCTTCGAGTAAGGCCAGACTATCAGCCTCTAGCGCCACTTCGCGCCAGAGTGCTTCCAGCTGGCTATTGCTGAGCTGCGAAAGGGCTGCCCCTTCCATCGCGCCTTTAACAACGCGCCCGTCCATTGTGCCGCTATCGTGATCCAGAACCATTTCGATGTAGGCAGATCGCACACTGGAAGCCTGCCCTTTGCTTCGGCCTGCACCGCCGAACATTCCGCCAAGTGCACCAAACGGGTTTGCGCGGCCAAAGGTTCCAATCCCAAGAAGGGATAGCGCAAACGCTGCGACCGGAATGGCAACCACCCACCGGCCTGTAACAGCTAAAAACGCGCAGACAGGCAACAATAAAATTCCAAATAGTACTTTCAGCCGCTTGGCAACGACTGCCGGATTCGCCTTGCTAAAGGCACCAGCCGCATAAAGCAAAAACGCCAGCACCAACCCGCCGGCAACAAGATAAGCCATATTTCTTCCCGCGAATATCGTTCTTGATCAATCACCTAACCCCTCAACGTAGGTGTGAGATAAGAACTCTCGCTCCTTTATGCCCTTTACCGCTCATATCCTCAAGCGCTGCTCGACCACCTGCAGAAAACGCTGCAACAGCCGACAGAAGCTCTTTGAGGATACTGGCAGAGCTATTGTCAAAACGATGGTAAACACCCTTGGAGAGGCGCGCCATCTCCCTAAAGGCCTGCTCCGCAAGCGGATCATGCCCCTCCTGGAACATGAATAGCGGCACGCCGCGCATACCTAGCTCTCCGGCACGCTCGCACAGAAGGTCAACTTCCTCTTCCATGCAGTCACCAATGTAGACGACCGCCTGTACCTTTTGGCGCTGGGTTTCATTCATACAGTGGGCAAGCACTTTTCTGATCTGTGTTCGCCCACCCTGACAACGCAAGCCGCTCATCATACCCGACAGCCGCGCCGGATTATCCGCCCACTTGGACGCTCTGCATTCTTCAAACCCACGGAAATAGACAAGCTGAATCTCCAAGCCGCCAATTTGAGCCGCGCTATGGAACATATCCGCCTGTAGGTGACAGGCAATATCCCACGTAGGCTGCCGGCTCATAGTGGCATCCAGAGCAAAGATGAGGCGCCCTTTGTGGCCGCTATTGGGTTTGGAAACACTTTGCTGGGCCGCTTTCAAGAAAGCAGCAATATCAGCCGAGGATGAGGTGGAGGTAGGAACCTCCGCCCCTTTGGTCGCAAAGGGAACAGACTTATCTTCTTTCGCCATGAATCTTCCGCATGTCGCACACTAGGGAAAGTGTAGCACTGCTAACCTGCTGTTTCTACAGGTTCCGAAGAGAGGCGGATCAAAGGAGAGTCAGATGGGAGCTGAACCGATCAGATAAGGCAAAGCTCTTGCAGCTCTGCACGCATGGCAGCAGGAATATCGGAACGGGCAGCGCTGATAGTAATGTCAGCAGGCGCATCGCTCGGTTTAAGATAGCGCCAGCCTTGGAAAGCGCGGCGTGGCTGCATCTGGGTAGGAATGAGAAACGGGTCCATAACGATGTGGCAGCGCTTGGTGCCATCATCATCCTTGAAAGGCCGGATATCGACAATCTTCTGGCGCGCTTGTACGTGACCTTTAATGACCCAATAAAGCGAGCCACCCTCAAGCAGCTCAGCCGTGCGCGTTGGCACCATACGCGTTGTATGGATCTGCTCGTCGCTTACCCCCTGCGCAAGAGCCAATATCTGCCGTTGTTCGATATAGGATTGAAGTTGCTCAACACTATCGACACCAACGCATAGTTTTACCAGATGCAAAGTCATGCCCCCTCATAGCAGCATACCTCTCAAGATCAAGAGTTATCCCATGAGTGGCTGATTAGGTGCGCAAATAAAAAAAGGGCACCACCGATGTGGTACCCTTTTTAAAACAGTATCTTCGAGGCTGCTTGCCCTTTGAGAAGTGCCTTAGCTGCCAGCTCCTGCAAACACATAAAAAAGCGCTAACGCGCTACCAAATGCAAAAAGGGCTCGTACGGTGAACCCCCAGCAGGACTTCTGAACTTCCTGGTCCATAAAACCTCGTTAATAATCTTTATGTCGTTGCAAAACTGTCACAGCCTTGCGCAGAGGCGCCGTCACTATCTCCATTTATTGGTGGAAGCAAGCTCATTTGTGCATAGCTGCTATCGCAAAAATGCATTGGTGCCGATAAATCCAGACAATCCGTATGGTTAAGAGAGAAAAACTTTTTCACAACCTCAATGATAAAAGGTCGAGGAAAACTGCGAGTTTAGCTCTTGAAGCCAGCGTTCAATGCGTTAACCATCGATGAGTTAGCTTGAGTACTTAAGGGTTCTACTGTGCCAATTCTAAGCCTTTTCGACATAGTCGCGCTTGGGTTCTTTATCACCTGCTGGCTGGGGTACGGCTGGCTGCTGGCCTACAGCCCATGGAAGAGAAAATCCCTGTCTTATCTGATGGATGAGTATCGCTATGGCTGGATGAAGGCCATGCTTGCCCGCGAAGTCCGCATTCCAGACACCAACATCTCGGCAGGCCTGCAGCAAGGAACCGCATTCTTTGCTTCTGCATCCCTGCTTGCGCTTGGTGGTGCATTCGCGATTCTCAACTCCACAGAGAAGGTGGTTCAGGTCATGAGTGATCTGCCCTTCACCTCCCCGCAAGATGCCTCGCACTGGGAACTGAAGGCATTTGGCTTGATCGCCATTGTCGCCTATTCGTTCTTCAAATTCGGCTGGGCATATCGCCTGTTCAACTACACAACAATTGTAATGGGCTCGATTCCCGATCATGCCCACGAGGATAATCCTCACGCCCTTGCTGCCTCCAAAAAGGCTGCCCGCCTTGCAACGCTTGCAGGACGGCACTTCTCACGCGGTCAGCAGAGCCTATTCTTCGCTGTGGGCTATCTTGGCTGGTACGCCGGTCCTTGGGCATTGATTGCAACAACCATTTGTGTGACAGGCGTTCTCGTCCGCCGCCAGTACTTTTCCAAAGCACGGCGCGCAGTGGTGGACCCGCCAGTGGAGCACGATCCAGCGTGATGCCCGTTTTCAGCATTTAGGCAACAAAAAACCCGGCCACTCAGAGCCGGGTTTCTTTTTAGCGATAGCGCTTAAGCTCAGGACATTTCAGCCTGAGAATTCACTACGCGGCCAACCAGACCATACTCGATACCCTCTTCAGGGCTCATCCAGTAGTCACGGTCGGTGTCCTTCTCGATGCGCTCGAGGCTCTGACCCGTTGCATCAGCAAAGATCAGGTTCAGACGATCGCGCATCTTCAGGATTTCTTTTGCCTGAATTTCGATATCGGTCGCCATACCACCTGCGCCACCGGATGGTTGATGCAGAAGGAAGCGGGTGTTCTTGGTGCAGAAACGGCGCTCACGCGGCACGGACACGTAAATCAACGCGCCAGCACTTGCGACCCAGCCCATGCCGAGAATGCGAACTTCAGGGCGAATAAAACGAATGGTGTCATGAATCATGTCACCGGATTCAACGTGACCGCCCGGAGAAGATACAATCACGGTAATCGGATCACTGGAAACCTGAGACAAGGCGAGCAGACGTGCACAAACATCATGTGCCAGCTCTTGCGTAATCGGACCCGTGATCAGCACCGTGCGGGCATCAAACAGATGTTTATCTACCGGAATAGACTTCTCAGCCTGCTGTTTTTCACCTGCTTCTTCGTCCAGATATCCTGGCTTTGGAGAGGAATAGTCCGTCATAGGTATGTGACGCTCCCTTGCATTAAGCGGCAGCACTGTGCGCCGGTCTCTAGTAGTTCATAGTTAGTGTCTAATGCGGGCACTCGCAATTCCCAAAGATGCTAGTTCTTGTCGCTTCAAAAGAAAATCGCCAAATATCACCGCAAAATGTGGATTGCGGCGTCTTAAATAGCGCGACCAGAACCCGCCAGACGTAACTAGCGAACCTGATCGTTCGCTTCCTGATAGGAATTTAACAGGTGCGCGATAACGATTTCCTAACCACATCGGCAATTATCAACTGAGAAAACTATCTCAGCGCTTATCATTTGGATAATAATTACAATAATAGATAAACCTTAGGTTTATAGAGTCTACTCCCTACAAGTGATCGGCTGGTGCATGTATTCAGAGGCTTCGATACAAAACAGCACGCGCATCGACATTAGTGATGCAGACAAAGAAGTGCTGGAACGCATCAACATCCCTTTGTACGTGGTCAACCCAGAAACCATGCGCATCGTATGGCTCAATGCCTCCGCCCAAGACTATCTGGGTGTAGGAAGAGGCTTTCTGCGCCAGACCGAAGACGGTATCGAGTTTCCGCCAGCGCTTCATAGCGATAACCTGAGGCATAGGGCAAAAACTTGGGTTGGACGACTGCTGGCAGGTGAGCGCATTACAGAGCAGATCACTATTATTCAGCAGACAACACCGCTGACACTTAACTGCGCCCTTTCCTTACAGCCGCTTGAAAACGGCGCGCCGGGCATACTGGTTCAAATTATCGCGCATCAGCCTGCCGAACAAAGCCAGCCGCGTATTGCGCAAGCTTTGCTGCATACGGCGTCGATGATCGCGCTCTACGATGATACCGGCGAGCTTCTTTTCGAGAACCCTGCAAGCCGCATCTCCAGACCAGCGGACGCTGAGCATCTTGCGACCCGCTTCTGTAATTCGAGGGACTTTCATGTCCTGCTAGAAGCGTTGGAGCACAACGCCCAAACAAACATGGTCGCCTTGATGCGCTCCCGCGAGGGGCGCAGGTGGTATGACCTTACAGCGCGCCGGGGCTATGACCCTTTGACAGCCAAGCGCACAGTTCTATTCAGCGCCATCGATGTTACAAAACGGCTTGAGGCAGAACATGAAGTACGCCACATCGCTCATCACGATACGCTGACCAGCCTTCCGAACCGAACCTTTTTGGAAATTGAAGCTGAGCGCCACTTGGACGAAGCTCGCGTCACCCAAAATGGCGGCGCCCTTGTCTTCATCGATCTGGACCGCTTCAAGACCATCAACGATACGCTCGGCCACCAAGTGGGTGACGACCTGCTGGTTCAGGTCGCAAAACGCCTTGGAGAGGTAACATCTGGCCTAGGTTTCACAGCGCGCCTTGGCGGTGATGAGTTCGTTCTGCTTTTTGCCAAGCTCACTGACAGGGAGATACTGGAGGAGATCGCTCGCGAGATTCTCACTCACCTTAGTCACCCGTATCATGTGCGCGGCCATATTCTGCAGATCACGCCTTCCCTTGGCATTACGCAATACCCAGAGCACGGCGATACACTCGAAACGCTTATGCGCAAAGCAGACCTTGCGATGTATAAAGCCAAGGAGCTTGGCCGCAATCAGTTCTGCTTCTTTGACAATTCAATGGAAGAGACTGCACAAGAGCGCTTGGTGGTTGAAACCTCTTTGCGCAACGCCATAGAGTACGGTGAGTTTGAACAACACTACCAGCCGCGCCTCAACACAACATCAAACCAGATCGTTGGCGCTGAATGCCTGCTGCGCTGGAAGCACCCTACCCGCGGGCTCATTTCTGCTGGAGGCTTTATAGATGTGGCTGAGGAAAGCGGTCACATAGACCAAATCAGCGAGTGGGTGGCAGAAACAGCAATTCGCCAGCAATCCAAATGGATCGCAGAAGGCTTGCTGCTCAACCTATCCATCAACCTGTCGGCCTCCCAGTTCAAGCGGGGCGATCTTTCTACTTGGCTAACGAACATTGCCGACCACTATAGGGTGCCAACACACCTCATCGATTTGGAGATCACCGAAAACCTTCTCCTCAAGGACACGGACGATATTGTAGATCAACTCACGCGTCTTCGTGCGGCAGGGTTTAAGTTGGAAATCGATGATTTTGGAACCGGCTATTCCAACTTGGGTTACCTGCAACGTTACCCTATCAATGCGCTGAAGATCGACCGCACCTTCATCAGCGATAAATCCAAGTGGCCAATCGTCCAGATGATCACCCAAATGGGCCGCCTGCTCGATTTGACGCTTGTAGCTGAAGGGATCGAGACCACTGAGCAACTCGCGCAGATCAAGTCAATCCGCTGTCATGAGTATCAGGGTTTCTTGTATTCGCCTGCCGTTCCAGCGCACGAAATTGAGCGAATGCTGCGGGAAGACCAGTTTGACCGCAGGTTCTACCGCGATCTAAGCGCTGGCAGCCTGTAGGGCGCTGAGAGGCCGCATAGACGGCCAATCAAAGCTCTTACTTCATTAATGTCACAAGAGCAGCGATGGCCGCTTGGGCCTTATCTTCCGGCACAAAAACATGATCGTGATAATAAGCGGCGATGACATTGGCGGGAATGCCATGCTCGGTCAGCACGCCGCTGATCGCGTGGGTCAGACCAACTGCAGAGAGTGAAGAATGGATTTGCAGTGTGATGCCTTTCCAAGCACTCAAATCAGCAACGCCGAGCGCACTTGCATCTTCAACAGAAAGCAAGGCCGTAAGCCCCTCTTCCTCTCGAAAGGTCGCTAGCGGCCTCTTGGCGATCACCTGCTCGTAGTCGGCAATTGCAAAACTAGCAAAAACGTAGGTGCCATCCATCAATTTCGGGCGCAAACCCGCTAGCATCTTCTGCAAGTCTTGCTCGCCGCTCATCAAACGCTCCTAAAGCTCAAGGCCTTCCTTGGCGATCATAGTGAACAAACCCGTCGCGACAGGCCGCTCAATACCATCTTGAACGCCAACAATATCACTTTGCACCGTTAAAAGCGTTCTGCCTGATTTTAGAACCCGCCCTCTGGCAACAAGTTTTTCGCCCACTCCCGGGTTCAGGAAGTTGATCTTGAACTCTACCGTTAGAACGCCGAAGCCTTCTTCCATCAAAGAAAGCGCAGACCAGCCTGCTGAAACATCGCCAATACTGGAAATGACGCCGCCGTGAAAATACCCGTGCTGCTGCATAACACCGGGGCTTTGGGGCAGGATAATCTCTACTTCACCCGGCTTAACCTCACCAAGCAAACAGCCCAAGTGCGCCATCAACGGCTGGCTTGCAAAACTCATGCGCACGCGCTCTTCCCAGCGTGGGGATCGAACCACAAAATCTGACAAGTTCTTCCTCCTGTTCCTAAGCTGATACGTAGCACTACGCCTAAGCCCTGCCTATGGAACAGAAGGCCAATAAGCCTTTAGAACGGTAGCCCGAACCACACAGCAGCAAGGAACAGGAAGAGGAAGAAACCAACAACGTCGGTAACAGTGGTAACGAAGACTGAAGACGCGATTGCCGGATCAACGCCGAGGCTTTCAAGAGCATAAGGAATAAGAAGCCCGAACAGGCCAGCACAAATACCGTTGCCAAGCACAGCTGTAGCGATAACAAGCCCGATATTGATATCGTGGAACCACATGGTCGCGATAAAGCCAACGAGCAAACCAATGCCCAAGCCATTGAGCGCGCCCACCAAAGTTTCACGGCGAAGTACGCGCATAAGGTTGCGCTTTCCTAGGTCCTTGGTCGCCAACGCTCTTACAGAAACCGTCATTGTCTGCGTACCAAGGTTTCCGCCAACGGAGGCAACAATCGGCATGAGCACAGCAAGCGCCACCATGACCTCAATTGTCTCTTCAAACATGGAAATAACGGTTGCGGAGATAAGCGCAGTAAACACGTTGACCACAAGCCAACCGATACGCAGCCGCGCAATTTCAAACACGCTGTCGGAGATTTCTTCATCACCAACACCGGCCATAGCGAGCATATCTTCTTCCGCTTCCTCTTGAATAACGTCAACGATATCGTCAATGGTGATGATACCCACCAGCCGATCAGAGGCGTCTGCCACCGCAACAGAAACGAGGTTATAGCGTTCGAAGAGGCGCGCGACTTCTTCCTGATCCTCATCAACTCGCACCAAGTGGCTTGTTTCTTCGGTAATAGCAGAAACCTTGGTGTCACGAAGCGTCGTCAGCAGGCGATCAAGCGCTACCACGCCTTGAAGGTGAAAGCCGGGATCGACAATGTAGATCTCATAGAACCGCTCAGGCAGGTCCTTGGTGATGCGCAGGTGATCGATCACCTGCCCTACTGTCCAGAAAGTCGGAACCGCCACAAAATCAGTCTGAACAAGACGACCAGCAGATTCCTCAGGGTATTCAAGCGCCCGCTTGATTTGCACACGGTCAACGCTGGAAAGACGAGCGAGAATTTTCTCCTGCTCAGCCTCAGGCAAATCCTCAAGAATGGAGACAGCATCATCTGACTCCAGCTCACCGATACCATCGGCAACCAGCTGGTCAGAAAGTTCGCCCAACAAAGGCTGGCGAACAGTCTCATCGACTTCGGTAAGAGCAACAAAGTCGAACGCATCACCCATCAAGGTGATAAAGGGGGCGCGGTCTTCCTCGTGCAGAGCCTCAAGCAGATCACCAAGATCGGCTTCATGCAGAGCTGCCGCCAGCGCGATAACGCCCTGTCGATCCCCAGAGGCTACAGCTTGTTCAACCTCAGATACATAGTCGGAATCAAGATGGCCTTCCTCATCCCGGATATCCGGATAGGTTCCGGTAGCATTTGTTGCTTCAAGGGGTTCCAAGTCTGCCAAAGGGACCTCCTCATCTCACGGGATCAGGTGCACGTTTTTTGTTTCTTGTTCAATTACTTACTCTTCGCCGGCTATTAGAGCAATCCGAATACCGCAAAACACGAAAGGAATATCACTAAAGCCAATGGCGAAGAATTCAGCACCCAACTTAGATGCGTATGCTTGCTGCCAAATCCTAGGGGAGTTTTGTGAAGAAAATGCCTTGGAAGCGCTTTTCAGGAAAGCAGGCACAAAAAAACCGGCTTTCGCCGGTTCTTTTTATTTTCTCTTAAAGAGAGATGGTGCGGCCGAGAAGACTCGAACTTCCACGGGAGTTACCCCACAGCGACCTCAACGCTGCGCGTCTACCAATTCCGCCACGGCCGCACTGGTCATAGCACCGAGTGAGAAGCGCAGTTGCGTTGCCCTCTCGGCTGGTGAGCGGTGATATAGCCACTCACCGCAGCTTACGCAAGAGCCAAAATGTGTCCAAACCCAATTAAACAGAGCTTTTTGGATAAAGCCCTGTGAATATTATCTGAAATTGGATATGTCTTGAAATTAAGGCACAAAAAAACCGGCTTACGCCGGTTCTTTTTGTTTTCTCTCAAAGAGAAATGGTGCGGCCGAGAAGACTCGAACTTCCACGGGAGTTACCCCACAGCGACCTCAACGCTGCGCGTCTACCAATTCCGCCACGGCCGCACTGGTCATAGCACCGAGTGAGAAGCGCAGTTGCGTTGCCCTCTCGGCTGGTGAGCGGTGATATAACTAACCCGACTCCGCTGCGCAAGACCCTTACCTGCGAATTTTCACAAAAACTCCAAAAAACATGCAAACCAGCGAGATAATACCTACACTTATTAACAGAAGCACCTACTGAAGACTGACATCACTCGCCCGAACCTGTTGATTTTTCAGAGCTTGCACGGTGGAGAACCTCTTTAATGCGCACTCCAACCTTATCGCCAATAACCGTCACTTCGCCTTTGGCGATGGGAATATCGTTCGCAAGGATCTCTACATCATCATGAACATCGGCATTTAGTTCGATAACCGCTCCACGACCCATTCGAAGCAGTTGATGCACGGGCATTTCTGATTTGCCAAGCACCACAGAAATATCCACCGAGATACGTTCTACCCTACTCATGCACCCCTCCCCTTAGGTCTTTTTTGCAGCGATCAAAGGAATCAAAAAACATCCTATTGCAATGCCAGTGGAATTTCATAGAAATAACCCTGACCCGCCGACGGCGCCCAATTTTAAAAAACTAGTGAAACCCAATGGCAGAACGACAAAGTCTTCAAACCGATTTCCATCCCATTGTAGCTGGCGAGCCAGTGGAATGGGTCATAGACGATGGTCTTGTGCCCTATGAGGTTGCACTGAGGGAGATGGAAGAGCGTGTTGCCGCCATTGCCAAAGGGGAAGCTCCAGAGCGGGTATGGCTGCTTCAGCACCCACCTCTTTATACAGCAGGCACCAGCGCAGACCCGTCAGACTTGATCGCGAAAGATCGCTTTCCGGTTTACGAAACAGGTCGGGGCGGCCAGTACACCTATCACGGCCCAGGCCAGCGCGTTGCCTATGTCATGCTGGATCTAAAACGCCGCAAAGAAGACATTCGCGCCTTTATCGCGGCCCTTGAGGCATGGATCATCTCCACGCTAGACGAGCACAACATCACCGGCGAGCGCCGTGAAGACCGTGTTGGCGTGTGGGTACGACGACCGGAAAAGAGTGCGGGCGTTGAAGATAAGATTGCCGCCATCGGCATCCGTCTTCGCAAGTGGGTCAGCTTCCACGGCATCAGCATCAACGTAGAGCCAGAACTAGAGCACTTCAGTGGCATTGTACCCTGCGGGATCTCCCAGCACGGCGTAACAAGCTTCGTGGACCTTGGACACTTGGTATCTATGGCCGAAGTGGACTCGGTAATGAAGCAACAGTTTGAGGAAATTTTCGGCCCAGTACGGGTTATCGGACCATCCGGTTTGGCAGAGCCGGAATTCTCGTAGTTTTAATAAAGAAAACTCTCGAAAGGCCTAGCGTACTTCAAAAGGCCCTTCGAAGACTTCAGGCTCGCCAATACGCTCCACACCATCAACACGAGCAAACGTCGGGCCTTGATGGGCAGCAAGAATAAGCGCCTCAACCTTGTCATAGGGCCCGCTAATGACGGCCTCAACACGGCCGTCATCGCAATTCTTCACCCAACCGGAAAGCCCTAGACCTCGGGCTTTTTCCAAAAACCACGCACGATAACCCACACCCTGAACTCTTCCAGAAATCGAGATGTGTAGGCTCTGCATGCGTATTGGTCTCCTGATTGGTTGCCTGCGCAACCAGACACTAATCTATTTTACGTAGATTACAATCTGATCACGCTAGCACTTATGTTCGAGCATCATCGCTGCGTACAAGGTAAAGCGAGGCAGCAATAATCAGGAATGCACCAATCCAGAGGTTGCCCGGTGGTACCCAGCCGAAAAAGACGAAGCCACACGCAACATTGAGCAGAAGCTTGATGTGATCAAACGGCTGCAAGAAGGCAGCCTCTGCCTTGCTGTAGGCAAGAGCAAGCGCACCATTGGCAATGGCGCCAAGAATACCGGCAGCAATCAAGAGCATCCATAGTGTCGAAGTTTCAGGCATCTCAAAGCCGGTACCAGCGGCCAAGGCAAGGTTGATAGGCACCATAAACAGCAGAAGGTAGAGCGTTACACTTTGAGGGCTTTCATCCTGCTCAAGCGCCTTCATACACAGTACCGAGCTACCCCACAAAAAAGCGGCAACGATTGGCCAAACCGCGTTGTAGGTAAACGCATCAGACCACGGCGCAAGAATAATCATGCCCCCAGCAAAGCCGGTTGCCGTTGCTACCCAGCGCTTTAGCCCCGCACTTTCGCCAAGAAAGAGACTTGCACCAATCGTTACAAAGAACGGGGAAGTCATAACCAGCGCGATAGACTGCCAGATAGGCACGCCCGATGAAAGGCCAGCAACCCAAGCCTGAACGCCCAGCGCTGCCAAAACAACACGCACAAGATGAAGAACCGGCCGCTTTGTCTTTAGCGCTGAAAAGCCTAAACGCCAGACCATCGGCAGCATAATCAAAAAGCCAATGAAGTACTGCCAGAACGTTGCACTGGCAGAACCCATGCCCAGCACCATCGTGCTCCACTGCATAGCAACGTTAGCAAACGCAAAAGCAGAGCCAGCCAGCACCAGCCAAGCAGCACCAATTATGGAAGAAGAACGCGTAAATCCGGTTGATGTGATCTCACTCATAGACCACCCCGCACGCGCTTAACAAAACCAAACGAAACAAATTTCATCTAACTGATCCAACCCTTATCGCCGATACACGGCATAAGGCCCCTTAATTGAATCAGGACGCATAGGCCCACAAAGCCACGCCTGCAGCAAACCTACGGCGCAACTTGCTTCCTATTCTCTTCTCTTTCATCCGGACTATAACCGTCGGTTCCGGAGTTACACCGGATCTGCTGACCTTGCCTGCATAAAACAGGAGCAAGCGCTCGTGGACTAACTGGAAACCAGATTACCACCGGTGGGGACTTTCACCCCGCCCTGAGAACTATGTTTTGTGTTCATAAGTGAACACCCTCTATTTATCAGGGATATTACCGGCAGGCGACATCTTTTTTCAGTATGCCTGAAATATTAAGCAGGCAGCCGTTTTGCCCAGCCCGCCAGCTCTTCTTGATAGAGCTCTGGCAGCTCCCAATGCTTTGCAGCTTCACAAATGCCGCCAAAACCTTTCGGGTTTGGTGAGCCCTTCTGGCGATTACAGCTGATGTAGACAAGCGCCTTGCGGCTTGTAGTCCCAGAGCGAATATTGAGCAGCACTTTGTCTTGCGCTCTTCTGAAAAGAGCCTCGCTCCCATCAACAGCAGCAACACCGCTAATTGGCAAATCCCACAGAACGCCGTGGGTCACGCAGCCAACGGCTTTAAGAACAGATGGCGCGCCTTCTTTGGTCACAATGAACTTGAACCCTTCAAGCATAGCAGGACCAATCGCTTTGGCCCGCGCACTGCGCTTTGCCATTTCTTCAGGGTCCATCAAGCGACCATAAGCAAAATAAAGGGGCATTCTAATTCTCTAAAGCTGGGCAGCCTCAATAGGCTTTACTCTTACCTCGTCATAGGCGACGAGCTCGACTGTATTGCCATCAGGGTCTTGGGTAAAGACACCGCGCGAGCCGATCCAGTCAAATGTTTCAATGTGGTATTCAAGCTCGTTGGCCTCATACCAGCTAACCAACGCCTCTTGCTCTTCTAGTGGAATACGCAAGGCAAGATGATGCAGGGAGGAGGTTCTACGCTCAACAACGCCTGCCCGAAACTCACGCGGATGCAGGCGAGCATCATACAACGCCAAAATGCCGGAAGAACCCGCCTCGCCTCCTAGCGAAAAGAAATGCGTACCTGCTGGATAAGGCCCCGGCAATGAGGGAAGCCCCAATATATCCCTATAAAAGCCAACCATATCCAGCATGCGATGTGTACGCAGAGCTATCTCACCGAGAGAGCATACCTGAAAGCCGCGATGAACCATCCCCTCCCCCGCAAAGGACGACAACTCAGCGGCTAAAGAGAGGAAATAGCCGCCTCCAGCTCCAATGGATCGTTGACGATGGCAGCTGCGCCAAATTCGGTAAGCTCCTCAACAGAACCATACCCCCAGCTCACCGCTAGCCCCGTCACACCATTGGCTGAAGCTGCAAGCAAATCATGCTTACGATCACCAATCATCACGCAGTTTGTATTGGTCAGTTTTTCCGTTTCTAGAATATGGCGCAGGAGATCGGCCTTATTGCCAAAGGTACCATCAAACTCCGGCCCGTAGACCTTTTCAAAAAAGCAATCCAACTCGAAGTGCTCAAGGATGCGATTGGCGAAAACGTGAGGCTTGGATGTACACACGAAGAGACGGTGACCTCTGCCACGAAACCGATCAAGGACTTTTGGAATATTGTCGTAGACGTGGTTCTCGAACAATCCAATGGTGGAGTAACGCTCGCGGTACAAAGCAACTGCTTTGTCCAACACCTCTTGGTCTTTTGTCCCGAGGATTTGGGAGAAACCTTCTGTCAACGGCGGCCCTATACAAAAGCCCAATTCCTCGTTGGAAGGGACAGGAGCACCAAGTTTTTCAAGGGCGTATTGAATACTCGTGGTGATACCCACGAACGGATCCGTCAAGGTTCCGTCGAGATCAAACAGAAGGGTTTTCAAGGGGGCGGCCTTTGCAGAAAAGAGCGCCCCACTTACTAGGGCACTCGCCTATTGAAATTCCATGATTATTTCGTCAACGGCAAGGCTGTCACCCTGCGTTGCCTTAATGGCGTTTACCACACAATCACGTTCTGCGCGAAGCACGTTTTCCATCTTCATTGCTTCAACAACAGCAAGCGCCTCACCGGCTTTAACTTCCTGCCCTTCTTGAACATTGATGGAAACAACTAGCCCAGGCATTGGGCAGAGCAAGAGGTTCGATGTATCCGGCGCAATTTTCTCCGGCATCAAGTCTTCAAGCTCGGAAATGCGCGGTGTCATCACGCGTGTCTCGACGGATAGCCCCTGCCAGTCTAGCTGGTAGCCATTCTTGATCGGACGCACCTGCACCACAACCTTCTCGTTGCCGATGGTACCGCTCCAAAGCTTGTCACCCGGAGCCCAGTCAGAGCGCAGGGAACGGGATGCACCGCCATCCACCTTGATATCCAGATCGATTGGTGTTGCCGGGAAGCCTTCCTCAACGAGGAGCTCACGCTTCTCTTTGCCAACCTTCACAACCCAATGCGGTCGGGTGTACCCGGAATGCGGACGCAGGCGGCCCGGCAGGTGGTCCAGCCGCTCACGCTCGATCAAAGTCATTGAAAGCGCCACAGAGGCCAGAATGCCGACTGCTTTTTCATCCGGCTGCGCCGGTTCAAAGCCATCAGGATATTCTTCGGCGATGAAGTTGGTTGAGATCTCGCCAGAGCGCCAACGGTCATGCTTCATAAGCGCGGAGAGGAACGGAACGTTGTGCTGGATGCCATCAACGATAAAGCCATCCAGCGCTTCGCTCATTCCTTCAATTGCTTCTGCGCGGGTCTCAGCATAGGTCACCAGTTTCGCGATCATCGGATCGTAGAACATGGAGATCTCGGAGCCTTCCACAACGCCGGTATCGTTACGCACCAGATAGCCGCTACGCTGCCCTTCAGCTGGTGGGCTGTAGCGCGTTAAACGCCCAATGGACGGCAGGAAGTTACGATATGGATCTTCTGCGTAAATGCGGCTTTCAACAGCCCAGCCACGCAGCTGAGCATCGCCTTGGGAAAGCCCCAGCTTTTCGCCAGCAGCAACGCGGATCATCTGCTCAACAAGGTCAATACCTGTAATAAGCTCGGTAACCGGATGCTCCACCTGCAGACGGGTGTTCATTTCAAGGAAGTAGAAGCCTTTGTCCTGCCCTACAACGAACTCCACCGTTCCCGCGCTGTCATAGTCAACAGCCTTAGCAAGAGCCACTGCCTGCTCACCCATGCGCGCACGCATTTCTTCATCAACGAACGGGCTTGGCGCTTCTTCGATAACCTTCTGGTTACGGCGCTGAATGGAACACTCACGCTCGCCAAGGTAGATGGCATTGCCGTGCTTGTCGCCCATCACCTGAATTTCGATGTGGCGCGGGCTTTCAATGAACTTTTCAATGAAGATACGATCATCACCGAAGGAATTAATCGCCTCGGAGCGCGCGCGGTCGAAACCTTCACTCGCTTCTTCCGCGTTCCACGCGATACGCATACCTTTGCCGCCGCCACCAGCGGAAGCCTTGATCATCACTGGGTAACCGATTTCGCCAGCAATGCGCACGGCATCCTCGGCGTTTTCAATCAGCCCCATGTAGCCTGGAACTGTTGAAACACCTGCATCGGCTGCAAATTTCTTGGATGTGATCTTGTCACCCATAGCTTCAATAGCTTTTGGGTTCGGACCAATAAACACGATACCTTCCTTGGCGAGGCGGTCAGCAAACTCCGCCCGCTCGGAAAGGAAGCCATATCCAGGATGAACCGCTTCGGCGCCCGTTTGCTTACAAGCCTCAACGATACGGTCAATCACAAGATAGGATTCTGCTGCAGCTGCAGGACCAACATGAACTGCCTCATCGGCCATCTCTACGTGTAGAGCGTCCTTGTCAGCATCGGAATATACGGCCACCGTCTTTATGCCCATCGCCCGTGCGCTTTTAATAACGCGGCAAGCGATTTCCCCCCGGTTGGCAATAAGAATTTTAGCAAACATCAGCATAATCCCTTAGAGCATTTGTGTTGGATTTGTAAGGGTGCATACGGATGTGTTCAACCTCGCAAAAGGGCGAAGATCGTGAAAAAATGCCTCTGCGGACGATAAGGGCGTTGAACATAACTCCAGATACGTCATGTTCTACCGCTGTATTGCCCATTGCCACCCAGCAGCGGAGCACTTGATTCTAACTTCACATAAGCACTGGTTTACGTCATGGACGCCATTCACCTAACCAATCTGTCCTTCTTTGCCCGTCACGGTCTTTATGAGGAAGAGGCAAAACTCGGCCAGCGTTTCGAGGTAGACCTCTCCTGCTATGCAGACCTCACCGAGGCTTCCATCAGCGACGACTATGCCCAGACGATTTGCTACGGCTCTATTGCAGAAACGGTTGAGCGCGTTGTCACCCAAGAACGCTTCAATCTCATTGAGCGTCTTGCTGGAGCAATTTGCGAAGCTGTGTTCCAATTGGACAAGCGCATTGCAACTGTTAAGATCACGGTCAGAAAACCGGGAGCACCGGTTCCGGTTCATGCTGGCATGTTCAGCGTAGAGCTAACCCGCCATCGCCCAGATGCCGTTTAAAGCAGAAAGTTAAAAACAAACGGACTTTGGAAACAGGCTGATAGGCGAACCTGTGCCACGGTAAAAAATACCAAACGGCGAAAAGCCGAAACTGTGCGCAAAGGACTGAAAAATGACGTCCCGAACTCTAAAGCTGGGCGTAGCCCTAGCAGCAATCCTCGTGCCCCTCACCAGCTACGCGCAAAGGCCGGATACCCGGACGATGACGTGTCAGCAGGCCCAGAACCTTGTTCGCCAGCAAGGCGCAATCGTTCTATCCACGGGCCAGCGGACCTATGATCGCTACGTGGCCAGCTTGCAGTTTTGCCAATACGCGGAAGTTCTGGACCCTGCGTGGGTACCAACCCGTGATAGAAAAGACTGCCCGATAGCATATACATGCCGTCCAGCAGATCGCTGGAATATATTTGACTGAAAAACGATTCATAAATGCAGCAAAAAGGCCGGATTTTCGGCCTTTTTCTTTGTGACGATCATCACAACCATAAAGATATACTGTCAGACTGTTACTAACCTTAAATTGACCAATACATAATCACAAATTTGCCTTGGGCGAGCCCAATCTCCGCAATAGTTTAAAACGATATTTGAAACATCGAAGACAAACAAAAACAAGAACAAGTCTTCGCAGAAAAAACATAAGAACCAAAGGAATGAAGGAACACACAATGAAAAAAGTATTCGGCGCACTGGCCCTCATCGCAACCGTAGCAATGCCACTAGCTGCAAGTGCAGATAACCTTGACACACGCCACATGAGCTGCTCACAGGCACAGTCTTACGTACAGCATGAAGGTAGCACACTCCTGTTTACTGGTGATCAGCTTTACAATCGCTATGTAGCAAACGGTTACTACTGCAACCCAACCGAACAGGCTGTAAGCCAGTCCGTACCAACCCTAGACTCCAACACTTGCCACATTGACGTTTGTCAGGAAAAGAATTCAGGCAACTAATAAGCCTGGAATGAACTGATGCTCCTCCCCCGAAAGCAAATGGCCAGCTAATCTAGCTGGCCATTTTTCGTTAAAGCGGAATGTTTGGATGCTTTCGCCAAGGCATCTCGGCCTTTTTGGTTCTCAGCATCGCCAAAGCTCTAGAGAGACGCTTGCGTGTCGTGTGAGGCAGGATGACCTCATCAATGTAACCACGCTCTGCCGCAACAAACGGGTTCGCGAACCGCTCTTCATAATCAGCTGTACGCTCGGCAATCTTCTCCGACTGGTCTAGCTCGGAGCGATAGAGAATCTCAGTCGCACCTTTCGCGCCCATAACCGCGATTTCAGCGGAAGGCCAAGCATAATTGACGTCACCACGGATGTGCTTGGAGCTCATCACGTCATACGCCCCGCCATATGCCTTACGCGTAATGACAGTGATCTTAGGAACAGTTGCCTCGGCATAGGCAAACAGAAGCTTCGCGCCATGCTTGATAAGCCCGCCGTACTCCTGTGCAGTACCTGGCAGGAAGCCCGGAACATCAACAAAGGTAACAACCGGAATACCAAAGCAATCACAAAAGCGAACGAAACGAGCGGCCTTACGGCTCGCATCACTATCAAGCACACCAGCAAGAACCATCGGCTGGTTCGCAACGATACCAACACTTCGGCCTTCTATGCGGCCAAAGCCCGTAATGATGTTGCCAGCAAAGCTTTCCTGAATCTCGAAGAAATCGCCTTCATCGACCGTTTTGAGAATAAGCTCTCGCATGTCGTAAGGTTTATTCGGGTTGTCCGGCACCAGAGTATCAAGGTTTTCCTCGATACGCGCAGGATCATCATAAACAGAAAGCTCAGGAATGGCCGCCTGATTGTTCATCGGCAGGTAATCGACAAGACGACGAATCTGAAGCAGTGCTTCGATGTCATTGTCATAAGCGCCATCTGCAATAGACGACTTGACGGTGTGAACCGACGCCCCGCCCAGCTCTTCTGCTGTTACAGTCTCGTTCGTCACTGTCTTCACAACATCAGGGCCGGTCACAAACATGTAGGATGTATCACGCACCATGAAGATGAAGTCGGTCATTGCCGGAGAATAAACATCACCGCCAGCACATGGCCCCATAATCACAGAGATCTGCGGAATCACGCCGGATGCTTGTACGTTGCGCCAGAATACTTCACCGTAACCGCCAAGCGCTGCAACGCCTTCCTGAATACGCGCACCACCAGCATCAAAAATGCCAATAATCGGTGCGCGATTCTGCAAAGCCATGTCCTGCAGCTTGGTGATTTTTTCTGCATGTGTCTCGGAAAGGGAGCCGCCAAAAACCGTAAAGTCCTTGGAGAAGACGTAAACAGTACGGCCATTAATGGTACCGCAGCCCGTTACAACGCCATCGCCCGGAATATGGGCATCTTCCATGCCGAAGTCAGAACAGCGGTGTATCTTGAACATATCGTATTCTTCGAATGAACCTTCATCCAGAAGAGTTTCGATACGTTCGCGAGCTGTCAGCTTGCCCCGTTTATGCTGAGCATCAATGCGTCGCTGACCTCCCCCAAGTTCAGCCTGCGCACGACGACGTTCCAGCTCTAAGATCACCTCTTTCATCGCAACTAACCCATTCCCATTGAATCGCGCGTACGTCGTAACACGTAAAGAAGCAGTAAGACCAGTAATCCGTTTGTTTGAGTTGGATAAGATACTGCTGGGTTCTTCGCTAAATCAGCAAAGAAAAAGGGCAGACTATTTTGTAGCCTGCCCTAGATACACACTATAAGAAATGTTCGCTCTATTACTCTGCAGTATCAGCAGAAACAGCGTTCAGCATGCCGTAGTTTGCAATGCCAATTTTCGCCAGAAGCTCCAGCTGCGTTTCAAGGAAATCGATGTGCCCTTCTTCATCAGCAAGCAGCTCATCAAATAGTTTCATAGAAACGTAGTCGCCTTCCTGATCGCAGATCTCGCGGGACACGCTGTAGGATTTGCGAGCGTCGAACTCTCCAGCGAGATCGGCCTCAAGCACTTCCTTGATGTCGCTGCCAATTTTCAATGGCGCGATTGTCTGCAGATTTGGATGACCACCAAGGAACAAAATGCGCTCGATGATTTTATCAGCGTGCTGCATTTCTTCGATGGATTCTTCGCGTTCCTTCTTCGCAAGCTTGGCAAAGCCCCAATCCTCAAGAAGTCTGTAGTGCAGCCAGTACTGATTAACAGCACCCAGCTCCAGCCTCAGGGCTTCATTCAGTCGGGCGATGACCTTCTCGTTATTTTTCATAGGAACTCCGCATATTTTCAAATCAGACTTGTACGCCTTCTGCCATTGGAAACAACGTGTTAGGCGCATCACTGGCACCTATGAAAGGACCCAGCGCACGCCATGTCAACGCAAGGCGTCACACTAAAATATCTCCACTGACAGATGTATTACGCAGAGGGAATAGCCATAAGATCATAATTCCGCGAAGGCAGAATCGAATACTGACGCTCATCAAGGCCGGCACACTAAGGGGTTAGTACCTACCACCAGATACTCGGGAAAACTGTGTAAAATGACGAGGCGCCACCTAGTCCTTCAGCAGAGATATATCCCAATGCTGAGCTGGCAACAGAGCGCGGAAGCGCTTGGGCGAGATTCCCTGCTTCTTTACAGCATCGTGTAGGCGTGCCACCGGCTCGTCTATCGGCTCGTTGGTGAGCTTGAAAGTACCAAAGTGATACCCGACGGCGTATCGCGCTCCCAAGAGGTTGAAACCGGAAACAGCCTCCTCCGGATTCATATGAGCAAACTCCATAAACCAGCGGGGCTCGTAAGCGCCAATTGGCAGTAACGCCACATCAATCGGCCCCATTTGTTCGGCAGCTCGAATGAACGGATAGCCCTTTCCAAAGCCCGTATCACCAGCAAAGTAGATGGAGCCACTGGCGCATTTGATGCCGAACCCGCCCCATAGAGCCGCACATCGGTCCTTCCCGTTTCTTGAAGACCAATGCTGCGTTGGTAGAAGTGTTACCGAGCACTCATCGTTGATGCGAAGGGTTTCATCCCAATCAAGCTCGTAGCACTCTATCGCCTTGTCTTGTCCTTTGAGCAATGCGCCATTGCCAAGGGGCGTTACAATCTTGGGCCGGAACTTATGCCAGAGCTTGGCAAGTGTCGGCAGGTCCATGTGGTCGTAATGGTTATGGGAAAGCAGAACGACGTCAATCTTCGGCAAGTCTTGGAACGCAATACCGGGCTGGGAAATCCTTTTAGGACCAGCAATTGAAAACGGCCCTGCCCGTTCAGCCCAAACCGGATCAGTTAGAATATTCAAGCCGTCCAACTGCAAAAGGTAGGTGGCATGCCCAACCGCCGTCACCCGCAAAAGGCTACCATCCACACGCGGTGGAGGCGCTACCTGCATTACGCTTCTTCTCTTCGGCCACGGATTATCTAGCTCTTTGAATTTCCACCGCAGCAGATCACGCCATGTATTGCCCATTGATTGCCAAGGGCAAAAAAAGCGTTCCCCATCAAAGTGATCACTCACCGGGCCTTGATAATAAGGGTTCTTGAAAGAAGAAGTCTTACGCAATGCCATGTCTTTACCAAATTAAGGTGAGCGCACTAGCAGCGCCCCTATACGGTATTTTGATTAATAGACACGGGAAAGACTTGCAAGGAAGACCAATAAAAAAAGCGGACTGCATAAACAGCCCGCCTTAAAACTATGATGAATATCACTAGGATTATTCGGAGATTACAACGTCTGCGCCGATTTCTTCCGGTGTATCAGCCAATACCAAGGCAGAGGCAAGGAACTCATCCTGCTTGTAGTTGCGAACACGAATAGCTTCGCTATCCTGTCCCCACTGCTCTGCATTCCAGTCTTCATCAACAAACGCAGCAGCCCATACGGCGTCATCATCAAACGCCTTTTCAGCAAGACCGAGCGCAAAGAGTGCGGAACCGGTAATGCTGGTAACAGTATGGATTGCGGAAAGCTCCAGCGGTGTGAATTTGTTGAGCGCTTCGCGGTAGTTTTTCAGAAGCACTTCCTCCTGCGGCTGATGAATAAGACCGCCGATCAGCTGGAATTTGCCGCCCAGACGTTCATTCGCCCAAGCAACCACCGGATCCCAATGCTGGGTTTGGCGTGCAACGAGCTCCTGAGGCGCATCGGCACGGTAACAAACAGCATCGTTGCCCGCATAACGGGTTACTTCGTCAGCAACTTCGTCAAAGCGGTCGGCAACCGCGTCGATAGCGGAGTGTGCAAGACGTGTCAGTGGCATTGTTGCAGGGTCAATCATCTTGTCCTGCAGTTCCCACTCAGCTGCAACGGCTTCAGCCACATGCTCACGGTCAAAACTCAGCGCACGGCGGCCAGGAGTTTTAACAGTGCGGCCATCAAGCAAAATTGCGAAAGCACCATCGCGTTCTTCAACGCTTACAAGTTCATAGAAGCGCTTAGGCAGTTCACGGCGGGAAAGTTCCTTCGCCCGTTCAACCGGATCAACCGGACCCTTGGCAATATCTTCTGCGAGTTGTTCAAAAATCTCACGCATTACGCGACTTCCTCTGCCCAGTCCAAAACCTCTTTCAAGGTTGGGACCAATGTACTGAATCGATCGATAACGTGGCCCGCGCCGGCGCGCACCAATTCGCGCCGCTTGTGATAGCCCCAGCTCACGCCAATGCCATGCACACCCGCATTGCGGGCCATCAACATATCGTAGGTGGTATCGCCCACCATGACGGTATTGTTTGCTTCAATGCCTGTCTCTCCCATCGCCTGAAGCAACATACCCGGATTGGGCTTGGAAGGGGCACGGTCAGCAGTTTGAATGGTCACGAACATGTTGTGCAGACCATGCACGTCAATCATGTGCTTCACGCCGCGCATATGCTTGCCCGTTGCAATACCCAGCAGCACGTTGTCCATTGCCGCAAGCTCCTGCAGCACTTCTACAACGCCTGGATAGAGCGGATCATAGTCTAGGTTCAGCGCTCTACGAGAGAGCTTTTCTCTACGAAAAGCCTCGGAGATCTGCGGCACTAGATCATAATGCTCCGGCCCAGCTAGCTGGGCAATCGCATGATCAAGCGACAAGCCAATCGTATCAACCACAGCGTCACGGTCAGGCGCAGCCAAACCCACTGCCTCAAAGCCAACCTCAATACCCTGTAAAACAGAATGCTGGCCGTCGACCAGCGTTCCGTCACAATCAAATACGATCAGATACATGCACGTGACATCCCGATTGTTGGCGAGCAGATGCCAGCCAACCGTTTTTTATCAATCCGGCTCGTGAAGGTCCGGGTCGTAGTCATCAACGGAAAGACCAAGCAGGTTCCATGTCTGCTGCATGTGCGGAGGCAGCGGCGCGGAAACATCGATCTCACCCTGACCAGATGGATGAGGAATGATGATACGGCGCGCAAGCAAGTGCAGCTTATTCTGGATACCGCCCGGCAGATCCCAGTTCATGATGTTGAAGTACTTCGGATCACCAATGATCGGGTGATTCATATGTGCAGCATGAACACGCAGCTGGTGAGTACGACCGGTAACAGGACGCATAGCAATCCATGCCAGCTTCTGGCCAGACTGCTCCACCACCTTGTAGTGACTCACTGCGTGCTGCGCGTCATCAGAGCCGTGCTTTACGACTTCCATCTTCTCACCAGACTCATCACGGCCCATGTAGGTCGAGATGCGGCCGTTACGCGGCTTAGGAATACCAGCAACCATTGCCCAGTAAATCTTGCGCGTATTGCGATGGCGGAACGCTTTGGTCAGTTCCTGCGCAGCCTTACGGGTCTTCGCAACCAGAATGACACCAGAGGTTTCACGGTCCAAACGGTGTACCAAGCGTGGCTTGTTGCCGTTACGATCTGCAAATGCGTCCAGCATGCCGTCAAGGTGACGGTTCACGCCTGAGCCGCCCTGCACTGCAAGACCGGCAGGCTTGTTCAAAACCATTACGTCACGGTCTTCAAACAGCACCATCTGTTCGATTGCCTGACGATCGCTTTCTACAAGCTTGCGGGACATCGGCTTGGCGTTCTTGCGGTCATCGGCCTGTACCGTCACACCCAGCGGCGGGATTCGGACCATCTGGCCCTCGATCACTCGGGTGGAGGTATCAGCGCGCTTTCCGTCCAGACGGACCTGACCGGTGCGCAGCAGTTTTTGCAAGCGGCCAAAGCCAAGATCCGGATAGTGGACCTTGAACCAACGGTCGAGGCGCATGCCGCCCTCGTCACGCACCACTTTCTTTTGTGTAATGCCGCTCATCAAACGGGGTCCTTGAGTTCTTGTATGCCTCCTGCATTGCGTATGGGCGCAAGCGGGCATTTTTCTTCTATAAAAATTCTTGGCACCATGTGACAGGCTCCGGCTTAAAGTGCAAGACCCTAACCGCCCAGCGCCTCAAAAACATCGTCGGATTGTGCCTGCTACCGTTAGGCCGCGAAGAAGTGGCGCGTTGCTGCAAGACCGCAGAAAAGCGCGCCAATTGAAAGCACGACAGATGCTGTAACATAGATAAAGGCCAGCCACGGCTCACCGCGTTCCCAAAGAACAGCAACATCCAGTGAGAAGCTGGAAAAGGTCGTAAAGCCGCCAAGAAAACCCGTCGCAATAAGGAAGCGTAGTTCGTTGGAACCGTTCAGCTTCTGCGCCAGAACCTCTACAAAAATGCCCATAATGAGCGAGCCTAGTATGTTGACGGTTATCGTTCCCCATGGAAAGGCAGGTCCAAGGTAACGCAGATACGCCAGTGAAATCATATGGCGACAAGCTGCGCCCATTCCGCCGCCAAGGGCAACTAGGAGCAAGTGTTTCATCGGGTGGTCTTCGTCCAAATTCGCTGTTGTGTCCCTTACTCTTATTATGGCTTGGCAACACGGGACTTCGCACACCCCTTTAACGGCACTGTGCTATTCAACCAAGCTTTTCTTTTAGTAGCTGCCTGCATCGATCAATCAGATCTGGATCAGCCTTGAGGTGCGGCTCTTCTTCTTCGAGAATCGCAAGAAATGCCTCTTTGAGAGCACTGTTGCGCCGCTCTTCCAATGCATCCCCTTCAGCAATCGCTGCCAACTGACACGTTTCCATCAAAAGATTGATGAGACGCTCTGCGGCGTGAAGACGGCCCCACAGGTAATCATGCTCGCGCCACCTCCTGTTAAAGAAGGCACCAAATGACTGAAGACGAATACCTTTGAGTTGCCCTGCCTCTGTTCCAAGGGCACGGGCATCGACAGGACTGATGCGCTCAACCTCGATTTCTCCGATCTCGGGAAACTCGAAGGACTGCTGAACTGGCAGCGTTATAACGTCATAAAACGCAAAACCCAAGTAGGCCTCGGAAATTCCGCAAAATCCGCCGCCTTTACCCATGATATGGCAGGTCTGGAAGATCATTTCATCGTGCAACTGATCGAGGTCTTGCAACCCCATGAGTTTTGCGGCGAGCGCCAACCCATCGCGAACAGCATCTTCACTATCAGGCATCGTTTGAACAAGTTCAGCAAGGACCGGAGAAGGTTCACCGTAGAACTTTTCTTCCCAGCGAAGCCGCAGGTTGGAGATCTGTTCGTAGACCACGCCCTTCAACGAGTTCAGCTCTTTGATGCCAATCTCGTTATTGATGAACTGCTTGGTGCCGTAAAGATTATTCAGCGTGCCGATGACGAAGCGCAACCGCCGTACGCGGTAGTCAACATCAAGCCCGCGGAAGAAAGTCAGCAGCCGGTCATTAAGCCCGTTTCCGTAAAGCGGGTCATGAACACTCTCCTCTTCCAGATAGCGGGAGATTGCACCTTGCAAGGCCTCGGTCGTTTGCTCAACACCAGCTTGGGCTGCAAGGTGCTTGAGGAGCTTGGCGACCTTGTGCACCAGTCGCTCCCGCTTAAGCTGCGGGTATCCGGCGTAAGAAAATCCGGCGTTGATTTGCGCCTGCTGGTTTGCCTTTCGGCGGGTCAGCGTCATTTGCTCTGCTGTCTTGGGAAGCGCAAATTTGGGACCGAGGATTTTACTCAACTCCGCTTTCACTTGCGGACCAGCGGCGACAATGACGGCCTGTGCCCTGCGCGAGCGCTGGTTGATGATCTCGATTTCTTCAAGTTCATCGCCAATCGGCTCATTGCGCGGAATGTGAGCAAGAGAAGCAACGATAGAGCGGAAGAAACCCGGCTCCTGCATTTCACCGAAAGGGACATCCCCGCCGATTGCTGAAGGGCGCGGATCAACATAAACAACGCGGCGCACCACCTGCCGCACTGCCGGACGATCAACAATCGCCTCGATGACAGGACGGAAAGGCTTGTTCATCACCACGCTGCCGTCGATATAGAGCTGGCTGCGTCCACTCTCTTCATCTTCGTCAAGAACATCGCGAATGAAGGAACGCCGGTGCGGCCAAGCAAGCCCTTTATGCTCCAACACGCGGTCCATCTCTGCAATGGTCATGGGCGCAAAAGCACCAGGGAAAGACGAACTAGCTCTAGCAGCAAACACGATATCCGGAATGCTCTTGAAGTCCATCTGACTTTCAAGATCGAGAGGCTCGGAGTTCGTTGCTCTAAAACCCAGTATCTTGCGGTGGTCAATCTCTTCGATGAATGGCGGGTCGTACAGTTTGATACGCCGGCGCGTTCCGTGAAAATCGGTCAGCGTAGCAAACAAATCGAGTGACTGGCCCTGAGGGATAAGCGTTCCGCCCCGATTGAACTTCTCCATCTGGCGGCAAGCATCAAGCATCCAACCCGTAAAGCGGGAGCCGGAGAAAGGCGGGGCAAACCAGCGCTGTCGCATGAACAGGTTGAGCTTGGCTCTAACCTCACGATCTTCAGGCACATTCTCGACGGTTAAACCAAACACCTTGCGGATAACCGGCACGCTGAGCGACTTAACATACTGGCTCATGCCCTTTGGCTTTTGGCTTAGCCAGCTAATGTCGGCCCTCTCAAGCCATAAATCACGGTGGCCATCCAGCGGCAGATCATGAGCCAAAGCCCGTGCCAGCATGATACCGTTGATACCGCCAGCGGAAGCGCCGGATATGGCGTCAATAACAACGCGCAGCTCCATATCAGGCATAAAGCTAGAGAAAATCCGGTGGTAGGCTTCTGCGCTTTTCGTCAGAGGTCGCTGGTCAATAGCCTCTTCCTGCCCGTCGGCATCAATCTGGCTTTTACCTGAGGGCGACCACCCTTTTTCAGCAAACTTGGCAGCGCGTTGGAGGTTGAGCATCTCACGCGTTACGCCATGCATGTAAACAGCAAGCGAAACACCGCCGTAAAGCACCAATGCAAGTCGCAGCTCAAGCTGTCTCATCTGCGCTTATCCTCCATTCCAATTTCTGCGTTGATTTGCCCGCAAGAGCAAGAGGAACTGCAGCAATGCCTTAATGCTTTAGGAATACTCAGTCGCGGCTACGCTCTGTCCGCAGCCGTTGCCAGTAAGAAAGGCGCTTGCGAATATCGCGCTCGAACCCTCTTTCTGGCGGGTCGTAATAGGTCTTGCGGCCCATCGCTTCTGGAAAGTAGTTCTGGCCGGAAAAACCATCCGGCGCATCGTGATCGTATTGATAGCCCTCGTTGTAGCCCATCTCTTTCATAAGCTTTGTAGGGGCATTAAGAATGTGCTTGGGCGGTACCAAAGAACCGTTGCGCTTGGCGTCTGCAACTGCTGCCTTGTAGGCCACATACACCCCGTTAGACTTGGGCGCTGTCGCCAGATAAACGCAGGCCTGCGCCAAAGCCAATTCCCCCTCAGGAGAACCGAGCATCTGATAGGCATCACGGGCCATATTCGCCTGCACCAGCGCTTGCGGGTCTGCAAGGCCAATATCCTCGACAGCCATACGAATAAACCGGCGAGCGATGAACATCGGGTCTTCACCGCCATCCAGCATTCGGCACATCCAATAAAGTGCGGCATCAGGATCTGATCCGCGAATGGATTTATGCAGCGCAGAAATAAGGTTGTAGTGCCCGTCCTTGGTCTTGTCGTAGATGGGCGCACGGCGCTGAATAATCTGCACCAATTGCTCAGGGGTAAAGACCTCCCCGTCATTGGCACTACGCCAAACATCTTCTGCAAGCGTTAGGGCGGAGCGGCCATCACCGTCGGCCATAGAGGCAAGGAGAGCCCGTGCATCATCATCAAGCGGAAGAGACTTTTCCATCACCTCTTCTGCGCGCTTGAAGAGGTCTTCCAGCGCATCAACATCGAGGCTTTCAAAAGTCAGCACGTGAGAGCGAGACAAAAGCGCTGCATTAAGCTCGAAGCTAGGGTTCTCCGTCGTAGCGCCGACGAGCGTGATGGTGCCGTCTTCCATAACCGGCAAAAAACTGTCTTGCTGAGCACGATTAAAGCGGTGAATCTCGTCTACAAAAAGCAGTGTGGATCGACCGGTCAGTCGCCGCGCCCGCGCCTGATCGAAAATCTTTTTAAGGTCCGCAACTCCGGAGAAGATCGCCGAAGTCTGCTCAAAGGCAAGATCAGTAGCGTCAGCCAGCAGGCGGGCGACAGTTGTTTTTCCTGTGCCCGGAGGCCCCCAAAGGATGAGTGAACCAAGCGTACCGGAACGGAGCATGCGACTAAGCACCCCCTGCTCTCCCAAAAGGTGGGATTGCCCTACAACTTCATCCAGCTTTGTCGGGCGCAAGCGATCAGCAAGTGGCCGCTTGCCAGACTGGTCCAGCCCTGATGCTCCGAACAGGTCACTCATCAAATTACCTTCAAAAGGCGCAGTCGCCTTCTTTCTTCAAAAACAGCTTTTGCCTTTGGCGTTAGCGAACAGCAATGGTTCGCACACGCCCGTCGCGCAAGAACTCGATACGCCAAACATTAGGCCGCTCTTTTGAAAGCTGCTCAAGGTCGCGAGTATCTTCAATCACCTCGCCATTCACACCGAGCAGCACATCGCCAGAACGAAGGCCGATATAGGCCGCATTGGAACCGCGTTCAACCTGCGCAACTACCACACCCTCATAGACTGATCCCATACGCAGCTCTTCTGAAACTGCCGGAGAAAGGTTCAGAACAGTCAAACCTGCAAATGGAGAGCGGCCACCAATGGAGCGCTCATCACGCGGTGTGGTTTCCGGCGCTGCTGCAAGTTTCACCTTGATCTCGAAGACCTCCCCTCCACGCGATACTGTAAAGGAAGCTTCGGCACCAAGTTTTTGCGTTGCAAGACGATAACCAAACGAATCTGGATCATTAATCTGCGCCTCACCCACGGCAAGAATAAGATCACCAACCTCAAGACCAGCGTTTTCCGCAGGACTATCTGGATGAACATCAGTCACCAGCACGCCCTGTGGGCGTTCAAGGCCAAGGCCCTCGGCGATATCTGAGGTCACAGCCTGTAGGCTCGTTCCAACCCATGGGCGGCGCACATAGTCACCGCTCGTTGAAGCATCGGCAACCACTTCCACCATATTGGCAGGAATAGCAAAGCCGATCCCGTTAGAGCCGCCGGAGCGAGAGAAAATCGCGGTATTGATGCCAACTAAACGCCCTTTAAGGTCAACAAGCGCACCGCCGGAGTTACCCGGATTAATAGCCGCATCTGTTTGAATAAAGAACTGGTAGTCGCTCACACCCACTTGGGTTCTAGCTACAGCAGAAACAATGCCTTGCGTTACGGTCTGGCCAACACCAAACGGGTTACCGATAGCCAGAACAAGATCACCCACTTCAAGGTCGTCAGAGTTTGCAAACTGAACAAACGGGAAATTGCCCTCGTCGTCTCGAATACGCAGAACAGCCAAATCCGTCCGCTCGTCGCGAAGAACAATCTCCGCGTCATATTCACGGCGGTCAGAAAGTGCCACACGCACTTCATCGGCATCTGCAATTACGTGGTGGTTGGTAATGATGGTGCCATCTGCGGAAATGATAACGCCGGAACCAAGAGAGCTTTGAACGCGCTTACGGGTATTAGGTGCACTTCCACCGCCCATATCACCAAAGAAGCGGCGGAAAAATGGATCGTCAAAAAACGGCGAACGCTGACGCTGCTGAACAGTGCGGCTGGCGTAGACGTTTACGACTGCCGGAGCGACGTTCTTCACCACTGGGGCAAAGGAGAGCTTAATTTCAGCTGCCGAAGATGGAACTGCAGTCTCTTGAGCAACAGATACGCCCACCTGTGACACTGCCCCTGCTAAAAATGCACAGGCAAAGAGACTAAGTGATCGTGCAGCAAATCGACGAGCCATATGTAATCAACCCTTTTAAGCGTGGAAGAAAGCCGGTGCCCCAGCGCAGCATCATTTTAGATAAGGGTGGTATATAAAAATGAAAAGACCGATCTTTTAGAGTGCGGGATAACGCACACACTAAAAGACCGGTCTCTGCAGTTTCCTATAGGATTATGCAGCTCTCACTTTTCCGAGGAAGTCTTCCACGAGGCGAGAAATCGCATCGGCTTGTTCGCCAAGCTGATCAGCTGCGATCAACACGCCGTTTGCCTCCTGCCCTGCTGTGCCTGCAATATCGCTCACGCGAACAATGGCACTAGAAACCTCGGAGGAGCCTGTAGACACCTGCTGGATATTCTCCGAGATCTCGTTGGTTGTGACAGCCTGCTCTTGAACAGCACTGGCCACAGCGTTGGAGACATCATTCATTTTGGAAATAACGCCTGCAATCTCGCGGATTGCAGCAACCGCCTTTTCCGTTTCCGCCTGTACAGCCAACACCTGCGCCGAGATTTCACTTGTTGCGCTTCCTGTCTGGTTGGCAAGGCCCTTCACCTCAGCAGCTACAACGGCAAACCCACGACCGGCTTCCCCTGCTCTTGCAGCCTCAATAGTTGCGTTAAGCGCCAGCAGGTTTGTTTGGTCTGCAATATCGCTAATGAGGGATAGGATCTCGCCAATTTTTCGGGCAGCTTCCATCAGTCCGCTGACCGACGTTTCAGCATTGCTTGCCATTCGGGTTGCTTCCACCGCGATTTCAGCAGAATGACGAACGCGCTGATCAATATCTCCAACAGTTGCAGAAAGCTCCTCAGTCGCAGAGGCAACTGCCCGTAGGTTCATTAGGGACTGCTCAGAAGCAACGGATACGGTCTGCGCTTCCTCATTGGTCTGGCGGGAGATGCTTGCCATATGTTCGGCATTCTGCCGAAGTGCCTGAACTGCCGTCGCAACGGGGGCCAGACTTTCACGCACCTCGCTATCAAACTGCCTATTGATAGCTTCTAAAAGCTTGGAGCGCTCATCCTTTTCCCGCTGATCAGATTCCTGCTGGCGCTGCATTTCCTTCTCGCGGCGAAGCGCACCTCTAAAGCCCTCTATAGAAACTGCGATAGCGCCAATCTCACTCCCTTCACGTGTTTTGGGTAGTTTGGCATCCAAGTCACCGCCAGCAATCTCGGCAATAGCGCGACCCAACCTTGTTAGCGGCAAGCTAATCGCCCGCGATATAAACAGGGCAATGATAACCACGACCAGCAAGACAGGAAGGCTCGTCCATAGAATGGATTCGCGAAGCGCGTAAACTGGCTTCATCGCTTCTTCGATGGCAAGTTCCGACACCATCACCATCTTCTCGCCGAACAAATCAACAGACGTCGCCGCAGTCATCATGTCCGAATTGGAAGTGTGAGCATAGCCGGTGTCGAGCTCCGTATTGCCCACTACAAACGGCGCAACGATGGTGCCAAGTGGCAAATCTGGATCAAGCAACTGGGTTGAGGCAAGTGCTCCGCTCCGATCCACCAGATAACTCTGATAGGAATCGCCAGCAGGTGAGCGAACCTTCAAGACACCATCCACAAAGCTAGGATTCAGGCGCAGAACAATAGCCCCTCTGAATACTTCTTCGCCAACGTTTTCAATAAACACCGGGCTGGCGACAAACATCGTGTTCTCGTTATCTGCCGGAGCATAAGAACCTACCGGAGTTGCAATATACTCGCCATTTGGGACTGTCTTCACGCTTTCAAAAACATCAAACAGTGCAGTATCGGCAACGACAGGGTCGCTAATGTTTTTGAGAAACTCTGGCCCTTTGGTTACCGTGTAAACGATACGGCCAAATTCATCGATAATGAGCAGATCAGCGTAGTTATCGTCCTGCCAAGCGGAGAAGAAGTCGCTATGGATCATCTCATGCTTGGTGGTGTAGAGGCTGGAGTTATCACCAACCAGCTGAGCCCTTTCTTGTGATGAAATTCCATCCTTCTGGAAATAGTCTACCACCGGCTTGAGGTTGTCACCCATCAGGTCCAGAGCCAGTATAAGCTCGGAAAACAGAACCCTCGCACTCGTGCTATCGGTCAGGCCAACAAGCTCGGCAGCTGCATCCATCTGCTCCTTAACAAGCAGTTCCCGCTTACTATCAGCAACAACATCTAGCTGTCTGGTAACGTCCGCTAGAATAGTCGTACGGGCGCTATTCTGGCTCACTAAACCTATTGCCAGCCCGCCAAGCACCGTTAGTCCCACAAAACAAAGCGGTAGAAACAAACGAAGACTACGCCCAAATCTGATTTCCGCTATTCGGCCCTTTTCAGACCTTCCCTCACGCTCTTCAAGCACGACATTCCCCCAAAACACAGCAATCTGCAAAGCAGTTTATGAAAATTGAAGAAATTAGAGGGCCTAGGGGGTTAATACAGTATTTCAAACTGCCCCCAGTAGGTAGACGGCCCTATAATATTGCCCTTACGTGAAGCGCATTAAGTACACTTACCTTCTGAGTAGAAAGCAAAAAAGGCCCGCAAATCATGCGAGCCTTTTTGAATGTCTATAGAGCTAGCGGCTTACGCTGCTCGGATATTCTCAAGGTAGTCTACAACCATCTTACGCAGAGCATCTGACTGCTGGGTCAGGCGGTTTGCAGCTTCCAACACTTCAGAAGCCTCATGACCAGCGCTTTGTGCGATACCGCTCACGCGGGTGATCGCTTCAGCAACCTCGGAAGAACCAACGGTGACCTGCTGAATGTTGCCGGAGATATCTGTCGTTGTAACAGCCTGCTCCTGAACTGCTCCAGCGATGGCAGTCGATACTTCGTTAACAGTGCCGATGACGCCAGCAATGTTCTTGATCGCAGCAACAGCCTTTTCAGTTTCGCTCTGTACGGCCTGAATCTGCACACCAATCTCGCCAGTTGCCTGACCGGTCTGGTTTGCAAGGCCCTTAACTTCCGCTGCAACAACCGCAAAGCCTTTACCAGCTTCACCAGCACGAGCAGCTTCAATAGTAGCGTTAAGTGCAAGCAGGTTGGTCTGTTCAGCAATGTCATTAATGATAGAAACAACTTCACCAATACGCTGAGCAGCATCCAGAAGACCGTTCACAGACTTCTCAGCGTCAGATGCCATATCCTTAGCCTGCTGAGAGATGTCTGCAGAGCGACGAACTTCACGGCCAATCTCGCCAACGGTTGCAGAAAGCTCTTCAGCAGCGCCAGCAACAGCCTGAAGGTTCATCAGAGACTGTTCAGAAGCAGAGGATACGGTCTGTGCTTCGTTGTTTGTCTGGTCAGAGATGTTCGCCATGGACTTGGCGCTTGCCTGCAAGGTAACACCAGCATGGCCAACGGTATCCAGAATAGCGCGAACGCCTTCGTCGAAGTGGGTATTAAGCTCTTCCACACGATGAGCACGGGCTTCGCGTGCAACACGCTCTTTCGCCTGCTCTTCATCAAGTTCACGAGCGCGTCTCAAACCATCACGGAAGCTGGACACAGCAGAACCGATCTCACCGATCTCGTTCTTGAGGTGCGCATCGCTCACTTCAATTGAAAGGTTGCCACCTTCGATCTCGCGCAGGTTTGCAGCAAGGCGAGACAGCGGACGGGAGATGCGGCGCGCAACAAAGAAGCCAACGACCATCACAACGATGCCGGCAACGCCGCCACTCAGCAGCATAAAGTCGCGCAGTTCATAAACACCGGCAAGCGCTTCGTGACGATCAATCTCGGAAACTACAACGTGATTTTCTTTACCTTCAATACCCTGGAAGGCATAGAACTTGTCGCCGTTATCAAGGAAGAATGGATCCTCAGTGCCAAACTTGGCTACGTTTTCCTTAACGTATGCCATCAAGGCAGGATCAAACTTTTCATCCAGTGATGTAGGCGTCTCGGAAAGTGGCTTGTTGGAAAGAACAACACCATCGCCGCGAACGAGGAAGGTCTGACCGGTTTCGCCCATACCCTTACGAACAGACATTACGCCTTCATAAAGGTCTGTGTTGAGGCGAACGATAAGCATGCCCTTGTCTTCAGGACCGCCGAAGCTCTCAACAATAACGCGCTTACCGACAAAGATAGAAGGTTCGTTGCCAGCAAATTTGTAGTGCTGCATTTCGCTCACTACAACGTCGTTCTCTTTGGTCTTCAGAATTTCTTCTGCGACTTTGCCAAGAGGTGAACTTGCAACAGCGCTGTCCTTAACGTTCAGCAGGAACTCGTCGCCCTTGTTTGCGGAATAGATAATATCGCCAGCGGTGTTAAGCACCAAAATGTCAGCGAAGTTACCTGCTCTCAAAGCGGATACGAAGTCGTCATGTACTTCGTTGTGGCGCCAAGAATACATAGTGCGATGGGAGCGACCATCCAACTCGCGGCGCTCAGCCAAAGACAGATCAGGATTCTGATAGAAAGCGCGGACTTCTGCTTCTTCATTCGCCATAGAGGAAAATGCTTCCTGCAGATCCACAACAGTCATGTTTACTGCGTTGGAAGTGGACAGACGATTGATGTCTACCAGCGTACCGTCCATGAGACTGCGAACCTGATCCTGACGAAGGTCAGTGATGGTCGCCAGCTCTACGCTTTTGGCTTCAACAAGTGAGTCTTGAGCTACCTTGTAAGCAATGCTGCCAATCACAGCACTAGAAACAATCGCCAAGCCCGCCATGAGCAAAGGCAATTGAACAGCAATCCGCCTAAAACCGCCCTTTTCGGTTTTGCGTGCAGATTTGTTGTCTTCGGTCACATCCATAGTAACGCCCCTGTAATATCGCTGAGGATATATAAGGGTGACCATAGTTAACCTGTGATTAATTCAATCAAACAGAACACGCATAAATTTCATTTTATCACAGTCAGCCAACCAAAAATCGAAGGGT
>NZ_SMMA01000060.1:0-72279 GCF_009711345.1 Pseudovibrio flavus
GTAGGTCTCTGTATCCACGCCCCAAAACACCTGCACCAAAGCACGCAACATCAAGGCAATACCAAGCGAGGACATAACGGTGATGATTTTCGGCCGGTCTCTGAGATAGTCATAGAACAGCCGGTCGATACCAACCGCCATAGCCGCACAAACGATCATAGCAAGCGGCAAAGAAATCCACGGGTTCAAACCAAAGCCTGCAACAAGGCCAAGCGCGGCGAACGCACCAAAGGTTGCCAAGTCACCGTGAGCAAGGTGGGCGAAGCGCAAAATAGCAAAAACCAGCGTAATGCCGACTGCGCCCAGCGCGTAGATAGAGCCAAGTACAACACCCGGCACGATATAAAAGTTAATCAGTTCCAGCAGTGTCATTGTCTTTATCCGCCCAAGAACATTTCGGCCACTTCGCGGTCTTCCAGCAGCGCTCTGCCGGTGCCCTCATGGCGGTTTCGTCCGGCGGCCAAAACGTAGCCGCGGTCAGAGAATTCCAGCGCCTGTTTGGCGTGCTGCTCCACCAGCAAAATGGAAACGCCGGTATCGCGCACATCACGCACAATCTGGAAAATCTGCTCCATGTACTTTGGAGAAAGACCTGCTGTCGGTTCATCAAGCAGCAGCAGCTTCGGGTCCAGCATCAAGGCACGTCCCATCGCCACCATCTGGCGCTGACCACCGGAAAGATCGCCCGCCATCGCGCTGTTGCGCTCTTTCAGATCCGGAAACAGCTCGTAAACACGATCAAAGGCAGCAGAAGCATCACCTTTACGCAAGAAAGCACCCATTTCGAGGTTCTCGCGAACGCTCATTTCACGGAAGATGTTGTCCACCTGCGGTACGTAGGAGACGCCGTTCTGCACGATCTTGTTTGGTGACCATCCCGCGATATCGGTTCCATCGACTACAATGGAGCCTTCGTGGATGTTCAAAAGACCGAACACGGATTTCATAGCCGTGGATTTGCCCGCACCGTTGGGACCAACAATGGCGACGATCTCACGATCGCGCACTTCCATGTTGATGCCGTGCAGGATGTCGGCATCGCCGTAACCTGCCCGCACACCCGTCATAGACAGAACGTTTTTGGTGCTGACCGGCTTTTCGAGAACTTCACTCATGCGTCCACCTCCGCAACAGCAACCTCACCCAGATAGGCTTCAAGCACCCGTGGATCGGAGCGAACAGTCTGGAAATCACCTTCGATAAGAACACTGCCTTCGGCCATACAGATCACCGGATCGCAAAGCTTCTCGATCATCTCCATGTCGTGTTCGATCAAAATGAACGTGTAGGCGCGCTCTTTGTTGAGAACCTCGATCTTCTCTTCCAGCTTACGCAGCAGTGTGCGGTTAACACCGGCAGCAGGCTCGTCCAGCAGCACAAGCTTTGCATCGGTCATCATGGTGCGACCAAGCTCAAGAAGCTTCTTCTGCCCGCCAGAAAGGTTTCCCGCAAGCTCATCACCCACATGGGTCAGCTCAAGAAACTCCAGCGTATCCATGGCAAGCTGGCGAACCTTTTCCTCCTGCTGACGCACCCCAGAGCGGCTAATCCAGTTGGAAAACAGGTTCTCGCCCTTTTGCGCAGGCGGCACGAGCATGAGGTTTTCAAGAACGCTCAAACGGTGGAACTCATGGGGAATCTGGAACGTACGCACCAGTCCCTTATGAAAGCGCTCGTTTGTTGTTAGCGCTGTAATGTCCTCACCCAGAAACTCGATGGTTCCTTGCGTCGGTGTCAAAGCACCGGCAATCATGTTGAACAGCGTTGTCTTGCCCGCGCCATTAGGCCCGACAAGACCGGTAATCGTTCCCTGTTCAACGGAAAAACTACATTGATTGACGGCCCGAAACCCGCCAAACGACATGGTTAGCTCATTTAAACTGAGCATTTCCCCTCCCCGTTGTCTGCTGTCTTTTGCGAGCCCAACACCCCTTGACGGCAGAAAACAGCTAAAGTGCCCTTATTGGAACGCATCCGCGTGCGTTCTTACTCATTCGTTATTCGTTCAAGCCGCTCTTTTGTTTTGTGCTGACCCTGAACGATGCCCCCGAAAGATACCCCTGAATCGCCAGATAAGTATTTATTAGTATTACACTGTTCCCACCCATGGGAAAAGACCAGTGTTTTCCTCTTGTTCCATTGGCTAGGAACCAAACTTACTTGCGATCAGATGAGAGCCTTTTGCTTTTGCGCGCACTTTGCCCGTTAAGATCTTGCGCCCCCAAGGTAAGACGCCCTAAAGATCAACGCGCATTTGCCATAGTTCTGGAAACAGAACCGTATCCAGCATCTTGCGAAGGTATGAAACGCCAGCGGTTCCGCCCGTGCCACGTTTCAAGCCAATCACCCGCTCAACCGTTGTCACATGGTTGAAGCGCCAACGGCGGAAGTAGTCTTCGAAATCGACCAACTTCTCCGCCAGATCATAAAGATACCAGTAGCGCTCTGGCTCGCGGTAAACCTGAAGCCACGCCTGCGTTACGCTTTCATCTGCAAGATACGGCTGGCTAACATCCCTGTTCAGCACCGCATCGCTAATGGAAAAACCGTTGCGCGACAGCGCACGAATAGCCTCGTCATAAAGGCTCGGCTGGCTCAAGAGCAGCTCAAGCGCATCATGCACATGCGGTACATGCTCATGGGGCTTAAGCAGCGCCTTGTTACGGTTGCCTGCAAGGTATTCGATAGCCCGATACTGGTAGGACTGGAAACCGGAGGACTGGCCCAGCGCATCACGAAACCGCGTGTAATCACTCGGCGTCATAGTGCGAAGCACTTCCCAAGCAGAGTTGAGCTGCTCGAAAATGCGGGCAACACGGGTCAGCATCTTGAAGGCCTCAGGCAGGGAATCTTCCGCTACCTTGTCCTTCGCCGCTGTTAGCTCGTGTATCGCCAGCTTCATCCAGAGTTCACTGGTCTGATGCTGGATGATAAACAAAAGCTCGTCGTGGGCATCTGAAAGCGGGGCCTGTGCATCCAGCACTTTGTCCAGTTTCAGATAATCGCCGTAGGACATGCGCTCTTTGAAAGAGAGCTCTGCCCCGTGATGCTCAAGTGTCTCCGGTTTCCCGTTATCCATGCTTTACGTTACCTTGGCGCGTTTCTTGAATTCCGGCGTATCCCAAAGGCGCTCACGTAGAACCCGTTCTACGGTTTCGGCTGCCTTCACAACATCGCCATAGCTCACGTAGAGCGGCGTAAAGCCGAAGCGGATGATGTTCGGCGCGCGGAAGTCACCAACAACACCGTTGGCAATAAGTGCCTGCATAACCGCATAGCCCTCTTCCACCGCGAAGGAGACCTGAGAGCCGCGCTCATCCGCATTGCGCGGAGTAACGAGGGAAACCTCAGGACAGCGGCGCTCAACCTCTTCGATAAACAGATCACAAAGGGCCACAGACTTGGCGCGAACCTCGGCCATATCTACGCCTTCAAAGGCATCAAGAGCGGCATCAAGCGCTGCAAGAGAAAGAACAGACGGCGTACCCACACGCATCTGGTCAATGCCTTCACAAGCGCGATAATCGAGATCAAACGCAAACGGCGCTTCATGGCCGTGCCAGCCGGAAAGCGGCGTTACCATGGTGTCGTGATGACGCTTTGCAGCGTAAACAAACGCTGGCGCTCCCGGTCCGCCATTGAGGTACTTGTAGCCACAGCCTACTGCAAAGTCGGCGTTGCACTTGTCGAGCTCAACTTCAAAAGCACCGGCAGAGTGGCACAGATCCCAGATCACCAAAGCGCCAACGGAATGCGCCTTCTCGGTGTACTTGGCCATGTCGTAACGACGACCGGACTTGTACTCCACCTCGCTCAACAGCATTACAGCGATGCTTTCATCAAGCGCGTCATAGATTTCTTCAGGATCAACGATCTTAAGTTCGTGACCTGCGTCCAGCAGACGAACAAGGCCCTGCGCCATATAAAGGTCGGTCGGGAAGTTAGCAGTGTCGGAAAGAATAACCTTGCGCTCAGGGCGCATCTTTACCGCCGTTGCAAGCAGCTTGAACACGTTGATGGACGTGATATCGGTTGCCAGAACCGTACCTTCTTCCGCACCAACAATCTTTGCAAGGCGCTCACCAACACGCGCCGGCATATCCATCCAGCCGTGCTTGTTCCAACCGGTAATCAGCGACTGGCCCCACTGTTCCTCAACCATGTTCTTCATGCGTGCAGAAACAGACTTTGGCAGCGCTCCGAGGGAGTTTCCATCGAGGTAGATCATGCCTTCCGGCAGATCAAACAGATCACGACGACCGCTAAGCGGATCGTTCGCATCCAGTTCTTCCCACTTCTGTAATACCTCGACCATTTTTTCCTCTTATAGACTCACAACTTTGCGTATCTTTGCTCGTAGTTTGCCCAATATACAGACTTCCACCAGCAGTAAATTCGCTTAGCACATTATTGTTCACAGAATGGCGCAGCAAATACAAATATTGCATAGCAGAGAGCGCAAAAGTTATATTCGGAGAATATTTTCCCAAAACCGCCGCGCCACGGGCGTTCTACCTCCGGTAGATCACCTTGGATCAACCGCAAAAAGAAAAAGGCGCACCAACCGGCACGCCTGCTTTCAATATGGATGGCACTAACTGGGACCATGTGCCCCTGATATGGAACCTCACTACAGAGCTTTACCGGCCCAATAGAACCGGGTTCTGAAACACTATTTTATTGCTAGTAGATCTTCCGTTCTTTGGATCGTAAGTCGAACTTTACAGGAAAGTCCGACAAGAGGAGCCATGTTCCCAGGAAAATGGGTAAACCCTTCTGCTTCACAGGCTTGGTCTCTAAACTTAATCCATGACCGCTGAGCATCTCTCAACAGAATGACACCCAACTCTTTGTCGTCCTCCCATATGCTATTTTGGAATGAGCGACCTTGATCCCGCAGCACGCCTTGAGCTTTTTTGTAAGCAGCATTTAACTTCTTGTCTTCTCTCTCAAATATCTTCATCGTGCAATGGTACATTCCTCCGGTGGTAGAGGTGTTTTCACAATCGATCTCGGCGCGAGCGGAAAATGAAATCAGAGAAATGAAAATTGAAATAAAAACAATTTTGAACATATCTAACTACTGCCCCAACTATCAGCAATTTTAAAATAAACTGAGTACATTCACTGATATTTAGTAGGCGAGACGACAAGTTCACGTCGAGGAAAAAACAGAAAATTCCCCAACACAATTGTACTGATAAGTCAGTGAGCCGATCTGTCGATACAATAAACCCAAGAGCCTTGAGCTACCTCTGCACACAGATCAGCCGTTGTTCAATCAAGCCACTTCATCGTCTTTCAGCTGGGCTCGTAAATCACGCTTCATGATCTTCCCGTAGTTGTTCTTCGGCAGCTCATCCAGCACCACATAGTGCTTGGGGCGCTTGAAACGGGCGATGTTTTCGATGCAAAGCTGATCAAGCGCTTTAACGTCAATCTCCATGCCTTCACGAGCAGAAACTACGGCAACAACCACCTCGCCCCATTCTTCGTGATGCTTGCCGACAACCGCAACTTCGTTGACCCGCTCATCCAGCAGCAACACCTCTTCCACCTCACGCGGATAGATGTTCGAACCGCCGGAGATGATCATATCCTTGGAGCGGTCATGCATGGAAAGAAAGCCGTCTTCATCCAGCGCGCCCATATCGCCGGTCTTTAGCCAGCCATCAACGATGGTTTCACTGGTGGCCGCAGGGTTATTCCAATATCCCTTCATCACGGCGGAGCCTTTAACGACGATCTCGCCGACCTCGCCAACCGGCACCTCGTGGAAGTCGTTATCGACAACACGTACATAAGAGCCGACCTGCGCAAACCCAACGGAGCGTAAACGCTCTTGCCAGCGCGGGTGCTTGCGATCAGTCACATAGCTGCGAGGCAGAACGGTGATCGCCATCGGACATTCACCCTGACCGTAGATCTGGGCAAACCGGTCACCCATCACGTCGACAGCTTCGATAATATCGGCAAGGTACATCGGCCCACCGGCGTAGATGATCGTATCCAAACCTTCACCAGTTGCACCTGCTGCCTTGGCGTGCTCGACAAGCCTGTGCACCATAGTAGGCGCTGCAAACATAGCGATGCGGCCAATGCGGGGCGCAATGTCTAGAATTTCTTCCGGATCAAAACCGCCGGACTTGGGGCAGATGTGCCGCCCGCCTGCAATTACATGCATGAAGTTATAGATACCCGCCCCGTGAGACATCGGCGCAGCGTAAAGCGTTGCATCATCCTCGGTAGGTGTTCCAATGCCGCCGTAGTAGCCAAGGATCATGCTCTGGATGTTCTGGCAGGTCATCATCACGCCCTTTGGCCTTCCGGTCGTACCGGACGTGTAGAACAGCCAGATCATATCATCCGAGCCAAGCACCTCTGGCTCTTCAATGGGCGTAACATCGAAGAAGGTACCGAAGGAGGCGTCATCAACGTTCACAAAGCGAATGCCTGCCATTTCCGGAAGTACACGAAGCGGTGCACCAACATCCTGCGAAATGAAGACCGTTTTGGCTCCAGCGTTCTCGATAATCCAGCTTGCTTCTTTGGCATGGAGCTTTGCGTTGATCGGCACCGCACAAGCGCCAAGCCACCAGATCGCGTAGAGCGCCTCCAGATACTCGCAGCGGTTCGTCATGAAAAGCGCAACACGGTCGCCCTTCTCCACGCCATAACGACGCTCCAACCGCGCTGCGATAGACGCTGCCCGCTCGGCAAAGCGCTCGTAAGTCGCAACAAGATCTTCACCTGCAAACAAGGCCGGTGCCTGCGGTTTAACCCGCGCCGTTGTTGCCAGCCACTGTGCTGGATTCATGACCGCCCCCTCTGCAATCAATCTGCAATTGTTTAACTATAAAATTGTTGGCACCGAGTATGCGCAGTTTCTCGTAAAGTGAAATTAGCCTTCATGATGACGTGTGCGGAAAACACCTGCCGCTTGGTGAAACTTCAAAAATCACTTTAACTGGAAATCCAGCCGAGGGGATAACGTGATTTTTCAAGGCTAGATTGATGGCGGGCCACCTTTAACGGGCCGGCGCGCGCACCCATAAAATGAGCCACGCGCTTGAATCAAATATTCAACAAACAGAAATAAGCTGCTGTTTTATATGCACTTAACTTCAATTTCACCAATACCAGCGATGCGTGCGCGCATCACATCACCACGGGAAACTGGGCCAACGCCTGCAGGGGTGCCCGTAAATATGAGATCACCCGCTGCCAACTCGAAATACTGCGACAGGTAACTGATCATTTCCGGCAGCTTCCAGATTAACTGGTTCAGATCACCCTGCTGCTTCAGCTCACCATTTACTTCAAGCTCGACAGAACCTGACGCTGGAAATTCAATTTCTTCCGCCCTGACGATTGCTCCCATCGGCGCTGAACGCTCGAACGCCTTGCCGATTTCCCACGGTCGTCCAGCCTTTTTCATCTCGCCCTGCAAATCACGGCGGGTCATATCAAGACCAACGGCATATCCGAAAATATGGTTTGGAGCATCCTCCGGAGAAATGTCTTTGCCGCCCCTTCCAAGCGCAACAACAAGCTCCACTTCATGATGCACATCAGAGCTTTTCGGCGGGTATGGAAACGCACCGGAGAAGTCGAGATTATCGGGATTTTTCTGAAAGAAGAACGGCGGTTCACGGTCTGGATCGTGTCCCATCTCGATGGCATGAGCAGCGTAGTTCCGGCCAACGCAATAAACGCGGCGAACTGGAAAGAGCTTGTCCGTTCCCTTCACCGGAGCACCAACAACGGGCGCTGGCTTAAAAACAAATGACGAAGGATCCAAGCTCATCTCAACTCTCCCAAACTGCAGAACTTCTGATGCTCTTTCTGATCGCTCTTGCAGATTCTGTCCAGAGGCAGCGGCGGAGTTGTCCAAGCGAGGACAACAAAAAAGCCGGAGCGTTTCGTCAACGCTCCGGCTTCAAATTTCTTAACTATCCTAAAGGGCTTATACGCCGCCTGGGTAGTTCGGGCTCTCGCGAGTGATGGTAACATCATGCGCGTGAGATTCGCGGAAGGATGCTGCAGAGATGCGAACGAAGCGAGCACGCTCGGTGTACTCAGCAAGGTTTGGAGCACCAACATAACCCATGGAAGCACGCAGACCGCCAGCAAGCTGATGCAGAACGCTGGAAAGCGGACCTTTATAAGGAACCTGACCTTCAATGCCTTCTGGAACCAGCTTCAGCTTGTCGTTGACTTCAGCCTGGAAGTAACGGTCAGCAGAGCCGCGAGCCATAGCGCCTACAGAACCCATACCGCGGTATGCTTTGTAAGAACGACCCTGATAGAGGTAAACTTCGCCCGGGCTTTCGTCGGTACCAGCAAGCAGGGAACCGATCATCGCGGAACCTGCACCAGCAGCAAAAGCCTTCGCCATGTCACCAGAGAACTTCAGACCACCGTCAGCAATGATCGGCACGTCGGACTTTGCAGCCTCATCAGCACATTCCAGAATTGCAGTCAGCTGAGGAACGCCAACGCCTGCAACGATACGGGTGGTGCAGATAGAACCAGGACCGATACCAACCTTTACAGCGTCAGCGCCAGCATCGACGAGCGCTTTGGTTGCTTCACGGGTTGCAACGTTACCAGCAATCAGCTCAACCTTCGGATAAGCCTTCTTGATGCGTGCTACAGCGTCCAGAACTGCCTGAGAGTGACCGTGTGCGGTATCAACCACCAGAACGTCAACACCAGCGTCAATGAGCATCTCAGCGCGGCGGTAGCCATCGTCGCCAACGGAAGTAGCAGCACCTGCAAGCAAGCTGCCCTGCTCGTCCTTGGACGCATTCGGGTTCAGCTGGGACTTTTCCATGTCCTTAACGGTGATGAGACCGATACAGTTACCGTTTGCATCAACAACCAGCAGCTTTTCAATGCGGTGCTTGTGAAGCAAGAACTTCGCTTCTTCCTGAGACACGGTCTCGCGAACAGTCACGAGGTTTTCGCGGGTCATCAGTTCGCAAACGAGCTGCGATGGGTTGGAAGCAAAGCGTACGTCACGGTTGGTCAGAATACCAACAAGACGGCCGGTCTTGGTGCCGCCACGGCCGCCGTTCTCAACAACAGGAATACCGGAGATCTTGTGGGCTTCCATAAGGTTGAGTGCGTCTTCCAGCGTCGCATCAGGACCGATAACGAGCGGGTTAACCACCATGCCGCTTTCGAACTTCTTCACGCGGCGAACTTCTTCCGCCTGACGTTCGTGGGACAGGTTCTTATGAATGATGCCAAGACCACCAGCCTGGGCCATAGCGATAGCCAGACGACCTTCAGTCACTGTGTCCATTGCAGAGGACAGGATTGGCAGGTTGAGGAACAGGTTCTTAGTGATGCGCGAACGCAAATCGACCTGTGCAGGCATGACCTCAGAGTGTCCAGGCAAGAGTAGGACATCGTCGAAGGTCAGGGCTTCTTGACCAAATGATGGCTCATAGAAAGACGGCATTGCCAATTCCCTTCATTTACAAATGCGGCATCAGATTCATTCCCAAATGGGGAAACGAACCTCTGTTTTGTCCAGTTGTGCCTAGAGAAGTTGACGCTGGTCGTTACCACGCCTTTTCTCTCTTGGAAAGAGTTATTACAGTAAAAAGAGGCCGAATTCGCAAAAAAGTTAAAACAAGTTTACGGACCAAATACCAGAAAATACCTAAGTACCCAAAACTGGGTTCAAGGCGTATATCATGCAGGCTTAGTGCGTTTACCTCTACCCGTTTCAAGTGTATCAGGAAACCACCCTGCCTCCTTCTACTGTAGTCTCTAGTAACTGCAGAAAATAAACCACGAAAAGGTTATCTTCGTGACCCCGCGCCTCAAACTGATCGCCCTTGTTGTGTCTTGCGCGTTGATGATGAACATGATCGACGCAACAGTTCTGGGAACAGCCCTTCCGGCTATCGCAACCGACTTTGGAAGCGACCCCGTTTCCATGAACCTGACAATGTCGGTCTACCTGCTCATGCTGGCAGTCTTCATTCCCCTTTCGGGCTGGATGGCAGACAAGTACGGAACCAAGCCCGTCTTTCTGGTCGCGATCAGCGTCTTTATGATCTCTTCCGTTCTATGCGGCCTTGCCAACTCCCAGTTGGAACTTGTGGCAGCACGCGCCCTGCAAGGCGCATCCGGCGCACTCACCCTGCCCGTTGCACGATTGGTTTTGCTGAAAGCGGCGCCAAAGGAAGCGCTAGTGCAAGCCATGATCTGGGTTACGATCCCTGCCCTCATTGGCCCGCTCATCGGTCCGCCACTTGGCGGCTTTTTGGTAACCTATGCGTCTTGGCGCTGGATTTTCTGGATCAACGTCCCAATCGGCTTGATCGGCCTTGTGATGGCCCTTGCCTATTTTGAGAACTCGAAGGAAGAGGATGTAAGCCCGCTAGACTGGAAAGGTTTCCTGCTGATTGCCCCTGCATCGATCCTTCTTCTGGTAGGCATAGAAGCCCTTGCCTACAGCGACCAGAACCCCGTTCTTCCTGCAGGTTTTGCAGCTGTCTCTCTTTTGCTCTTTGCGCTTTACGTACGCCATGCGGCGCGGCGGGCTAACCCTATCATCGACTTGAAGCTGTTGAGCGAACCGACATTCCGCGCCAGCGTTTCCGGCGGCACGCTGTTCCGCTTCGGTATTGGCGCCTTCCCCTTCCTGATGCCCCTAATGCTTCAAGAAGGGTTTGGCCACACAGCGCTACAGTCCGGCATGATCACCTTCACAACAGCAGCCGGTGCGCTTTTGATGAAGTTTGTCGCTCCTCGCGCCCTTGCGCGCTACGGCTTTAGAGGCGTTCTTGTGCCAAACACGGTTGTCGTTGCGCTTTCCATGTTCGTGATCTGCTTCTTTACTGCAAACACGCCATATTGGCTGATGGGTGTCGTACTGCTGTTTGGCGGCTTCTTCCGTTCCCTTCAATTTACTGCGATCAACTCGCTTGGCTTCAGCGAGCTGGACAAAAAGCAGATGAGCCGCGCAACAAGCTTTAGCGCCATGGCCCAGCAGCTCTCGCTAACCGTTGGCGTTGGCGTTGGCGCGCTTGCGCTCAACGTTTCCATGAGCCTGCGCGGTAGCACTCAACTGGAGCCGACAGACTTTATCGTCGCCTTTGCCACCATCTCGCTTTTGATGCTGGTTTCTCTGTTCGAGTTCACGCGCCTCAAACCAGAAGACGGCGCAGAAGCTGCCAAGCACAAACCAACAACGGTTGGCGGAATTTCGCGCCCACCTTCTGACAGTCGTACCTAACCACACACGTCCAGGCAAAAAAACAGCCGGTAAAGACCGGCTGCTTTTACATCTAGATTTCAAGCTACTCAGCTTGCTTGCTGAAGCACTTTCACGGCCAGACCACCACGAGAAGTTTCACGGTATTTCGGGCACATATCTTTGCCCGTCTGGTACATGGTGGCGATAACCTTATCCAGTGAAACGACAGGATCAGAGTTACGGCGCAGCGCCATACGGGTGGAGTTGACTGCTTTGACCGATGCAATCGCGTTACGCTCAATGCACGGCACCTGCACCTGACCGGCAACAGGGTCACACGTTAGGCCCAGATTGTGTTCCATGCCGATTTCAGCTGCGATACAGACCTGAGACGGGCTTGCGCCCATCAACTCAGCAAGACCAGCGGCCGCCATAGAGCACGCAACGCCGACTTCACCCTGACAACCAACTTCCGCGCCGGAGATGGATGCATTCATTTTGTAGAGCATGCCAATAGCACCGGCCGCCAAGAAGTACTTGGTGTAATGCTCGGCAGAAACGCGCTCGATGAACTTGTCGTAGTACGCCAGAACCGCCGGAATGATACCCGCAGCACCGTTTGTTGGCGCAGTGACCACGCGGCCGCCAGCAGCGTTCTCTTCTGACACAGCAAGGGCGAACAGGTTAATCCAGTCAACGGTCGCCATCGGGTCGTTGTTTGAGCGTTCAGATGCTGTCAGGTGACGATGAAGAGCAGCGGCACGGCGCGGCACACGCAGCGGGCCAGCAAGAAGGCCTTCCACCTTGATACCGTTTTCGATAGCGCCGCGCATGACAGACCAAACGTGGCTAAGATGCTCATTGATCTCTGCTTCGCTGCGGAACGACTTTTCGTTCTCGTAAATCAGCGAGGAAATGCTCTTACCTGTGGCCTTGCACTGCGCCAGCAGTTCTTCAGCGTTTGCGAACGGGTACTTCACATCACGCTCGCCAGAAGAGCCCTGCCCGAAGTTTTCTTCATCAACGATGAAGCCGCCACCGATGGAGTAGTAAGTCTTCGTCAGCACCAGCTCGTCACCAATGAAGGCATGAAGCTTCATACCGTTTTCGTGAAGATCAAGCGCTGGCTCATGGAACGTGATCGCATCAGCAGGGAAATCAACCACATGGCAGTGCAAACCAACCGGAAGACGGCCTGTTTGTTCAACACGGGCGATAAACTCAGGAATACCGGCAATATCAACTGTCTCCGGCGAGTTACCGCCAAGGCCCATGATGATAGCGATATCGGTGTGGTGACCTTTACCGGTCAGCGACAAAGAGCCGTAAATATCAACGGTAATGCGTGTCACCTGACGCAGTTTGTCTGTTGCCCGCAATGTATCGATAAACTGCTTGGCCGCTTTCATAGGGCCAATGGTGTGCGAGCTGGACGGACCAACACCGACTTTGAAAATATCAAGTGTACTCAGCATTTGAGGAATTCCTTGAAAAGAAACCGGCGCCAATGGCACCGGTTTCCTTTGTTTTTCGAAGAAAAGCTTGAAGCTTAGAACAGGCCGCCAATGATGGAGCTGATCGCAACCACACCCATCACCGCGATGAAGATGTTGGACAGCGCACCGTCGTACTTCTTCATGCTTGGTACTTTCTTGATGGCGTACATCGGCATCAGGAACAGGATCGCTGCGATAAACGGCGCGCCGAGGGATTCAATCATACCCAGTACAGACGGGTTGATGACTGCAACACCCCATACGGAGAAGAAGAAGAACGCAACCAGCAGAGTTTCGAAGCGTTTTTCGCCAACGCGCTTTACGGTGTTCGGAGCAGTTTTCTTCACGATACCGGCCAGACCTTCTTTTGCGCCAACGTAGTGGCCGAAGAAGGAGGAGAAGATCGCAAGGAATGCAACAAGCGGACCAAGCAGAGAGATAACAGGGTTATCGAACTCGTTTGCAAGGTAGCTGAGAACCGGCAGGTTCTGTGCCTTTGCTTCTGCAAGCTGTGCAGGGCTAAGAGCAAGAACACAAGAGAACACGAACAGCATCACGAAGCCAAGCAGCATCAGGGATGCGCGCTGCAGGATGAGGTCGGACTTTGCTTCCGCGTCTTTGCCGTGCGCTTCACGCTGAGCCAGAGCCATGTAGGAAATTGCAGGGCTGTGGTTGAACGAGAAGATCAGCATAGGAATGGTCAGATAAACCACCAACAACATGGTGCCGAATGTAGGCATCGTAGACAGGGACATCGCGTCAAAGGACCAATGCGGAACCAGATAGAGCGACATACCAATCAGGATGAATACAAGCGGGTAAACCAACAGCTCAGTCGCAACAAGCATGAGACGACGACCAAGGATCATCACGCCCATCATCATTGCAACAAGCACACCGGACAGGATCCAGCGAGGGATCTCAGGACCGCCCATCTGGTTGATGATGAAGCTATCGACCGTGTTGGTAATGGCGTTACCGTAAATCAGAACGATCGGGTAGATCGCAAAGAAGTACAGGAAGGTAATAACGAGACCTGCGGTCTTACCGAAGTGCTCTTCTACAACGTCGGTAATGTCAGCATCGTCGCGCTTAGAGGACAATACAAAACGCGCCAAAGCACGGTGAGCATAGTAGGTCATAGGACCGACAAGCGCCGCGATCATCACCAGTGGCCAGAAGCCTTCAAGACCTGCGCGGATTGGCAGGAACAGCACGCCAGCACCTACGGCTGTACCGAACATTGAAAGCGACCATGTGAGGTCTTGTTTTGTGAATGAAACTTTTTTCTTTTTTTCTACTGCATATTCAGCAGCAACTTGATCAGTCACGAGACTTATCTCCCAATATGTACTCGACTTTACCGAGAGGAGCTTCCAACCCTCCGGCAACGTTGGGCGTTGATATACCTGCACATAACAAGAAAGCACATAGGTTTTTCACGTATACACAAAATGACAACTACGTAAGATCAAGCAATATTTGAAAGGATATTTTGCCAGCAGTAAAACAAGTGAAAACCTGCTTTAAGACTAGTCAAGATAAGACAGTAATTATGACCAATCTAGGGAGTTCCACTAAGATCGCGAAATTACTACAGTTTCCGATATGGGAAGGGTCCATTTTCAGTCAAAAACGGCAGGTATCGAAAACTTGAGATATCAGCAAAACCACTTTCAAAAAAATGTGACAGAAGTCATTGCTGCGACACTCTGCCATACACCATTGATTGCATCACCAAGGGTAAGGGCAATTTCTTAGAGTTGCTGAATTTGGAAATGCGAAGAAAGTTTTGCTCAGCAAGACGCTGGCAGGAGCAAGCCGAACCAAGAAAAGGCCCGGCTCACAAATCAAATCCTACTGGAATTCGAACATTCGCCTGAAAATGCCAGGCGCGATAACAGACACCGGATTAACGACGAACTGCGGGTCAGAGAGCTTACCTTCCAGCTTATAGGTAACACCGAAAAGACCGCCGCTGGATGAGCCTCCACCAAGAGCTTTACCGATGATAGGCAGCTTGGCGAACAGGTTATTGATCGCGTAGATCGGCACAAAAGTACCGGTGATATCGACTGTCTCTGCGTTCAGATTGACGCCGCCTGCAAACGAGCCGCCCAGAATATTACCGGCAAGCAGACCTTCATCAATGGTAATCAGGTCCTTATTTCGGCGGAACTGCACCTGCATCTTCTGGAAAGACGCCTCACCACTGCTAACCGCTGCGGAATAAACGGCCGCGTCGCGAGCGCTGCCTGCAGGCTTACGCCGAATGCCTTTCAGCGCACGGATCGCACTATCATCAACAATGGAGAAGTCCTTTACAGTGACAGTGCCTGTCCATTCATCGGATGCGGAAATGTCGATATGTCCCCAGCCGCGACCACCACGCATACGCTTGAACATCTTAAGGAAGCGCAGTACCTCACCAACATCAGCAGCGTTGGCTGAGAGCCTACGGCCATCGCCATTAGGGGCAAGATTAACCGTAAACGCGTTCTTTTGCGCTGTGCTGCCGGTAAACTGCAAGGACGTCAGCTTACCCTTTTTCATCTTGGCGGTGCCGTCAACGCCGAATGCTGACATGCCGCCGTAACCGATAAGCTGCTCCGCGTTCACATTCACCAGTACATCAACCCCGAAATCCCGCTTCTGGTTAGGGTGTTCCGTTGGCGACATGGCGCGTAACATCGCTCGCCCATCAAACCGTTTGGCGTCAAAATCAACCCGATAAGAGCCGTCAGGCTGATGCTTGATCGAAAGCTCGGCATTATCGGCAGGACGCAAATTGAAGCGTGAGAAATCAGCAAAATTCAAGCTACCCGTTGTATCAACGCGCAGGTTACCGCGAATATCCACGCCCTCGGACTTCAAGGATAGGTTATGGATCGTAACCCCCTCGGCAGATTTGGACATTCTAAAGCGGGCGGTAGCAGGAATGCCCTTCCCCTTCTTCCAGCCGATCTGCGAGATGTTCACGCTCGCCTTGGTCAGGTCCATAGAATAGGAACGAACGCCGTCCTTTTCCTCAAACCCAACCCGCATGGTGCCGGTAACGAAGTCAGTGAGATCAACACCAAGCTCTAGCAGCTCTTGGGGATCGGCTTCGAACATCACATCCTGATGCTTTTGCGCGCTACTTCCATCCAGTGGCTGGGAGATATCGATATCTGCCTTAAGCCCGTTCAGAAGACCCGTGCCTTTGGCAGTAACAACCTTGTTGTTTGCAGTTACCAATAGGTCGGCATCTTCAATTTTCTGGCCAGCGATCTGGGCAGCGCTGGTGAAATCATCAGTCTGCAAAACCGCGGACCAAGCCACTTGATCTGCTGGGATCTTGCGCAGGCCAATCGGGAAATCAGCAGTGACTGTCAATTCACCCTGACCAGAAAGCTGCCCCGGAAGCACATCAAGACGCTCCAGCGCAGAAAACGGCTTGGCATCCACCAGCACACCAAGGTCATCCGCTCTGCCCTTGACGGTAATGTTCACGTCGGCAGGCTTCACCTTCGCGACAGGAAGGTCATAAATGTGAAAGTCCACCTTGGTGATATCGACGACATTACCGTCTTGCAGGCGGAACTGTCCGTCCTCACCAATAAGGGTAAGCGTCTCATCAGCAATCACACCACGGCCACTTAGTTGCGTCGCAATCGGAAGAGTGCTCAGCGGATGTACCGCAATGTTATGCAGGTCAAAGGAGGCAGTAAGGTCATTTCCGCTAAATGCAGGCGTTGATTTATCGCCGTCGAAAGCCTTTGGACCAAGAGCGAAGGCAAGATCTATGTGGGTGGCAAAACCGCCAAGCACATGATCAACAACCCAGCTTCTTACCTTACCGATCGCGGTAACAGGCCATAGCTGCTTAACCTGATTGGCGTTAAGCCGCGGGCTCTGGATGACCAGCGCAAGCATTGGCCCTTCTGGAGCCAAAGTGAACGAACCGGCTGCATTGATATCGGCGCTGAGCCCCTGAGCGCGCGCCTTATCCAGATAAATGGTCTGATCTTTAAGATCTACACGGCCTCTAGCATAGGCATCAAGAAACACCACAGGCTGAGCGTCAACATCGTTAGGCCCGAATGCAGCCTCACGGGAGCCAAGAGCGTAGTGCCATGTATCATCATCGGTTGCTGGCGGTGTCAAAAGACCACCAAAAACCACCCGCGTGTTGCCGCGAGAAACATAGGAGCGCTCAACGACGATATCAGGGTCACCGCGATTGAGGTAAAGATTAAGCGCGACTTCGTCGATCTCCAGTGTGCTTTCTTTCAAAGTCGCTTTGATTGGAGAAGTTCTGACATTAAGCCGCGCATCAACAAAGTTACCCGGAGCATCAAGACGGGCAAAAGCAGAACTGCTCAAACGGGTGTGGGATACGCTGTTGTACTCAAGCTTTGATGAGTCCGGAAGAACGTCCATCACAGTGACATCAGCGATATCGATAGAGATATGGCGATCACCAGTCTCCGGCACCACTTCGCGGCGCATGGACCAGTTCCATCGCCCCAAACGACCTGCGATACTTGCGTTGATACCGAAGTTCACCTCGTCCATGAGCGAAAGCTTGGCATCGACACCATAGGCGCGGAAAATTTCAAGACCGGTCTGAATTGTGAGCGCACCGTTGCGCACATCAATCGTCTCAAGGTTCCAGTTCTTCAGCTCTTGGCCGAGAATGACAGAAAACTTATCAATCGCGACGACCTGATTTTGAACCTTAGGTAACGGCTTGGTACCTGCGGAAATCTTGATCTTCGCTGAAGGTCGCTCGAACGAGACCGTTTGCACTTCAAGACGGCCAAGAAGCAAGGCGCTGAAATTCACGCCAAGGCGAATACGCGGAACCAAGACCTCTGCGGAGGACCGCCCCTTTACAGAAACAACTGCATTTTCAAGAAGAACCGCGCCGTTTCCAAAAGAAGAAAGATCAAGCTGAGCATCACCAATCTGCACGTCGATCGAAGACGTATCGATGTTGTTTGAAACCCAGTTCACCAGAAAAGGAATAGGCACAGGACCAGAAGCAAGGCGCAGAATACCGGCACCAATCGCGACAAGCAGGATCGCAAGCGCGATCAGCAAATAGCGGTTACGGCGACTTCTGGTTTTGCACTCGGCAAGAGCCGGATCTTCTTTTTCTGCAGTTGTATTCAGGTGCGTGATCCCTAGATTGTATTAGGCGGTTATGTCTCGAATCGTCTTGATGATATCCGCAAAACAACGCATCCGTTGCATTTGCTGAGCTTTATCCCAAACCGACACACTCATAGCATAGCTATCGATGTTTTTTACCTAAAGATTCCACCAATTGGAGTAGCCCGATGTCCACCCTCCCCCTGAGTGAAGGCAGCCAAATTGCAGACTTCGAACTTGAAACCGATGGCGCAGGTACGTTCAAGCTTTCGTCCAGCGACGCAGCAGCTGTGGTGTTATACTTTTATCCGAAAGACGACACACCGGGGTGCACCAAAGAAGCTATCGCTTTTACCGCGCTGCACGAGCAATTTGCAGCACTTGGCGTTAAGGTTGTCGGCGTATCTCCCGATACAACAGCAAAGCATGACAAGTTTAAGGCAAAGCATGACCTTACGGTGACTTTGTTGTCCGACAGTGACAAAAAGCTCTGCGAAAGCTTTGGTGTGTGGGTAGAAAAGAGCATGTACGGCAAGAAGTACATGGGCGTAGAGCGCTCTACATTCCTTCTTAAAACCGATGGCACCATCGTAAAAGCATGGCGCAAGGTTAAAGTACCGGGCCACGCAGAAGCGGTTCTGGAAGAAGCTAAAAGCCTGCTTGGCTGATATGAACCAGCACATCGGTACATATAGAGGGGTAGCTGGCCTACCCCCTGTTCCTTCACTTGCGGCGGGCGCGCGGCTCATCGTCTGCAACCCTGACCCAATGGAAAAGGTGGCGCTCGCCCACGCTGTTTCCCAAAAATGGTTCCAGCGTTCTCTTGGCATTCATCGCGGCGCAATGGAAAAGGCAATGCCGGAACGACCGGGACGACCTGAGCACCCCTTTCTGCTCGCCCCTCGCGATATGCCCAAGCGCGCAATGAACGCCAAGAGAACGCTGGCACTGCTTCACTCCCTTGCTCATATCGAGCTTAATGCCATTGATCTGACGTGGGACCTTATTGGAAGGTTCGCCACAACGCCCTTGCCCCGTTCCTATTACGACGATTGGGTGCAGGTTGGCGTTGAAGAGGCCAAGCACTTCGGCCTCCTTGCTGAACGCTTGGCAAAACTCGGCCACAAATACGGTGACCTACCCGCCCATGACGGCCTTTGGCAAAGCGCCCAGTCCACCAAAGATGATCTGACCGCACGCCTTGCCATCATTCCAATGGTGCTTGAAGCTCGCGGGTTGGATATCACTCCCTCAATGATCGAAAAGGCTCGTTCCACGAACGACAATGAGACTGCCGACATTCTGGAAATAATCTACGAAGACGAAAAGGGACACGTTGCGTATGGCGCCAAGTGGTTCCGCTTCTTGTGTGACAGACAAAACCGACCGCCGGAACGCACCTTTCAGAATCTCGTTCGCAAGCACTTCAAAGGCTCTTTGAAGCCACCCTTCAATGACCGCGCCCGCTCAGAGGCCGGACTTACCCCAGCGTTTTACAAACCCTTAATTCCAATAGTGGCTTAGTAAAATTACAGTCAGACTTTGTTAACCTTAACCTTTTCTAATGGGCGCTGTCATAAAGATTAATTTCTAGCTGAAGTCTCGGAGATTTCCGACATGCGTTCTGCAGATCGTTCAAAGTCAGGCAATGCCCATGCAAACCGCACGACTATTACATTCAAGCGCAAAGGCAAAGAACGATCCATTTCTGCAAACCCTGCTGTGATTGCCCTTACTGGAGGCTTTATTCTTGTCACCAGCGGCCTTTACTTCGCAGCAACAGGATATCTTCTCTATAGAGACCAGATTGCCAGCGGCTCTTGGGAACGCGAAGAACTGATCAAACAATCCTACGAGAGCGAGATCATCGCGCTTCGTACCCGTGTTGAGCAGCTCAATGCAAAAACCCAACTTGCGGCTACTTCCCAGTCAGAAGAACTGCGCGCCCTATCTTTGCAGCAGCAGCGCATTTCCCAGCGCCATCAACAAATCTCGGAGATTTTGAAGCTGGTGGAAGAAAGCGGCATCTCCCTTGCCTCCACCAATCTACTGCCAACAGCCAAACCGTCTGGTGATACAGTTCCAGTCCTTGCCTATGCACCTAATGGTGATGCAAGCGCGGTTGGCGGGGAGGCCTTTCCTATAGAGGCAGTTGGCCCTGCCCTTGGCTTGAAAGGCGCTCAAAAAAAAACTGAAAATTCTGGAATAACTGACGTTCCTGCTTCAGTAGAAGCAAACCATAACCAGCTGTCGGTTATGGAAGATCAACTCGCCAGAAAAACTCAGGAAAACCAACGCCTGTTGCGGCTTTTAACGTCTGCGATAGAAGCCGATATCAAGATAATTGAAGATCATACCAGCGCGCTCGCAAAATCGACCAAGCTGCCGCTAATGCAAAATGTCGGCGGCGTGTATATTCCCCTTCAATCGGATAATTTCGAAGATCACCTTTTCCGCGCCCGCAAAGCCCTTACCCGTTTGGAGCGCCTGAAAGCGAACAGCCGACGACTACCGCTCGGCCATCCAGTTGCCAATACTGTGGTAACCAGTGACTACGGTGGCAGAATGGATCCGTTCCTAAACAAGCCTGCTTTCCACACCGGCATTGACTTCAAAGCCCCTCGCGGAACGCCTGTGCGTGCGCCTGCAGATGGTATTGTTCGCATCGCAAGCTATCGAGGCGGTTATGGCAAAACCATCGAGATCGAACACGTTGACGGCCTAACCACCCGCTATGCGCACCTTCACTCCATCTTTGTATCCGAGGGTGACAAGATCTACCGCGATGATCTCATTGGCGCGATTGGTAGCACTGGCCGCTCCACCGGCCCTCACCTGCACTACGAAACAAGACTTAACGGGCAAGCTATCAACCCGATGCCGTTCATCCGTACCGGTCGCTATCTGGAACCTATCCTGAACTAGCAACAAACATCACGTAGGACGTGACAGCACTCTATTAGCCATAACGGCGAAAAGCTCTGCAAAGCCCGCGCTGCACACTCTAACCTGCAACAAAACAAAAACACCAAGCAGCGTTGTTAGAGATGAGCGAACCAAGCAAAGACGAGACAATCAAGAACGCCGTAGAAGCATGGACGAAAGCGCTATTGGAGCGACGTTTCGACGATTGGGAAGAGTGCTGGACAGAGAACGCTATGCTCATGCCTCCCGCCCATGAAACCATTCTGGGCCCAGTCTCCATCCGCCATTTCATTCAGGACAACTATTCCAGAATTGATACCTACGAGTTTTCCAAATGGCACTTTGAAACCCGCGATGACCTTGCTGTGGTGACCAACAAGCTGCGCTGGGGTGACGACCATTACAAGCAGGTTTTGGTGTTAAAGATGGTGGGCAAAAAGTGGCTCGTACACATCGTCATGTTCAATGATGATGGAACAACCAATACATAAACAAAAAAGCCCCGCCCATTTGGGGCGAGGCTCCAAACTTGAATTAACCGCTAGGGATTAGTCCAAATCTTCAATGGAAGCTGGCCCTTCACCGAAGGCACGCTGTGCAAGCGCTGCTTCCATGAAATCATCCACATCGCCATCAAGAACATCAGAAGGAGACGTGCTTTCTACGCCGGTACGCAGGTCCTTCACCAACTGGTAAGGTTGCAAAACGTAGGAGCGGATCTGGTGGCCCCAACCGATATCGGTTTTGGACGCAGCATCCTTGTTCGCCAATTCTTCACGGCGCTGAAGCTCTGCTTCATACAAGCGTGCCTTCAACATATTCCATGCAGTCGCACGGTTTTTATGCTGGGAGCGCTCGCTCTGACACTGAACCACAATACCAGTTGGACGGTGCGTAATACGAACCGCGGAGTCCGTGGTATTAACGTGCTGACCACCTGCACCAGATGCACGATATGTATCGATACGGCAGTCGGCTTCATTGATTTCAATATCAATGGAATCGTCAACAACAGGGTACACCCACACACTGGCAAAGCTAGTGTGACGGCGGGCGTTACTGTCATATGGCGAGATACGAACCAGACGGTGAACACCGGACTCGGTCTTCATCCAGCCGTAAGCGTTTTCGCCTTTGATCTGCAAGGTAGCGGATTTGATGCCGGCTTCTTCGCCGTCGTTGTATTCCATCAATTCCACTTTAAAGCCGCGCTTTTCCGCCCAACGACGGTACATGCGCAGCAAAATGCTCGCCCAATCCTGAGATTCCGTACCGCCTGCACCGGAGTTGATTTCAACGAATGTATCGTTGCTATCAGCTTCACCGGAAAGCAGAGACTGAAGCTGCAGTTTGCGAGTGCCGTCAAGAAGACCACGCAGGCCCGCTTCGGCATCGTCAACGATGGACTGGTCGTCTTCCATCTCACCCATTTCAATGAGTTCGATGTTATCGTCCATATCCTGTTGCAGTTTGCGCAAGCCGTTGATGCTGTCATCAAGGTGCTGGCGCTCACGCATCAGTTTCTGTGCGCTGGAAGGATCATTCCAGAGGTTCGGGTCCTCGGAAAGAGCATTGAGTTCATCTAGACGGACAAGTGCATTGTCCCAGTCAAAGATGCCTCCTCAGCAGGCTTATGGCCTGCTTGATTTCATCAACGATGGCCTGCATTTCTGCGCGCATCGGATACCTCGCATTAAATAGAGTCACGCCGACTATGTAGTCGGCACAAAAGATTGGAGGGCGACAATAGTCGCCCTCCTGCGTGTTTTCAATGAGCTTGCGCCCATGATCAAGAATTAATAGAGGCCGCCTGTACCGGACATAACTGCCTGACCTGCTTCAGGAGAGAGTTCGCGGTAGATACCGATCTCGTCCTGGAAGCCAATCACAGAGTAGCTGTCTGGTGGCATTGTGCCCGGCTTGAAGGCTTCCAAAATGGTGCCCGGTGCACCGGCATCGGCACGAAGACCGGTGCGGCGGTTGATCGGGATCAGCTGGAGACCTGCAGGAAGCTGGAATTCAAGCGGTGGCTTGTCCTTCAAAGCTTCTTTCATGAACGCGGTAAAGATCGGCGCGGCAATACCGCCACCTGTGGCACCACGGCCCATGCGGCGCGGCGTATCATAACCAATGAACACACCAACCATCAGCTCTGGGGTGAAGCCCATAAACCAAGCGTCTTTTTCCTCGTTGGTTGTACCGGTTTTACCAGCAACCGGACGACCTAGAACCTTAACGCTTGTTGCGGTACCGCGCTGAACAGCACCTTCAAGCATAGAGGTAACCTGATAAGCGGTCATAGGATCAAGAACGCGCTCACGGGTATCAATCAGCTCAGGCTCAGCCTGATTGTGCCAATCGGTAACAGCACAGGCATCACAGACCAACTGGTCGTTCTTGTAGATGGTATGGCCGTAACGGTCTTGAATGCGGTCGATGAGCGTAGGCTGAACACGGCGGCCACCGTTTGCGATCATAGAGAACGCAGTGGTCATGCGCAGAACAGTCGTCTCACCTGCACCCAAGGACATGGAAAGCACCGGCATCATATTGTCGTAGATACCGAAGCGGCGGGCATATTCAGCCACAACGTCCATGCCCATGTCCTGTGCCAGACGAACAGTCATCACGTTACGAGACAGTTCGATACCGGTACGCAGAGTAGATGGACCGTAGAACTTGCCGCCGTAGTTCTGAGGACGCCAGACTTCAAGGCCCGGACCCTGCTCAATCTCTACAGGCGCATCAAGCACCACGGAAGACGGAGTGTAGCCGTTATCAAGCGCAGACGCATATACGAACGGCTTGAAGGTAGACCCCGGCTGACGCCAAGCCTGCGTTGCGCGGTTAAACTGGCTTTCTGCAAAGCTGAAACCACCAACCAGAGCTTTTACGCGGCCTGTGTGTGGATCCATCGCAACCAGCGCGCCGGAAACCTCAGGCACCTGACGCAGAATGTAACCGCCCTTGGCTTTCTTCTGAACGTAGACAACATCGCCCGGAGACAGCACTTCCTGTACGTTACGCGGCGCACGACCCTGAACGCGCGCCCACTTCATTTCGGAGAGCTTGAGTTCGGAGCGCTGACGCTCGGTAGAGTACTTGCCGTTCGCCATTTTTTCAGGGCGCAGGCCAATGATAGCCTTCTCGTTGCTCACAGAAAGAACAACGGCAGGGCTCCACTCACGAACGTCATAAAGCGTATCGACTTTAACCAGTTCAGCGCCCCAGTCCTTCGCACCAACCTCGATTGTTGCGATAGGACCACGCCATTTGCCGCGTGTCTGGTCGAAGTTAATCAGACCATCCATCAGCGCCTTACGGGCCTGTTCCTGCATGACAGGATCAAGGGATGTACGAACAGACAGACCGCCCTCGTAGAGGCGCTCTTCACCAAATGTGCCTGCAAGCTCACGGCGAACCGCCTCGGAGAAGTACTCCGCACCCTCGACCAGAGTTCCGGTGGAGCGCAGTTTTACATTCAAAGGCTTGGCTTTAGCTTCATTTGCCTGCTGAACGGTGACGTAGCCGTTATCAACCATGCGGTCGATAACCCAGTTACGACGCTCGATAGCGCGGTCACGCTGGCGATAAGGGTGATAGTTGTTCGGGCCTTTAGGAACAGCGGCAAGATAGGCCATCTCTTCCAGTTCAAGCTCGTGAACAGACTTATCGAAAAGGATCAAAGACGCGGCACCAACACCATAAGCGCCAACGCCCAGATAGATCTCGTTGAGGTAGAGTTCGAGAATCTGATCTTTGGTGTAGGTCTGCTCCATTCGGATCGCCAGCAAGGCTTCCTTGATCTTACGTTCGAAGGAGACTTCGTTAGTAAGAAGGAAGTTCTTTGCTACCTGCTGCGTAATGGTGGACGCACCTTCAGGACGACGACCGGTGCCGTAGTTCTGAATGTAGCGAATACCCGCGCGGGCGATACCTTGGATGTCGATACCGAAGTGGTTGTAGAAGTTTTTATCTTCTGCCGAAATGAACGCCTGCTTCAACAGATCAGGCATTGCCTCGATTGGCAGGAAAAGACGCCGCTCACGTGCAAACTCGTCCATCAACTGCCCATCCGCCGCGTGAACGCGGGTCATGACAGGAGGTTCATAGTTCTGCAGAGCAGTAAAATCCGGAAGGTCTTCGGTGGATTTGTTCAAATAGACCCAGACACCGCCAGCCGCGATAAGCCCGAGAATCACCGAAACACTAAATAGGTATCCGAATAACTTTAAAAGTGATTTCATTTGTTCGGGCGCTTCCTATCCCGTTAAGTTCCGCAAATTCGATTGGGAGCTGAACCCTCAACCCCACACTGGCCGTCTCGTCTGCCATCGGCATAATAAAGAGAACCCGTGCTACCTCAGGGAACTCCATTTACCCGCCATTATGGCATTGCTGAGGCGAACGCCTCAAAAAAATACGCCGCACGCGTACCCTTATTTTTCGCTGGCTGCAATATGCGCACGGAAATACTGGGCGACAGACTGCACAAGTGCGTCAGTTGCACGCTCTCTCCATTCGTCAGAGCCAAGCATTTTCTCGTCGAGAGAGTTCGACAAGAACCCCAATTCTACCAGAACGGAGGGAACATCAGGACTTTTTAAAACCTGAAACCCTGCCGAACGCAAAGGGTTATTGATGACTTTAGTCGCGCTTTTCAACTCCTCAACAGCCAAGCGGGCAAAATGTATAGAGAAGTTCTTGGTTTCGCGGCGCGTTAATTCCACAAGAATATCAGAGACCTCGCCCTCTTCCTCGGAAAATTCAATACCTGCGATTGCATCGGAAAGGTTTTCGCGGTCAGCAAGCGCTGCAGCCATTCTGTCCGATGCTTTTTCCGAAAGCGTATAGACAGAGGCCCCTCGGGTACTCTTTGCACCAACGCGCACAGAATCTGCGTGGATAGAGATGAACAGGTCAGCATTGAGCTCGCGGGCAATGGAAGAGCGGCCCCGAAGCGGGATGAAACGATCATCATCACGCGTTAGGTGGATGGTGTAGTGCCCCTGCGCTTCCAGCTTTTCTTTAAGATAGCCGGCAAAGTCCAAAACGATATGCTTTTCCAAGGTGCCGTTTTTACCGACAGCACCGGAATCGATACCCCCATGACCGGGGTCGATAACAATAATCGGCTTATTACTGGCTGGCGCAGCAGCGGAGACAACTGGAACACTGGCAGCTTCTGCAGACTGCTCTGCCCTACCGCGCTCAATCGCTCCTACGAAATCACTGTGGGAGGTTTGCACCAGATCGATCACCAAGCGGGTTGGCTGATCCTGAACACCGGGCAATAAAAACGCCTTATCAAGAATCACAGGACTGTCGAGATCGAGCACGATACGCGAGCGTCCCTTGGAGATCAGACCGTACCGCCAAGACGAAACGAGCCCACGCCCCTCAGGCATAAAACCCTCAGCGAACTGAAAACCGACTTCAGGCAGATCAACAATCATACGGTAAGGACTTGCCAAAAATGACAGGCCGTAGTCGATCCCTTTATCCATGTCGATGATAAAGCGCGTACGAGTATCATCCCCCGCCACGCGGGCATCGATGATCTTGGGAGTCGCGGAATTCTGCGCAAAAACTGGGTTATGAAGCGCTGCAATGCTCAGCCCAAGGCAAATAACTAACGTAAAGACACTTTGAAATTTTGCACAAAGCCTTCTTGCTAGGCCGTAGAACGAACCATCGCTACTGCACATTTTACTAATCCCTGGGCCCGATCCCTAAAGTTTTTGAATAATGCATCCTAACGCTACATTCTTTAGGATCCCATTAACACTTTGAACACGCCTGTGTACCTTGTCTTGGAATAGATTTCCCCAACCTTGCCAATTGGCATCTCTAATCGTAAAAGGGTACTACGAGTTTCTGGTCATGTTCGGTTCAAAAACCCACCATGATCGATGCCTGATCCCGCACACGGGCCTTTCCCCGGCACGGAGTACGCGAACGGGAGGGCTATAAGCCCCTTTATAATCTAGACTTTTTCCGTGACACGGGCGCATTTGTATTTTGAAAACTGTGACCGTGGCATTATAAAAGACCGGATAGGAACAGAATACGAACTACAAGCTTCGCGGCTTGAACCTGCGAAAAGCGGTAGTTTATTTTCCTTCGACAGGGCCCTCCAATTGCAGAAGGCGCACGTTCGAAGGAACGAAAGAAACAGATTTTTGGCGAAGGTCGATATCGACCTTCAGGGTATTTCTGGCTCGCGGAGTATCTCCGGGGCGGACATATCCATCACCAAGGGCGAATGGTTTGCTAAAGTTACGCGCACTGAACATTGCAGTAACCGGAAAAAGCGCAGGACAGCACAATGCAGTCCGCGTTGCCGGTCGTGATGCGCGTCACCCTCGCCTTTCCGATTTTCCTTACTTCTCAAACAATACAGCACGCCCGTTGGCGTTGACGGAACAGGGCACCCTGCGCCGCCACGATGGCAGTGCTGTCAGGACTAAATTCAATGGCGAACAAAATGCTCATAGACGCGGCCCACCCGGAAGAAACCCGGGTGACCGTTGTACGTGGTAACCGTGTAGAAGAATTTGACTTTGAGGCGGCGAACCGCCGTCAGCTCCGCGGAAATATCTATCTGGCACGCGTAACACGCGTTGAGCCATCCCTTCAGGCTGCGTTCGTTGAGTACGGCGGCAACCGCCACGGCTTCCTTGCCTTCAGCGAAATTCACCCAGACTACTACCAGCTACCAAAAGCAGACCGCGAAGAGCTTGAACGCCAGCTCGCGGAAGAAGCTGAAGCCAACCGCCGCGAGCGTGAACGCCGCGAGAAGGAAGAAGCTGAGCGTGCAAAGGCCGCTGGTATCGAGGAAGAAAACTCCGAGGACAGCGAAGAGGACGAAAGCAAACTGGCTGAAGAGCTGGATGCTGCATACTTAGCTAGCCTTGACGCACCTTATGACGACGATCACGGCGTGGAAGACATTGGAGCGGGCTCAGCTTCTGATGACGATGAACCTGCGCCTACCAAAAAGCCTCGTCGTCGTGGCAGACGTAGTAAAAAAGAAATTGCGGCTGCTGAAGAAGCAGCAAAAGAGGAAGCTGAAGACAAGTCCAAGTCCATCGCTGCGGAAGCATCTATCGAAGCGGTAGTTGCTGAACAGATTTCAGAGGAAATCGAGAGCGACTCGGACGAAGACGAAAAAGCTGAAACTGAAGCAACTTCCAAAGCTTCAAATGAAAGCAACGACAACGATAATGACGAGGAAGATGAGGGCGAAGTTCGCTCCGAAGCTCGCATTCGCCGTCTGCGCGATCGCTATAAAATTCAGGAAGTCATCAAGCGCCGTCAGCTTCTGCTGGTACAGGTTGTAAAAGAAGAGCGCGGTAACAAAGGCGCAGCTCTCACCACCTACCTGTCTCTTGCAGGCCGCTATTCTGTTTTGATGCCAAACACCGACCGTGGCGGCGGGATCTCCCGCAAGATCACCAAGCCTGCTGACCGTAAGCGTCTCAAGCAGATCGCTGGTGATTTGAATGTGCCGGACGGAATGGGCGTTATCCTGCGCACTGCCGGTGCTACCCGCACCAAGGCAGAAATCAAGCGCGACTTTGAATACCTGATGCGTCTTTGGGAAAACGTACGCGAACTGGCCCTTGATTCCACCGCTCCTAGCCTCGTTTACGAGGAAGGTAGCCTGATCAAGCGCTCTATCCGCGACCTTTACAACAAAGACATCGATCAGGTTCTGGTTTCTGGTGAGGCTGGCTACCGTGAGGCAAAGGGCTTCATGCGTATGCTGATGCCTAGCCACTCCAAGAACGTGCAGCCATACCGTGACGCAACGCCGATCTTCACCCGCTTTGGTGTAGAAGCGCAGCTTGATGCTATGTTCTCGCCTCAGGTTACCCTGAAGTCCGGCGGCTACATTGTTATCAACCAGACTGAAGCTCTGGTTTCCATCGACGTGAACTCCGGTAAAGCAACCCGCGAGCAGAACATCGAGGACACCGCACACGCGACGAACCTTGAAGCTGCGGAAGAAATCGCCCGTCAGCTCCGTTTGCGCGACCTTGCAGGTCTTGTGGTTATCGACTTCATTGATATGGAAGAGAGCCGCAACAACCGCTCCGTCGAGCGCAAGCTGAAAGAGTGCCTGAAGTCTGACCGCGCCCGCATTCAGGTTGGTCGCATTTCTCACTTCGGCCTTCTGGAAATGTCCCGCCAGCGTATTCGCACCGGCGTTCTGGAAAGCTCTTCCGTCATCTGCCCGCATTGCCATGGCTCTGGCATGGTGCGCTCCGTGGAATCTGTAGCGCTGCACATCTTGCGCTCTCTTGAAGATCACCTGCTGCGTGACTCTTCCCATAACATCAACGTCCACACTCCAGTTGATGTTGCTCTTTACATTCTCAACCAGAAGCGCGGTCACCTCACCGATCTGGAACTTCGCTTTGGTCTGACTATCGCCGTTCTTGCTGATGATAGCATTGCCGGCCAGCACTACTCCTTCGAGCGCGGCGAGCCTGCAAAGCTGGTTTACCGCCCTAAGGCGCTCTCTCCGACCATTCAGCCAGACAGCCTGACACCGGCCGAACTGGAGATGATCGAGCAGCCTGTTGAGGTTGAAGAGGACGAAGTAGAGGCAGAAGAAATCCGCGACTCCGATGACGGTGATAACCGTGATCGTCGCCGCCGCCGTCGTCGTCGTCGTCGTCGTGGTAAGCACGGTGATGAAGGCATGGACGCAGAAAACGGCTCTGCTGACGAAGAGGCTGATGGCGAAAAAACAGAGGTTTCCGCTGAAGCGACTGAAAATGGTGACGCAGAAGCCTCTGAAGAAGGCGCATCTGACGAAGCATCTTCCGACGATGATGATGATCAGGGTGATGATCGCCGCCGCCGTCGCCGCCGTGGTCGCCGTGGTGGTCGTCGCAGCCGCCGTACCGGTCGTGAAGAGATGGATGGCTCCGAAGCACAGGATGCAGACGGTGAAGCGCAAGAAGGTGAAGCCGTTGCAGCGCCTGAAGCAGCAGAAGCACCTTCTGAGCCTGTAGTTGCTGAAGCTGCTGCCGAAGCAAGCGAAACCTCCCCTGCTCCAGAGGCACCAGCTGTTGAAGTTGAAGCGCCTGCGGTAGCAGAAGAGGCTGCTAAACCGGTAGAAGCAGAGGAAGCTCCGGCTGAGGCACCTGTGGAACCTAAGAAGCCACGCCGCCGCAGAACAACAAAGGCTGAAAAGGCTGCCAAAGCGGCGGAAGCTGCTGCGGAAGAAACTCCAGCGCCATCAGCTGCTGAAGCAGTAGCGGAAGCACCTCCTGTTGTTGAGGCAGTCGTAGAGCCTGCTGTTTCAGAGCCTGTTACTGCAGTGGTAGCTGTTGAAGCGCCTGCTGAAGTTAAGGCTGAAGCACCGGCTGTAAAAGTTGAAGAGCCTTCTGCTTCGGACTCTGTCGTGCTCGTTTCACCTGAAGGTGAAGTTGTTGCGATTGAAACGCCAAGCGAACCTTCTGCACCTGCAAAGGCTGAGGAAGCGCCAGTCGAGGCAGCTTCTGAAGACACCGCAGATGAAGCAGCTAAAAAAGCCCGCCCAAAAGCACCTGCTAAGCCAGTTGTAACAACTGAAAAAGTTAGTCAGGACCAGACTGTTACAGTTGAAAAAGAAGAAGATTCGCCACGTAGCGGCTGGTGGCAGCGCCGCTCCTTCTTCTAATTGAACTATTCAAGAAAAAAAGGCGGCTCATTGAGCCGCCTTTTTTGTATCTGCTTGAGAGTTTTAGGCGCCTAGCGAAGCCAGTCCTTCAACCGGTCCATAGCAAGCTGCATGTGGTCCGTTGGTCCGGCAAAAGAAAACCGCATGTAGCCAGCACCACGCACGAGGTCAAAATCTGCGCCCGGCGTCGCTGCGATATGGGTTTCCTGAAGCATCTTCTGGCAGAACTCTTTGGAGTCGTTAGAAAAGCGACGCGTATTCGCATAAACGTAGAACGCACCATCAACCGGTAGCAGCTCCTCAAAACCAGCCGCAGGCAAGCCAGAAAGCAGAATCTCTCTGTTCCTTGCATAGCCTTGCTTGATCACTTCCAGCTCTTCAGTCGCATCAAATGCCGCAGCAGCTGCAACCTGCGAAAGCGCTGGAGGCGAGATATAAAGACTTTGCGCAATCCGCTCGACTGGGCGAACAAGCGCCTCAGGCAACACCATCCAGCCAATACGCCATCCTGTCATGCAGTAGTACTTGGAAAAGCTATTGATGATGATCGCATTTTGAGAAAACCGCAAAGCAGTCTCCTCTTCCATTGAAAAGGCAAGGCCGTGATAGATTTCATCTGAAATGAACCAGATGCCAAGCTCGTCACAAGCTTCAACCAGAGAGCGGAGCGCATCCGGCGTCATCATGGTGCCTGTAGGGTTGGCAGGGCTTGCAATGAGAACGCCCTTCAAAGGGGCTTTTGCATGCTCTTCCCTTAACCGCTCGGCAGTCAATGACCATCGCGTATCAGGCCCGACTTCAATCTCAACAGGAACCAGACCAAGCGCCTTGATAATATTGCGATATGCAGGATAACCCGGCGCGGTTAGCGCAATGCGGTCACCAGCATCAAAACCAGCTAGAAACGCAAGATTAAAGCCAGCGGACGAACCCGTTGTGATCATTACGCGGCTTTCAGGAACATCGATCGCGAAGTGCCGTTTGTAATAGCCTGAGATCGCAGTCCTAAGATCAGGAATGCCCATAGCTTCGGTGTAGCCTAGACGGCCGTCTTCCAGCATCCGGCGCGCAGCTTCCAGAACAGGTTTTGGTGCAGGCGCCCCCGGCTGCCCAAGCTCCATATGAAGGATTTGATGTCCTTCCGCTTCCAGCTTGTTGGCAGCGCTCATCACGTCCATCGCCAGAAATGCATCTACCCCGCTACGGCGGGAAGCTTTGAGATTATTCTGCATGACTAATGCCCCAACAAAAAACAGGGTGTTACGGTATGATCCGTAGCGCCCTTCACACGGTCATACCGTGCGCTCACTTATGTTGGCCCTAATGAACAAAATATCGGCCCAATTGGCAAGCCACCCTCAGCAACATTAGGATGTTGAAATATCAACTAAAACTAGAGCTGAGCCGAAGTGCCATAGAAGCCAAGCCTTTGTCCCATCAAAATTGCCTGAAAATCTGCGCTGGCAGTCGCCCACCGCTGAACCTTTAGCCTAACTCTCAAGTTGTACACAGACCGATCAAAAACGGGTTAGCCCTGCCCCATTTCGGCCCAGCTTCGATGGTTAAGCCTTTTTCTATCGGATATGGTGTAGGTTCAGTTCGCTCTATTGAACCGATCTCTGCCACAAAGGGGCATATTTTGCAGCAGTTCACCCAAACGATCTCTAAGTTGACGCATGTTGCTTTGCGCACCCGTACGACGCTTGCAAAAACTGCAGTTGCGACGGGAACTGCCCTTTCGGTGCTCCTGACCAGCTTCTCTGTCACCCCTGTTTACGCACAGGCCGGCAGGTTACCGCTGGTTAGAGATGCCGAGGCAGAAGATCTTCTTCGAGAATATGCAAAACCGATCTTTCGGGCAGCGGGCCTACGCTCCGGTCAGGTAGACATCATTCTCGTAAACGATAAGAGCTTCAACGCTTTCGTTCCTGATAGCCGCCGCATGTTCATCAACCTCGGCGTTATTATGGAAGCTGAAACACCTGAGGAAGTCATCGGCGTTATTGCTCACGAAACCGGCCACATAACCGGCAACCACCTTGTGCGTATGCGCCAAGCAGCCTCCAGCGCGGAGATTATCTCCGTTATCGGCATGATCCTTGGTGCAGGTGCAATTGCTGCCGGTGCAGGAACAGGTAATGCAGATGTTGCCCGAGGCGGTGCAGCAGCAGCTATGAGCGGTAGCGCACTGGGCCAGAGAACATTTCTTGCCTATCGCCGCTCTGAAGAATCATCAGCAGACCAAGCTGCGCTTAAATATTTGAGCCGCGCTGGTATTTCGCCAAAAGGCATGCTGAAAACGTTCGACCGCATGGCAGATCAAACGCTTTTTGCTGCACGCTACGCTGATCCGTACGCTATCAGCCACCCTATGCCGCGCGAGCGCTATAACGCGCTTTCTGTAAAAGCGAAGAAGAGCCCGCACTTCAATAAAAGCGTTTCAGACCGCTTGAAATTCAAACATGAGATGGTGAAGGCAAAGCTCGTTGCGTTTACCAATCACCCGAATACAGTTTTCCGCCAGTTCCCGCGCTCTAACAAGTCGCTTCCTGCACAGTACGCTCGCGCTATTGCAACGATGCAGTCATCCAGCCCGTCAAAAGCGGCAAAGGCCATTGACGGATTGATCCGCCAAATGCCGGAAAACCCATATCTTTACGAGCTAAAAGGACAGGCTTTTCTTGAAGGTGGCAAGCCAAAAGCATCCATAGCCCCATTTAGAAAGGCCCTTGCGCTCTATCCAGGTAATCCGCAGTTTGAAGTCTGGCTTGGTTTTGCCCTTGTTGCCTCCAACAATAAGCAATACCTGCCAGAAGCAAAACGCCTGCTCACTGGCGCACTACAAAAAGACCCTAATTCTGCTATGGGCTTTGCCCAGCTTGCTATTGCCCATTCACGAATGGGTGATCAGCCTCAGGCGGACCTTGCCACCGCACGCGGACTTATGGCACGCGGTGATGTACGCGGCGCACAGCGCTACGCGGCTCGCGCGAAAAAAAGCTTGAAGGTCGGCACCATCTCGTGGCAGCAAGCGGACGATATTCTGTCCTACAAAGTGGACCGAGCCCTACAGCGATAGGAACTCAACCGCCATTGATGGCATTTGGAGTTGAAGAATTGAAGATTTTGAAAACCGCCGCTCTCGGCCTTAGCCTTGTAGCTTTCGCAGCACCACTGCCTTCCATGGCAAGTGACAACGCTCTTGACCGTGAAGCGGTAGAAACCATCGTTCGCGAATACCTTATCGAGAACCCTGAAGTAATCGCCGAAGCGCTTACCGTTTTGGAAGAGCGCCGCGTTGCTGAAGAAGAAGCTGCTAAAAAGCAGGCGCTGGCAGAGATTTCCGACATTCTCTTCGATTCTGACAATCAAGTTGTGCTTGGCAATCCGGAAGGCGATGTAACGCTTGTTGAGTTTTTCGACTACAACTGCGGCTACTGCAAACGCGCAATGGCCGACATGTACCGCCTGATTGAGGAAGACAGCAACCTGCGTGTTGTTCTCAAGGAGTTTCCAGTTCTTGGTCAGCCTTCCCTCGACGCAGCAAAAGTTGCAATTGCTGTAAACGAGCTGGCACCAGAAAAATACTCTGACTTCCACGCTGTTCTTATGTCCCAAGCAGGCCGTGCGAACCTTGAAACCGCGATGAAAGCGGCAACGGATCTTGGCCTCGACAAAGCAGAAGTTGAAAAGGCAATGGATTCCGGCGCGGTTCAGGCAACCTTGCAGGAAGTTTACACCATCGCAAATGCGCTTGGCCTAACCGGCACACCGTCTTACGCGATCGGTTCCGACGTCCTTGTTGGCGCAGTTGGATATGACGCGCTGAAGGAAAAAATCGACGCGCAGCGTAAATAAGTGTTGCTTGCAGGGCAAAAAACACCTGCAAATGACATGAAATCGTAAAGAACTTGGCAGCAAAGCGGATTGAGGTCTTTTCCTCGATCCGCCTTGATCATATAAGTGCGCAAACGAAAGTCTATCCCATCTTGACCTGATGGGCCTTACTCACCAAATGCAGGTGTGATAGGGCAAGGGGTGGTGTATAGACATGCTTACCCTTTCTGCTTTCAGAAAGAGGTCGCGTTTGAAGGAATAACTGACGGGCTCTGACCGCCCCGAATACCCAAATATGTGGGTGGGGTCAGGAAGGATTTCGCGTCAACCGTCTCATCGGACAGATCGTTTGAAGAGACAACTGGGACATACGGCTAAGTTTTTTAAAGGCCGCCCTACTGCATTGAAGAAAGCCGCCACGACGGTGGACACTGGCTTTCAGGATTTAAATACGGGATGCTGCCTCCCTTGAGGCTTGCGCCCACATTAATGGAACTCTGGCTTTGCTGGCCTGAGCGACACGAACTGGACGATTAAAACATGACGAAAGCAACCAAGTTTGACCAGGACCTGATCCGTCAGCTCGCAACTCTTCTCGATGAAACGAACCTGACCGAGATTGAACTGGAACAAAAAGATTTCCGTGTCCGCGTCGCCCGTCAGGTGACTATCGAAGCAGCAAGCGCTGCTCCTGCATATGCTGCACCTGTTGCAGCGGCAGTTCCAGCTCCGGTAGAAGTTGCAGTTTCTGCTGACCCTGCAAACCACCCTGGCGCAGTTGCTTCCCCAATGGTTGGCACCGCTTACATGGCTCCAGAGCCAGGCGCTCGCGCATTCATCGAAGTTGGCTCCGTTGTTCGTGAAGGCGATACCCTGCTTATCATCGAAGCAATGAAGACCATGAACCAGATCCCATCTCCAAAGTCTGGTAAGGTAACCGCGATCCTGGTCGAAGACGGTCAGCCTGTAGAATTTGGTGAGCCTCTTGTCATTATTGAATAATATCGAGCCCGCTCCAATGTTTTCGAAGATCCTCATCGCAAACCGCGGCGAGATCGCACTTCGCATTCTGCGTGCCTGTAAAGAGCTGGGTATCCGCACCGTGGCGGTTCACTCCACAGCCGACCAGGACGCGATGCACGTGCGCCTTGCTGACGAAAGTGTGTGTATTGGCCCGCCAATCGCCCGCGACAGCTACCTGAACATTCCGCAGATTCTGGCTGCCTGTGAAATCACTGGCGCCGATGCGGTTCACCCAGGCTATGGTTTCCTTTCTGAAAACGCTCGTTTTGCAGAAATTCTGGAAGCACACGGCATCACCTTCATTGGCCCAACCTCTGAGCACATCCGCATGATGGGCGACAAGATTGTGGCTAAGCAGACCGCTCAGGAACTCGGTATTCCGGTTGTTCCAGGCTCTGACGGCGCAGTACGCCCTGAAGACGATCACCATGCCATCGCAGCGAAAATCGGCTTCCCTGTGCTTGTAAAAGCAGCAGCAGGCGGCGGTGGTCGCGGCATGAAGGTTGCCCGCACAGCTGCTGAGCTTGATACCGCTCTGTCTACCGCACGTTCCGAAGCAAAAGCTGCTTTCGGTGACGATGCGATGTACATGGAGAAGTACCTCGGCCAGCCTCGTCACATCGAAGTGCAGGTTCTGGGCGATGGTCAGGGTAACGCGATCCACCTCGGTGAGCGTGACTGTTCCTTGCAGCGCCGCCATCAGAAGGTATTCGAAGAGTGCCCATCCCCTGCTCTCAATGACGCTCAGCGTCAGCAGATCGGTGAAATCTGCGCAGAAGCAATGCGCAAGATGAAGTACCGCGGTGCAGGCACCATCGAGTTCCTTTATGAAAACGGCGAGTTCTACTTCATCGAAATGAACACCCGTCTTCAGGTAGAGCATCCAGTAACCGAGATGGTTACAGGTATTGACCTTGTGAACGAGCAGATCCGCATCGCTTCTGGCGCGCCTCTGACCATTTCACAGGACGATATCCGCTTTACCGGTCACGCGATCGAGTGCCGTATCAACGCTGAAAACGCGCGTACGTTTGTGCCATCTCCTGGCACCATCACCTACTACCACCCACCGGGCGGTCTTGGTGTTCGCGTAGATTCCGGCGTTTATCAGGGCTACACCATCCCGCCATACTACGACAGCCTCATCGGCAAGCTCATCGTACATGGCCGGACCCGCGTAGAGTGCTTGATGCGTCTGCGTCGTTGTCTGCACGAATTCGTTGTAGATGGCATCCAGACCACCATCCCGCTCTTTTCCGATCTGGTGGACAATCAGGACATCGCAAACGGTGCCTACGACATCCACTGGTTGGAAAAATTCTTGAAAGAAGAACAGACCCTCTAATCCAGAGGCTCTGAACTGACAACAAGGACAGGGTCCTATGGCGAACGAGCCTGACGACCAGAAATTTGAAATTACGCCGCAGGTGCTTTTAAAAGCATACGCCTGCGGCGTTTTTCCTATGGCAGAATCTGCCGACGACCCCACCATCTTCTGGCTGGAGCCGGAGCATCGGGGCAACTTGCCTCTCGATAGCTTCTACATTCCCAAAAGATTACGCCGAACCGTTCGCTCCGACCGTTTTGAAATTCGCGTCTCGACCGACTTTCAAGCTGTTATCGAGTCATGCGCCGCCCCTACTCCCGACCGTGAGGAAACGTGGATCAACGGGCCCATCAAAGAGCTGTACGGAGCCCTCTTCTATAAAGGCTACTGCCAGACCATCGAGGTTTACAAAGAAGGCAATCTCGTAGGCGGCCTATACGGTGTAAACCTTGGCAGCGCGTTTTTTGGCGAGACGATGTTTTCACGGGAAAGAGATGCATCCAAGGTCGCTCTTGTGCACCTTGTTGCGCGCCTCATCAAAGGCGGCTTTACTCTGCTGGACACGCAGTTTCTCACCGATCATCTGGCGCAGTTTGGCGTCATAGAGATTGATCGGGATATCTATATGGAAAAGCTGGAGGCCGCGCTCCAGATCCCCGCTAACTTCTTTGCATTGCAAGACGACGTTAGCGGAGCAGAAGCGCTGGCAATAATAGACGACGCCAGCGCTCTCTAATTATCATAGAACTTAGAACCGCAGTGGGTTTGGCCATGGAAGCGGAATATCGCCGGTACTGACGAAGTCAGCGCCTGCTAGCTCATCACGCTCAGGTTCAATTTCTACTGCAGGGCCGGAATAACCTTCAGGCGGCTTGATTTTGGAGCTGCGCTTACAGTTTACCAGCCACACATCATAAACCGAATGCTCGACAGCGTGCACGCCAGGGTTTGCCGCAAACATCCAGCCGGTAAAGATCCGCTGCACCTCATCATTCAAGGTAAGCGCATCCACCTCTAGAAACGCGGTGGTCTTGGCAGCTTCTGTCGGCGGGCGGGTGTAGCAAACGCGCGGAGTTACCTGCAACGCACCAAACTGGACAGTTTCGCCGATGTAAACGTCAAACTCGATCAAGCGGCCGGTGATTTTGTCCAAGCCGTTAAAAACTGCAATCGGATTTTCAATTTTCGCGGCGTGCGTATCTGCTACGCTAACAAAACACCCCGCCACTGCAACAGCCGCAAACGCGGTGTGACGGAACCACGAACGTGGAAAACGTAAAGTCATTCTATCCAATTCCGGAAACAAGTGAGTCACCAGTCATACTGCCCTAGCCTGTAGCAAAGGAATAGTGCTGGGAAAAGGTAGGAATAGGGCAAACAGGCGGCAATCACCCAAGAAACACCAGATCATCCCCGCAGTTTCGTTATTTTCAAGGCAAAGGCAGTAAAAAACGCCGGCCTTGTGGACCGGCGTTCTTTAATTTCAAATTTAAGTCGGCTTAGCCAAGTGCTGCAAGACGAGCCAGCGCTTCGCTGACCTTTACCTTGCGCTCTGACAGTTCAGCCATACGTTCTTTCTCACCAGCAACAACTTCTGCCGGAGCCTTCTCGACGAAGCGTGGGTTTTCCAGCTTCTTGCCGATCTTGTCCAACTCACCGTCGATCTTGCCCATTTCCTTCTCAAGACGAGCTTTTTCGGATGACAGATCAAGAACGCCAGCAAGCGGCAGACAGATGGTTGCTTCGCCAACAACGATCTGAGCAGAACCCTGAGGAGCTTCATCAGCAACGCTTACGCTTTCAGCGCGTGCGTTTTTCATGATTGCGCCTTCATGGATCGCAAGACGCTGCTTGGTCACTTCAGAAGCGCCGGTCAGAACCACAGGAACCTTCGCACCCGCAGGAACGTTCATTTCAGAGCGAACAGAGCGGATCTGCGAGATAACTTCAAGTAGCCAGTTGATTTCGCTAGCAGCAGACGCATCTTCGCCAATTGGCTCAGGCCAACGGGTCAGAGAAAGCAGACCATCGCGGCTTCCGCCCTCTGCTTCCAGTGTACGGGTCCAAAGCTCTTCAGTGATGAATGGCATAAACGGATGAAGCACTTTAAGAGTTTCATCACGAACCCAAGCAGCAGTTGCGCGGGTTTCTGCTTTAGCTTCTTCATCATCGCCGTTGAAGATTGGCTTTGCCAGTTCCAGATACCAGTCACAGAACGTGTTCCAAACAAAGCGGTAAGCGCTGTTTGCAGCATCGTTGAAGCGGTAGGTGTCGATAGCTTCAGACACTTCACGGATCAGGCGGCTGGTTTCAGTTACGATCCAGCGGTTAACAGTAAGCTTTGCGTGCGCTGGGTCGAAGCCTTCCTGACGGAAACACTCGTTCATTTCCGCAAAGCGGCATGCGTTCCAGAGCTTGGTTGCAAAGTTGCGGTAACCAGCAACGCGGGAGGTCGCCAGCTTGATGTCGCGGCCCTGTGCAGCCATTGCAGCAAGGGTAAAGCGCAGAGCATCCGCACCATATTCGTCCATCAGTTCCAGAGGGTCGATAACGTTGCCCTTGGACTTGGACATCTTCTGACCCTTTTCATCGCGAACAAGGGCGTGGATGTACACGGTGTGGAACGGCTCGGTCTTCATGTAATGGTTGCCCATCATCATCATACGGGCAACCCAGAAGAAGATGATGTCGAAACCGGTTACCAGAACCGAAGTCGGGTAGTAGCGAGCAAGCTCAGGGGTCTTATCTGGCCAGCCGAGGGTAGAGAACGGCCAAAGCGCAGAAGAGAACCAAGTGTCGAGCACGTCTTCATCGCGGTAAAGCGCGATAACAGCATCGTCACCCTTTTCGTGGCGAACCAGAGCGTCGTTTACATCAACGATCTCGGCATCTTTGCCATAGAACGCCTTTGCAGCAGCCAGAGCTTCTTCTTCGCTCTTTTCAACGAAGACTTTGCCTTCTGGGCCGTACCATGCAGGGATACGGTGACCCCACCACAGCTGACGGGAAATACACCACGGCTGAATGTTTTCCATCCACTCGTAGTAGGTCTTGTCCCAGTTAGAAGGCACAAACTTGGTGCGGCCTTCACGAACAGATGCAATAGCAGGCTGCGCAAGGGTCTTTGCATCAACGTACCACTGGTCGGTCAGCATAGGCTCGATCGGAACGCCGCCACGGTCACCATGTGGAACCATGTGTGCGTGCTCAACGATCTCGTCCAGAAGGCCCTGCTCTTCCAGCATGGAAACGATAGCTTTACGCGCAGCAAAGCGCTCAACGCCATCCAACGCAGCAATGGTTGCCTTGAGGATTTCGCTTTCTTCAACGCCTTCAAGGAAGTCAGCGTTTTCAGCAAGAATGATGTTCGCTTCACGATCCATAACGCTGATCTGGCGCAGGTCGTGGCGCTTGCCGATATCAAAGTCGTTGAAGTCGTGCGCAGGCGTAACTTTCATCGCGCCGGTGCCGGTTTCGATTTCAACGTAATCGTCAGCAAGAATAGGAATACGGCGGCCTACCAGCGGCAGGATGATTTCCTTGCCATGCAGGCTTGCAAAGCGCTCGTCTTCTGGGTGAACGATAACAGCGGTATCGCCCAGCATTGTTTCAGGACGGGTTGTCGCGATAACAATGTAGTCGCGCTTTTCAAAAGCAGTTGGCTTGCCTTCCTCATCAAACTCGACAGGGAAGTCATAGGTCACACCATCCGCAAGCGGATAGCGGAAGTGCCACATATTACCCTTGGTTTCGACCTGCTCTACTTCCAGATCGGAAATCGCGGTCAGAAGCTTAGGGTCCCAGTTTACAAGGCGCTTGTCTTTGTAAATCAAGTTCTCTTTGTAAAGAGATACGAAAACTTCGAGAACAGCCTTGGACAGGCCTTCATCCATGGTGAAGCGCTCGCGGGACCAGTCGCAGCTCGCGCCAAGACGCTTGAGCTGGTTAAAGATCATACCGCCGGATTCGCCCTTCCACTTCCAAACGCGATCAACAAAGGCGTCGCGGCCCATGTCACGGCGGGAAGGTTCACCATTTGCAGCAAGCTGGCGCTCAACAACCATCTGGGTCGCAATACCTGCGTGGTCCATACCTGGCTGCCAAAGAACATCGCGGCCGCGCATACGCTGGTAGCGAACCATAATGTCCTGCAAAGTGTTGTTCAGCGCGTGGCCCATATGCAGGGAGCCTGTCACGTTTGGCGGCGGAATCACGATGGAATAAGTCGCCGCGCCATCCACAGCGCCAGCGCCCGCCTTAAAGGCATCAGCTTTTTCCCAGGCTTCGTAAATCCGCGGCTCAACGGTGGCCGCCTCATATGTCTTGTCGAGCATTATTTCTTTCTTCCAATTTTGGAGTTTGTCTCGGTGTAAACCGGATTGCACCCCTTCTGTCAACACTGACAGGCCAGCGAAACCACACCTATACGCAGCTACGCCCGCAAAACACCTGACAACAAAAAAGCGCCGCCCGAAGCAGCGCTTTATCTAGCCGAATTCCGCAGGGTCATCGACTGCGGGAAATTCTTTCAATTTCCTGCTGCACCAGACGCTCTACCATAGAGGGCAGGTGTTGATCCAGCCAAGATTTCAACATAGGTCGCAGCATCTCGGCAACCAAATCCTCAAGCGTACGGGCGTTCTGGGAAAGGAGCGTTGTGGCAAGGCCGTTGAAGGAACTGGAGACCGCCTGATTTGCCTGATCGGAAAGCAGAGTCTGGATAGGCTCACTGCTCACTTGCGCAGTTATGCTCTCAGCAGAAATGGTTGGCGCGGGTTGTGGTGCTGGCTCAGGAGCAGTGGCGACAGGGTCTGGCTTGGCAAACAGATCGTCGATATCTTCCTGACGGGCGATCTCTGCTGGCATCTCCGGCTCAGCTTCTTCCATAAAGGCAATATCACCGCCCTCACCTGTATCTCCATCAGGCAAGCCATTGACGATGGGAAGATCAGAGGAAATTGCCTGCGCTTCGGTCAGCTCAAGAACATCAGCTTCCTTGGAGACTTCAGGCTCTGGCTCAGCCATTACGGGACTATCGAAAAGTTTGTCCAGCTCTTCTTGGGAAAGCTCGGTATCTGCGCTTAACGCTTCATCTTCTCCGCTCTGTGGAGCCCCTTCATCATCATCTGAGATGATTTTGCGGATCGAGCTGAGAATATCCTCCATTGAAGGATCCTTTGATGGAGATCGTTCTCCCATGACAGCGCCTCGCCTTTGTTACCCCCGCACACCAAACTGATGCACCCAAATATATCGCCCCGTTAATTATAGGGGTAAATACGAAGTCAAAAAGCAACTAGCTGCGGCCTAAGCCCTTATTTCCCCATGTAAATAGGATTACCCCTTACCCGAATACATATGAAAGCAAGCTGGCAGAACCGCATCTAGGGAGACATGTACTCCCCAAGAGCAACGGCGGACTGAGGCAATTAGCCAACAAAAAAGGGGCCCGAAGGCCCCTAAATCTACTTTGTTTTTCGCTCTTAGCGACCATCTGGGGTGCGCAGACCGAACCACTTGTCACGAACCTGGTCATAATGCTCGGTTGCATCATAACGAGCACCGGTAAGACCAAGGGTTTCGTAGTTCAGGCGACCAACAGAAGAAAGCAGCGCGTAAGCTGCAACAACGCGGTCACGCTGTGCGGTAACAAGAGTTACACGCGCGTTGATGAGATCGCTCTGAGAATCGAGAACATCGAGAGTGGTACGCTGACCAACACGCTGCTCTTCGATAACGCCTTCCAAAGCCAGACGTGCAGCAGCAACTTCTGCCTCAGCAGCGGTGATGGACGCGATAGACGCGTTCAACTGGCCCCAAGCGGAAATTGCACGAGCGCGGATGGTATCGCGGGAAACATCAACCAGAATCTGCGTCTGGCTCAGTTCTTCCTTAGCCTGACGGATTGTGGAAGAAACAGCGCCAGCCTGATAGATCGGCACAGTCATACGGCCGAACACAGAAGCTGTGTTGGTAGAACCACCGCCTACACCATCGAGCGTGTTGTTGTTGTGAGAAAGGTTGCCTTCCAAATCAAGAGTTGGAAGCAAACGACCTTCTGCAGTCTTAACACCAAACATCGCCGCATCAACAAGGTTGACCGCGGAAAGGATTGCCGGATGTTCCTCCTGACCAACAGTCACCGCAGAGCCAACATTGCGTGGCAGCAGATTGGTGATATTGGTTTTAGCGCTCAGATTCACCGGATCAACACCGATAACCTGACGGAAAACAGCGCGGCTGGTGTTTAGATTGGCAAGTGCAGTGTTCAGGGCAGACTGCGCACGAGCGCGGCCAGCTTCAGACTGGGACACATCAGTACGGGTACCCTCACCCACGCTAAAGCGATCCTGCGCTGCGCGAAGGTTTTCTTCCTGGAACTTCAAATCGCTCCGGCGAAGAGAAACAAGCGCTGTATCGCGGATCACGTCCATATAGGCAGTGGATGCCTGAAAGAGAACGTCCTGCTCGGTTGTACGAAGTTCTTCACGCTGAGAGCGAACAATCGCTTCAGCCTGACGTGTGGAGTTGACCGTTCTAAAGCCACGGAAGAGCGGCTGGGTCATCTGCACTGCGACAGTCGTATCGTTAAAGCCTTTTTCAGTGAAACCGGTAGAAGAGCGATTCACGAATCCAGAGCTAAGGCTACCAAAGATACTAGGACGCCATCCAGAGAGGGCCTGAGGCACATTTTCATCTACGCTACGCAGCTGAGCACGAGCCGCATTCAACGATGGGTTATTCTGGTATGTCGTTGAAAGAGCGTCGTTTATAGTCAGCGCGTTCGCGTTGCCTGCCATCATTACACATAGGCCGGCGACCGCAGCTGATTTGAGTTTGAGTGAAACCACTTTAAAAGCCTCAACTTTGGCGGAGCGAGCCCGCCACCGCGTCAATTCCAAAACGAAACAATTGGTACGTACTATAGCCTTTTGGCTAAACACGAAAAGCAGGCAGACAGACCTTTTCTGCAAAAAAGGTAGGCACTGAGGAAAAACAGCAACAACCTACAGGGTGGTGGCAGCGCCCACCGCGCAGCCACAAGCCCGAAAGCCCACAGGTATTAACGTGCCATTATTACTATATCTAACCGATAGACAACCGAAAAGTCGTAACCAATTGTATTCGGAGAGGGACAACACCTCGGTTTTCCCTCCTGTTTTCTGGCTAGACCTGAATTTGAGACCCTAAAAATTAAAGGTCACAGGTTGTTCAAAACCTGGCAATCGTGGCGCATTTGCGTTGAAACCAAAGCGCCCTGTCACAGCTTCGCCGTTCTTCTGGTAAAGCATGGCAACGCCCGCGCCGCCTAGACCTTCTACAACCACAAGACGCCCCTCGTCCTTTAGCTGGCCCAGCAGGCTTTCCGGCACGCCGTCAATTGCGCCATTGATAAAGATGACATCATAAGGCGCATCAGCGGGATATCCGCTTTTATGGGCAGCATGCACAACAGCGGCGTTTTCAATACCAAGATCAACAAGAGTCTCGGTCGCGCTGTTCACGAGCTCTTCGTCCTCGTCAATACCAACAACAGAATCACAAAGCTTGGAAACAACAGATACGCCGTAGCCAGCGGTAGCGCCTACAAACAAAACCACATCTGTTGACTTGATCTGCGCCAGCTGAACCATACGCCCAAAAATATGAGGCTTGGGAATATTGCGGCTGCGATCTGCTACAACAGGCAGGTCCTCATCAATATAGGCAAGGCTTCGAAAACTCTCTGGCACAAAGCGCTCTCGCGGTATTTCGCCCATGGCCTGCAAGATACGCCGATCCGTAATGTCATTGGGCCGGAGTTGGTTGTCGACCATCTTTTTGCGAGACTGGCTGAAATCTACCATTTTTTCCTCGATTGCAAACTGCGCCTATGCACTTTGGGATCATTATAGCTCCCACAATTCAAAAACAAGCAAGCCAACACGGATAATTGCAGCATTTATGCGTAATATCCCTCAGGAAATCGCAAAAGAGTTATTTTTCTTTGATGCGCCAAGCTGCCCTTAGAGCAAGTCACAGTGGAAAACTGCTGTAATTATATGGGTTTATACAAATCAAAATCCACAAAAACGGCATTTTTACACAATACAATCATTTCAAGGCCACAACACCGCTTGACTAAAGGCGGCAAATGTCAGAAAAGCCCTCTCACACCACCGGCGGCGTCGTGGCGGAGTGGTGACGCAGCGGATTGCAAATCCGTGTACACCGGTTCGATTCCGGTCGACGCCTCCAACTTTCTATTTCCCCTGAAATTGCTAGTGTTTTTAGCGAAGCTCAAAGCTTCCGCCAGGGCGTTGTTTGTCGACTTCCGCCAACTTCCCCCAAAACAACAAGAGCGCAGATTTTACCGCGCCCTACTCCCCTACATTCTTATAGGTCTGCACTAATGGCCACTGCGAATGCGTTCAACATTCCAGTTCATCCAGTGGCGTAGAACCAGTTTGTAGGCCCACTTCTTAATTCCAGACAGGTTACTTCCAAACCGACCATAGAAGTCTTCTGGCCGGTCATAGATGCCGAAATCCTGCGCGATCCCTTCCTTTTGAATGAAAGTATCCCCGCCAGTCCATTTCACCTGCGGGTTTTGAAGGTCTTTGGTCGCGATGCCATATCCTTTGAAGGTACCTTTAGAGCCAGAAAACCTGCGCTGAACAGCCTTCATGTAAACCTCATCAATGATGAAGCCTTCAAGCTTGATCCACTTACCGTTTACAAAAGCCTCCACCCAACTATGGATGATCTCGTCTGGCGCAATGCGCTGTAATAGTGGTGGGATAGCCCCAGCCTGAAGCTCTTTATAGATCGTGAAACCATGAAAACGGCAGGGTATGCCGCCTTTGCGCAGCAACGCCATAAGCAGCGTGCCTTTGGTATTGCATTGGCCATATCCGTCTGCGAGCACCTCGGATGCAGTCAAGGTGTCTCCAGAGTTATATCCAAACGCGATATCGTTACGCACGAAATCGTAGATCGCACCGGCACGCTCAGCTTCGGGCAAAGCCAACCACTTTTTCCAGTGCGCCAGATCTGCAATCAGCGGCGCGGAAAAATCGAGCATCTCGGTTTCTTCAAGATAAGCATTTTGATCCATAACCGTCTCCTCTTGTTAAAGAGGAGACTAGGTAATGTGCTCGATGCTTACTTGAACGAACCTGCTATTTCGCAGCAGTTTGGAAGGACTTAAGCCAAAGGTTTCTCGAAAAGTTCGGCTGAAGTGAGCGGAATCTGAAAAGCCGCCCAAGTGAGCAGCTTCGGTTAGATCGCTTCCTTGTATGATCGCTAAGATAGTGTCCATAACTCGCCGCCATAGAAGAAAGCGGCGAAGGGGAAGGCCAACCTCCTCCCGCCACAAGTGCATGAAACGGCTTTCGGATAGGCACGCAACATCAGCCAACTCTGCTGCGGTGACCCGCTTTGTCTCAAGCGTGGAGATATGAGCGAGCGCACGAGCAATTCTTATATCTCGTTGATGAGAGTGTATTTGAGTAGGAGCAATAAGAGCCTCGGCAAAGCACCGCGCCTCCTCGCAATTGGACGGAATCTGTAGGTCTGCCAAGTCGGGCGCCTTCAGGTCTTGCGTGGAAAGGCAGCCGCTAGCGGATTCCCCATCCAGCAGAGCAATGGCTACCGTATGCCCTTTGCTGTCAAGGCAGTGGCTTTCATTTGCCGCCAATGCTGCAAAACGCTCGTCGCTCCACTCTCCACTTCGGAAAAGACGAAACGGCCCGTCCAGCCCAAGACATACCTGCACTGCGTGATGCCGGTGCTCGGAGTTATCTAACAGCGGCCCAATATAAAGAGCGCCACCTTCCCACATAAAGAGCTTAACAGAATCAACCATATCGGCACTTTATCGTATTTGGCAGAACCTAGTGATAGCCATTGGTAGGGCGCAGTTTGTGTACAACAACACCCGCAAGGCTGAGCTCAATGCGGCACCTTTTAGCCAACTAAGCCAACTCGTTCCTTCTCGCATTACAACTTGCTTGCTCAGCTAAGAAAACTTAGGGGCGATAGGTATCCCTCAAGGTGGTGGCCGAAAGAAAGCGTGGAATACCTATCGCCACTACAAAATCAGCGAGACCTTAGCGGGGCCGCGCTGATTTGATCATGTCTGCGGCTTTTTCTGCGATCATCACAACGGGTGACGCCGTATTGCCGGAGACTATTTTCGGCATGATTGACGCATCAACGACCCTAAGACCATCCAAGCCCCTAAAGCGCAATTCTGGGTCAACAACTGATGCGGGATCGCTGCCCATCCGGCATGTACCCACCGGATGAAAAATCGTAGTGGCGATCTCACCAATGGCGCTTAAAAGCTCGTCATCTTCATCGATGTTCGGTCCGGGCAATATCTCCTCAGGCATATGCGCAGCCAAGGCTTTTGCGGTCATAATCTGACGCGCTTGCCTCACCGATGACAATGCAATTCGCCGGTCATTTTCTGTAGAAAGATAGTTCAACCGGATATCTGGCTGGGTTTGGCTGTCATTGCTCTGGATATGGCAAGTGCCCGTACTTTCTGGCCTCAGATTACACACGGACACGGTAATTGCCGGAAATGGATGCAGAGGATCTCCCAGCCGGTCCGTCGATAACGGCTGGACATGATACTCCAGATCGGGAGTGGCAACTTCCGGCCCTGATTTTGTGAATATACCGAACTGGCTTGGCGCCATAGACATAGGGCCGGAGCGATTGAGCGCATATTGAAAGGCGATCTTGGCTTTGCCGAACAACGAACCCGCTTCGGTATTTAAGGTTTTGGCGTTCTTGACCTTGTAGACCGTTCTAATTTGCAAATGATCTTGCAGGTTCTGCCCGACACCATCGCGTTGATGCACCACGTCTATGCCATGGTTCTTTAAAACGCCCGCATTTCCAATTCCCGATAGTTCAAGAATTTTGGGAGAGTTGATAGCCCCCGCCGCAAGAATTACCTCTCCCTCTGCCCTAGCCTCAAATAGCTTGCCCTTTCGCTTGAAACGAACGCCCTCGACCTTCTTTCCAGTAAGCACAAGCTTTTCTGTAAGAGCGCCAGTTAGCACCGATAGGTTGGGCCGTTTCATAGCAGGTTTAAGGAAGCCCTTGGCCGTATTCCAGCGAACTCCATTATTCTGGTTCACTTCAAAGTAGCCGGAGCCTTCATTGTCACCGTCATTGAAATCAGCACGAGGCTGGATACCAAACTCGCGTGCACCCTCCTGTACCGCTCCGAGGATATCCCAGTTAAGGCGCTGCTTTTGTACTTTCCACGCGCCGCCGCTGCTGTGCATGTCACTTGTGCCGCTGTGATGATCCTCTGACTTCAAAAAGTACGGAAGAACATCATCCCAGCCCCAGCCGGTATTGCCCATCTGCCGCCATAGGTCAAAGTCAGCTGCCTGCCCGCGCATGTAGATCATGCCATTTACCGAGGTGCAGCCTCCAAGGACTTTACCGCGCGGATAAACCAAAGAACGACCGTTAAGTCCCTTCTCCGGCGCTGTTTTCATCATCCAGTCAGTACGGGGGTTGCCAATGCAATAAAGATAGCCGACCGGAATATGAACCCAGTGGTAATTGTCGTTGCCGCCAGCTTCCAGAAGCAACACATTTACCGAAGGGTCTTCACTGAGGCGGTTGGCTAGAACACACCCCGCCGTACCCCCGCCAATAATGATGTAGTCGTAACGCCCTTCAAGAAGGCTCGCGTCCCCCATCAATCAAGCCTCCTCCAGCTGCTGCTGCCAGAAACTGCGCATTGATGCTGTCAATTTGAGGTAAGTCTCGTAGCGCGCCGAATAGTGCGAAGACAAAGAGGCATCTGGCATCAGAACCTTTTCGGTTCTTGTCATCTTGGCGATAGCCTCTTCATAACTACCCACATAGCCAGTTGCGATGGCAACGCCCATTGCTGCGCCCAAAGCACCAGTCTCACGCGCCTGCGCAACGGTGATGGGAACTCCCAAAGCATCTGCAAACATCTGCGGCCAATGAGGGCTGCGAGAGCCTCCGCCGGACAGTGTTGCCTTGCTGAAATCAACGCCGGAACGGCGCAACACATCGATATGGCGAAGGTGTTCGAAAAGAACGCCCTCAAAGAGCGCCCTCAGCATATGTGCTTCACTGTGCCAACCAGCGAGGCCGTAAAAACCGGCCCTATATTCAGCACCCTGCCCGGAACCATAGAGGAATGGATGGAAGAACGGGTCATCAGCCTTCGGCTCGATATCACCCAGTTTGCTATTCACATAGCCAAACGGGTCATCATGATGTTCCCCGCGCTCAATCAGCTCACGCACAAACCACTCAAGGTTTGCAGCGGACGTGGCACTTGCTTCAATGTTTACAAAGCTATCTTCACCAAAGGCGGTGACCATAAACACGCTATCATCAACCACCGGCTCGCTGGAAAACACCTGATTGATGCTCCAGCTACCCGCGATGATGGAAGCCTGCACCGGTAACCCTGTGCCCGAACCTAGTGCTGACGAAATCACATCGAAGAAACCGGCAATCACCGGTGTACCCTCAATAAGTCCAGTCGCCTTGGCTGCTTCTGCCGTGACATGCCCAGCAATATCGCAGGGGGCTAGCAGATCAGGCAGCATGTACCAGGCATCTTCCAGCCCATACAAAGCCATAAGCTCCTGATCGTATTTCGCCTCTGGCAATTTGGTCATACCGCAGCCAGACATGTCGGAGATATCGCTCACCAGTTTTCCGGTGAGCTGATAGGAGATATAGTCCTTGCAGAGCAAAACAGTTGCAGCACTGGCGTAAACGTCGGGCTCGTTCTGCTTGATCCAAGACAGCAAGGTCGGCGTTTGCGATGGCCACGGCTTTTGCAAGCAAAGCTCATGGAACCGCGCGCCGTGCTGCTCGCATAGCTCGCTCGCAAGACCTGCCGCACGCGTATCAAGCGACTGGATACCAACCAGTGGTTCGCCCTGCTTATCCAGCAGGTACAAACCATTGCCATGTCCAGCACAGCCAACGCCCTTGATCTTTGCAGGATCGATTCCCGACTGGGTAATGCACGCCGCAATCACATGCTGGGCATTGGCCCAAAGCTCGCCAAGATCACGCTCAACGTGGCCGGGTTTGGGAGTAGAAGACTGCCCATCTAACGCACAAATAGCGATCTGCTGTCCCACTTCATCAAACAGAACAGCCTTGATAACCGTATTGCCAGCATCAAGGCCGAGGAAATAGGCTTCAGACACTGTTGTAGATCTCCCACGCATGACCACCACTTGCACCTTCGTGGATGATCGCCATCAGAGCGGCCACAACTGCGCGCGGATTGTCGTGTTGATAGATGTTACGGCCGTACACCATGCCTTTCGCGCCCTGAGCCATCAGCTTGGCGGACTTTTCCAGCACGATCCGAAGGTCTTCCTTACCGCCGCCGCGCACAAGAACAGGTACACGCGCTGCTTCGATTACGCGGTGAAATTCCTCAGGATCATCGGTAGGGTCTGCCTTGATGATATCTGCCCCCATTTCCGATGCGAGACGAACCAAGGTCACGATTTTCTCTGCATCGCCGTCAACCTGATAGCCACCACGAATTTCGTTTGGCAGCATCACCAGCGGTTCGATCATCAATGGCATGCCATACTTTTCGCAAGCGGCTCTGACCTTGGAGATGTTTTCAATACATTGGCGGAACAGCTCCGGCTCATCCGGCAGCATGAAAAGGTTCACCACAACTGCGGCAGCATCTTTTTCCAAGGCTCCGATAATCGGTTCCTCGTGGTTTTGCAGCATGGACCACATAACGCGGTGACGCGCCGCGTTATATGGATTGCCCATGTCGATCCGCATAACCAGAGCAGGCTTGTCCTTTTCCGGCCGGTTTTGCAGCAAGTCAGCTTGTCCGTAAGCACACTGGATCGCGTCTGGCTTGGCGCGGATGAGCGTATCCATTACGCCTTCCATATTCTCCAGCCCGACCATAAAGCTTGGCTCGTTGCAAACCCCGTGATCGACAGCAACATCAAGGCAACCGCCGTTGGTGAACATACGGTTCATTCGTGCTTTTTGGCTTATCCGCATTGCTTGCTCCATTCCCTGTAATTTTCGCTATCTCGCGCTTCCAGCATCTCCTGCGAAACGGCGTGGAATTGCGATAGTTCGTTGATCAAAGTGCGCCGCTGATCGGCGGCAACATCCGGTGAAAGAGGTTTTTCGGCGATCATGATCTGCTCAAGCTCACTGATGAGCTCAGAGGAAAGCTCGCCCGTAATCGCTAGCGATGTGCGCCGGAGGGCAAGGTCTGAAAGTGTCTCGACCGCTTCAGATTTGATGAGAAACGCTATCTCGTCTCTGGTGTAGAGAGTATTTGGCGACAGGTAGGAATCACTCGTCAACGAACAGGCCCCTTGCACGTTGAATGAAAGGCTACCGTAGTGATCTGCCAAGTGTACAGCCCGTTCACGGCTCACCCCAAAACGCTTGCAAAGCGTAGCAACCAGATCGTCAAAGCTGCGGGGGTAGTTGGTACCGCCGCCGATGGTCAGGCCAAGCGTGGATACGCTGCGTTTCTTGCCAAGCTCGGCCAGCACCTCGTCAGATGCTTGCTCAGCAAATGCACGAAAGGTCGTCCACTTGCCGCCAATCATGCATATTTGTGGAACCGAACCAGCAAGGCGCTTAGTGTAGTGGCCGCGCGTAATCCGCCCCGTATAACCGTGGGAGCTTTTCGGCAATGGGCGTATGCCGCTGAACGAAAAGACGACGTCTGCTGCTGACAAACTGACATTAGGGAACACAAGATTGAGGGATTCCAGAATGTAATCCTGCTCTTCTGGTTCGCACCGCTCCCTCGCCGCCTTATCAACGCGGATATCGGTAGAACCGGCAAGCACATGGCCCTGATAAGGAAAGGCAATACAAACGCGGCCATCAGTGTTTTCAAAGTAGATCATATGCCCATCAAGGGCCTTGACCAGCGCTTCATTTGCAAGAATGAGGTGGGAACCTTTGGTGCCGGAAACCATCTCATCGATCTTATCGCTTGCAAGGGCTTGCGCGGTTTCATCCAGCCATGCGCCTGACGCGTTGACGATGACCTTTGGCGTTACAGCAAGTTCTTCACCCGAAAGACCATCCACCACAACGTATTGATCACCCTCTAGCTTCATCTGCGCATAATTAAGCGCAATTGAAGTTGGCGAATTCTCACAGGCGTCTCCGATCATTTCCATGCATAGGCGTTCTGGATGACTTATCCATGCATCATGATAGACCGCAGAATAATGCACCTTGGAGGTAAGTTGAGGCCACTTTGCACGTGTCGCCCTACCACTATTGAAATAGTGCCGTGGTAGAATTCGGCTGCTCCGCGTCACCCAATCATAAAGCGCCAAGCCAAGTTTGATTGGCACGACACCACGGTTGGACGGCTTGCCATTCCAACCAAAAAAGCTGGCAGCACCATTGAGCAGACCCGAGAAGATCGAGGTTATTGGAATAACGGTTGGCAACGGGCGCACAAAGTGAGGTGCGTTCCTAAGCAGTGCATCCCGTTCCTGCAAAGACTCACGAACAAGCGAGAACTCACCGTTTTCAAGATAGCGCAGCCCGCCATGGATCATCCGCGAAGGCGCTGCGCTACAACCTGAACAGAAGTCATTCCGCTCAACCAGCAGCACCCGCAGCCCTTGAAGGGCGAGATCGCGATATACGCCGATACCGTTGACACCGCCGCCAATGACAACGGCATCAAAAGCACTGTCCTGCTTGATCTCGTCCAGCTTTGTTTGACGAATTTCGGACATAACTCTCCTGTTCGCCGAAATGACTTCCGGCGTTGCCTTCTGTTCAAAATTCTTCGAGGACTATCCGTCGAGGTTTACAAGATGGCTCGCTGCTGCCGTGTTGATGAGCGAAATATCTTCCGAAGAAAGCCGCAGGCGCCCTGCCTTGGCGTTTTCCTTGGCCTGCTTTTCATCACGCGCACCGCAGAGGGAGAACGTAATTCCCGGCTGTTGAAGCGTCCAAGCAATGACTATCTGGGCCAGCGTCGCATTGTGCGCTTCTGCCACTGGTGAAATCGCTTCCATCAACTTGGCAACCTTCTGCCTGTTAGGCAGAGAAAAGCGAGGGTTGTCTTTGCGAAGGTCATCGCCGTTAAACACACGGTCCGGACCGATCCGCCCACCCAGAAGACCAAGGGCCAAAGACGAGTAGCTAAGAACGGAAACACCAGCATTGGAGCAAAGCGGAAGCATCTGCTCCTCAAGGTCACGTTTGACCATCGAGTATTCTTCTTGAATGGCATCAAGCTGGCCTGCCTCAAGATAGGCTTTCACCTGATCTGCCGAGGTATTACTTGCACCAATAGAGCGGATTTTGCCCTGCGCTTTCAGCATTTCCAGAGCTTCCATAGTCTCGGAAATAGGCGTGGTTTCATCCTGCCAATGGGTGATGTAGTGGTCGATGTAATCTGTACCCAGCCGCTTGAGGCTCTGCTCAACCTCATGGATGATAGACGCTTTGCCCAAGTAGCGATGAACAGGACCGCTGTCATAGTCAAAAAAGTGGTTGCCCTGCTGGGTATGCCAAACTAAACCGCATTTGGTTGCCAGCACCACTTTGTCGCGGCGCCCTTTAAGCGCCTTACCGACGATTACTTCCGCAACACCCTGTCCGTATGCAGGCGCACTATCAATTAGCGTAATGCCTTCATCGACCGATGCTTGAATAGCGGCGATGGATCTGGCTTCATCAGTGCCGCCCCACATCCAGCCACCAATAGCCCAAGTGCCAAGCCCAACAGCAGTCGCGTTGATTTCAGAGCGCCCGATAGGCCGAACCAGCTGTTCAGTTTGAATTGTATCAAGCATGGACTTTTTCCTTTTCAAGCATCGCTGCTGCGGTCTGTTCGTCTGTAACAAGCGCGTTTACATAGCTACCGTTCAGAGCTGCAATAATTGGTTCAACTTTGTCGCTTCCCACTGCTACCCCGATGCAGACGGGTATCTTCACCATCTTCTCAGGAGATAGGGAAACGAGCCTTGAATTGAGGTCGCTATCCGACAAGCTGCCGTCTTCTTTGACCAGATGGCCGAGTAACTCCGAGCGTACACCGGAGGCATAAAGGGCTGAGCGGTCCTCTTCGGAAACCGGATGGGCCTCATAGTAGGTGGCGTTATCGCCAACCACAGCACCAAGCCCAACAACAGCAACAGCAGCGCGGTGCGCTTCATCCATCACCGTGCTCACCGACTGCAAAGACATGATGATGTCCCGCTCCTCTTTGGATGCAGCGTGCAGCGGTGCGTGGATCAAAGTCGCCTTGCCGTTCAACCGCTCCGCCATCGACGTGGCGATATGGTTCACGTCTGTGTAGTGCTTGCCCTGAATGCCGCCGGTCATTGGCACAACGGTTACGTCATAGGCCTGTTCCGGCAGCATGTTTTCGATAATAGCGCTGATGGTCTTACCGCCGGAGATCGCGATAGTGTCCCCATCGCGAATGCTATTGAGCAGCAGATTGGCAGCACCCTTGCCAACTTCATTGAGTGTGATTTCCGGACTGCCTTCTACCGTTGGCAGAACCAGACACTTCTTCAAGTTCCAGCGTTTCGAGATCGCGTTTTCAAGATCAAACAAACGGACCAGCGGTGTCTTGATGGTTATATGAACCATCCCAAGCTCCCGCCCCTGTTTCATGAGGCGGTTAACTTTCGCGGTAGAAAGCTCCAACTCCTTGGCGATATCTGCCTGAGAGTGGCCTTCCTCGTAATGCATGACGAGCACTCTGGCGATAAGGCGCATCTGTTCGCTGTTTAGGGCGCCCAAGTTCATCAGGACGTTCCCTTTCGGCTAACAAGGTGGTTGGACGCAGCAGCAATGAGAAGCGCAGCCCCAAGCACAAGTGTCTGGTAATAGGCAGGCACAATGGTCAGCATACCCACTGTCAAAGACATGATGATCAACGCCCCGCAAAACGATCTCAAAACTTTACCTTCCCCGCCGCTGAATGCGGTACCGCCAAGCAACACAACAAGAATTGTTGTCAGCTCCATACCGTCGCCCGACAAAGGATCGCCAAGAGACATGAACGACGATCTGGCGATCCCTGCAAGCGCAGCTGTAACGCCAACAAGAACGTACAAAAGGAACACAACGCGGCCCGTATTGATGCCCGAAAGCTTGGCCGCAGTCGGGTTTCCGCCCGTTGCAGCTGCGTACTTACCAAGCACGCCGCGGCGCTGAACAATTACCAGCAATACCGTCACAGCGACCGCCATCCAGAATGCAGCAGGCAGGTTCAGCAATGTGCCATCACGGCCATAGTCATTGAACCACTTCGGCATCTTAGCCAGCGCGCTGGACTTGATCGCAGAAACACCGTCTTCAACAAGAAGTAACGCAACGCCCTTATACAAACTTAGGGTAATCAACGTAGCGATAACCGGCGTAATCTTCAACCGAACCACCAGAAAGCCGTTGATAGCCCCAAGCAGCACGCCTACGCACACGGTTATCAGGAAGGCTGGAAGAAACGGTACGCCGTTGATAGCCAGCATCGCATAGACCACCGCAGAAAGGCTCATGGCACTGCCAACGGATAGATCAATGTAGCCAGAAACCATCAGCAACGTGAATGCGCCGCAGATAACCAGCAGTGGAGCCGATATGCGCAAAATGTTGATGATATTGCGCTCGTTGAGAAAGTTCCCTCTCTCGAACAGATCAAACCGGTCAAGGTTTGCAGAAGCAAGCAATACAACAACGGCGACAAGAACGAAGTAGATGTAGTACTCGCGCAGGAACTTGGCGACGCTGGAACCCAATGAGCTCTGTGAGTTTTCAATCATGTTTGCCATTTCACTCACCTATTGCGTAGGGCAAGCGCCCAGGTTTGCGCCATGATGGCGAGGAAGACGGCAATCGCTTTTAGAATAAACTGCCAGTCGGGAGAGAGCACCAGACCGGTGGCAGCAGAGGTAACAACAGCCAGAATAATTGCGCCGAAGAACATACCGATCACCGAGCCGAAACCACCAGCAATCGCCACACCGCCAAGCAGCGCAATGACCAGCGCATCAAACTCCATCAACAGACCACGGTTGGAGAAACCGGACTTGAATTCCGATGCGAGCAAAATACCAACGGCCCCTGCAATAGCAGCGCTAAACAGGTACAGCTTGGTTACATGCCAGCCGCGATTGATGCCGGAAAGTGTCGCCGCAACCGGGTTAGAACCAATCCAGTAAGTCACACGGCCAAAAACCATTTTCTTTTCAATAAATACGGCGACGAGAAGCAGAACCACCATCAGCACAACCGGTAGCTTGATTGAGGTACCGAACATCGTCAAGTTGCCAAGAAAGCCAAAGCTGTCAGGAAGGTTGGTGTTTCGCTGCGAGCCGTGGGTAATAACCTGCGCAACACCGCGTGCCACCATCATTGTTCCAAGAGTTACGATGATTGAAGGGATCTTGAAGCGCACCACGAACAGCGCATTCAACGCTCCAATGGCTAGCGCTCCGCCCATGGCACAAATGATGGCAAGCACATAGGGCATACCAAGCCCGCTGGACAGTGGGTTAGCGCCGCCTACTGCCTGCGCAAAATAAACAGAGAGCACGCCGGATAGCGCAACAACACCGCCCACCGACAAATCGAAGTTTCCAGAAACCAGAAGAAACGAAACACCGATACCGAGCGAGATAACGGCCCAGTTATTGGTCACCAGATTAACAAGGTTCTGAAACTGGAAGAAGTTCGGCAAAACAGCCGATGCAAGCAGAAACAAACCGATAGCAACACCAACCACCAAGAGCGTAATAAAGCTCTCGTCGCTCATGCGCCGACCTGTTTCTTTTTGAGGTAAGAAGTCTGCAACACTCGTCATTGTACGGCGGCCTCCCCTCCGCCGGTGACCACATTCAAGATATGTGAAATGTCAATGTTCGGCCCGTTGGCAAGTTCTTCTCTGACGACACCATCAAACAGCAAAAAGATGCGGTCGCAGATGCCAAGCACCTCTTCCAACTCCGATGAAAACACCGCAACTGCGTCGCCCTGATCGGCCAGATTTTTGATTATCTCGTAGATCTCTGTTTTGGCGCCCACATCAACGCCCCGTGTCGGCTCATCAAGAAGCAGCAACTCAGCTTGGGAAAATAGGCACTTAGCGAAAACAACCTTCTGCTGGTTACCGCCGGAAAGCTTTTCTGTGTGCTTGTCGATGGAGCTCGTCGCGATGCGTAAACGCTCAACATATTCCTGCGCAGCGCTCACTTCATCCGCAGAGCGGTAAAGCCCACCGGCAGACATGCGCGGCAAATTCATGACAGGGATGTTCTCGCGGATAGAAAGACTGGTGAACAGCCCTTGCGTGCGGCGCTCTTCCGGCACCAACGCAATACCAGCGGCAATGGCTTCACGCGGAGAATGGCCAACCTGTTTGCCATTAAGCGCGATGGAACCGGAATACTTGTCTGCCCCGAACACTGCTCTGGCGATCTCGGTTTTACCGGCGCCAACCAGCCCGTAAAAGCCAACGATCTCGCCCTTTTTGATGTCAAAGGAGACATCTTTAAGCAGCGCGTTGGATAGGCCGGAAGCTTGAAGTACCACTTCATCGGTTACGGTCGTTCTTGGTTTATAGTCCTGAAAGACCGGTCTACCGATCATCAACTCGATCAGTTCAGAGCGTCCGTTTACCTGCGATAGCGGCTTGGTAACAATGTGCTTGCCATCGCGCAGAACAGTAACGTTGTCCCCCAGCTCGAAAATCTCGTCCAGCTTATGGGAAATGTAGATAACCGTTACATCGCTTTCGCGTAGTCGGCGAATAACACCAAAAAGTCGCTCAACCTCACGTTCTGAAAGAGCCGCCGTCGGCTCATCCATAATAATGATGTCAGCGCCTGATGATGCAGCGCGGGCAATTTCAATAATCTGTTTTTGTGCAACGCTGAGAGACGAAACCGGCGCAGTCGGATCAATAGATGGCTCGATAGCCTTCAATGTTGCAACAACACGATCTTCAAGATCAGACTTTACAAAAAAGCCGAAACGCTTCTTCTCCATACCAAGAGTAAGGTTCTCGATGACAGATAGCTCATCAACAACATGAAGCTCTTGAAAAAGCGTAGCGATACCGCCTTCCCTTGCCTCTTGCGGGCTGGTCGGCGTGTGGTTTTTTCCCGCTACATAGATTTTGCCGGACGTTGGCCGCAATGCTCCCGTTAGCATCTTGACCAGCGTTGACTTACCCGCCCCATTTTCTCCCACGAGGCAATGAACCGTGCGCTTCTCAACGGTGAAGCTCACATTATCAACGGCGCGTACCCCGGGATATTCCTTGGACAGGCCATCCAGTTCTAGGGCAAAGGTGTCGCTATGAACTGACAAGTCATTCTCCTGGACTTGGAGCGGCAGCGCCTTAGTGAGAAAGACGCCTTAGCGAAAATTCAAAAATGAAAATGGACGCGGAGCATCAAGGCGCGCTGGAAGGTGCCACACTTAACGCACCGCGTCTGGGAGGCTTAACCGCCGAACTGTGCGTTCAGCCACGCCTTCGCGTCAGCCTGTTCCATCGACCAGTAGGAGATGGTGTAGGCCTTGTAGAAGAACTCTTCTGCAGTATCCGCTTTTGGCTCTACCTTGCCCTCAACGATGTCCATGATCAGATCAACACGGCCCTGCGCGGTTTCTACCGGAGGAAGGCCCATGGAAACTTTCAAGGATGAGTTGGCATCATAAACCTGCTCAAACTCGACAGCGTCAAAGTCAACACTAGCGACGATCTCGGTAAGAGGCTTACCGTTATCGAACTTGCCGCGGCCAAGCTGGGACAAACCAGCCATGGTGCCGACAGTCAGGTTAGAAGCTTCAGAGTAAATGAGGTTTACTTCCGGGCGCTGTGTCAGCAGATCAACGATGATCTGTTTTGCAGCTTCCTGACCTGCGCTGGAATCCAATGCGCCAAGGTTCTCGGCGTTTGGAGCAACAGACAGAACACCATCAACAAATGGCTGCGTACGGCCGGAGTTCACCTCTGTATGGTTAGGCCAGCCCAACTGCACCATTACGATTGGCTTGTCAGGATGGACTTCCATCCAAGCTTTAGCCATCTGCGCACCCATTTCAAATGAAACGGTTGCCTCGTCACTGCGTGCTGTTGGAATACCGGTGTCGGTGATAGGGCTGAAGAACGAGGTCATTACGATGCCCTCTTCCAGCGCGTCGTTCACGCCCGGTGTTGCTGCTTCCGCATCCCAGATGTGCAGGGTCGCTGCATCAAAACCGCCAGCGATAACCTGATCCACATTCTGCGTCATAACAGCAGAATCGGCCTGCCCGTCAAAAACGACAACTTCCGCGCCATACTTTTCTTTAGCGTAACGCTGAGCCTCGGCAGCTTGGCTCTGATGGAAAACGTTCGACAAATCCGATACGAAAAATGCAATACGCTTACCGTCATTTCCAGCGAAAGCGACTGAGCTGCTCAGCACAATCGAAGAGGCCAGAAGCCCGCGCAGCAATGCGTTCTTTCCCAAAATACCCATCTCGCACTCCTCCTTGCCGTGGGTTGGCGAGTAGAAAACCCCATCGCCATTCTAGACCTGCAAGCACCCAAACTTCGTCCCAATGAAATATCTTGCAGTACGTGTAATTACTATCGATTCTCTGATATATATGTCAATGAATAAAATTTACCGCAGGTCAACTCTCACGAAATCGGGCGGCATCAGATCCACATAGATCGACCACAAATCTCTGAAATTGCGATTATTTTCTGAAGAGCCTGATGACGATAGTTATGTTGGATATCCCTAAGTCATCTGCATGTGCGGGCTAGATATGGTATCCCCGCCGCCAGCTTGACGCGCACCACGCCCGATCTGGCAGGCTGCCTCCAACAAAATACAAGTCACAAATCATAGCGGTTTTTCTGCGGGAGTTTCCCCGTTCGCGGAGTTTGTATAATGCCCCCAATTCAGGAGATAACGGGCGGGCAAAATGAGTAAGGACTATAAAGAGGCAATTGGCCTCCTTGAGAGTTTCAAGAAAAACTATGACCGGTACGCGAGCTTTCGCATCAAGGTCAGAGACAATGCTCCCCATTTCCTGTCGCTCGACCAACTTAAAACCCACTGGTCTTGCTGTAGTGACCGCCCTTCCGCTGATGTGGAGGTGGCAGCCTACCCGTTTGTAAACAGCGAAAAGTTCGCCCGCCTGCTGCACGTTCGCTGCAACTGCTGCGGCATGACGTTTGTACCGCATCTGGATTTCGAGCTCGATGATTACTACGAGAAGGATTATCAGCAGGATGTGCAGCCCTTTCGCATGCACACAGGCAAGTTTTACGAGCCTTCCAACCCATTCCTGAGCTCACCTACATACAGCCGCATGCTGCGCCGCGCCCGCATCCATCTTCGTTACCTTGAGGATGGACCGGAGAAGAGCATTCTGGATATTGGCTGCGGTGTCGGCATCCTTCTCAAAGAAGCAAAGGCCGGAACAAAGTATGCCGATGAGCCGGACCCCTACTCCAAGAAAATTCTAAAATCCGAACTCGGCGTAAAACTAACCCGCCTTGACAAACTGAAAAACGCGGTCGATGGCGTTGTAGCCAGCCACATTGTTGAGCACCTGTTTATCGGCAAGGTGCCGGAGTTCTTCAACTCGGTTCACCGCGCACTGAAAACCGGCGGCCGTTTTGTTGTTGAGGTGCCGGATGGCGCAGATCAGATTAACCGCCTGAAGCAGGGCGAGCGCGGCGGGGTTCTGTTCGAACCCCACACGATTTCATTTTCCGCGTACTCTTTGATCAAACTGCTAAAGCAGGCAGGTTTCACCATTCAAACCGTTCATCCAGGCGAAAGTTTTGCTAGCCTGCCAGACGATATGAAAGCGGAAATTTCGGCAGATACCGAGATCAAAAACGAAACCGGCATCCTTGTAGTAGCCAGAAAGCTTTAGCGCAGCAGCGGCTATCGGATTTGGAACAGGATCGGAACGGTAATCTCGATATAGTTTGTGCCCATACTTGCAGGCCGCTGGCCAAATGGTGCCGCTCGCGAGACTGCTTTGACAGCAGCGGCATCAAGGTCCTTGTTGCCACTTGAGCGCCGCAGGCGAACAGAAGACGCTCCGCCTGATTGCGAAAGCTTGAAGGTCACTGCTGCTGTACCCTCAATCCCACGGCGGCGGGCAGAGTTCGGGTAGCTTCGGTTAGCCGCGTTTTGTAACTTGCGCTTCAAACGCCCAAGATAATTTGTGCGGCCACCATCGCCGCTGGTCTTCTTTGCAGAGGATTTTCCCGCTGTGGCAGGCTTGGCTTTTGCTGCGGTTCCAGAAGCCCCCTTCACGCTGTTCTTTTTAGAGCCAGCTTGCTTTGCTTGTTTCGCCGGTCTTGCGGTTTTCTCCCGTTTTGATGGCTTTACTGACTTTTCCTGCTTGGCAGGCTTTGTTACTTTCTCCACCTTTGGGCGCGCAGGTGCAGCACGAGGCACGGGCACCGCCGCCACCTCGGGTTCGCTTAGCTCTTCAGCTTCAACTTCTGCCGCCTGCTCTGGCTCTGGCTCTGGCTCTGGCTCTGGCTGTTCTTCCGCTATGACAGGCTCAACGTCTTTTTCACGCTGCTCTGTAGGTGTTTCTGGCGCCTTTAGAACTTCCAATTCTGATTGAGGATCAAGCAGGAACTCAAACTCAGCCTCACTATCGGGCAATGTGCGCTCCTGAGGCCTTGGCGGAGTTTGCAGCACTTGTGGCTCTTCTGCTGCCTGTGGCACTGGCGCAGGTTCTTGCTGCCTCACATCAGGAGACTGATCATTTTCTGATCGAGGTTTTGAGATTGGCTCATCTGCCGGAACCTCATGCAAAGGCTCCTCAACAGCTTCTATCTCGCCTTCTTCCGCCTCAACCTTTTCCACTTCATCGGGAGCTGATGTGCTTTCTGGCTCGTCCGCTTTACTTGCCTGCTGTGAAACAGCTGCCCCCTCGATCAGGTCTTCTAAAGAGCCAACCAACGCAACGCGCTGCGAGCCGCCGCCCTCGGTTCGCGCGCTCATATCATCATCCGGCAGCAAAGACAGAACCATGCCATGCACACCAACGGACAGCGTAAGCCCTGCCAGCACCGGAGCCAAATTGTAGAGCAGCCTGCCGCGCACTAGTTACCACCCCGCTCGGTCACAAGCGCCACATAACCAATGCCCTGAGCCTTCAAAGCAGATAGAATTTCGGTAAGTTGCTGAGCAGAAAGAGAGCGGTCCACGACGAGCGTTAACGGGTTTTCTTCGGTATAAGGCCCTGCTGGAATTCCCTGCGGCTCCAGCTCGTTGTCACCTATAAACAACCGGCCACTGCTATCGATGAAAACGGCCTCGGCTACCTGCTCTCGCTCGCTTGTCGCAGTGACCGTTGGCGGAATGATATCGGCCCGCATTCCTGTTGTGATCGTTCCCGCAACCATAAAGAAAATGAGCATAAGGAAGACGACATTGATCAGCGGGATAGTGCTATCAAAAGTTGCTTTTTGCTTTTGCGGCTCCAGCTTCATTTCGGCTCCTCCGGTTTTGAGGAGGTCACCAAGCTTGCCTTAAAGCCTGCCATTTCAATAGCTTCCAGCACCGCGACAAGGTCTTGAACACTTGCGCCCTTGCTGGAAAGCACTGCCAATGTTTGTTCAGCGGGCAGGTCTTTAGCCTCAAGCAAACCTGAAAGAGCTTCTACCGGAACGCGCTGGCCACCGAGTTCAACAAACCCTTCGCCCTGCACCGCAATAACAACAGGTGGCGAAGCCGAAGCCTTCGCACTACCCGCCCCAGCGCTCAAATCCAGACGCTGATAGTAGGCAAAGGTCGAGCTCAACATGAAGAACATGAGCAGCAGAAATATAACATCTATGAGAGAAGTTAGCGCCGGAGCAACTACGCGCCGCCGCCTGCTGGCAAGTTTCATGTCCCCTCAGCAAGTGGTTAGAGCAAATAACACTAGGAAATTTCTTGCCTGTAGGACTACTCAAATCACCCGATCAAGTCACCCATAAATATCGTAGGGAACACAAAAACAAAGCGCGGAGCGCCCTGCACCTACACTAAAGACTAAGTCCCCCGAGGTTCCTTCCCGTTAAAACCAAAGGACGCGCTTTTTCCCCATTCTGGTAGGCTTCCAACAAAAGCATTTTTACCTCCTGCCTTATGGGTATCCAACATGACAGCGGATGTTTCGGCCTACCGCCCGCCTGCCCCCGTTTTACGTACAAAAGAAGGACTGCTGCGCCGCATTCTCTTTAATCGCGGGAGAGATTTGCTGAGGTTGCTACCGGAGGAGCTGTACACTACCCGCCTTGCTCTGGTGCCAATCAGCCGGAGGCCGATCTATTTTCTCAACGACCCTACAGAATTGCGGCGGGTGCTCGTAGAAAAGTGCGATAAATACCCCAAAAGTGATCTGATGGTGGGCGCACTGGAGCCTCTGGTTGGCAACGGAATTTTTATTTCCAACGGGCACCAATGGAAGACCCAGCGGGAAATGGTAGCCCCTTCGTTCGCGCATATGCGAATTCAAAAGGCGTTTTCTCAAATGGAAGGCGCTCTTCGTGATTTTGAAGCGCACTGGCTGAACCTTTCTCAAAACGGTGAGCGCTTTTGCCTTGAAGAGGAAATGAGCTACTTAACGGCAGACATTATCTTCCGCACCATCTTCTCTGTTCCCATTGAGGGAAAGTCGGCACGCGCCGTTTTTCAGGCCTTTGCCAAGTATCAAAAAGCGGTACCTCAGATAGACCTTCGCATTGTGTTGAGCGCAAAGGCATTCAGCCCCATTCGCCAGCCACGAAAGGTCGTCAAGCTTTGCGCTTTTATCCGTGAAGAGCTTGGTAAAATGGTTGATGCGCGGCAAAGCGCTGAGGCTGACGCGTATGATGATATCTGCGCGGACCTGCTCGCCGCGCGAGATCCGGAAACCGGCAAGCCATTCAGCCGCGAAGAACTCATTGACCAGATCGCAGTGTTCTTTTTGGCTGGCCATGAAACCACCGCCAGTGTTTTGACATGGGCTTTCTACATTATCTCTCAGCGGCCAGAAATTGCGCGCCGCATCCGAGGCGAAGTCGCTGAGCAAGTCGGTGACGGGCCGATATCGTTTCGAGCTATAAAGTCTTTAACATTCACCCGAAACGTCTTTCGCGAGACACTGCGCCTCTATCCGCCCGTACCTTTTATTACCCGCGTTGCAACGCAGGATGACACCCTACGCGGACACGAAATTGAGCGCGGTACGATGGTCGTCATATCCCCTTGGCTGCTGCATCGCCATTTGAAGCTATGGGAGGACCCTGAGTATTTCGACCCAGATCGTTTTTCTCCAGAGCGGGAAAAACAAATCATACCGTCCAGCTACATCCCGTTTGGAATCGGCCCGCGTGTGTGTACAGGCGCAGCTTTTGCAACAACAGAAGCCACGCTGATACTTGCCCAGCTCACCCGTAGCTTTGAAATGAGCGTTCTGGAACCAGAGAAGGTAGAACCAACCGCAAGGCTAACGACGCGCCCGCGAAAGAGCATCGTTTGCAGAGCGTTCCGCCGAAACGAAGCCTTGCCGCCCAGCGAGAGCGAATAGTTAGCTACCCTCTGCTGCCCCTCGCATCTGGCCGGAAAACCCGCGGGAAAAGAAATAGTCCCGCTCTCCGGTCATAACCAAAGCAAGCTCGTCGATCTCCGCAATGACACCATCAAGGGAACGCGCAAGGCCAGAGCGCGGATTGCGCGTCGCCCGCGCCTTCACCAAATGACGACGCACAAGACCCAAGTGTTCTAGCAGTGCTTTTTGATCAAAGTCCTTTTCCGCTCGTGTTCTACGCATTGGCCTACCGGTATTCCTGAGTCTATAACCACATATGTTCTTATTTTGTTCTTATTTCTTTGAGTAAGATCGGTCAACCCATAGAACTGGGATGAGGTCATCAGAACACCCACATTCAATCTCTCAAACGAGAGGAAACAAGCTGATAAAACTACATCTAGAAAAGGGCCTAACCATCAGAAATCTGAAAGTTTTTACAATGTGACGACGTAGCAACGATCGGCATTTTCCCACCACGCAGGCTCTACATACCCCAAGCATCGTCCAGTACACTTCCATCGTCGAACAACGGGGATGGTGGGAATTAATGCAGCGCATCGCTTTAAAGTCACTTGCACTTTCTGTTGTATGCGGCACGCCGCTCTGGCTCGCTCAAAACAACGAGGCCCAAGCCTACTGCGCTGGCATCCCGACGCCCTTTTTCATCGTCAACGCGCAGACAACCATTAACGGCAAGACCCTCACCAGCGAGCAGCGGTATTGCGCTGGCTCACAGTCCGAGGTCGATTTCTTCAATTCGACATTTGATAGCGGTGGGAATGTTCTGGTGTACGCGCCGTTCAACACCACAAACCCTGACGGGTTTACCAGCTTTCTATTTGCAAACTCTACCTTCACACCTGCAGCGGCACCGGCCTTCACCTATGCCAAGCGTGCTGGCCAACTCTCTGGGCCAATCGTCGTCAGTTTTTTGAATTCCACGATCGGCGCGGGCCGCACATTCAGCTTTCAGAGCATTCAAGACCCTGACACTCAAGGTTCCAAGCTGTTGTTTGCGGATAGTTCGGGTTCCATGACGCTGGATACCGTTACTATCCAAGACCCCACCTCACTCATATTTGGCGCTTATCAAGTCCGAACGCTCATTGGCCAGCCAACAGATGTTTTGTTTAGCGGGTCAACGGCCTCCGGCATTTCCCGAACGGCAATTGCTGCGCAGTCAAAGCTCACGCTGGATAATGGGTCCAGTATCTCAACAATCGGCTTTGACAACTTCGGAACGATCGCCGGTACCGGCCTAATCACCACGCTCAACTTCAACCAGTTTGGCGGAACGATAGAGCCGGGAAACTCTATTGGCACGCTCTCGATTGTAGGCAAGCTGAACATCAGGCAGCCCTCCACGTTGGTGGCTGAAGTTGACCCGCTCGCCTTGCAAAACGCCGACCTCGTGGCCGTTGAACTGGAAACAACGGGTGCAGATAAACTGACGGTGCAGGTGGAGACAGCCAATAGCACGGCAACTCCTGCAGACTATCCAGCGGGCAACGACTACACAGTACTGACGGCAAGCTCCATTGATAGTGATGCGGTCACTGTACAAGCAGGTGGCACCTTGCCCGCAGCCGTTTCGGTATCGCTGGTTCCCTCACCGACGGCACTCAATGCTGTACAGCTGCGTTTTACGGACAACTCTGCAGTTCCAACACAGCTGATAACCAAGCCTCAAGTAACGCCATCGCAAAACGGACAGAAGCTCGTTTCCGCCATTACGGCAACCAATCTACAAACGCCCGTCAACGGCACCACAGGCGGTAGCGGCGGCCCGACAACTCCACTCGTCAACGCAACGCCGCTCACGACCGCCGTTTCCCGACTGACAAACAACAATCTGACCGGATTTCAAAATGTGCACGCAGAACCTTACGCTTCCTACATCACCGTTGGCTTGCACCACATGAACGTTATGAGCCAGACAGTTTTGGGCCGCGGAACAACAGCTCGTCGTGCGCTTTCCAACAACCTGCAAGAAGCGACAGAGAACGATCGCTATTTCTGGGCAAACGCACTTGGCAACTACGGGCAAGTGCACGAAGGAGACAGGCTTGCAGGATATAACCAAGCCCTAGCGGACTTTGTGGTCGGCAGTGACTTGATCTCATCGCCAGATGGCTACGCTGGCCTATTTGCCGCGATTGGTTACCAAGGTCTCACCAACCACGATTTCGTAAGCCAATCCATTGACGCAGCAAACCTGTTTGTCGGTCTTTATGGCGCTGCGTTGCTCTATGACTTCTCGCTTTCGGGTTTGGCAGGCTACTACTACGCCGACAACTCCTCCTCACGAACGAACCAGAACATCGGCCAGTTTACCGGTACCAAGGCGACTGGAGACTTTTCTGCCAACGGCTTTTACGCAGGGTTTGAAGCATCCCGCGATATGGTCGTTTCGCCAGAGCTGATACTCACGCCCAGCGCACTCATCACTTACGCTGGATACTGGCAGGACGGCGTAAACGAGACAGGCGGCGGAGATTTTGGCTATTCCATCAGTTCAGCCAGTGAACACAGCTTCAAAACCGGTATTGGCTTGGATGCTACGATCCCGCTATCCGCTGGTGAGCGCCCCGTGGACGCGTTGGCGTTTGCCCGCTACGCCTACGACTGGGCAAATAGCGGAGATGGTACCTACGACATTACAGTCACCAGTTCGCGCTTTGGCTCCTTTACCCAGCAAGGGCGAAATCTTGGAGCCCATAGCATTGAAGGCGGCATTGGCCTTACAGGGCAGATAACACCGAAAGTGGATATTGCAGCAGGGCTTACTAGTGCTTTTTACTCTCATGGCAATGAGTTGGGCGCCACCGGCCGCATCCGTTATCGCTGGTAGTTACCCGCCGAAAACACTAGTTCCTGCGGATAAGCGCTCACAATCGCCGCTATCCTGTGACAATCGCAAGCCGCTACCTGTAAATAGGCAGGTCAAAAGGAATTAGCGATTATGAAGCATGGCGGTGACCTGACACAGGCGATCAAGCAGTTCGGCGGTAAGGCTGGCGACTGGCTAGATCTGTCGACAGGTATCAACCCAATCGCCTATCCGGTTCACGATATCGCTTGGCAGCAAAGCCTTCTGCCTTTGCCTGAGGAAGCAGCAGAAGAAAAGCTGATTGCAGCGGCCCGCATGGCCTATGGTGTGCCTCCGCATCTTAGCTGCGTTGCCGCCCCCGGTACGCAGGCTCTAATCCAGCGCCTACCTTACGCTTTTAGGCCGCAGCAAGTTGCTATCGTTTCTCCCACCTATGCCTCTCATGAAGAAAGTTGGAAGGCAGCAGGTTTCACGCCTCTGCGGGTGACGCGCTTAGAAGAAGTTCCCGATAGCTGCTGCCTTGTGGTTTTGGTGAACCCCAATAATCCAACCGGCCAGAGCTACAGCCCGCAAGACCTCCTCGCCCTAGCCAAAATGCTAGAAGCGCGAGGCGGTACGTTGATCGTGGATGAAGCTTATGCCGATGTTATGCCGCATATCAGCATTCTGCCCCACCTTAACGATGAGCCTGTCGTTGTTCTGCGCTCCTTTGGCAAATTCTATGGCCTAGCTGGGCTTCGTCTTGGCTTTGCTGTTGGGCTAAAGCCAATCGTAAACTGGCTGGAACAGCAGTTTGGAAGCTGGGCAGTTTCCGGCCCTGCCCTTGCTATTGGCGCCAAAGCGCTGCGCGATACAAACTGGCACCGTGCGACTATGGAGCACCTGTGGGAGCGAACCCACGCCCTGCACGAGCTACTTACCGCTCAGAAAATACAGATAGTTGGCAGAACACCGCTCTTCACCCTCATTTCGGTGGGTGATGCCAACACTCTTCACGAACAACTTGCAAGGCACCACATTTGGACGCGCGTCTTCGACTATAGCGCCCACTGGATCCGCCTTGGACTTCCTAAAAATGATGAAGACCTTGCCCGACTGGCCAAGGCCCTAAAAGAATAACCACTAACGAGGCCTGCCATGCTGTTTTACGGGCATATCCTTCTTGTTTGCTGCCTTGCTTTGCTGCTTGATGCCATCATTGGCGACCCTAAGCGCCTATGGAGCCGTATTCCCCACCCCGTTGTCATCATTGGCAAGTTTATCGGGCTGGGGGATAAGCTACTAAACTGGAACAAAGCAGGCCCGCGTACGCGCAAGGTGATGGGCGTTTTCTTCTTGCTGCTACTCGTCGCTCTCGCGGCCTCTATCGGCGTATTGATCCAGTACGGCTTGGAAAAAGTTCCGTATGGCTGGATTGGCACCGGCATAATTGCATCGATTTTCCTAGCCCAGAACAGCCTCTACCGGCATGTTGCGGCAGTTCGAAACGCCCTGCGTGATGAAGGCTTGGATGGCGGGCGAAAAGCCGTATCCATGATTGTTGGCAGGGATACAAAAGCGCTTGATGAAGCTGGCATTAGCCGCGCTGCCATTGAAAGCTGCGCCGAAAACTACTCCGACGGTGTAGTCGCGCCGCTTTTCTGGCTACTCGTCGCGGGCCTTCCGGGCTTGATTACATACAAGGCAATCAACACCGCAGACAGCATGATTGGCCACAAAACCCCGCGCCATCAGTCCTTCGGCTGGGCCTCAGCCCGCCTTGATGACCTTGTAAACCTGCCAGCTTCGCGCATTGCAGGCTTTTTGGTGGCGATCAGCGCTGTACTGGTGCCTGCAAACCCTGCCAAGGCCATTGAGGGTATGTTTAAGGATGCAGACCTGCACCGCTCGCCAAATGCTGGCTGGCCGGAAGCTGCAATGGCCTATGCGCTTGGTCTGTCACTTGCTGGCCCGCGCCAGTACGAAGGCTATCACGTAGACGATACCTACATGAACGTTCATGGCCGCCGAGAAGCCACCTATGAGGATATTACCCGCGCCCTGCGCATGCTCTTCGGCGTTTGTGTTCTTCAGTTCATTCCAATCGCCATAGTTACAGCGTTTGTTTACCGCAGCGCTTTTGATGCGGTCTCTATCTTCTAAGGCTGGCAAGACGGGCGCTATCGCGCCCGTGCAATCTCCAGCAAGCGGTCTAGATCCATCGTGCGCTCAAGATGCTCTGCAAGCGCGTCCAGAGCGCTATCCACCTGCGCATCATAGGTAACCGCCCCGGAGGCGCCAAAGCCCCTCAAAAACGCGTCACGGAACGCGTCTGAGCCAAACAGACCGTGCAGATAGGTGCCCCATATCTGGCCACCACGACTAACCGCACCGTCAACACGATCTTCAAAGCGGATGACTGGGTTCAAGCAGTCAGGCCCTTCGCTAACCCCCACATGGATTTCGTAGCCGCTGATTGGCGCTCCGCTCGCAATGTGCGTTCCGCTTCTCTGCGTCAGGGTCTTGTCGTCGGTTAGAATGGTCTCGATATCCAACAGGCCAAGCCCCTCAACATCACCGCCGCCTTCAATGCCCTCAGGGTCACTAATGCGCTTGCCAAGCATCTGGTAGCCGCCGCAAATGCCAATAACCTTACCCCCACGGCGAACATGGGCGGCAAGGTCAATGTCCCAGCCCTGCTCACGGAAGAAACCAAGGTCGGCAATGGTTGCCTTGGTACCCGGCAGCAAGACGATATCGGCATCACCTGGAAGCGGAGAGCCCGGCCCCACGAACTCCAGCGAGACAGAAGGCTCCATGCGCAGCGGGTCGAGGTCATCAAAGTTCGCGATGCGGCTGATGACTGGAACGACAATTTTGATGGCTCCGCGCTCGAAACCATCTGCAAGGTCTAACGCGTCTTCGGCAGGCAGCTCACCGGCTCTGTTGAACCAAGGCACAACACCAAGGCTCTGCCAGCCGGTTCGCGCTACAATCTCATCAAGCCCATCATCAAACAGGCGCGGCTCACCTCGAAACTTATTGATGATGAACGCCTTGATGCGGTCCTTTTCCGCGTCTTCCAAAACGCAGTGCGTACCGACGATTGCTGCGATCACGCCGCCTCGGTCAATATCGCCAGCAAGCACGACAGGTACATCCGCCGCCTCGGCAAAGCCCATATTAGCGATATCACCCGCTCTTAGATTGATTTCGGCAGGCGAGCCGGCACCTTCTATCAACACCAGATCAGCATTTGATTCTAACTTTGAAAAACTCTCCATAACATATTGAAGAAGCTCACCTTTACGAGAACCAAACAGACGTGCTTCCAATGTACCAAACCGCTTACCCTGCACAATAATCTGGCAGCCGGTATCACATTCCGGCTTAAGCAAAACGGGGTTCATATGAACGCTAGTCGGTACTCGCGCCCCAAGGGCCTGCAGCGCTTGCGCCCGCCCGATCTCGCCGCCATCCATAGTCACAGCAGCATTGTTGGACATGTTCTGCGGTTTAAACGGCATAACCTTTAAGCCGCGATTGGCATAAGCACGCGCAAGCCCTGCAACCAGCATAGACTTGCCAACATTGGAACCGGTGCCTTGCACCATTACAGCGGGTGTTTTCATTCTTATAGTTCCCTCGCATGGCCCAACATTTTGGCAGTGCGGATAGAAAAAGGATCGCCTCTGTTAGCGACCATCAACCAGTGGAAGCGGCCTAGCCATAATCAGCCTCACAGCAGATTGACCACTTGTTTAATTGATGAGACAAGCGCACCTGTGAAAATTAATTCATATTTATCAGTGCGATAAAGTCAGTTATTGAAGTTAAACCGTCACTTCACGAAGATCAGCATTAGTTCATACATGCGCATTGAGAGAGAGTTTTCACGCACCCACTCGGCCTGCATTAAAACGCCGCCTTTTATAAGGTGATCGGAGGTGACAGAGATGGTTTCAGCTGCATAGGTAGCCCGCCTGCAACAAACACCACATGGTCACAAACCTCTCCCAGACGCTGGTTCAAGCGTCCGGCCTCATCCCTAAACGCGCGGGCAAGAGCGTTCTCAGGCACGATACCAAGACCTACTTCATTACTGACGAAAACCACTGGACAGGATAGCTCACCAACCACCTTTGCCAACCGTTCAAACTCGGAAGGCGAGCTCCGCTCTGCATGCATCAGGTTCGAGAGCCACAGGGTCAAGCAGTCTACCAGCACCGCACGACCATCCTTATCAGCCTCTCGCAATGCGCTCACCAGCTCCAGCGGCTCCTCTATAGTCAGCCAGCCTTCCCCTCGATCGGTTTGATGCTTTGATATGCGCAAGCACATCTCATCGTCAAAAGCCTGTGCGGTTGCGATGTAAGACATCGGTCTCCCGCTCCCACGCACCAACTGCTCCGCGTACCGGCTCTTACCAGAACGCGCTCCACCCAAAACAAGCACTTTGTTGGCTCGGCTAACAGCACTCATGATGGAAGCGCCTCACATAGAAAGCTGAGGTACACCAGTGGGTCACATGGCGCGGGCCGACGCGCGCACCCTAAAACAGAGAAAATCATAGTGCCTTACCTCCAGTCCACCCGACAGGAATTGATGTTTTGCTCTCTTCAGCCGGTCTCCTGGCTTGCGGTATCGCGCATGGTGCCCACCTTCCCGGCTCGAATTGCCAGTGGCGTATGAGGCTATGCTTCCGCTCACAGTTGCGGGGGCAGCTGCGGCATCCTGAAAACTACTCAGACCGCATTCCCGTTTCATTTTTCCCAGCTTTAAACGCAACGTAAAAACGACCACGCAGCGGAAAAAACACTGAAAGAACTCGCTATTAGCATGAATTTACGTAGGCAGACTGTCAATCTGATAAAATCAACCCACAGGAGCAGGACAGCGAAAAAACCGCAGATTCCCGCCATTTTGCGATTCTCTGCGGAATCCCATCGCATTTATCCCACAAATTTTAGGTGATTTCTGTCCACAATCCGCCTGTTTTTGAAAAAACGGGCTTGGCAAATCCATCACGCTTTTATAAAAGCTGCCTCACACAAACGGCCACGGCGCGTTTCTGAAGAAAACGTTCCCCGGTAGCTCAGTGGTAGAGCAAGCGACTGTTAATCGCTTGGTCGCTGGTTCGAATCCGGCCCGGGGAGCCATCCAAACCTAAAGAAAGAAATCCTCGCGTTTAGCGCTTGAGGTAAAATTGTTCCCCGGTAGCTCAGTGGTAGAGCAAGC
>NZ_SMMA01000060.1:72289-118409 GCF_009711345.1 Pseudovibrio flavus
TCTTGTGTCACTATCTCAACGGATAGTGTTATATATACCTTTCTTTGAAAGGGTTTGGGATATTCCCCGGTAGCTCAGTGGTAGAGCAAGCGACTGTTAATCGCTTGGTCGCTGGTTCGAATCCGGCCCGGGGAGCCACTTTTTTCTTCCCCCTCTCCCATGACACGATTGTGAAACGGCTCTTAAGCTGCTGTTTTCTTTAAAGCGCTGCGTTTACGGCCACGGTTTATTAACCGCTATATATTCCCCAAGGGAATGTGGCAGGTACGCCGCACAATCGCCCTTTTCTCGTTAAAATAAAATTACTTAGCCAAAAGATCAGGGCTACATATCAAGGGCAACTACATCACATTCTAGAAAGAAAGCCGCCCTACAATCTATGCTTTGTAGAACGACCTTTTTCGCCCTCTATATTACGTAAACGTAAGGTGGGGAGATTAAGTGAAAAAGCTCCGATACACCAACACCCTGAAAAGAATTAAAAAAGCGGGTTAAATGAAATGATCGGGACACTTCTTTACCCTAATACCGGACATCACACTTTCTATGCAGCCTCAATGATGGTCGCAGCGAGCTTGGCGATTTTAACGCCAGCAATCGCAACGGCTCATGACAGCATGAGAGGCAAAGCGGAAACCAAGATCGACAAGCCGCAAACCACTGCCATTCCTCAAGATTATCTAGCAGTTACAGTAGGTAAGCCTGCCAAGCCAGAGAATGTAGATCCGCTGGAAGGCGATTTTGCGATCTGGGTTGGCACTGTAAAGCTTGATGGCAAAGACACCCTTTGGGTAGAGCTTATCGATGACTATGGCGAGGTGATTTACAACTCCCGCATAGAGCCAAACGAGACCCATATTCTGCCTGACGGTAGGGCTATCGCGGTCCGCTCGGCCAAAGCCAATCTTGGTGAGCAGAAGCCGAAAATCAAATCACCATTCCCGCTCAATAAGTCCCAAAATCGTGTATCCTCTCAAAAGCCGATCATCGTTACGCAGCAAGCGCATTACGCTCTTGATAAGAAGCTGCAAGTCGAATTCATCGAGTTTGAAGAGAGCAATGACAGCCAGTCAAAGGCCGATCACCTCCTCAAAGTTGGCAGAAATCTGGACCAACTCTGGCAGGATATGATCGAGTAGAAGGCAAGCTGGTTTCTCAAACAGCTTTCCAAAGTTCATTTGCTAGATTCATATTCTATCTACTTCCGCATTAAGAGTATGCAGTTGCTAAAACGACTGCATCACCAACAGGGTTTGCCTTGAGCGCTCCTTCGCACCACTATAAGTTTTAGGTGGCTAGAAAACCTCGCCCGAAAAGGGCAGAGCCACGCCAAAACGATTGCTGGATGCGAGGAAACGATGCACGTTAGAAACTCCCTCATCGAGGCCATTGGAAATACGCCGCTTATCAAGCTCAAAAAAGCATCTGAGCTAACCGGCTGTGATATCTACGGTAAAGCGGAGTTTATGAACCCCGGCCAGTCGGTTAAGGACCGCGCCGCTCTGTTCATCATCGAAGATGCTATCCGCTCCGGCAAACTCAAGCCCGGCGGCGTGATCGTAGAAGGCACTGCTGGCAACACCGGCATCGGCCTTTCTCTGGTGGGAAATGCGCTTGGCTTTCGCAGCGTGATTGTTATTCCCGAGACGCAATCACAAGAAAAGAAAGACATGCTGCGCATCGCCGGTGCTCAATTGATTGAAGTACCAGCAGCACCCTATTCCAGCCCCAACAACTACGTCAAAATCTCAGGACGCCTTGCAGCACAGCTCAACGAGAGCGAGCCAAATGGCGCGATCTGGGCCAACCAGTTTGACAATACCGCGAACAGGAACGGGCATATCACCACCACAGCGCAAGAGATCTATCAGCAGACCGATGGAAAGGTAGACGGGTTCATCTGCGCAGTTGGTACAGGCGGAACTCTTGCCGGTGTGGGCATGGGCCTGAAAGACAGAAATCAGGATATCAAGATTGGTCTTGCAGACCCACACGGCGCGGCGCTTTACAATTACTACGCCAATGGCGAACTGAAAGCAGAAGGTTCGTCCATCACCGAGGGTATTGGACAAGGACGCATCACCGCAAACCTTGAAGACGCGCCAATAGACCTGCCGTTTCGCATTTCAGATAGTGAAGCGCTGGAGGTTGTATTCGACCTTTTAGAGCATGAAGGTCTATGCCTTGGCGGCTCCTCCGGCATCAATATCGCAGGAGCAATGCACATGGCCAAAGAAATGGGTCCGGGCAATACCATTGTGACCATTCTTTGCGACTATGGAACCCGCTATCAGGCCAAGCTCTTTAATCCAGAATTCTTGCGCTCAAAGGATCTACCCGTCCCAAACTGGATGGAAAGAAAACCACAGATCTCTGTACCCTTTGAAAGCGTAAAAGCCTGACCTTGGAACTCCCGAGGATCACTGTCGCCCCATCGCCGCCCCTTCACAAATAAAACCAGAATGGGCGGCACCTACTGCGTCTCTAGCCGCCTTAAACGTAAGACGTAGCTCTGTCGCCGCATACAGCTTTGGCCCGATCCGGTAAGCGACGCTGATTGACCCGTCACACCGCCAAAGCCGCTCACGAGAACACTTTCCAGCCGTAATACGCACAAAACATGCTGAACTCACTTCGCAGCTAACGTGACACGCAGTGTTGATCTCATCAAAAACACCAGTGCTTTCCTGAAGTTTCTCCCCGTGAGAGCGCCTAAGCGACTAACACCCTAAAAAATCATAAAAAAGCGCCAAACCACTGCCATTGGTTGAGCATTAAAGCGGAGACCACCTAACGTTCTCTGCCCACCAAAACCAACAAGAATAGACCGAAGGCAAACCTTTCCCTCTGAACACAAGAGAGGGAGTTTTCACCAACCCATCAACACTCTCATCACTTCAAGCGCACCTCCCTCAACTCGCGGAGTATTTTTATCTCTCAGTGACTTGTCAGAGGGACGCGAATGCCCTCAGTATGCTACTTAAAGACGAGTGTTTAGATCAACAGATGCAATATGATCGATATCGTTCCGCTAATAACGTTGTCCGCGCTGTTCTTTTATCTGCTGGCTGCCATCTGCGCGGCCCGCGAGATTATGTGGAGCCGCACCTCTCAGGGCAGCATCGCGTGGCTACTCTCCCTCTTCTTTCTGCCGTTTCCTACCGCGATCCTCTACATGATTTTCGCATGGAAGAAGTTTGATGATTACAGCCGCATCCTCTTGGAAAACGGCGTCTTCGAAGACGATATCTTCAAGCGACACGGAGCGCTGGTAGACCACAGGGCAAACGAAGAGTGGCCGGTTCATAACCGCATCACGCCGCTACCTTTTTTGAAAGGCAACCAGACTGAGTTGCTTATTGATGGCACTGCGACTTTCGATTCTATTCTGGAGGGAATCCGCAACGCTAAGGAGTACATTCTCTTCCAGTTCTTCATTGTTCGTGATGATGAATTGGGCAAGAAAATCGCTGCCGCCCTTATTGAGCGCGCTCTGAACGGTGTAGCCGTCTATTTCCTCTATGATGATGTTGGCTCCCGTAGCCTGCCACAACACTACCTTGACCGTTTAACCGAAGCAGGCGTTCAAGTGAGCGGCTTTAACGAGCGCCACAAACTGCTGCGCGTATTGGGCCCAATGCGCCTCAACTACCGCAACCACCGCAAAGTCGTTGTGATTGATCACAAATACTGCTGGATCGGCGGACACAATGTCGGCATCGAATATCTTGGAGAAGACCCGCACTTCGGTCATTGGCGAGATACACATGTGAAGGTATCCGGCCCTGCAGCGCTTGGCGCGGGCCTCTCCTTTGCGGAGGACTGGCAGTGGTCTACAGGCACCACCCTTGACCTGTCCCTTCCAGAAGATATCGAAGTCTTTGGTGATGAACCGGTCCTCGTTATGCCAACCGGTCCGGCGGACCCGCTAGAGGATTGCTCTATCGCGTTTGTGGAGACAATTTCCCGCGCTCGTGAGCGTCTTTGGATTGTTAGCCCCTACTTCGTGCCGGGCCTTGAGATTTTGACAGCGCTTTATGCAGCAGCTCTACGCGGCGTTGACGTGCGCATTCTTCTTCCCAAAAAAGCTGACCACCGCCTTGTTTGGCTGGCAAGCTATGCCCACGCAGATGATCTGGCGAGCCACGGCATCAAAGTCTATCGCTATCTGGATGGCTTTCTGCATCAAAAAGTCGTTCTGGTGGATGATAAGCTTGCAGGTGTTGGTACGGTCAATTTCGATAACCGTTCCTTCAGCATCAATTTCGAAATCACGCTCTGGTTCACAAAAAAGCACTCGGTGGAAGCTGTGGCTGAAATGCTGGAGCAGGATTTCACCAAGGCGCAGCAGACCGATAAGCAGGAACTTTATAACAGGCCGTACATCTTCAGAATTTTGGCGCAGGCGGCCAAGCTTCTATCACCTATTCTCTAGACCTGTGTGGCTTCTAGCGCTCGTTAGTTGTGTTGAAACACCCTCAAGCTTTGCTGGCAATTTTCACGCCCACACAGGCAAGAAAATCCATTAGGATCTCCTTGATTCCGAAAAGATATTTGAAAGACACCCGTATGAGCCAACCCCTTTTCATTGAAGACGCCTATTTGCGTAGCTGTGAGGCAACTGTAACCGGCATCACCGATGGCGGCGTTATTCTGGATCGCACGATTTTCTACCCGACCGGCGGCGGCCAGCCCGGAGATAGCGGTGCACTTGAGCTTGCAGATGGCACACGGCTGACCATTGTCGACACTGTTAAAGGTGAAAATCCGGGTGAAATCATTCACGTGTTGGAGGAAGGTAGCCCCCTACCCAAAGTTGGCGATGCGCTGACCATTCATATCGACTGGGAGGTTCGCTACAAGCGCATGCGGGTGCACACTGCCATGCATCTTTTGTCGGTTGTTCTTCCCTATGCGGTGCCAGGCGGACAGATCGCTGATGGCACCGGACGTCTTGACTTCAACATCCCCGAACCCAATCTGGATAAAGACGAGATTACAAACGCGCTTCAAAGCCTCGTCGATGCAGATCATCCGGTAACGCAAGACTGGATAACTGACAAGGAACTTGAGGCAAACCCTGAACTTGTGAAAACCATGAGCGTAAAACCTCCAATGGGCACAGGGCGGGTTCGTCTAGTAAAAATAGGCGAAGACATTGACCTACAGCCATGCGGCGGAACCCACGTTTCTAACACCGCGCAAATTGGTCGTGTTCAAATTGGCAAGATTGAAAAAAAGGGCAAGCTCAACAGGCGCGTTCGCCTTGCATTGCTTGATTAGGAGAGGATAGCGAAATGGTTTCCAGTTCATTGGTAAGTTGTGACTGGCTGGAAGAACATCTTGGAGCGCCGGATCTGGTGGTTCTCGACTGTTCTTGGTACCTGCCAGACATGGGCCGTGACGCCCGCGCTGAATATGCCACAGCGCATATTCCAGGTGCCATCTTCTTCGACATTGACGCACATTCTGACAAGACCACTGACCTGCCTCATATGCTTCCAACCGCTGATGCTTTCCAAAAAGCGATGCAGGAAATGGGCATTGGCGATGGCAAAACTGTTGTTGTCTACGATGGCATGGGTATGTTCTCGGCAGCCCGCGTTTGGTGGACGCTGAAACTCTTCGGTCTTGATGACGTGTTCGTTCTCAATGGCGGCCTGCCAAAATGGAAAGCAGAAAACCGCCCACTTACCGCAGATGTTAAAACCTATCAGCCTGCCCATTTCACCATCCGCTTCAACCACGCCATGGTTCGCACTCTTGCTCAGGTTCAAGAGGCCCTCGAAGACGCTGGCACCGTTGTACTGGATGCTCGCTCTGCAGAGCGCTTTGCAGGCAGCGCACCAGAGCCTCGTCCGGGCGTGCGCGCAGGCCATATGAAGGGCGCGAAAAACTTGCCATTCGGTCAGGTTCTAAATGCCGATGGTACCTTCAAGAGCAACGAGGAACTCGCCGCCGTATTCGCAGGCAAAGACATTACACCAAACACGCAAGTCGTCACCTCTTGCGGCTCGGGCGTTACCGCATCCATCCTTGCTCTGGCACTTTCCGAAATCGGCCATCACAAGGCTGCAGTATATGATGGTTCTTGGTCCGAATGGGGCTCCAGCCCACTTACAGAAGTTGTGACTGGCGCGGAGTAATCGCCAATTACATCTCCAGAGTTAGAAACAAAAAAGCCCGCTCGAAAGCGGGCTTTTCTTTTAGCGATATTCGCCAGTTCCTGCTGATAGAAATCAGTGGTGCAGGATCTGGGAAAGGAACAGCTTGGTACGTTCGTGCTGAGGGTTTTCGAAGAACGGCTCTGGCTCGTTCTGCTCAACAATCTGGCCCTGATCCATGAAGATAACGCGGTTTGCCACTTTACGGGCAAAGCCCATTTCGTGGGTTACGCAAAGCATGGTCATGCCTTCTTCAGCCAGACCAACCATTACGTCCAGCACTTCCTTGATCATTTCAGGGTCGAGAGCAGAAGTCGGCTCATCGAACAGCATGATCTTAGGGTTCATGCAAAGCGAACGGGCAATTGCCACACGCTGCTGCTGACCACCGGAAAGCTGACCAGGGTATTTGTTGGCCTGCTCAGGAATTTTCACGCGCTCAAGATAGTGCATGGCAATTTCTTCTGCCTGCTTCTTTGGCATCTTGCGCACCCAGATAGGCGCCAGCGTGCAGTTTTCCAAAATGGTCAAATGCGGGAACAGGTTGAAGTGCTGGAAGCACATGCCAACCTCGCGGCGGATCTCGTCAATCTTCTTAAGGTCAGAAGTCAACTCGATACCATCAACGATGATCTGGCCAGCCTGATGCTCTTCAAGACGGTTGATGCAGCGGATCATAGTAGACTTACCGGAACCGGAAGGACCACAGATAACGATACGCTCACCACGCATAACCTTCAGATTGATGTCACGCAGCACATGAAAGTCACCGTACCACTTGTTCATATCTTTGATTTCGATAGCGACGTCCGTGTCGGATACGCGCATTTTTGAGCGGTCTGCCATGACGGCAACATTATGATCACTCATATTTTTCTCCAAACTCATAAAATCTCTTCAAAGCTACGGACGTTAGTGACGATCGCCAGCGCTTAATTTGCGTTCCAGATACATCGAATATCTCGACATTGCAAAACAGAACACAAAGAAGATAGCGGCGATAAACACATAGAGCTCCACAACTGTGCCATTCCACTTGGAATCTGCAAGCACTGATTGTGTAAGTCCCAGCGGATCAAGCAAGCCAATTACCGAAACCAGCGTTGTATCTTTAAACAGGCCGATGAAGGTATTCACGATTCCCGGAATAGAAATCTTCAAAGCCTGAGGCAGAATGATCAGTCGCATGCTCTGCCAGTAATCAAGGCCAAGCGCATCTGCTGCCTCATACTGCCCTCTTGGCAGCGCGGCCAAACCACCACGGATCACCTCGGCCATATAAGCAGACGCAAACAACGTCACCATAATGACAACACGCAGGATGATGTCGAAGTTGGTGCCACGCGGCAGGAAGTAGCTGAGCAAGGTGGAAGCAACAAACAGCAGCGTAATCAGTGGCACACCACGAATAAACTCGATGAAACCAACACAAAGGCTCTTAATGAAAGGCATGTCCGAATTACGCCCAAGCGCCAGCAGAATACCCAGTGGCAGCGAGAACGCGATACCGGAAACACCGATGATCATGGTGAGCAGAAACCCACCCAGCTTCTTGGATTCCACTTCAGAGAAGATGAAACCATCACCCCAGATCAACATGTACGCAACGAATGGGTACAATAATGACAACAGCATCATCTTCCCGCGATGCGGGGTCTTGTCCCAAAGCAGTGGAACGAGCGCAACACAGAGCAGAACAAAAGCCAAATCAGCACGCCAACGCAAATCATGCGGATAAAAACCATAGATAAACTGGTCAAAACGTGCGCCGACTACAGCCCAGCAGGCTCCGTTGTTAGAAATCTCCAAACAGCTACGATAGGAATCAGCCGTCCAGACAGCATCTAATACCGCCCATTGAACGATGCCCGGCAACATCCAAGCAAGGAACAAGAAGGAAAGGATGGTTAAAGCAGTGTTTAGAGGCGTCGCAAACAGGTTTTCTTTGGTCCAACCAAGCACGCCAGTGGTGGAAGCTGGCGCTGGACGCTGCGGTTTCTCTTCGGTTGCTACATAAGCAATGGAGCTTTTATCACTCATCTTAGCGCTCCTTCAGCTTTACCGACTCATTGTACTTGTTCATCGCAGCAGAGATCAGCAGCGAAGCTGTGAGATAGAATGCCATCAATAGAAGAATAGATTCCAAGGCCCGACCAGTCTGGTTCAGGGTAATTCCGCCCAACGTTCCGGTTACATCCATGTACCCGACAAAAATCGCAAGAGACGAGTTCTTGGTCAGGTTCAAGTAGTTACTGATCATTGGTGGAATAATAATACGCAGCGCCTGCGGTAGAATGATCAGGCGCATGGTGCGGTTTGGGCGTAGGCCCAAAGCGTAAGCCGCTTCTGTTTGCCCCTTGCTGATTGCCTGAATACCCGCACGCACAATTTCAGCAATAAACGCGCCGGTGTAGATAGAAAGCGCCAACCAAAGGGCCACAAGCGAGTTACGCATATGGATGCCGCCCTTGTAGTTAAACCCTTTAAGTTCCGGATATTCTAAAGAAAACGGAGACCCCATTGCGAAAAAGGCAATGGTGGTAGGAATGATAAGAAGCCCTAAACTAACAAGCATTACCGGAGCGATTTGCCCGGTACGTTCCTGACGAGCCCGTGCCCAACGACGGAAATAGATGATACCGGCAACAGAAGCTACCAGAACAGCCAGAACAACCCCCGCTCCATCATGTGAGATTACTGATGGAATATAGAAGCCTCGGTTTGTCGCGACAAAGGCTCCATCAAGCATAGGCGTTGCAGCCTTCGGGCGAGGAAGAATTTCGATGAAGATGCCATAGAGCAAAAGGATCTGCATCAAAACTGGTACGTTACGGCATCCCTCAACGTAGACAGCAAGTAGTCTTGAAACGAGCCAATTTTTAGAAAGTCTCAGAACGCCGGCAACCACACCGATGACGGTCGCAAGAATACACCCAAGAACTGCGACCAGAAGCGTATTGAGAATACCAACAAGCGCGGCCTTCCAGTGCGGAGAGCGCGAGTCATACTCGATCAAACGCTGGTTAATGTCATAGTAGGCCGGTTCAGTTAGAAAACCGAAGCTGAAGTCCTGGCCCTGTGCTGCAAGGTTTACAATAATATTATTGATCAGGAAGGCACCCAGTAGCATTACAATAAACAATGCAATGACCTGGATCGTGGAGGACCGGTACCGGGTATCGGTCCACAACATCCCGATGCGGAACGTCTCCGTCGGAGGAAGTGTTGTTACACTCATGAGCTGCCCGTTCTGCTATTTATAGTTATTTATAAAATAAGGGCGCTATGGTGTTTGCCACAGCGCCCTTATTGCTAGACCGAATTAACGGAATGGAGGCGCGTAGAGCAGACCACCGTCGGTCCACTGTGCGTTCAGGCCACGGGAAAGACCAATTGGGGTGCTTTCGCCGAGGTATTCTTCAAAGAGTTCACCGTAGTTGCCAACGGACTTGATCGCACGAAGAGCGAAGTCGTTGTCGAGGCCAACCATTGCGCCGTACTCACCTTCTGCACCCAGAAGACGTGCGATTTCGGTGTCAGCACCTGGCTCGGTGGACTTTGCTTTCTGATCGTCAGCGTTTGCTGCGGTGATACCCTTCTCTTCAGCGATGATGAGAGAGTTCAGAACCCAGCGTACGATGTCGCTCCACTCTTCGTCGCCCTGACGGACGAGCGGGCCGAGTGGCTCTTTGGAAATGATTTCAGGCAGAACGATGTGATCTGCAGGGTTTTCGAAGCTTGCGCGGCTTGCTGCAAGACCAGAAGCATCGGTGGTGTAAACGTCACACGCACCAGCGAGGTAGTTCTGGCGAGCTTCAGCGTTTGTTTCGATCGGCACTGGCTCGTAAGACATGTTGTTCTTACGGAAGTAGTCAGCGAGGTTCAGCTCGGTTGTTGTACCGGTCTGGATACAAACAGTTGCACCGTCCAGCTGAAGAGCGGACTCAACGCCAAGCGCTTTAGGAACCATGAAGCCCTGACCGTCGTAGTAGTTTACGCCTACGAAGGTGAAGTTCAGGTCAGCATCGCGGCTGAAAGTCCATGTGGTGTTACGTGCCAGCATGTCGATCTCGCCGGAAGCAAGAGCGGTAAAGCGGGTCTTACCAGTGGTGGAAACGAACTCAACAGCGTTCGGGTCACCCAATACAGCAGCAGCAACAGCGCGGCATACGGAAGCGTCAAAGCCCTGCCACTCGCCGTTGTCGTCTGTGAAGGAGAAGCCGGTCAGGCCGGTGGAAACACCGCAGTTCAGCTTGCCACGTGCTTTAACGTCTTCAAGAGTAGATGCGGACGCTGCACCAGCAGTAAGTGCCATCGCTGCGCCGAGTGCTACCGGAAGGAAATTGCGTTTCATAGAATTGGAGCCTCTTCTGTTTCCAATTTTGTGCTTTGCTTAGTCACGAAGCAGCCGACGAACCTGCTACTGCAAGTTCCTCTAGAAAGCGCGTTAATCAACTTTCCAGAGCCCCCCTTGGCCCCAACCGCCTCATACCCATGTATTCCATGATATTTCTTGATGCAGGTCAAGAGCTAAAAACAATACAATTTGGTATAATTAGACGATCAGATGAATTCTATAAGGTTAATTTTCGACCTTTTACCAATATGCACCAATCATAATCATAACAAGCACAAGATTTGTGCATTGCACCAAATGTTTATATTGTCATTTATTCAAATTAACCTTCAGTATAATCAGATCAAATACAACTATACTGAAATAAACAATAAGAGACGGGAAACGAAACCTGCAACTCTAAATAAAATTTTATCAGTATATACCCGTAGTGTTCACAGGGTTTATTTGTGCTCAATTGCCTTAAAACTATGCAATAAAAAACCGCTTGGACTTAACGTCATCCAAGCGGCCTTAGGTAATAATAGATTCTAAAATCAGCGAGTTACCCTAATTTTATTTCTTTAAACGCCCGCCGCTCCCGCTTTTCTTTGTAGATAAGCCAGAGGTTGCGGAAATAAATTATAAGGCCAAGGGATTGCCCTGCAATGTAGACGGGATCTTGCCTAACGATTGAGTACACGAGCAAAAGCACACTACCACCGATGGAAAAAAACCAGAAGGCGACAGGAACGATGGAACGCCCTACCCGTTCTGACGCGACCCATTGAACCACAAACCGCATCATAAAAAGCGCTTGAGCTACAAGGCCAAGAATTACCCAGAAGTCGAGTTGATCTACAAAGACAACCCGCAGCCAATCTAACAGTGAGTTCAGCATTAAACCGCAGGCTCCTTATGCCAATCGGTTTCCTGCGCGGCAGTAACCTGAGTGACATCGGGAAGCGTTCTGCGCCGCTTGATCAGCCACCAGACCCCAACAAGATCCAAAGCCCCCTCAAGCGCACGACCTACAATACCGTATTTGGAATTGCCGAACCGCCGTTCGCGATCAACCACATCAACATGCACAACCTTGAAACCTTCGCGGATTACAAGTGCTGGCATAAACCGGTGCCAACTATCGAAGTATGGCAACGCGAGAAACACATCCCTTCGCACTGCTTTTAGCCCGCAGCCACTATCTCTCGTACCATCCCGAAGCAAGCTGCCCCTAATAGCATTGGCTGCTTTTGATGCGTACCGTTTGAAAACACTCGCTTTGCGCCCGACCCTTTGCCCAGCAGCTATGCCAACTTCTGCCCCACCTGCATCGAGCGCCGCGATCAAATCTGGAATGTAAGCTGGATCATTCTGCCCGTCCCCATCAATGGTAACAACGATCTCGCCCTTGGCATGACGAAGACCTGTGCGAATGGAACAGCTCTGCCCGCAAGATTTTTGATGGTGGAAGCACCGCAACCAAGGAACGTCCCGCGCCTTGTCGATCAGAACCTGCTGAGTTTGATCGGTTGACCCGTCGTCGACAACCAGAACCTCAAAGGCCCGATCATCGAGGGCTGATCCAATTTCATCAACGAGCGAAATAATATTGTCCTGCTCGTCCTTTGCGGGGATCACAACGCTTAAAAAAGGAGAATTATTGTTGGGTTCAACAGCCAATTGACAACGCCTCTTGATGCACAGTTCAGACGCGTTGTCCCTTTTCCGCTTTGTATTAATTCAATTTCAAAACGCCGGCTAGTAAGCCCTGCTTTTAGAGGCCCGAAGCGACCTTAAACTTGCCCAGGATGCGATTGGTGTTATGTGGCCTTTGCCCGTAAACCGGAAACCGATCCTACGCTTAGCCATCCAGCGTGCGCAGTAAAGGGAAAACGCAGCTCCCAAAGCGATGCCTGTTACGACATCGCTCGGGTAGTGAGCTCCCACGAGGATACGGCTAAACGCGATCCAAAAACCAACCACCAATATCAGCCATCGATAACTAGGGAAGATCAAAGCAAGGGCAACGGACATTGCAGCGATTGAGGTTGAATGGCCACTTGGAAAGCTGGTGTAGCGGCTATGCAGCTCTAACGGGGAGAAGAATATTGGCCCCACCTGCTCCATCAGAACCGGGCGAGCGCGGCCTAGCCCCCATTTGAACAACACAACTGTGATACCGCTGGCAGCAACGGTGAAGAAGATGTAAGCCGCGTAGGTATAAAGCGCTGCGAAGCCCACACGGCTTCTGAACGCTAACTGACGAACATCAACGCAAAGCAACCCAAGACATATCACGCCAGAGCCGATCAACATCCAATGGGACTTGCCAATATCGGTTATGCTTCGAGCAAAGCCTTTGAGCTTTTCATCAACGCCCGCTACCCATTGATGGACATGAACATCGAAGAACACGAAGGCTATACCTGCCAAAAGCATTAGAACTGCAAGAATATCTTGGGGCTTAAACGGTGCAGCTGTTGCAGGAGTAACAGCGCTTACCCGATTTGCCCTGCCCCTAACAACTGACAGGCTCCTTCGAAAACTGCTTGGTATCCTCAAAGGGTTCCAAAGGGCTTCGGTAGCACTGCTCCCTTTATCAGCAACGGGTGTCTCCGCTTTGCTCTCTACTCCAACAGTTTTATGAAGTTTGAACTCCTCAGCCGTGTCCCTTTCGGCTACGGATTGGTCAGTCATTCTTAAAAAGCCCGAATTCCAAATTTCGCCCGCCATTGAGATTAATTCCCGATGCCGTGGCAAATTGTTTGAGCGCTACTCCATCCCTAGCAAGAGCTGCGTCAAACGCCCCAATATGTCTTCGCTCCACCACAGCAACACGGCACTCACCCGCCGGTGCATGGCTTAAAAAATCTGCGGCTTGCTCTGCATTTCCAAGTTTCGTTCTCGTCCCCATGAGAAAAACAAAACTCGGTTCGCTGAAGCCCACGCTGACAACCTGCGCGGATTGACAACCGCTTTGTGAATGGATCACCTCCACCAAACGCGAGGAAATCCAAAGCGGTGACATACTTGAAAATACATATACCCAAATAGAAGAGGTTACAACCAGAGCGGATAGGCAGAGGGGGATAACAGAGTGAAGAATCCGGCCCTTAATTATCTGCGACCCAGCGTAAAGCGACAAAAGAAAACCAAAGAAAACCAACACCACTCCGGGCGGCGACGGCCAATCACCCAGAACGATGGGGACGATAATCGCGCCCAGCAAAAGCACTAGGCTAATCAAAGGCGCCCAAGCAGCAGACCACGCTCGTAACACCTTCCCTCTCTCGCCCTGCAGCGCTAGCGGATCAAACATTACACCTGCAACCGCCAGCGACAGCGCAGGCATCACTGGCATGGTGTAATGAGGGAGCTTGGTGGAAACCAGCTCGAACACGATCCATGTTGGGACCGCCCAGCATATGGCAAAGAGAAGAAATGGCGATGCACGAAGCTTCAAAAACGCCTTAGCGTAGCGGATGACATAGACGTTCAGAGGCCAGAAGATCACAAAAGCAACCAGAAAATGAGTGAAGGGCGGCGCCCCATGCCCTTCTTTTCCAGTGCCGACTTTAGCTAGAAAATCACCACCTAGCGCCTGCTTATAAAAGGCACCGTCCGTTGCGATAAAAATCGCGATAAACCACGGTAGAACAAGCACTAGAAACAGCACAAGGCCGTAAAGGTTCCATAGTTTCTTTAGGGGAATAAGCGAGCGATCAAAGACGGATAAGGCCACTACAGTTAGGCCAACCACCAAAACTATAATCGGCCCCTTGATGAGAACACCGCCAGCAAGGGCAGCCCAAAACAGTAGCTTAAGCCATAGACTTGCCTGCTCTACGGGCCTTAACCAAAGCCTTGCCAATGCCCCCATAGAAAGAACAGTGAACGCCAATAACGTGGCGTCCGTCTTGGCTATGTGACTTTCAGCGTTGAGGATGATGGATGACGCTGTCAAAAGCCCTGCCGTAAACGCAGCGGGTGACGACATAAATGCAAGCGCAAGCCAGTAGGTGAATAGAACCGCCAGCGCACCTCCAGCGACCGATGGCAACCGGTAAACCCAAAGCGGAGCCTCAGCGCCAAAGCCGAGCACTTTGGCAACGCCGACTTGTAGCCAGTGAATCCCAACAGGCTTTTTGTTTCGTGCCTGATCCTGAAAGCGAATGGAAACATAATCGCCTGTTTCCATCATCTGTTTGGAGGCTTGCGTAAAGCGCGGTTCATCGCGGTCAAGCGGGGGAACCTGATTGATACCGGGCAAAAATAACAGCAGACTGAACGCAAGAAGAACGACAGGCGCTATCCAGCGCGCCCCAAGCAGCTTTAGCACCACAGGCACACTAAGCGACGTTTCCGTTTGTTGGCCTTGCTCAGAAGAAGAGCGGCCCTCGCTTGCTGCCTGCATACCTACCCGTTCCGTTTTAGCCCTCTACAGCGCCTCAACCTGAAGGCAAGCTGAAGACAGCCAAATTTTCCCGCAACGTCGCTAGGCTGACAAACCTACCCTTTTCGCCCCAGAGAATTGCTTGGATAACCCTATGGGACCTGTGAAAACTGGAAGGTTTCATGAACGCCTGCCACACTTTTCCAAGCCAAGCTGATAAATAGACAAGTAAGAATTCGGGCTCCCCCACCTCATCCCCAAGGCTGTTGCTTATCTAGAGCCAGCAGCGTCAGGCAACGGGCATTGTTCTGTGCTCATGCGAAAGGTTTAAAATGATAAGATCTGAAAAGATCACGGGCTTTTTGCTGCAAAAATCACGAGTGACTGCACTCGCGCTTGCATCATCTCTGGCTATTCTTAGCGCAGGTTGTAGTTCTATTAGTGACTTCACCTCAAACGCAGAACTCCAACATGCACGCGTTAACGAGCATGAAGTCCTTCGCCAAACCAACGCTTGGCGCGCACAGCACGGCATGAAACCGCTGAAGCTGGACAAGCACCTCAATGAGGTATCGCAGGATATGGCAGACCATATTGCCCGCCGCGATTCCCTTGACACACCCCGCCACTCCGCATCCAGCCTCATGCGTCGCACCGCTGCCAACGATTATAAGTCCTCCGCAGGTGCAGAAAACCTCGGCGCAGGCTATGCCAATATTTCCGCAGTTATGCATGGTTGGAAGACGTCGGCAGATCACAACAAGAACCTGCTGAACCCGCATGTTACCCATCTTGGCGTCGCCCGCACCAACCGCCCTGATGGCACCTACCGCAATTTCTGGGTAATGACGCTGGCCGCACCGCGCCCGATTGAAGCGCCAAAGCCAGCGGAATCCAGCGCGACTAAGACCGCGCAAACAACACTCAGCATCAACGGCATGAAAGTGCGCTAAACGCGTAACAACGACCAAAGATTAAAGGCCCGGACACGCTCCGGGCCTTTGTTTTTTCAGTGCTCAACTTTCTTTCTATTAAAGCCGGGGTTTACGCTGCACGGCCGCGCCACCATATTCAGCTGGTAGAATTCAAAGTGGAGCAAAAGATGAGCGTATCGCCAAACATTCTTCTGGAGACTTGGAAAACAGCCTACGGCATTCCTCCGTTTGCGCAGATCAAGCCGGAAGACTTTGAGCCAGCCTTTGATGTTGCCCTGAAAGCGGCAGAAGAAGAGGTGCAGGCTATCGCGGACAACCCGCAGGCTCCGACCTTCGAGAACACCATTATCGCCATGGAAAAGGCGGGCAAGCAGCTGGAACAGGTTGCAGGCGTGTTCTTCAACCTTACCGGCTCTAATACCAACGAGACATTGCAGCAGACCGAACGCACTGTTGTGCCAAAGCTCGCCGCCTATGGCGCACGGGTAAAGCTGAACCCTACCCTGTTCAACCGCATCAAAACACTCAAGGACAATGAAGCCTCCCTTGGCCTTGATGCTGAACAGGCCCGCGTTCTTGAGCGCTATTACACCAGCTTTGTTCGTGCAGGTGCCGCCCTTGGCGAGCAAGACAAAAAGCGGATGGCTGAAATTAGCGAGCGTCTTGCAACACTGGGCACCCAGTTTGCGCAAAACGTTCTTGCAGATGAAGCAGACTACAAACTCGTTCTGGAAAACGTTGAAGATCTCGAAGGCCTGCCTGAATTCCTCGTCGAGGCAGCGAAAGAGGCTGCCCGCGAGCGCGGACTAGACGACAAGCACGTTATCACCCTCTCACGGTCTTCCATCGAGCCATTCTTGCAGTTCTCCACCCGCCGCGATCTGCGTCAGGAAGCATTCGAAGCGTGGTCAAAGCGCGGCGAGACCGGCGGCAAGACAGATAACCGCGACCTCGTTCGTGAAACCATCGCCCTGCGCAAAGAACGCGCCTCCCTGCTCGGCTTTGATAGCTTTGCCCACTTCAAAACAGAAGACACAATGGCGAAGACACCCGAAGCAGTGAACGAGCTTTTGATGAATGTCTGGGCTCCGGCCAAATCTCGCGCGCTGGAAGAGGCAGGTAGCCTCGCCGCTCTCTCCAAAGCAGCTGGCGGACCAGACGCAATCGCTCCTTGGGATTGGCGCCACTATGCAGAAAAGCTACGCAAGGCAGAGCATGATCTGGACGAAGCCGAGCTAAAACCATACTTCCAACTCGACAAGATGATCGAGGCTGCTTTCTACACGGCTAACCGCCTGTTTGGTCTCAGCTTCAAAGAGCTGGATGGCATTTCCCTTTATCATGATGATGCACGCGTCTTTGAGGTTCTGGACCGCTCCGGCAACCATCTCGGCATCTTTATCGGTGACTACTTTGCCCGCTCTTCCAAACGCTCCGGCGCATGGATGAGCGCGTTTAGAGAACAGCACGGCCTTGAAGGCGAAGTACGCCCGATCATCGTGAACGTGATGAACTTCTCCAAAGCACCAGCAGGCCAGCAAACCCTGCTAACCTTTGATGATGCCCGCACCCTCTTCCACGAATTTGGTCATGCCCTGCACGGCCTCATGTCCAACGTCACCTTCCCGCTGATCTCGGGAACCAGCGTTGCCCGTGACTTTGTGGAGCTGCCGTCCCAGCTTTACGAACACTGGCTGTCCGAGCCTGAAGTACTTCGCAAGTTTGCTGTTCACTATCAGACCGGCGAGCCTATTCCAGAAGCATTGATGCAACGCTTGCTGGATGCCTCTAACTTCAACCAAGGCTTTGCGACGGTTGAGTATCTGGCAACGGCTATTGTCGATATGGCGATCCACTCCCGCGACCATGCGGCGGACTTTGATCCGATCGGCTTTGAGCGTGAGGTTCTGGCAGAAATCGACATGCCTAGCGAAATCATCATGCGCCACCGCGTACCGCACCTTGCGCACGCGTTCTGCGGTGATGGCTACTCGGCAGGCTACTACAGCTATATGTGGTCGGAAGTGATGGACGCAGATGCATTTGAAGCGTTCAAGGAAGCAGGTGATCCATTCCACGAAGAGACCGCACGCAAGTTGGAAGAACACATCTATTCTGCTGGCGGCAAACAGGACCCAGCGGACGCCTACATGGCATTCCGTGGCCGTATGCCGGAAGTAGAAGCACTTTTGAAAGGTCGCGGCCTTATCTAAGGCTGCGATCCTGCAATAATTGGTAGAACCACAAGCCTCGCACAAGCGCTGGGTACTATGGTTTTGAAGTAATGTTCCTGATGGGACGTTGCTAAATGATGCACCAAACTTCATAAGCGGGTGGCTTTCACCCGCTTTTTTTTCATGAAAAATCAGTTTTCAGAGGAAGTTAGATGCAGCGGCTCCGCTTCTAGCGGCGTTTGAAAGCACGGGCGATACCGCCCAAGGCAACAAACAGCCAGCCTACAATCATCAAAAGACCGCCAAATGGAGCAGCATTCAGGAAAAGGCTACGGCCAACGAAGAAGCGCAGGGCGAGATCACCGCAAAACAAACCAAGCCCGCCGAAAACAAGCAGCATACCAAGCGCGACAAAACGAGAGCGTGTAAGCGCAACAGCAATACCCATTGCAATGAAGGCGCCAGCGTGAAGCATCATCATCTGTGCGATGATATCGATGTAGGAGCTGCCAACGATGTGCGAAGAGTAGGCCGAAGCGATAACGGCAATCATGCCTGCCACACCGCCGAGCGATAGCCCGAGACCCAAACCAGATGAGAGTTTTGCTGTGTCGTGTGTCATAGAGCGCGCTGTTCCTCTACTCCCGTTAAGCACAATATATAAGGGAACAATGCTAGATTGCACCCTTACCAAGGTGTGCATGAGGAGAGCGGGCATTGCAAGCCCTCTGGCAAACACCGCCCCCAAAAAGAACTGGGAAGGTAAAGGCTTTCAGTATTGAAAAGCCAAAGGTAGGCAGGAAATCAGCGTGCCATATCGATTTTATCAAGGCCCGGTGCATATCCGTTTGGCGTAACGCGAACCACCTTAAAACCCATCAACTCATAAAACCCGCGCGTATGCTGCGAAGTATCAATTGTAACTTTTGCGTTTGGGTCCAGCCGGTAAATTTCATCCAGCCTGTGCTGAACCAGAGCTCGGCCATAGCCAATACCTTGATAGTCGTATCCGACCATACCCCACATAAAGCCGTAGCTATCCCCTTTGCGGAAAAAGCCACCACAGGCAACAGGACGCCCCCCTTCCAGTATGGTGTAGTAAGGGTCATGCACCGCTTTCAAAAACGCGACGAATTCAGAAAGCTCGTGATCAGCAAAGTACTTGGGCATGTTTGAACGAAAGAGCTCGATACAGTCGCCATAGTCTTTGTCTTCGTATGGTCTTATTTTCATCGAGCTCCTCGAATCTATTGTTTGCAGCGCGCAGGATCACAAACGTCTATTATCCGCATTTGCACCTTGGGCTGTCCTTGCCATGTATCAATTGATAGCGTGCCAGCGATGTGTAGAGCCCGCCCGCGAGCGCCCATAAGAGCCTTGCCAAGCGGTTGATCTTCCGCCTTAAAAGCAATGGCCTTAAGCGTGCTGCCATCATTGCCGCCCAAGGTAGCGCGAATATGTCCTTTACCGACCACATCCACATATTTGATATTGGCAGATGGTAGTACGAAGATTGGCTCAGGATGAGCTGCTCCGTAAGGCCCTGCCTTTTCAAGAAGTTCCAGAAGGTCAAGACGCGCACCTGCAACGGTGAGAACCCCATCAACGGTAAGCTCCTGATTGCTCAACGCTTCCTCGACATCAGCAGAGAGGCGCTCATCCATGAAAGCCTCAAGCTCATCCAGCTTGTCGCGGTGAACGGTCATACCCGCAGCCATGGCGTGGCCGCCGCCTTTCATCAAGATACCGGCATCAACTGCCGCTCTAACGGCAGAGCCAAGGTCAACGCCCTGTACGGAACGGCCAGAGCCAGTACCAATACCGTCAGCATTAAATGCAATTGCGAAGGACGGGCGCTGATAGCGCTCCTTCAAGCGGGACGCGATAAGGCCAACAACACCGGGATGCCATCCATCTGAACCAGTCAACATCACCGCAGGGCCGCCAGCTTTTGCTTCCATCTTTTGGAATGCCTGTCCCTCACCTTCTTCGAGCATAATTGCTTCCAGCGCCTGACGCTCTTGGTTGAGGCGCTCAAGAGTTGCGGCAATGCGTTCAGCTTCATTACGATCTTCGCAAGTCAGCAGCTTCGCACCGAGCGCAGAATCGCCAATACGGCCGCCAGCGTTGATGCGCGGACCAAGCATAAAGCCAAGGTGATACGGTGTTGGTTTGCCGCTGACGCGGGAAATATCGGAAAGAGCAGAGAGGCCAACGTTACGCCGCTGCGCCATGACTTGAAGGCCCTTGACCACGTAAGCGCGATTCAAACCTTTGAGCGGCACCACATCGCACACTGTTCCCAGTGCGACAACATCAAGCATATCCATCAGGTTCGGAAGTCGAGCCGCCATAGGGCCGCCGAACTGACGAATCTCTCGGCTCAGTGCCACAAGGAACAGGAAGGTCACGCCAACAGCTGCTAGGTGCCCCTGCCCCGACAGATCATCCTGACGGTTCGGGTTTACAAGCGCATGTACATTCGGGAAGGTTTCACCAACCTGATGGTGATCCAGAACAACAACTTCCAGACCAAGCTTCTCAGCCGTCTCGAATGCCTCAAACGAGGTACTGCCACAGTCCACGGTAATAAGCAGCCGAGCGCCAGATTCGTAAAGCTGGGTGAGCGCGGTCGGGTTCGGGCCGTAACCGTCGATAATGCGGTCAGGAATATAAAGATCAGGCGTAATACCAAACGCCTTTAGGTAACGCACCAACAGCGCAGATGATGTTGCGCCGTCTACGTCATAGTCACCAAAAACAGCAATGCGCGTGCCTTCAGCAATTGCCTTCATGACACGCTTGGCGGCTTTGTCCATGTCCACCAAGGTGGAAGGGTCCGGCATTAGATCCTTGATTGTCGGATCCAGAAACTGCTCGGCATCCTGCAGAGCCACCTCACGACCAGCCAGCACACGACCAACGACCTCGTGGATTTCTGTTCGCTGAGAAATAGCCATAGCCTGTGATGCAGCTTTTGCATCCAGACGCTCGCGCCAGACTTTTCCGTTGGCTGAGCGGTTTACGCCCAAAACGGTGCGACGGGCTTCATTAGACAAAACAGACGAGCTCATGAGGAGGACCTGCAATTAAGACTTCGGACAAAGCAAACGGGCGGATACATATTGCACCCGCCCGTCAAAATTAAAATTCAAACCACGCAGGAACTTAATCCAGATGGAATTTTTCCAGCTGGGTGTGCTGTGCCTCGATATAGCGCACGGTGCCGGTGGTGGAACGCATAACCACAGTGTGAGTGGTGATTGCGTTACGGCCCAGCTTCACACCTTTAAGGAAGTTGCCATCGGTCACGCCGGTTGCCGCAAACAGAACGTCGCCGCAAGCCAGTTCTTCGAGGGTGTATTTGCGGTTCGCATCGTCGATGCCCATGCGTTTAGCGCGCTCGCGCTGCTCTTCACGGGTGATAACAAGACGACCCTGCATCTGACCACCGATACAGCGCAGAGCTGCAGCAGCCAGAACACCTTCAGGCGCGCCGCCAATACCGACGTAAAGGTCGATACCAGTTTCTTCGGAGTTGGTGGTGTGAATGATGCCTGCAACGTCACCATCACCGATAAGGTAGATGGAAGCGCCGGTTGCGCGGATATCATCAATCAGCTTTGCGTGACGTGGGCGGTCAAGTACGCACACGGTCAGCTCGCTCACCTCAACGCCTTTTGCCTTGGCAACGTTTTCGAGGTTGGTTGCAATTGGCAGGTCCAGATCAATGGTGCCAGCAGGGTAGCCAGGACCGATTGCAATCTTTTCCATATAGCTGTCTGGTGCGTTAAGCAGGCCGCCTTCCGGTGCCAGTGCAATCACGGCGATGGAGTTAGGCATGTTCTTCGCGCAAAGGGTGGTGCCTTCAAGCGGATCCAGTGCGATGTCTACCTTCGCACCAGCCTTGGTACCAACCTTCTCACCGATGTAGAGCATAGGCGCTTCATCGCGCTCGCCTTCACCGATAACAACCGTACCGTCAATCGGAAGCTGGTTCAGTTCCCGACGCATCGCATCTACCGCTGCCTGGTCGGCAGCCTTCTCGTCACCGCGACCACGAAGACGCGCTGCAGAAACCGCTGCACGTTCTGTTACACGTGCCAGTTCCAGTGTGAGAATACGGTCCAGAACGGTTTCTTCGTCCTTCTGACGCTCAGCCATATTTACCTTTTTAACCTCTTGGGTTCTCCATGAGGGCCGGGAGATGGCCCTTGGGAGGTATTACTTCAATTTCTCGATCCGCAGAACCTGCGGCTTGCCCATGGTTACATTGTCGGAAGCAATTGCTTCCAGAGCTTCGCGAATTGCTAGCTCGGTCGTTTCATAGGTTATCAGGATAACCGGCTGCGGCTCGGCAGGCTTGGTTGACCCTGGCGCAAAACTTTTTGCTTCACGGCTGCGCTGAACGATGGATTCCAGAGAGATGTTCTTCTCTGCCATACGCCGCGCAATCGTTGCAAAGGCACCTGGAATGTCCACCACAGAAAGACGAATGTAATAGCCGCCCTCGTGTAGTCGCATCCGCGCCTTTTCATAGGGAGCCAATGTCTCGGCCTTCTGGCCAAACACTGCCTGCATATTGCCACGGGCAATATCTGCAATATCGGAAACAACTGAAGATGCTGTTGCATCACCACCTGCGCCCGGACCAACCAGAATAACCTCGCCCACCGCGTCACCATCTACGGCAACCGCGTTCAGCACCCCGTCAATGCGCGCAATGGCGGATGACTTAGGCACCATGGTTGGATGCACCCTCTGTTCGATGCCACTGTCAGTACGCTGCGCCACGCCCAACAGCTTGATCCGGTAACCCAGCTCATCGGCAGCCTTGATATCCGCGGTCGTAATGGACGTAATGCCCTCCACATGGATAGCATCACTGTCCACCTCGCAACCAAATGCGAGAGAGGTCAGCAGAGCAAGCTTATGCGCGGTGTCAAAGCCTTCGATGTCAAAGGTTGGATCGGCCTCCGCATACCCCAAACGCTGCGCATCGGCAAGACATTCTGCAAAGGAAAGTCCTTCGCGCTCCATGCGGGTGAGAATGTAGTTACAGGTACCGTTCATGATGCCGTAAACGCGCTCTACATCGTTACCGGCAAGAGACTCGCGCATGGTCTTCACAATCGGAATACCACCAGCGACGGCAGCCTCATAGTTGAGGCTGACGCCCTGTTCTTCAGCCAGACGAGACAGCTCTACCGCATGTTTTGCAAGAAGGGCTTTGTTCGCTGTTACGACGTGCTTGCCAGCCTTGAGAGCTGCCATAACACTTTCGTAGGCAGAACCGTCTTCACCGCCGATCAGCTCGACAAAAACATCGATTCGCTCGCTTGTTGCCAGAGCAACCGGATCGTCGAACCATTCGACCTTTGTCAGGTCAACGCCACGATCCTTGTTGCGGGAGCGTGCGCAAACGGCTGTCAGCTCGATTGTGCGCCCGCACCGCTTTTCAAGCAAATCTGCTTTGTTCAAAATGATCTTTACAAGTGAAGCACCTACGGTTCCTAGTCCCGCGATGCCGATCCGCAAATAGGTATCCATCTGTCCGTCTAGTTTCGAGTAAAATCAGCGCGACTCTTCAGCCGACTGCAAATTATTATTTCCGATCCCGCATTCATCAAAGAACCGGCGAATGCCGCGTGCTGCCTGACGAATACGCTGCTCGTTCTCTACAAGGCCGATACGAACATAGTCGTCGCCGTGCTCACCAAAACCAATGCCCGGTGCAACGGCTACGTCAGCCTTTTCAATCAACAGCTTGGAAAATTCAAGTGAGCCTTTAGCCTTGAACGGCTCTGGAATTGGACACCAGGCAAACATACTTGCCTCTGGTGCAGGGATCTTCCAGCCAGCGCGGCCGAAGGATTCCACCAGAACGTCACGGCGCTTGCGGTACACTTCACGCATCTGGACAATACAGTCATCCGGACCATTAAGCGCAGTCGCAGCAGCAACCTGAATTGGGGTAAACGCACCATAATCGAGGTAGGACTTTACGCGTGCGAGAGCGGCGATAAGACGCTCGTTACCAACTGCAAAGCCCATACGCCAACCCGGCATGGAGAAAGTTTTGGAGAGCGAAGTAAACTCAACCGCAACATCCATAGCGCCCGGAACCTGCAAAATAGAAGGTGGCGGTGTGTCACCGAAGAAGATTTCCGCGTATGCCAAGTCGGAAAGCACAAAGATTTCGTGCTTGCGAGCAAAGGCAACAACGTCCTTATAAAACTCCAGATCCGCACATGCTGCTGTCGGGTTTGCAGGGTAGCAAAGCACAACGGCAATTGGTTTTGGAATGGAGTGAATAACGGCGCGTTCAAGCGCTTCGAAAAGCTCAGGTCCCGGCTCCGCAGGAATGGAACGCAAAGAACCACCGGCCATCAAGAACCCGAAGGCATGAATTGGGTAACTTGGGTTCGGTACAAGAATAACATCGCCCGGCGCGGTGATCGCCTGCGCCATGTTGGCAAAGCCTTCTTTGGAACCAAGGGTGGCAACAATCTGCGTTTCAGGGTTCAGCTTAACCCCGAAGCGGCGCTCGTAGTAGTTAGCCTGTGCGCGGCGTAGACCCGGAATGCCTTTGGAAGCGGAATAACGGTGTGTACGCGGGTTCTTGACAGTTTCCGTCAGCTTGTCAACGATGTGCTGCGGGGTCGGCAGATCAGGGTTGCCCATGCCCATATCAATGATATCGGCGCCCGCCGCTCGTGCTTTCGCCTTTAGACGGTTAACCTGTTCAAAGACATAGGGCGGCAGCCGACGTGTCTTATGAAAATCGTCCATACCGAAAGCCTCGCGTTTCCTTAATTTGTATCTTGTTGAGTAATTTGGATTTTGGACGCAGCTTCTTCTGCGCATCTTGGGTTTTAGCAGCTAGCAAACAAATTTGCATTCGCCGCCCCCCCAGTAGCACACCACTTTTTCTCGTTATTCTGATGGTTTCGCAAACTTTTTTGCAAAACCCTGAAATATCTGCATCAACAATGGAGCTATTATTCAGTTTTTCAGAAAGTAGAACCGCGTGCGACCACTTAAGGGCAAGAAAATTCGATCGCTTTACTGTGCGTTCTGTCTGGCGGAATCCGCAATGGCCTGTAGTTCTTCCACCTGACTCTTGAAGTCAGAGTTCTGCGCCGCTTCAGACTGGGTGTCTTCAGCAATAGCAAGCAGACGAGACTTTTCTACAGTGCGTTGCTCATCTGGCAACAGCCCTTCATCAGAAAAATCTGCAGGCTCATAGGCAGGGCCGGTGGCCGTCTGCTGGGTCTCTTCGTCAAGCGCTTCATAAAGGGTCATCTTTTCGCCCAAGGCACAAGAAGCAAGGCCTGTACACACCAGCATGCTGGCTACCAAGCGTACCATACCCTCTCTACTTAGGGTCATTTGCCTTTCCTCCCGGATAACGACTGCCCATCCGGCCATAACCGGAACGCGCAATCGAAGCGTTTTAACGAGTTGAAGCTGTATAGCCTTGCTCGCACTCACTCATCAACCAAGTTTACCGCAAATGCCTATCGAATCTGCGGATTTCTCACAGGAGCCTTTCCTATGGCTTAACAGTTTTCAATCGCAATCATAACTCCTGTTATCTTCTATCATAGAGGAACTTTGAGTAAAAATGCGGCACTGCAATACAAGGTGAACACCCAACGCCTAACGCTTGAGCACCTATCGCCTATGGTTTCATAGGAGCTTGAATAGAAATAGGTTATAATACCCTAATATTTACACCCCATCATTCGGGGGCTGTCCAAACTATCCTTAGCTGGTTTTAAAAGCATAGATTTTTAATAGTTTTTGACTGGAGAGCGGCCTCGAATGCTTAGTATTGATCATGGAGAACTGCTGAAAGCGATGGCTGGCGATTCCAAAAACCCCATGCTCCAGTACATCCTCGATAATCCTGAGGAATTTTCGAAGAATCTTGCGCGCGTTTTCGAGAACGGCGGCAAGGCTTTATCTGCATATCTTGAACCACGGGAGAAGGGCCAACGCGGGCCGGAAGGGTCAGAGCACCTGACAACCGTTGTGAAGACGCTGTCGGAAGTGGGCGAGTACTGGATGAAGGACCCTGCCCGCGCCATGGAAGCGCAAACCCGCCTCTGGCAAGGCTACATGGGAATTTGGAACAACACCTTGAAGCGCATGGGCGGCGAGGAAGAACCGCCTATCGTCACACCAGATGATGCTGACAAGCGCTTCAAAGACCCTGAATGGACGGACAACAACTTCTTCGACTTCCTCAAACAGATGTACCTTGAAACCGCCAACTGGGCGGAAGACATGGTAAATGAGGCCGAGGATATTGACGCGCATACCCGCATGAAAGCGGAGTTTTTCGTCAAACAGATCACCAATGCGCTATCGCCTTCCAACTTCGTTCTGACGAACCCTGAACTCCTGCGCGAGACGATGTCCTCCAATGCAGAAAACCTCGTGCGCGGCATGAAACACCTTGCTGAAGACATTGAGGAAGGGCACGGAGAACTCAAAATCCGCCAGACCCGCACGCAGGACTTTGAAGTGGGCGGCAATCTTGCGACCACACCGGGCAAGGTCATCATGCAAAATGATGTCTGCCAGCTCATTCAGTACGAGCCTGTGACGACCAAGGTGTTCAAGCGGCCACTACTCGTCGTACCGCCGTGGATCAACAAGTACTACATTCTTGATCTTAACCCGCAGAAATCATTCATTAAGTGGGCCGTAGAACAAGGGCACACCGTCTTTGTCATCTCATGGATCAACCCTGATGAAAGCCAAGCGGCGAAAAGCTGGGACCATTACATGCAGGAGGGCATCCTGCAGTCCATCGAGCAGATCAAAAAGACCACCGCTCAATCAACCATCAATGCAGTAGGCTACTGTGTCGGCGGTACTCTTTTGGCGATCACCCTCGCCTATCTGGAAAAGACAGGGCAAGCCGACCGTATCGCCAGCGCCACGTTCCTGACCACGCAGGTTGACTTCGAGCATGCTGGTGACCTTCTGGTCTTTGTTGATGATGAGCAGGTCACAAATCTGGAAGAGGCCATGAACCGCCGTGGCTATCTGGAAGGCGGCAAGATGGCGGCAGCTTTCAATATGCTGCGGCCGAACGACCTCATCTGGACGTACGTGGTCAACAATTACCTCAAGGGCAAAGAACCGTTCCCGTTTGACCTGCTTTACTGGAACTCTGATTCCACGCGCATGACGGCAGCAAACCAATCGTTCTATCTGCGCAATCTCTACCTCAACAACATGTTCTCCAAGGGAGAGCTGGAGATCGCCGGCATCAAGGTTTCGCCGACGGATATCAAAATTCCGGTCTACACTCTGGCAACCAAAGAAGATCACATCGCCCCTGCCCGTTCGGTGCTTAAAGGCGCAAGCCTGTTCAGCGGTCCGGTGGAATTCGTTCTTTCCGGCTCCGGCCATATTGCAGGCGTGGTCAACCCGCCAGAAAAGAACAAGTACCAGTACTGGACCGCACCGCAGATTTTGGAAGACCTCGATGAATGGTTGAGCGCCGCCGATGAAACAACCGGTTCATGGTGGCCACATTGGGATAAATGGATCAAAAACCTGAACTCAGATGTGCAGAATGCGCGTAAACTCGGCGCACGTCGCACAAAACTACTGGAAGATGCCCCCGGCAGTTATGTTAAAGTGAAAGCATAAAGTTCGAGGGCGCCGAAACACGGGCAATCAGGTTGTTGCAGGCGCTTGTTGGTGGTTCAAGGAGATAGAACAATCAGCACCAATCGTCACAGCACGCAGGGCTTCCGGCCAAAGCAGCTCCCTGTCGGGCAGATTAAACTCATGGGTATGGATGTGCGCAATTGGGGCAAGAACCAGAGCGCACTAACTTTCTATTCCCGCTTGCTGGCCCTACCCTACTTTGTTGCAGCACTGTGGACCCACACACTATGGGATATGCAGAGCGCACTGGGGCTATGTGCGCTTGGCATTGCGTGGCTTTGGCTAACACCGCGCCTCTACAAAGGCTCAGGCTCTGCAAATAGCTGGTACGTACGCGCCCATTTCGGCCAGCGCATTTGGCTCAACAGAATGTCCGTTCCAGTCCCGCCGGAAGTACACTTTCGCGCTCTTGCCATGGCTTTTGCTGGCGTTGTGGGCTTTGGCGTAGCGATTTGGGGCGCAACTGACGCAAACATCGTGCTTGCAGCCTCAGGCGTTGCAGTTGCTTATGCAGGACGCCTCGGATTTCTGGATCAGATGGCAAAGCTTTACGCGCAGATGCAAAATGCGCATCCGGTCTACAAAAACTGGCAGAGAACACCAGACAACGATAACGCTCTAGGCATCACCAAACAGGTGGCTAAATCCTGACGGAGCGGTTCATTTTTGAATAGAAAAAGGCGGGTCACCTGAACCCGCCTTTTCTTTAGTCCCTAAGAAAGTCAGTTGAGCCGCGATACTGGCAGCAGGCCATTGCCCAAATAGGCTCTAAACGGACCTTCCTGATAAATCGCATTCGCAGAATCCGGCTCCAGCATTAGGCCAGCCAGAACGCCCTCCGCCCCAAGCGTCGGCACGACCAGATCGCCACGCTTCAGCGTTATCTCTTCGCTCTTCGTTTTCAGATCCATTTTGCCAATGAAGTCACGAATACCCTTCTTGTAGGTATCACCAGCTTCAAAAGAAACCACCTGCATCTGCGTGATATTGGCTGGACGCTCGCTCTCAACTCGCTCAAACGGGATATGATGAGCACCGAGAATATCAGCAAAAATGTCCTGATCGCTCCGAATAACATAGGCTTTCGGCAGAGAAAGGAAGCTGCCTGCAACGATCCGGTCCTGATTAACAAACGACTGCATGACGCTCTCACCGCTTTCGACGGCGGTAAGCGGCACGTCTACACGCGGTTGCTTGTCATTCTTGGCAAAGGCAACATCAAGAGCAATCTTACGCTCGCCCTTAGGGCCAGAATTCCACTCGGCCTTAGCGCGGCGGGTTAGCTCCAGAATTTCGTCATGGCGCACATCAATAGTTTCAAGCAGCGTCTGAGCACTCACATACTGCTTGCGCACCCGCTCCTTGATGTTTCGAGGCGTCTCGAACTGCTGGTCTTTCCCATCAAGACGGTTTTCGACGAGAACCGAAAGCGCTCCCTGCATAGCGGCATAGTTCCGTAAGTTGGAAATTCCCAAACCACCACGGCTCACGCTCTGTTCCAAGGTAGTGACCTCACCGCGATAGCGCTGTGCAGCAAGCCCCTTCTCTTCGACCGCCGCGATCAACTCCGGTAGAAATACCTCTTCAGAGAACTGGCGCAGTGCATAGTCGATGTTCGGGTTGTTGCCCACTTCGAACTGCGCTTCTACGTCAGTGTAAAAGCCCTGCTTCTTGGAAAGGACGGATTTGGAGATACCGGACTCGTGCGCGTCGTAAACAACATCAGGCGTGAAGGCATCCAGCGCATCAACGTACAAGCGCGCCTCACCGGAAAGCAGCGTAACATAGTCGACGTTCGGGTTTTCTTTGGCGGCATTGTAGCGCGAAGACAGGTCTCGCCCATCCGGATTAGCCATCGCAATAAACACGAAGTTCATAGAGTCAAGCAACGAGGAAAGCGGACCAACGGCGATATCGCGCGCAAGCATCTGCAAGGCTTCGGCGCCGGACGGCTCATTGCCGTGCTGGGAGCCGATGAGCATAACGGTCAGCCGGTCTGTCCCGAGCGCACGACGCTCATGAAATGCCGCAGACTTCGAAAGCAGAAGGGCCTCAACAGGCCGTCCACCGGCTGACTTTCCAAGCCAGCGCACACTGGCAACGCTGCTCTTTGCTGCAAGCTCGCTATAGAACTTGGAGATCTCGGAGGACGACGGCAAAGCATAATCTCCGGTCGCCTCAAACGGCGTCTGCAGGTTCACAGCCTCAGCCACCTGCCCCGTACAAAGCAACGCTGCGAGCGCGTAAATAGGAAAGCTGCGTTTCGTGCCGCTCATAAATAACTCTACAAGACCTAATGAAGACAAAGATGTTTCCAAGGCAGATAGAGCGTTTTATCGCAGAGGAATATTCGGCATTCTGACTAAATTGAGTAGTTTTTACTTATAGGCCGAACAAAAATATCTAAGAGGAAGCTCGCGGCCTCCCCAATCGATAAGCATAGCAGCACCGTGGTAGCGCCAGCCTTAAGCCCAGCTTATGAGCACCACCTCAGGCAACACAAGCGCACCTTGGAACCGTGACTTCCAGCAGCTCGCCCCAGCTCCGAAAACAACGCCCGCCCAAACGCAAAAAAGGCGCCCCGAAGGACGCCTTTTCCGAAATAGTCTTTCCAGACCAGAAGCGATTAACGCTTGGAGAACTGGAAGGAACGACGTGCTTTTGCACGGCCGTACTTCTTACGTTCAACAACGCGGCTATCGCGGGTCAGGAAGCCTTCCTTCTTCAGGATAGGACGCAGCTCTGGCTCGTAGTAGGTCAGGGCTTTAGAAATGCCGTGACGTACTGCGCCAGCCTGACCAGACAGACCACCACCGGTTACGGTGACGTTGATGTCGTACTGGCCATCGCGGTCGGTCAGCATGATCGGCTGACGAAGGATCAGCTGAAGTACTGGACGCGCGAAGTATGCGTTGAATTCTTTACCGTTTACGATGATCTTGCCGGTACCTGGCTTGATCCAAACGCGTGCGATAGCGTCTTTACGCTTACCGGTTGCGTATGCACGGCCTTGAGCGTCGAGCTTCTGTACATGTACAGGAGCTTCAGCTTCTACTGGGGCGATTGCCTCGCCCAGATCTTCAAGAGAATGAAGGTCGGACATAAGTTACCCCTTAGCGCTTAGCGTTCTTAGCATTGACGCCCTTGAAGTCCACCACTTCTGGGGACTGGGCTTCATGCGGATGTTCTGCGGAAGCGTATACACGCAGGTTCTTCAGCTGTTTGTTGCTGAGAGGACCACCAGGCATCATGCGCTGAACAGCTTTTTCCAGAACGCGTTCTGGGAAACGGCCTTCCATGATAGCGCGAGCAGTACGCTCTTTGATACCGCCTGGGTAACCGGTGTGCCAGTAGTACTTTTTGTTTTCGTACTTCTTGCCGGTCAGGACAACTTTGTCAGCGTTGATGACGATTACGTTGTCACCATCGTCGATGTGCGGAGTGAAGGTCGCTTTGTGCTTGCCGCGCAGACGGTTTGCGATGAAAGACGCCAGACGTCCAACCACAACACCTTCAGCGTCGATCAAGATCCACTTTTTCTCGACCTCTGCCACTTTGGTAGAGTGCGTTTTCATTATTTCTGTACCGATATTAGGACAGTTGAAATTACTTGGGAGAGCGAGCGTCAGCGAGTATGTCCGCGACACTGTTTCTCTTCGGCTGGGTTGATAGGGTAGGAACGGCCCTTCGTCAAGCACCTTTTTTACACTCGCCATTTTGAAAATCGTTATAAATCAATAACTTAAAAAAACGGTATTATATTACCACACTTTTTTCGTGGGTTTTGAGGCGATTCCCACAAGCCAAAGCACGAAAATCCCCCTCGCCCTTCATTTAACTGTGCGGTAACATGGCCTCTATGGCTAGTGCTAGGACCAGTTTGCTCTGTCTTTCAATGCTCGTAGGTTTAACGATGCCTGCAGGTGCGCTGGAGTTTCGGCCCCCACCCGCCAAAGACGGCTTTTCCTATCCCGAATGCTATTGCACCAATAGAGGCATAAAAGTTGAGCTGGGAGATTACTCCTGCCTGACCATTGGCAGCAAGCAGGTTTTCGCGCAGTGCCAGATGTCGCTCAACAACCCCATGTGGCGAACCATTCAGGAAGGTTGTCCGCAGGCGAGCTTGATCGAAAACGACAAGCCTTTAGCTAGCCAACGAACCGATAACCAGAAAAACTAGATTTATAGAGAAGCGACCTGACCGCTTATGCTGGCGATCTGATGTGCCAAACCTTCCAGCCCCATTTCAAAAAACAGGAAGTCAGCACCAAAACAAACGGCGTAGTAGCTCATTGCCCAACCCGCTAGGCGATAATCCTTCAGCGACACGGGGGCATACTGAGCGGGATAAACCCAGCCCCAACGGCTGCGAGCAAACACGATGTTCGTCAGGTTATTGGCAAGCACCAGATTAAAGAACGCAAGCGTTGCAAAGACGGCAGGATAACCAAGGAAAGCCGTTCCATCAAAGAACGACCACTCTCTAAACGCACCCATAAAGCGTGGAGCGTCTGCAACGTACAGATCCCAAAGAACCGGAACTATCAAAATAATCGCAGCGTTCAGGGCGAGAAAAGCAACATACCCCAAGCCAAGCAGTGTCGGCACCAGACGAATAGGTGCAATGAAAAAGTCCAATAGGAAATAAAGAAGATCCCGCAAGAACATCGCCGCCCCCGATTATTCAAATCAGCTACCGCGGCTCCCTACCCAATCAACCGCGTGCCTATAGACAGAAGTCTAACGGCATGTTCGGGGATACGACAAGATTAAACCTCATAAAAAGAGCGGTTTAATCGCAAGAAATAGCCAATACTTAACAAGGGGTTTCTTGAATATCCTAAAAAGAGGAAAACAAGCGCCTGAAACCGCGCATCAACTGCCCATACGCTTCACAATGGCAAACTTTTCCAGCTCCGAAAAAGCCCATATCTGCAGCAGACAACTGATTCCCCTAGGGGACGAAACAATCACGAAGGCGGGATGGAATAGGTCGCGGTCGCATGCGCGATAATGTCATCGCTGCCGTCATTGGCGATCTCGCAGTCAACCACCACAAGGCGCTTGCCCTTTTTAAGAATGCGGCAGGTGGCGATAATATTGCCCGCCTCTGCCTTGCGCAGGAAGTTGATGTTGAGATTGGTGGTCACAGCCAAAGCCTGCGGCCCGATGCTGGAGAGAATGACAGCGTACGCGGCAAAGTCCGCCAGTGTCATCAGCGAGGGACCGGAAACAGTGCCGCCGGGACGAAGATGATCATCCCCCGCCTCAAGCCGAACACGGGCTACGCCCGGTTCAAGCTTTTCGACGAAGTAGACCCGTCCATTTGCATGCATTTGTGGGAAAACAGCGTCGAGAAAAGCCGTCAACTCTTCTGGCGACATCCGCACTGGCATATCCATGAAGCCCCTCCTCTTCACGGGCTCTCTTATTACACAGATTCTACTAGGGCGCGAGCTGCCCCTTAGTAGTAACCGGTAAGTAGATGGGAAGGGATATTGGCAGTATTTACAGCATCCAGATCATTTTGGCCGCGAAGTCTTGCGCTTTTTGCGCTCCCGTCGCAAAGATGGGGCCGACAAGAAATCCATGCGTGGGGAGAACTCTATGAGCGGTACACAAGCAGCTCAGGCAACCAACGAGGCAAAGCCGCTGGTCGCAACTTTGGTCCATAACGGCGTAAAACGCATCGTCATGCAGCGCCCGGAGCGTATGAACGCGCTCTCACTGGACATGATGGCCGCGCTCAAGGCAGAACTCCTCAGCGCGGCAGAGGACCCGGAAGTTCGCGTTGTCCTGCTGGGCGCTGAAGGCAAGGTGTTCTGCGCAGGCCACGATCTGAAAGAGCTTACCGCAGCACGCGCTGAAGAAGATGGCGGCAAGGCATTCTACCTGAAAACCTTCGAGCAATGCGCAGACCTGATGCAGACCATCGTTAATCTGCCAGTGCCGGTCATTGCCGTTGTAACCGGCGTTGCCACGGCTGCAGGCTGTCAGTTGGTTGCGACTTGTGATCTTGCAATCGCAACCGACAACGCAACCTTCTGCACACCGGGTGTAAACATCGGCCTGTTCTGCTCCACTCCAATGGTTGCGCTGACCCGCAGCGCTTCCCCTAAGCAGGCTATGGAAATGCTGCTGACCGGTGAGAGCATCGATGCATCTACCGCAAAAGACTTCGGCCTGATTAACCGCATCGTACCGCGTGACTACTTGGAAACAGTCGTACAGAAGTATGCTGAAACAATCGCAGCCAAGTCCGCCCTTACTGTGAAAATCGGCAAGGAAGCCTTCTACAAGCAGTTGGAAATGCCTCTTGGCCAAGCCTACGAATATACCGCACAGGTAATGACAGAAAACATGCTGGCGAACGACGCAGAAGAAGGCATCAACGCTTTCTTTCAAAAGCGTAAGCCGGAATGGAAAAACAGCTAATAGAGATTACCAGTATGAGTGAAAGCACCCTCACCGTAAATCACGCGGCCTATGAAGACAGCTACATCTCTGATGTGCTGAGCGAAGCCCGCACCATCGCTGTTGTGGGCGCAAGCCCTAAGGAAGAGCGCCCAAGCTTCCACGTCATGGAATTCCTGATCCATAAGGGATACAAGGTCGTTCCAATCAATCCGGGCCTTGCAGGCGGCGAAATCCTCGGCCAGACCGTTTACGCCTCCCTCGCCGACGTTCCGTTTGCGATCGACATGGTAGACATCTTCCGCAACGCAGAAGCTGCTGGCGGTGTAGTTGATGAAGCACTTGCTCTTGAAAGCCTGCCAAAGGCCATCTGGATGCAGCTTCAGGTGATCAACCCGGAAGCTGCAAGCCGCGCTGAAGAAAAAGGCGTGAAGGTGGTTATGGACCGCTGCCCGAAGATCGAGATCCCTCGACTGGGCCTATAAGCCAAGAAACAACGAAGGGGCCGAAAGGCCCCTTTTCTTTTCCCAGATGAAATCAATTAGTCCTTCTGGAATAGCGACGCCAAGGACGTGTCCTCATAAGCACGCCATAGGTGGCGAGCATCCTTGGAAAAGCGTTTGGCAGCTTGGTGGTTCGGGTCGCCGTCCGGCGCTTCCTGCATCTCGAACGGCGCAAGAACGTCTTCTTCGAACGCTAGTCCGAGGTAGGAAAGCAAACGCTGGCTGACACCGAGCGGATCGTCCACCAAATCCTCACAGTTGAGGTGATAAACGGCGCCCGGCAGCACCTCGTCCCAATGCGCCATCAGGGCATCATACTGGCCGCGATACCACTTCAGCTCTTCCGGCGTATAGCCATAGATCGCGCTGTTACCAAAGTGCCGCTTGAATATTGCCAAGTTGCTCGCGTTGGTCTCACAAGCCACATTGATAATCTTGGCATTCGGCAAAATCGCTTTGATAAAGCCAACGTACTGCCAGTTGTTGAGCTGCTTATCACAAACGAACGCTGTCAAACTGTTCAGCTGCTTTATGAGCGCCAGATACTGACCGCCAAGGCCTGTGCGCTGCGCTGGTCCCAAATTCTGGAACTCATCGAAGAACTCACCTGGACGCTGTGAGAAGCATAGGCGCTGAAGGTAGCTCAGCTCTCCCCCGCCATGAACTTTAGAGTGGCTCGCAAGCATCTGCTCCACCAAGGTGGAACCGCTTTGCGGCATACCGACAATGAAAATCGGACGCTTCGAGTTGGCACCGCCTTCAAAGCTGGCACAAAACTCGGCGCTAAAGCACTCACGGATAGAAGCAAGCTGCAGCTCTAGCGCTTCTCTGTCGAATGGCAGATTGCGCGAGCGAATACGGTTGGAGATGATAAACGCGGCGGCGGCATCTTCAAAGCGCTGCTCACGCTCATAAACAAGCGCCAAACCATTGGCGAGGTGCGAGCGTTCCTGACTGTTCTCTGGCAACACCACAAGCAGCTTTTCCGCCGCTTTAAAGAGCCAGTCATTGGAAGAAACTTTGTTAAGCGCGGAAAGGCGCTGGAAGGCTTCTGGGTTGAAGCCTTGTGCAAGAACCGTGTTGAATTCCTGTTCTGCCTTTTCAAAGAGACCAAGCTCTTCAAAGGCACGGCCAAGACGAATGCGCGCGCACTGATAGCTCGGGTGAAGCTCCAAGCCCTTTTGCAGCGCAGCTGCTGCTTCTCTTGCTCTTGCGTTGGTAAGATAGAAGGTACCGAGCATGAACCATGTTTCGGCGTTCGATGGCTCGATCTTCAAAGCCTTAAGCAACGCCTCAAGCGCTTCATCGGTATAAAAACAGGCTTCGCTGCTGCGTGAAAGCGCAAGGTGCGCATCGCGGCTTTCCGGTACGGCCTCAACCCATCGGCGGGCGACCCCAAGCGCGTCAACGGCATCACCACTCAAAGAGACGGCGCGAAACAGCTGGCGATAAACATCTTCAGAATGCGGATATTCAAATACAAGCAGGCTTAGTTCGTCGGTAGCGTCATCAATCAGGTCAAGACTAATCAAGCACGCACTCTTGATAAGGCGTGTTGCAAGGCAAGCAGGAAACAGCTTCAACCGACTTTCACATCGCTCAAGCGCATCCTGATAGTGCCCGCTGTCAACTAGGCTCTGTATTTCCTGCACGGCCTTGGGCAACTTCAGCTCTACGCCGCGCCCGCCTACGGGGACGTTTCGGCCTAGATTTTTAGAAGTAGCCACTCCGGCCATCCTGTTCTCCGCTTCCTGCTCAATTTCTTTTTATTTTTATATAGAACTAAGTGGATTGGCTTGCGCCAAAGTTGCTTATGTAATTGTTTAATTTGCCCACGTCAAAATACCCACGGTTCCGCTAGTCCTTGCAAATCCATGGACTTCACCTCATAGTTGCCCAAGGGTGAATCCGTAGGGGCTAAATAGAAGTGCCGCTGGCCCAAGCATCATTCGATCCGATGCAGAGCCCCTTCGCGCAACCTCCGCTTAACATATTGATTCTAGGAGAAGTTAAATGGGCGAGACCTCCCAAGGGTTCAACACTCTAGCGATTCACGCGGGCGCAAAGCCGGATCCAACCACAGGGGCACGCACAACGCCTATTTACCAGACAACATCCTATGTCTTCGAGGATGTTGATCACGCAGCGTCCCTTTTTGGTCTGCAAGCGTTCGGCAACATCTACACCCGTATTACCAATCCTACAACAGCTGTTCTTGAAGAGCGTGTAGCAACCCTTGAAGGCGGCACCGCTGCCCTTGCTGTTGCTTCAGGCCACTCTGCCCAGCTTATTGCGTTCCACGCTGTTATGTCTCCGGGCTGCAACATCGTTGCACCTAAGCGCCTTTACGGCGGCACCATCAACCAGTTGGCGCACTCCTTTAAGAACTTCGGCTGGGAAGTCAACTGGGCAGAAGATGTCTCCCCAGCTGCTTTTGAAAAAGCTATTGATGAGAACACCCGCTGCGTGCTTATCGAGAGCCTTGCAAACCCAGGTGGCATCGTAATGGACATTGCAGCCATTGCAGAAGTTGCCCATGCCAAGGGCGTGCCATTGATGGTGGATAACACCATGGCAACCCCTTACCTGTGCCAGCCGATCAAGCACGGCGCGGACATCGTTCTCTACTCGCTCACCAAGTTCATGGCAGGTCATGGTAACTCCATGGGCGGCGCGATCGTTGATGCTGGCAGCTTCGACTGGTCCGCAAGCGACAAGTTCCCGATGCTTTCCACCGCACGTCCTGAATATAACGGCATGGTGCTGCATGAAACCTTCGGCCCGATGGCATTTGCTATCTGCGCTCGCGTACTTGGCCTGCGTGACCTTGGTCCGGCTATCTCACCGCAGAACTCCTTTAACATCCTGACCGGCATTGAAACTCTTGCACTGCGCATGCAGCGTCATTCCGACAATGCTTTGAAAGTGGCTGAGTTCCTTCAAGGTCACGAGAAGGTTGGCTGGGTTTCCTACGCAGGTCTTGAAAACGACCCATACTATGCCCTGCATAAGGTCTACTGCCCGAAAGGCGCAGGCGCTGTATTCACGTTCGGCCTGAAGGGCGGATATGACGCTGGCCTTGCACTAGTGAAGTCGCTGAAGCTCTTCTCCCACCTTGCAAACATCGGCGACACCCGTTCGCTGGTTATCCATCCAGCGTCCACCACACACCGTCAGCTCACCGATGAGCAGAAGATTTCTGCAGGTGCAGGCCCTGACGTTGTTCGCCTGTCCATCGGCATTGAAGACGCAGAAGACATCATCGCTGATCTGGAACAGGCACTAGCAAACTGCTAAGGGCAATCTGCTAAGGACTGGCAGAAAGCTAAAATACAAAAAGGGCGCCATGAGCGCCCTTTTTCTTTTCCAAAACGGAAGAGGATCTATCAGGCGGCGGCCTCAACAGCCCCTGCCCGCGCTTTTTGAGCTTGCGGGCGAAGGATCTTCAAAAGAGCCACCTGCTCTACACAGAGCGCCAGCAGCACCACGGCAAAGCCTTGGTGCGCAAGGGCGCGATCTAGCGGCACATGACCCAGTAGCGTAACGATGCCGAGGATCACCTGAAACACCACCGCGATAGCCACAAAGTGCGCGTTACGGCGAAGCTTCTTGTTGTTGGAGCCCTTCATCAAACGCCAGCTCTGGTAAGCGATAACTGCCGTTAGAATATAAGCCACCATGCGGTGCTGAAACTGAACGGTCATCACGTTCTCGGTAAAGTTCAACCACCAAGGTGACATGGAGAACAGCCCAGTTGGAATGATTTTACCGTCCATGAGCGGCCAAGTGTTGAATGTAAGCCCAGCATTAAGGCCTGCAACAAGCGCGCCCATGAAGAGCTGCACAAACAGCAAAATAAGTATGAACCATGCAAAGCCGGAATAGCGTTCCTCGCCCTTTTCAAGCACGGGAGAACCGCTCCCTTCTGTTCGCAAACGCGTTATCAGATAATAGAGATAGGCAAATAAGAAGAACGCAACGGTGAGATGCACAGCAAGGCGGTACTGGCTAACGTCAACACGATTAACAAGGCCGGATGCCACCATCCACCAGCCGATTGCCCCCTGTAGGCCGCCCATGAACAGCGCAAAAACGAGGCGCGGCTTCAACCACGGCTCAACCTGCCCGCGGGCCCAGAACACCACAAGCGGTACAAAGAAAACGACGCCGATTGCGCGGCCAAGCAGCCTATGACCCCACTCCCACCAGAAGATGAACTTGAACTCCTCCAAGCTCATGCCGGCGTTGATCAATTTGTACTGAGGTATCTCTCTGTACTTGTCGAATTCTTCCATCCACTCTGCGTGGGAAAGCGGCGGAATGGCACCGTGAATTGGCTTCCATTCGGTAATCGAAAGACCGGAATCTGTTAGCCGCGTAGCGCCGCCAACGACCACCATTGCGGCGATCATGACACAGATCAGTAGGAGCCAACGGGAGATCATAAGTCTGTCTTTCCTGATCTTTTCAGGAAGAACGGGGTTGTGGAGGTCAGTCATAGTGCTTCGTTTGCTATCAATTGGTTACCAGCGACTATATACGTTTAAACCACAAGTCATATTGTCCATTGGAATGGACATGGCATACTAGGGTTGTATATGTGCAAACTCTTACGCTTGTCTGATCCGGCAAGATCAAAGCCAATACCAACCGGAGAACTTCATGTCCTCTAGCCTTCGCCGATTTATCGGAATGGTCGCCCTTGTTCTTTTTGTAATTGTTTATTGTTTCATCGCACTGGTCATTGGCGATCTAACAATGGTGGGCAAGCACTGGGCTGTGCAGATAACATATTTCGCAATTGCAGGGCTGGTATGGATTTTCCCCGCCCATTCGATCATCAAGTGGATGTATAAAAAGGGCTAGGCCCACGTCTATGGCGACAATGAAGGGGCGAAACTACGCCCCTTTTAGCTTTGTGCGTAACCGCGTGACCCATTGGTGAACAACAAACGCATGACCTGCCATGAGCAGGCGGAGCATTCCAAGGTCTTGAAAATATCCGTTCAGCGATACTCGTGGCAGCGCAAATAGGTTGTCTTGGGCCTTACCCTTCAGAACGCCTGGCTTAGTCGTGACTGCGGCTGTAAAATCCAGCGCTTCAACGGTTTTCTGGCTTGCATCATCAACGGCCCATGCACCGCCATAAGGGTATGCGAACAGACGAGGATGCAAACCCAGCTCCTGCTGCATGCGCTCCATGCCCAAGGAGATCGAAGCAACTCGCTCCCCTTCACTGAGACGGGCCATAGCATGATGATCGAAAGTATGCGCTTCAAAGGAGACTAGAGGCTCCTTTGCCCACTCGCGAAGCTCGTCCCAGTCCAGAACCAGCTCTTTGCACAACTCGGCAATATCAAAACCATAAGCCTGACTTGCCGCCACAATAAAGCGTCGCTGCGCGTGTTCATCCAGCTCGCTGATCATCAACAAGCGCAATTCGCGATAGGCTATGGTTTTAGCCTCCAACGTGGACATATCGTAGGAAAGAGAACGCTCTTCGAACTCCAGCTCGAAGCGTTCATTGTCGCGCACCAGTCGTTCCAGCACCAACCACCATGGCTGGGTGCTGCGATCATTAAGGCCGCTGCAAATGAAGACCGTAAGCGGCACGCCGTGCTTCTTCAAAATCGGGAAAGCAACATCGCGGTTATCACGGTATCCGTCATCAAAGGTGAAAGTTGCAAACCGCTTGGCAGACCTTTTGCCAGGGTCATTGATACGCTCCACCGCCTCTTGCAGCGAGACAATGTCGTACCCTTCCCTTCTGACGTGGAGAATCACCTCTTCAAGGAACTCAGGCGTGATCTCCAGCTCCTTATTAGGTTGAAAAACGTAATCGTCAGCCGCCTTCACACGGTGCAGTGTAAATATTATTCCGCACCCGGCCGTAAAGGGAGCCATAACACGGCAAAGAAAGCGGTTTCCCAGAACCTTCTGCCCAAGCCGTATTGCACCGTAATTTGCGCTCATAACTTCCCCTAAATCAAAAACAAGAATTTTAAATACTCAGAATTCGTTTAGAATCACCTGATAAAATTACTCATGTTGATTTAATAGAAAAGAGGCACCAATTGCTCTGTGCACCGAAAGCAGACATGCGGAACGGTTTAAACAACGTGACCACCCCAAAAATCGAAGTTTTTCAGGATTTTTCCAATCCAAAGCTGTTGGACGCTTGGGAAGAACTGGAAAAAAACGGAACTGGCACACCTTATAATTCTTGGGCATGGGCGAGCAGCTGGTACACACATATCGGTGCGGCTCGGGGAATCAAACCCTACGTAATCGTCGCATACGTTGAAGATGAGCCGGTCGCGCTCCTGCCTCTCGCTCTGCAGCGCAAGGCTAGCCTCACCGTTATTCGCTTCCTTGCAGACAAGATCGGCAACCAGAATACGGGCTTCTGGAAGACCGAGCTACTTGAGGGCGGAGAGTTTTCAAGCATTGCCGCAGCCCTGCGTCAGGCTATTCACGAAAGCGGATGCGACATCATCCAGCTACGCAATATGTCCCAGACCATTGAAGGGCTACCAAACCCGCTTTTCAGAGTAAGTGACCAGCTTAGCACCAACGCCATTTATCCGTTTGAGCTCTTCGCGCCCTCGCAAGACTTTATGGAGGCGAGGCGCTCCAAGAGAACCCGCTCCGGCGTTCGTCAAAAGCGCCGCCGCCTGCAGGGGGAAAGCGAACTGGTCTTCGTGGACCACAAGGATCTGGAAACCCAAGCAAGCACTCTGGATACGCTTATTCGCCAGCGCGATGAGCGACAGGCGCTAACAGGCATCCCAAACGCCTTCAGCGTGCCTGAGGTACGCGCGTTCCTGCACGACTTCTTGAAACTGAGCGCCGAGCCCCGCTCTGGTGTTCGCGCCACCATGCACTCGATCGAACTGGATGGAGAGGTGCTTGCCACCAACTTTGGCGCCCTCTGCCACAAGACATTTTATTGCTACTCGCTGTCTATCATCAGCGATGAACGTACGCGCAACAGTCCCGGCCTTATCCTGAGCTTCGACCTCATTGCCCAGATGTGCGACGACGGGTTGGAACGCTTTGACTATGGCGTTGGCAAAGAAGACTACAAACTTGGATGGGCTGAACCAGACTACCTGCGAGACTGGATTGAAGCAACCACAGCCAAGGGCCGCGCACTAGCTGCAACAACGGCTGCACTGCTAAAAGGTAAGCAGATGCTACGCGACAACAAGCTGTTTTGGAAAACCTACCGCTCTGTAAGAGGGGCTCTCAGACGCGCAGGCCTCTAAAGGCCAGCCCCTCCCCACAAAGCTAAAAGAGTAAACGGATATGGCTGTCTTACGCAGCCATATCAGAATTGTAGCGGGCAGCAACTTCATCGCCGCTAATGCGCTCAACCTCAACCGGTGCGCCGGTATGCTGCTCAAGAACGCTCAACGCTCTTTCCAACTCAGGTCCAGCCGGAGAACCATCGGTCGCAACAATCACACGGTCAGCTTCGGAAAGCATCTGCGCACAGATAAGGCTCGGCTCAATCAAGCCCAGATCAGCGACAATCACATCATAGGTGAGATCAAGCGCTTCCATAATCAGGCTGTAACGGCCATTTTGAACCACAGAGTCGTCAATGCGCACGCCGCCAGCTTCAATAACATGAGCGCGAGAAACAGGGTCACGATGAATGACGTTGGTAAAGGCTGCGCTACCTTCCAGAAGCTCGGAGAAGCCCGGTGCCTGATCATGAAGATCACGGCCCATGTAGTTCAGCTCTTCATCGGAGAACGCATCATCATCAAAGTTCGGCGTGTAGACATCAGAGCGCACTTCAAGGAAGAGCGGCATAATTCCGCCCTCAGCAATCTTGCGCGTGCAATCAAATGCAACTTTGTTGGAAAGCGCTTCACTATCAACGCTTAGAACAACGATACGGCGTACGCTGGTAGCCCGACTTGCTTCTTGAATAGCCTCTGGCATTTCAAGGTTCTCAAGACCTGCAGCATCTTCCATTGCATCACGGGCAAACTCTTCCGCAGCCTCGTCCTGCTTCTCTTCTTCTGCCGTTTTTGCATCCGAAGCAGATGAGCGGGAAAGCAAACGGTTCTGGAATGAACCGGCAGCACCGCGAACAGCATCCACCACCATTTCCGTTGCGCCCTTCTTTTCCATTCCGCGAGCAACAAGCGCACGGGACTGTTTAGGACGCGGAACAAGATAACTCTCTCTGCGAAGCGCATCACCATTGACCAGCGCTTTTACAGCAACACCGATGATACCGATGAACAGGAACGCGAAGGCAGAAAGGGCTGCCAGCAGCGTTGTTTTAATGCCATCAGCTTCCATCGGAACGGTTGCACGGGAAATCACGCGGGAGTCTGCATGCAGCACGCCAACGCCCTGCAGCAATTCTGCATCACGCAGGCGGGCACGAACGGCCTCAAGCTGAGCGGCTTTGGCTTTTGCATCGCGCTCAAGCTCCTGCAGCTTCACGGTATCTGAGCCAGAACGAGCGGCGTCTTGCTTGAGCACTTCCAACTGCTTGTTCAAATCCGCAACGCGCTGACCGGCTATCGCCGCGTCATTTTCCAGCCCCTGCATGATCTTGCGAGCTTCGGACCGGATCTGCTGGTCATAACCTGCAAGCTGCGAACGAAGGCCTTTAATCTGCGGGTGTCCCGGTAGCAAAGTAGTAGAAAGCTCGGCAATACGGGTCTGCAGCTCGATCTGGCGCTCACGCAAACGCTGGATGAGGATGGAGTTCAAAACCTCGCTGGCACTTTCAAGGTTACCACCGGTTTCAAGAAGGCGTTTGATTAGCTGGGCGCGCGCTTCTGCTTCCAGTCGCTGCGCAACAGCTGCGGAGACCTGAGAGGAAACTTCTGAAAGCTGCTGCTGGCTCAGTGTCTGGGAGGAAGTGCCAAGCAGAAGATCAGCACTAGCGCGGAACTCCGCAACTTTGCGCTCCGCAGCTTCCACTTCCTTCTGCAAGCGTTTCATCTGCGGCTGCAAAGCGGCGGCAGCACTGTCGCTTGCTGTGCGTTTTGTGGTTTCTTGCAGCGCACGGTATTCGCGCACCACTTCATTGGCAATCACGGCCGCCAACTCTGGATCGGTAGATGTAAAGTTGACGGAGATGACGCGCGAACCTTTTACGCGGTAAACCTCCAACGCGCCTGCAAGCTTGGATACAGCAGCCTCTTCACGAGAGGATTGGCTTTGGTCTTCCCGCAAGCCAAGAGAGATCAACGCTTTGGAAATTGGACCGGGTTCGCCGCCCCCAGCAAAAGAACTATCGTCTGCAAGGTCGAGTTTTTGCACCACTTGGCGGGCAAGATCAGCAGAGCGCATCAACTGCACTTGGCTTTCAACGCCCTCCTCGTCCAGCAGAGCGCGTTCGGTTTCAATTCCGCGCTCAATACCGGGATAGGAAAAACCAGCTGTGTCGATGAGAACCTTGGATTCTGCCGTGTACTTGTCACTACCTAAAGAGCCAAGAAAAACGACAAGAACACTGAACGCAATTGCAAGCGGCACGAGCCAGAGGAAGGAATGAAAAACCTTCTTCAGGAGAACGCCAAGATCAAGAAACACATCTTCCTGCGGCACTACAAAACCTCACGCAACGCTAGCTACATTGTCCACATTTACAATGAACAATGAACGAACAGGGTAACCAAGGCGTTAAAACCTCTTGAGAAACTAACGGCATTTTTATAGCGGACTTGACAAAGAGACTCTTAATATATGTTGGATTGAACTACCGAAATTCAGCAATTCTTAACCATATCCACACACAGTTCCCGTCAAACAATTCATGAGGTACGTGATGAAACTGCGCCTGATCGCAGCTTTGGCTGTTACAGCTGCCCTTACTGGTTGCAGCTCCTATCAGCAGCCACCTCCAGTATTCCATGAAGTGTTGCTCCAGCCTTACATGCTAGAGACGAGCGATCAGGTCCGCGTGATCGTTTATGGCCAGACCGACCTTTCTAACACCTACAGCGTTGATCAAGCTGGCTTTATCTCCTTCCCTCTCGTTGGGCAGGTTAAAGCGCGGGGCTTAACGCAGGAACAGCTTGCCAAAAGCATTGAAGGAAAGCTGAGAAGCGGCTTCATTCGTAACCCGAATGTTTCCGTAGAGGTCGCCGACTATAGACCTATCTTTGTTATGGGTGAAGTAACCGGCGCTGGCCAGTATCCGTTTATCTCTGGCATGACCGCGCAAAACGCAATTGCGACGGCGGGCGGTTTCTCTCCAAGAGCCTATCAAAAGACGGTGGACATTACCCGACAGATTAACGGCGAAATCTTCAGCGGCCGCGTTCTCATCACCGATCCCCTGCGACCGGGCGATACAATTTACGTCAGAGAGCGTCTGTTCTAGGCAGTTAACCATTCGTTAGTCCTACAACTTAATCAGATAATCACGAATTCTCCCCTACAAGATATAATTAGATTTAATTGACGAGGACTCCCGGTGATCTCGGGCGTCCTTCTGGGGGATTTTTCGGGCAATGCGAAAACCGTCCATGCGGATCATTCACTGTGTACGCGCACCTATCGGTGGCGCTTTCCGGCATGTCGTCGATCTTTGCCGGCAGCAAAGTAAAGATGGCCACGACGTTGGCTTGCTTTGCGATAGCCAGACCGGCGGCGAAACCGCAGCAAGAACACTTGAAGACCTTTCCGCGCATTTAAGCCTTGGTGTGCACCGCCTTCCCATTGCCCGCAGCTTGCACCCTCGTGATGCAGTGACGATTTTCAAAGCGCATGCACTACTGAAAACCCTAGATCCCGACGTTATTCACGGACACGGAGCAAAGGGCGGCGTAATCTCGCGCCTCGTTGGCAGTGCGTTAAAGCGTTCCAATCCAGACCTACAGCGCATCTACTCCCCTCATGGCGGTTCGTTGCACTACAAAGCATCTTCTTCGGTTGGCTTTGTATACCTGAACCTTGAGCGCATCCTCACAAAGATGAGCGACGGCTTTTCCTTCGTTTGCAACTTTGAGCGCGAGCGCTTTGACAGGAAAATCGGCCTCGGAACTGTCAAAAGCATCATCGGCTACAATGGCCTGCATCCGAGTGAGTTTAATGATAGCCCGCTGGACGACAACGCATCGGACTTCCTCTTCCTCGGAGAAATGAGGGACCTGAAAGGCGTTGACCTCTTGATCGGTGCAATCGCCCGCCTGAACAGTGATCGGCAGACACCAGTTACGGTAAGCCTCGTCGGTGATGGTCCTGATCTAGAGCGTTATCAGCGTCTCAGTGAGGATTTGGGGCAAAAGGATAACATCACCTTCCACGGCAGGCTTCCTATCAGCAGCGCTCTTCCGCTCGGCCGCATTGGCGTTTTGCCATCTCGTGCAGAGAGCTTTCCCTATGTCGTTCTGGAAATGATCGCCGCAGGTAAACCTCTGCTGGCGACCAATGTGGGCGGCATTCCGGAAATCTACCGTGATCAGAGCGACAGCCTTCTTAATCCTGATAGTGCCGAAGAGCTCTTCTCGGCGATGAAGGCCGCTT
>NZ_SMMA01000060.1:118613-179252 GCF_009711345.1 Pseudovibrio flavus
GCATCTTCAATTGAAAATATTTATTTAAAATCAGATCCTTACAACAATACGCAAATAACAACCAATAAGAATGAACGCGCACCCCTTCGGGAAGGAGCCTAATCATGAGCCAGGAAACATTTGGCCGCCTGTTGAGCGCTTCAACCAAGGAAGAAGAGACACCCGAAATTGCCGCAATGAAAGCGGGCAAAGCGAAAGGTCTCTCCCCTGAAGCAATTGCAATGGCTGCAAGTCTTGCACATGACACCATCTCCCAAAGCGTTCTTATTGGCAGCGTCAGATTGACAGACGCGCTCATTATCGCGCTTTCCGGCTACATCGCGCTCTATTCGGTAACCTCAAATCTGGTTCCGGATATGATTGCCGCGCTCGCAATGTTCGCAGCGCTTCCCTTCACGATTATGCTCTTCCACATCAGTGAGATTTATGAGCCAAAGCGCCTCGCTCGCCCTAGCTCGCAGGCACTTCGTTTGTTTATGGGCTGGACGATCGTTTTTGCTGTCGGATCTTCGTTCTCCATGCTTGCAATTCCTAGCAGCAGCCTTCCACATGATGCGCTTTTGCGCTGGTACGGTCTCGGCTTTGTTTCGCTTGCAGTATTTCACGTTGTTCTCAGCCATTACACCAGCAAGTGGGTAAAGAACGGCCAGCTAACCCGCCGCGCTTTGCTCGTTGGTGGCGGCAATGCAGCAGCAGACCTCATCGCGGACCTTGAGCGCCAGCCAGACAACGATATTACCATCTGCGGTATCTTTGATGATCGCGGCAATGATCGCTCTCCTCCAAGCGTTGCGGGCTATCAAAAGCTTGGCTCTATCTCTGACCTTGTGGAATTTGCCCGCATCGCAAAAATCGACATTCTGCTGGTCACCATCCCAATGCGCGCTGAGAAGAGAATCCTAGAACTTCTTGAAAAGCTTTGGGTTTTACCAGTTGATATTCGCCTCTCCGCTCACTCCGAGAAGATGCGTTTCAGAAACCGTGCCTCATCTTTCGTCGGAACAATTCCCTTCGTGGATGTAATGCAGAAGCCGATTGCGGACTGGGATTACATCTCCAAGCGTATCTTTGACATCGTAATCGCCAGCGCGTCTTTGGTGGCCTTGTCTCCGGTTTTCCTCATCACTGCGCTGATGATCAAACTGGATAGCTCAGGCCCTGTGATCTTCCGCCAGAAGCGGTACGGCTTTAACAACGAGCTGATCGAGATCTACAAATTCCGTAGCATGTACCAAGACATGACGGATAAGAACGCTGCCAATCTGGTAACCAAGTCCGACCCTCGCGTTACCAAAGTCGGCCGCTTTATCCGCAAGTCCTCGATTGATGAGCTACCACAGCTCCTCAACGTGCTTCGCGGTGAACTTTCCCTCGTCGGTCCTCGCCCGCATGCGCTTTCTGCAAAGGCTGAAAACCACCTCTACGAGCAGGTTGTTGATGGCTATTTCGCCCGCCACAAGGTAAAGCCGGGTGTAACCGGATGGGCGCAGATTAACGGCTGGCGCGGGGAGACAGACACGCAGGAGAAAATCCAGAAGCGTGTTGAATACGACCTGTACTACATCGAGAACTGGTCGGTTCTGTTTGATCTCTACATCCTTATCAAAACACCGTTCAGCCTGCTGAATACCGAGAACGCCTACTAGGACCACCAGTGCAAGTTAACGTCACCAAACTGGCCGGATTAATGCCGCTTCGCATTCCCCTCTCGCGGGAAGCGTTTTTGTGCAGCTGCCTGTTTGCAACGCTTGCACTAAGCGGTCTTGTGATGTTCGAGCCCTCTCCATACGAGCTGATGATCGCCATCCTGCTTGTGGTAAGCGTGATTGTTGGCGTTAGCTTGCGGCGCGACCTTGTTCCGCTGATCGGCTTGATAAGCCTTTATAACGTCGGCGGGTTGATGACTATTGGTGTCGCCAACGACACAAAATACGCAATCACATTTGCAGCGATCAGCCTATTCCTCGCGGTCTCGGCGATTCTGTATGCGGCCATTCTCTCCGACAAGCCAGAGCGATGGAAAACCATTGAGACAGGCTACATCGCAGCGGCTGTGTGTTCGGCGTTTCTGGCCATTCTTGGATACTTCGATGCGTTTCCCGGCGCTTACGATCTCTTGACCCGTTATGGCCGCGCCAAGGCATTCTTCAAAGACCCGAACGTATTCGGTCCGTTCCTTGTTCTGCCTACCTGCTTCATCATCTACGATATTTTGAAGAAGCCTCTGGCAAGCTCTCTTGGCAAAATGGCCCTGCTAGCCGTTCTGGTGTTGGGTATCTTCCTCTCGTTTTCACGCGGTGCATGGGCGCTTTTGTTCATCTCTGCTGCAGCTGTTTACCTGCTGACATTCATCAATGAGCAGTCGGTAAAGGGACGCAACAAGATGCTAGGCCTGCTGCTGCTGGCAGCGTTCTCGCTTGTGGGCTTGTTGCTAGCTGCGCTGTCGGTAGAAAGCGTCTCATCCATGTTTTTTGAACGGGCCAAGCTCGTACAAAGCTATGACGCTGATCGCTTAGGCCGCTTTGCCCGCTATCTACTTGGTATTGAATTCATACTAGATAAGCCGTTTGGCGTTGGCCCCGGTGAGTTTGGCAAAGTCTTTACTGAGGATGAGCACAACGTCTACCTGAAGGGCTTCACCACCTATGGCTGGCTCGGTGGGCTCTCCTACATCACACTTGTAGGCCTTACGCTTATCAAGGCCGTTCCATTAGTGTTTAAGCCACGCCCTTACCAGAAGTACACAATCACGCTGCTCAGCGTCTTTGTTGGTCACATCGCTTTGGGCATGCTGATCGACACCGATCACTGGCGTCATTTCTATCTGCTTCTGGGCGGTCTATGGGCTATTATCGCAATGGAAACAGCCTACTCGCGGACCCACGCGTTTTCCACTAGAGGGGCAAACCCATCCTATCTTCAGGCTTGATAGACCAAATCGAACAAGGTACTTAAAATTATCAAGGGGTTGGCATGCCTATTTATGCAAGCCACTTTCCAGACTGAAGGAATTTCGGGCAGTAGCGCAGCCTGGTAGCGCACTACACTGGGGGTGTAGGGGTCGTGGGTTCGAATCCCGCCTGCCCGACCATTTCTTTCCAATGCACACGCCGACTGCCTGAGGCTTTTAAATGCCTCGGACGTCGATGCGCGGCCAGCTTCCCGACATATAAGTCTTTGCCCTGATTAGAATAACTCCTCCCTTCCTCTAGTCTTACCCTTTGAAGAAAGACATCAGGAAAGCTGGGAGGCTCCATTCCGTCATGTCCAAGCCATGCATAATCTGCGTTGCCATTACAGGCGCAGTACCGACGAAAAAAGATAACCCTGCCGTTCCAATCAGCGTTCCAGAGCAGATCGAAAGCACGCATGAGGCTTTTGAGGCTGGCGCGTCCATCGCCCACTTGCATGTGCGTGATGATGAGGGAAAACCAACTGCGGATCGGGACCGCTTTGCTCAGCTTAAAGAAGGCATAGAGAAGCACTGCCCTGGCATGATCATTCAGCTCTCGACGGGAGGCCGTACCGGTAACGGCAAAGACCGTGGTGCGATGCTGTCCCTAAAGCCGGACATGGCCTCTCTTGCAGTGGGATCAAACAACTTCCCCAACCGCGTCTACGAGAACCCGCCGGACCTAGTGGCATGGCTTGCAGATGAAATGCGCGAGCACAATATCACGCCGGAGATTGAGGCCTTCGACCTCAGCCATATCATTCACTCAGCTAGAATGAACAAGGAAGGCTTTCTGCCGGGCAAGCTCTATGTGCAGTTCGTTATGGGCGTGAAAAACGCCATGCCTGTCGATAAGCACGTCTTCGATTTCTACGTCGCAACGATGGAGCGCTTGGCACCTGACGCGAACTGGTGTGCAGCCGGTATTGGCGCAGGGCAGCTATTGGTCAACGAATGGTCCATCGCTGCTGGTGGCCATACCCGCACGGGGCTAGAGGACAACGTTCGCCTCAACAAAACCACCCTCGCCCCTTCCAATGCAGCGCTAGTGAAACTCACCGCTGATCTCTGCGAGAAGTACGAGCGCCCCGTCGCAACGTGGCAGCAGGCTAGAGAGATTCTCGGTATTCCATTCACAGGCTAACAAGCCTCACACCAATCAATAAAAAAGGCCGGTGAAGCACCTCAGCTCCACCGGCCTTTTTGAATCCTAGAACAAGGACTTGCGCTTAAACGCTCTCATGCCAGTTTAGGTATTTCTTCTCAATCAGCTCGATAACGAGCGAGAGAAGATAGCCGATGAGAGAAAGCAGCAGAACGGAGACCAGAACCATGGAAACGTCGGCAGTTTCCTGACCAAGGCTGAGAAGGTAACCGAGGCCACCACGCGCGCCCATCAACTCACCGATAACAGCAGCAGTCACAGCCAACGTTGCACCAACCTTCATGCCAGCAAACAGCAGTGGCAAAGACTGAGGCAGCTCAATGCGAATGAGGCGCTGCCAAGGGCTAAGACACAGGATCTGAGCCAGAGAGTTGAACTCAGGGTTCATGGAACGCAGCGCGCTGAGCATATTGGACAGAACCGGGAAGAAGGTAACAATCGCAACAAGCACAATCTTCGGCGTCATGTCGAGGCCAAGCCACAGCAGAAGCAGCGGCGCGATTGCAATCTTCGGAGCGGTCTGAATGAAAACGATAACAGGGTTGAGCAGCAGCTCAACAGCCGGAACGCGGAAGAACACCACAGAACCGAACACGCCTGCAAAGGTACCAATCACAAAGCCGATGAGAATTTCGGTAACGGTGATCGGAATATGGCTGAACAGGTCAGCTTTTGTCGTGAGGAACCAGAATTTCTCTACCAGCTCCAGTGGGTTTGGAACCAGATAGGACGGCACCTGAAACAGTTCGCAGGCCAAGGTCCATAGACCCAAAAACACAGCAAGAGAAATAACGGCACGAAGCATTGGCTAACTCGTTCTTATTTGTTTTTGAAAGCAGTAGCCGCCTCGCCAAGCTAGGCTCAAGCGAGGCGGCGCCAAACCAGTAACTGGCTTATTTCAGCTTGGAAGGCAGCTCGACAACCAGATCAGCTGCGTCGAAACCTTCTGGGATGGTTTCAAACTTCAGAGCGGTGTCGATGGATTCCTGCCATGCAGCGCGGTCGCCGTAGCCCAGTTCGAACTTACCGGTGTTTTCGGAGGTCCAGAGGGTTTTTGCGAAGATTTCTTCGATGATGGTGGTTACCATTTCTTCCTGACCAGCAAAGGTCGGGGTGTACTCAGCGATCACCAGTTCAACTTCCTTAGCAACGTCGCCTTCAACAATGTGGTTGATAGCTTTGTTGAGTGCTGCGATGAAGCCCGCAGCAACCTCAGGCTTTTCAGCAAGAAGAGCTTCGGAGGTTACGAGTACGTTGCCGTGGGAAGGCAGGTAGTCGTCAGAAGCGATCATGCCAGGGTTTACGCCTTCAGCCTGCAGAGCGAAGTAGCGCAGCATGGAGAACACGATTGCATCAACCTGATCAGACTTCAGAGCGTCAAGAATTGCACCGGTACCAACGATTTCAACGTTTACGTCGTCGATGGTCTTGCCTTCTTTAGCCATCATCACCTGAAGCTGGATGTAGTTCGGGCTACCGTAAGAAGTTACAGCAACTTTTTTCCCAGCCAGATCAGCTGCGGTTTTGATGCCGCTGTCCTGCTTGAACAGAACTGCACCAATACCCTGCTGGTAGGTGGAGTGAATTACCTTCACAGGCAGGCCGTTTGCGCGTGCTGCGATAACCGGATCACCGTTCGGGAAACCGAATTCAACGTTGCCAGCTGCAATGTTAGACAGAATGCTTGCGCCATCTGCGTAGAGGAATTCTACATCAAGGCCAGCTTCATCGAAGTAACCGTAGTGCTCTGCCACGAACATTGGCAGGTAATAAGGAACCGCAGCACCTTCGATCTGAATGGTAACTTTTTCGCTTGCGTTTGCCGCGCCAGCAAAAGCAACAGTTGCAGCAAGAGCTGCAGCAGCGCCAACCTTTTTAACTGCAGAAAGCAGGGACATTTCCATCTCCGTTTTTATTTGGATTATCGAGCACCAGTGCGTTTGCATTTGAAATTGGGGCCACTGCAAACGCGCCGGATGTCTGTCTGTTGTGTGCATTCCAGCCCGAAAGGCGCAAAACCTTTCGGGAATTATTTAAAAACCGGCAAGAACTGCGCGGGAGGCAGCTTCCGCACCAAGTCTGAGAACGTTCGTCTGGGTGCCTTCGTAGTCTTCCAGCCAGCCGTTGGAACGGCGATGGGCGTGTACCGCCATAACAGCGCTGGTGCACATGCCCAAAGCGCCGCCACAGGCGAAGACCACTTCAGCTTCCATTTCCGCGCCGTCTGCACCGCGCGCCATGAAGTCATCAAGAACAGATGGGTAAGCAGGACCGCCCGGCGTAGAAGGACGACCTTGTGCACGGTAGTAACCGTCAGCAGTCACGCATGTGCCAACACGGCCTGGCAGGCCAAGGGCTTCACGCGCCTCGTTCATGGTCTTGGTCATTTCCTCATGCGCCATCACAAACTCCCCTTCCGGAGCGTAGTGACGGGCCACACCGCTGTTTGCCAATGCGCGGCCAGCAATGAGAAAGTCGCCAAGGTTCAAATCATCCGCAAGCGCACCCATGCCGCCGGTACGCACCGCGTAGCGCACACCCATAGCGGCCAGTTCGACCATTGCGATTTCGGTAGATGCGCCGCCAATACCGGTGGAGCAGATGCCGATGAGAACACCATTATAGGTGCCTGTACCCATCCGATACTCACGGTTCTGACCGATAATCTGGAAATCGGAGAGAACCTTTTCAGCCTTGTCCACGCGGCCCGGATCACCCGGCAACAGGAAGGCTTTAGGCATAACATCAGGCTTCGGCAGATGTGGAGGCACATCGCCCTTCCACGGCCAGATTGCAGAGCGCTCAATCAACGCCATGACAGGAGCCACCTTTCAAGAGTACCAAGGAATTGGTAGATCAAAATGCCCAGAAGAGCGGTCACGATCACCATGGAGAACAGCAGCGGCGACTTATAGGTCGCGCCTGCATAGGTCATCAGATAACCAAGACCGATACTGCCGGAGAGCCATTCAGCAAGAATTGCGCCGATGGTCGCCTGAACGGAGGCCACTTTAAGACCTGCGAAGATTTCAGGCACAGCAGATGGCAGTTCAATGCGGGTAAGGCGCTGATAGGTGGTCAGCTTCAAAATGCGGGACAGGCTGATCATGTTCTCAGGAACAGAGCGCAGGCCCAGCATGGTGCCGATCATCACCGGGAAGAACACCAACGACACCACCAACACAAGCTTGGAAGCAAGACCAAGGCCGAACCACAAAATGAAAAGCGGAGCCAGAGCGATCTTTGGCGCTGTCTGGAAGAAGAAGATGTAAGGAGAAACGATCTTTTCTACCTTTGGCATCTTAGCCAGAATAAAACCAAGACCAAATCCGCTTGCAGAGCCGATAGCAAAACCGGTCGCGATAATGGAGAGCGTGTAGCCAAGGTGCTGCCACAGCGTTTTGCCAGCGTGTTTCACACTACCGGAAAACAGCTTTACCAGCTCTTCAGCCACCACAAGCGGTGATGGAAGAATGAAGCGCGGAACGTTTAGCAGCTCCACATAAGCCCACCACAGGCCAATAAGCGCAAAGGGCGTTACAAACGAAAACACCCAACGTTGCTGGGATTTCGTCATTTCAGTTCCTTACGCAGTACGGAGAGCCAGTGATGGAACTGAGGGTTGTCTTTCAGCGCCTCGCCGCGTTCCACATCATACTTGATGTCATGAATGGTGCGGATACGGCCCGGACGAGCACACATCACAGCCACACGGTCAGAAAGGTATGCGGCTTCTTCAATGGAGTGGGTCACGAACACGATAGTCGCGCCAACTTCCTGCTTGATACGCAGGAGCTCGTCGTTCATGCGGTCACGGGTCAAAAGATCCAGTGCGCCGAACGGTTCGTCCATAAGCACGATACGCGGACGGTAAACAAGTGCGCGGGCAATTGCTGCGCGCTGGCGCATACCGCCGGAAAGCTCTTTCGGAAGCGCGGAGCCAAAGTCGCCAAGACCTACCAGCTTCAGCATTTCCATAGCGCGTTCGTTACCTTCAGCTTTGGATACACCAAACGCATCCAGCGGGAAACGAACGTTGTCGCGAATGCTCAGCCACGGCAGAAGCACAGGCTCCTGAAACACAAAGCCAACATCAGAACCGGAGGTCGGAGCGCCGTCTTTCCAGATCAACTCGCCGCCGCTTGGCTCAATAAGACCGGAGAGAATACGCAGCAAAGTAGATTTACCGCAGCCAGACGGGCCGATAAGGCTGAGAAACTCGCCTTCTTGAATGCTCAAAGAGGTGGGAGACAGAGCCTGTACTTCCCCACCACTGCGAGTCGTGAACGTTTTGGTAATGCCCTCGGCGCGCACTAGTTCCATGCCAACTCCACTCGCTCGGGGCACTTATCCGCGCCCCGCTTAGGGCCACCGACGGCCCTTTGTAATTATCTCAAGCAGCGACCATTCCGAGCAAAGACGCCCCCTTCCCCATTGGGAAGTAAGCGTAAGAGAGTATTCTTGCTCTATGGAATGACACGCAAAATTTCAGTTGTCTTAGTCAATGGTACCCCAAATGAAACTCGGCAAGAATGCGTACTGACGTAGTTCACCACAAGAACATGCCCCTAGGAGATTTGGGATAAAGCAGACATATTTTTGATGTTACCTCAAAAGCACACTGCCGCCGCACTGTAGACGCAACGTAAAACTGCAAGCCCATAACGTATTGATGCAAACCAGCGATCGTTTGATTAGAAGGTTTTTTCTGTTGATCTAACGGGACGATCGTTTCCTAGCGAACTGACCAAGCGCAATTTAACAACCAATAATTGTGTTTATTGATAACTAAACCAATCGCCACCTTTTTTATTTAGGTTCGACCGACTCGCCCCTTGAAACTTGGATAAATGCAGTGGAACTGCATACATCCTCCCTCCGATCAGCTTCCACTCGGAGTCGGGAAACAAGCGCTATTTCGCCTTCACCACCAACGGATCTTGATCGAAAACAGACTTTAGCCGATCCGTTATCCATTGTGACGCAGGCCCGCGTGAACCAGATTTCGGTGTAATAAGCTCGGCCGCTGCAAGCCAAGGGTGGCGGTCAAACTTTACATCAAGGCGCTGCAACAGCCCTGCTTCAATATCCGGCTCAACCATGTGCAGTGGAACGTACCCCCAGCCAACACCCGCCTTCGTGAACTCCTTCAGCATGAAAAAGGTATTCGTACGCCAGACGCTAACCGATAGCTGCGGGAAGTGGGAAAGCTCTACCTCCTCAACGCCCTGAACGATAAGCTGTCGGTGCCGAACCAGATCATCTACGTCCGGCTTTTCCATCATTGCTAGCGGATGACTTGGCGCGACGGCGACCACAAATGGCAGTGAGCCTAGATATTCGATCCTATGCTCTCGCGGTATTCCCGGATTAGTGAAGCACATCCCAACCTGCGCCTGCCCCTCAACCACAAGCGGCTGCACATCAGGGCTGGCAACAATCTGCACCACAAGCTCGGTTACTGGAAAGTTCTCAGAAAACTCTAAAAACATCTGCTGCATCTGGGGCAACAGAAGCGCTTCATCAAGTGCGATCGTTAAACGGGTCTCATCCCCCTCGGATAGTGCCGCAGAAGACGCTTCTAAGTCATAGGCGAGCTGCACCATGGCTTCAGCCATCGGCAACAGCGCTCTTCCCTTTTTCGTAAGGACAGGAGAGCGAGAGGAACGATCAAAAAGCTGGCAGTCGAGATCAATCTCCAAACTGGCAATACCTTGGCTGACAGCAGACTGGGCTTTGCCAATTTTTCGCGCAGCGGCGGAAAACGAACCAGTACGCGCTGCCTCAACGAACATACGCAGATACTCAAGACTATACATATCAGCATCACTTATAGGTACTAACTAGATACAATCTAGATTACAGATATAAGTCGCGGCAAGTCCATTGCTCCAAGAGACAACAATGAAAACAAAAGAACGGATCTTCCACTCACTTGCATTTGAAGCACTGCTAATGGCAACGCTCGTGCCCCTAAGCTCCATCCTCACGGGTCACTCAGGCTCCGATATGCTGGTTGTTTCCGTAATTATGGCTGTAATCGCTATGATCTGGAACTACATCTACAACGTGGGTTTTGATCGCTTGTTTGGTGCTGAAAGAATTACGCGCGGCGTACGGCTTAGAGCGCTGCATGCTGGCGGTTTTGAAGCAGGCCTTGTGCTTATCACGATCCCGATGCTGATGTGGCGTTTGAAAATCGGCTTTATGGATGCCCTTATTCTGGACATCGGTATGGTGCTCTACGTCCTGTTCTACACCATGGTGTTCAACTGGGTTTATGACGTGGCCCGCCACAAAATCAAAACCCGCAAGCTGGAAACACAAACAGCAGCAAACTGAACAAATGACAATGGGCGCCGATGAGCGCCCATTTTCGTTGAACCTGCCATCATTTCACATGACGGCCAGTGCCATCTCCAGAGCGAACCCATTTTCGCTGCCTATTGATAGCCATCTTGGCATCCACCGCCTGCGAGAGGTCATGGCCATTTATATCGGCAAGCCTGTGAAGCAAAATCATAACATCTGCCGCTTCTGCCACGATCTCTCTAGAACTTTCATTGGCAACGATAGCTTCCTCAAGCTCGGCAAGCTCTTCCCTCGCCCGTTTGACGAGATCAACAGGATCACTCACTTCACCAAAAGCAGCGTCTGCCCAAGTGCGGATAGAGTGGCTTGTCTCATTCATGGCTATTCAATCCCTTCTCTTCCGCTGAAACGAAAAAAGGGCCGGAAACCCGACCCTCTCATACTTATGGGACTACACTCAGCTAGAGCGCGCCTGATCAAGCATTCGCTTACACTCAAGTAGCTCGAACAATGTGGCCTGAAGGTTCCGGACATCCTCTTTAGAAAGTCCTTTGCCGACAACCTCTGTCCGCTCGCCACCGCGAAGTCGCTCGATTAGGCCAAATGCCCCGCTGTGCTGCTGAGGTGCAGGGCGATAGTCATCATCATCCTCATTGTCTGGCAGAACCCCGTCCGGAAGCTCTCCTAGTTCATCGTCCTCTTCCGCATAGCGCACAGGCGCATAGCGCTCGTCATTATCCAGATCTTCTTCCAGAGCGTCGGCGAACTGTTCTTCCAGATCATTGTCATCATAGATGTCCTGATCATCACTATCGTCATAACCACGATAGTCGGAAGTATCCTCTTCAACAGCTCCAGAGCGACTTTGCGCCTTAGGAAGAACCGGCATAACGCCGCTTGCAGCAGACATCACGAACTTTACGCCTTGTTCGCGCAAAATCCGCTGTACGCCCTTGATGGTGTAGCCTTCTCCGTAAAGCAGATGACGAATACCCTTCAGAAGCTCAATATCTTCTGGTCGGTAATAACGCCGTCCCCCACCCCGTTTAAGGGGTCTGATCTGCGTAAAACGGGTTTCCCAAAAGCGCAGAACGTGTTGCGGCAGATCGAGATCAGCAGCAACCTCGCTAATGGTTCGAAAGGCGTCTTCGCTTTTAGTCACTTAAACCGCTTGTCTTTATTATATTAATTGGTTTTGTGCGGGTCTTAGGAACCGTCTACGAGCGCGTCGTTAATGCGTTGTTTTAGAACGTTGCTAGGTTTGAATACCATGACGCGGCGCGGAGAAATCGGAACTTCCTCACCAGTCTTCGGATTTCGGCCAATGCGTTCGCCCTTGGAGCGGACGACGAACGAACCGAATGATGAAAGCTTAACAGAATCGCCACTAACAAGGCTGTCGGAGATTTCCGAAAGTACTTTTTCCACCAGTTCCGCAGATTCGGTTCTGGAGAGGCCAACCTTTTGGTAGACGGCTTCACACAGATCCGCACGGGTTACGGTATGATTACCCATAGCTCACTCCTCAAGAAAGCCTTTTAAAGCCTTTTTCCCTAGAAATCAGGATTATTCTCAAGGGGATACGGTATTCACTTAAAGCTGATTGGTCAACAGGCATTGTGCAACAATTAAACCCAAGGTGACCTAACTGGAGTTTACCCTGAAAAGTAGAAGGCGGCTGTGGTAAAACCACAACCGCCACTAAAAGCTTTTATGCTAAGCCTTTGCAACCAGTAGATAAACCGGCCTGCCAATTACCAGCGAAGCAGCACTGCGCCCCATGTAAAGCCGCCGCCCATGGCTTCCAGCATAACCAGATCGCCTTTTTTGACTTTGCCTTCACGGACGATGCTGTCCAGCGCCAGAGGAATCGATGCTGCAGAGGTATTGCCGTGCAGCTGAACAGTGGTCACCACTTTCTCAGGGGCGATTCCCAGTTTCTTTGCGGAAGCATCGATAATGCGCTTGTTAGCCTGATGCGGCACGAACCAATCCAGATCATCGGCAGTTGTGCCGGTAGCTGCAAAGGCTGCTTTAATAACGTCGGTTACCATGCCAACTGCGTGCTTGAAGACTTCCTTGCCTTCCATACGCAAGTGACCGGCTGTCTGAGTAGTAGACGGACCGCCATCCACGAAGAGCTTGTCTTTGTGACGGCCATCAGAACGCAACTGGCTGGAAAGGACACCCTCACCCATTTCAGCCGCATCACCTTCACGCACTTCCATAACAACTGCACCAGCACCATCGCCGAACAAAACGCAGGTTGTGCGGTCTTCCCAGTCGAGAATGCGGGAGAATGTTTCTGCGCCGATAACCAGAGCACGCTTTGCAAGGCCGCCGCGCAGGTAAGCGTCAGCGGTCGCAACAGCATAAACAAAACCGGAGCACACAGCCTGCACGTCAAATGCAGCGCCATGGGTAATGCCAAGCTTTGCCTGAATGGTGGTGGCAGATGCCGGGAAAGTGTTATCCGGAGTGGATGTCGCCAGAATAATAAGGTCAATGCTGGAAGCATCTACACCTGCGTTTGCAAGCGCAGCCTGAGCAGCCTTAAGACCGAGATCAGACGTATACTCACCTTCCGCCGCAATGTGGCGCTCCTGAATGCCAGTACGCTGAACAATCCACTCGTCGGTGGTATCAACGATCTGCTCAAGATCCTTGTTGGTGAGCGTTTTCTCAGGCAGGTAGCTGCCGCAGCCGAGTACAACAGAACGAAGTGCGTTCACAATTAACCTTCCGATTTTTCATCGTTGAGGTTAAACCGTCCACGATGATAGTCCCCAAGATCTTGGGAGATTTTCTTAATAAGCTCGTTCTTTGCCATATCGTGGGCAAGCTCAACAGCAGAAGCAAAACCTTCCGCATCAGTGCCGCCATGGCTCTTGATAACGATGCCATTCAAACCAAGGAATACACCACCATTTACCTTACGTGGGTCCATTTTCTCACGAAGGCGATCAAATGCACCCTTTGCAAATAGGTAGCCAATTTTTGCCATCAAGGTGCGGCTCATCGCGGCGCGCAGGTAGCCGGCCAACTGCTTGGCGGTACCTTCGGCGGTCTTAAGCGCGATGTTACCTGCAAAACCTTCGGTCACAACAACGTCTACTGTACCCTTGCCGATATCGTCACCTTCGACGAAACCGGTGTACACGATGTTCGGAGGAGACATCTCGCGCAGCATCTTTGCAGCGGTACGCACTTCCTCGACACCTTTTACTTCTTCCACGCCGATATTCAACAGACCTACGGTTGGGGTCTGGATACCCTGCACAGAGCGCGCCATAGCACCGCCAAGGATCGCAAAGTCAATCAGTTGCTGCGCGTCAGCACCAACAGTCGCGCCAACGTCCAGCACGATGGACTCACCACGCATGGTTGGCCAAATTGCTGCGATGGCAGGACGCTCGATGCCCGGCATAGTGCGCAGGCAGAACTTGGACATAGCCATCAAGGCGCCGGTGTTACCTGCAGAAACAGCAACATCTGCACGGCCCTCTTTCACGGCAGCAATTGCCTGCCACATAGAGGACTTGCCACGACCTTTACGAAGGGCCTGACTCGGCTTCTCATCCATTTCAATGGAAACGTCCGTATGAACCAGCTCGGAAGCCGCCTTCAAACGAGGCAGTCTGTCGAGCATTGGCTCAAGGACTTTGCTGTCGCCGAACAGAATAAAATGGATATCAGGACACCGCGTAAGCACAAGGTCGGCACCTGGCAACACGGTCTGAGGACCGGTATCGCCGCCCATGGCGTCCAGAGAGATCGTTATTTTATTCGACATATGTATTCAAACCCTATTCTCTTTTCACCTTCCAGCTGGGCCGTACGCAAGTGTGCATCCAAATGCTGAAAAACGCAGGTGAAGATAAAGATTTCCCGCGTAGGATCAACACCCAGCTTCAGGTCAAAGGCGGAGCTTTAACTGTTTTTGTCTTTCTTGAGGGCTGCAAGCGCTGCAAACGGGTTAGGACGCTGTTCTTCCTCGTCCTCATCCTCGTCTTCAGTTGGTGCAAAGCTAGCGTCGATTTCAACGCCCTCAGCCCGTGGATATGGATCCAGCACCAAGGCTAGCTGCTCACAAAGCACTGAACCCAGATCAATTGCTTTCCCGTCAAAATGCTCTGGTGGGTCGATAGCGTCAAAGTCGATATCGACTTCAAGACCGTCATCCCTGTTTTTGCGGCGCTTGGAAGTATCTTCAGCAATGAACTTGCGGTCGATATCATCTTCAACGCTCACTTCAATCGGTTCCAGCGTCACAACACAGCGCTGAATTACTTTGCCGGAGAAACTCCCCTCAACTGCAACACCGGTTTTACGCCAAGGGCGCACAACCAAGTCAGCCTTAAGGGTCTCGACGGCAATCAGGCCATAAGCTTTCGCAATTGCGGCCCGATCAGCTTCGTTTAGATCCAGCGTTACGGTGCGGGCGCTATTTGCCAGTCGGCTCACATCCATCATATGGACATATGGATAGTCACTGTTTGACATGATCAGCAGTTTTCCTCTGCACTATCAGCTGGCACCTCGGCCCAAGAGACAGATCCGCTCATAATCTCTTGTACAGGTGTACGGCCTAATTTACTCAATGTAGCGTGCATGTATTCGACCAATGCGCTCGCTGCAAGAGTTTGCGTGGGTTCTGCGTATATATTTCTAAGAAATGCCTCAGCAAGAGCCTCGTCATTTCCATCGGCTAATGCTTGAGAATAGGCTTGGGAGCGTCCAAAAAAAGATTCGCTCATCTTGCGAATACGTCGGCGCACACCTTCATCGCCTATACCCTGCTCGCGCAGGCTCTGATCCATATCAACAAAAAACAGATCGAACACATCCTGAGCCAGTTTCGAGGCGCGATCATCTTCGCCTTGCAATCGGTGAAAGACGCAAAAAGCATGAAATACGATCATTTCAAACCGGCCTTCCACAGAATCCGGCACCCTCAACTGCGTATAAAACACAGGCTGCCGCGCCTGAGACACAATACTTTTATAAACGCGAAGCACCGACGAATCGTCTCTTCGACGAAAAAAGCGCAAGACCATGCCACCTCTTTTGTCATCTTTTGTTGCGTTGTTGCCTGTGACGCGGTAGGCACAAACTCAAGGATTTAGTTCAAACTGCTTGTTTCCGCAGGAGGGAGCCCTGCCTGCAAGCCAACGGGATATTCGGGATGTTTGCATTTGCACGCCGTACAGCGTTCCTCGTTTGCCTATCACTACCTCTAGGTGGCTGTTTTACACAGACCCTGAACCACGGTCACGTTATTTCTAACGAGACCCTATCGGAAATTCAGGTAGGGTCCAGCCGCGAACAGGTAGAGTTGCTGCTTGGCACACCGTCAACAACGTCGAACCTAAATGGCGAAGCCTACTACTATATTTCTCAGGTGACAGAGACCACCGCGTTCTTCAATCCGGATATCGTAGAGCAGCGCGTAGTTGCCGTTTACTTCGATAATGACGGCTTTGTACGCGATATGGGTAACTACACCATGGAAGATGGCCGCGTGGTTGACTACGTGACCCGCAAGACCCGCACAGGTGGTTCTGATTACAGCTTCCTGTCGCAGATCCTGCGCGGTGCACAGAACCCGGGCCTCAGCCTCTAAAAAGGCCATACTAAAGCGTTTCAGAAAGCCCCGCCACTGGCGGGGCTTTTTTATTGACCCAGCGCTCACAGCGCCCCTGAACTGCCCATACAACGCAAAAAGGGGAAGTGGACTGAACCACCTCCCCTTCTTGATGTCAGGAAAGCCCTGAAAGATAAGCCGCCCGCTTACCGGGTGGCTTTCCTTTATTAGTGAGCCAGAACAGCCAGCAGCAGCAGAGCTACAATGTTGGTGATCTTGATCATTGGGTTAACAGCAGGACCTGCGGTGTCTTTGTATGGATCACCTACGGTATCACCGGTAACAGCAGCTTTGTGAGCGTCGGAACCTTTACCGCCGAAGTTACCATCTTCGATGTACTTCTTCGCGTTGTCCCAAGCGCCACCACCTGCAGTCATGGACAGAGCCACGAACAGACCAGTGATGATTACACCCAGAAGCATTGCACCCAGTGCAGCAAATGCGTTTGCTTTGCCAGCGATCCAGAAGATCACGTAGTAGCAGACGATTGGAGACAGAACTGGAAGCATGGAAGGTACGATCATTTCGCGGATCGCAGCCTTAGTCAGCATGTCTACTGCGCGGCCATAATCTGGACGCTCAGTACCCTGCATGATGCCCGGCTTTTCCTTGAACTGACGGCGAACTTCTTCAACAACTGCACCAGCTGCACGGCCAACCGCAGTCATTGCGATACCGCCGAACAGGAATGGAAGCAGACCACCGAAGAACAGACCAACAACCACGTATGGGTTAGACAGGGAGAAGTCGAGACCGCCCTCTGCTACACCTGCGAAGTAAGGGAACTGTTCAGGGTTGGAAGCGAAGAACTTCAAGTCTTCGGTGTAAGCTGCGAACAGGACCAGAGCGCCGAGACCAGCAGAACCGATCGCGTAACCTTTGGTCACAGCTTTGGTGGTGTTACCAACAGCGTCCAGCGCATCGGTGGTGTCGCGAACTTCAGAAGGAAGCTCACACATTTCCGCAATACCGCCAGCGTTATCGGTTACAGGACCGAATGCGTCGAGCGCAACAACCATACCTGCAAGAGCCAGCATGGTGGTAACCGCAATAGCGATACCGAACAGGCCTGCAAGGTTAAAGGTTACGATGATGCCAGCAATGATGATCAGAGCTGGAACAGCAGTCGCTTCCATGGAGATCGCAAGACCCTGAATAACGTTGGTGCCGTGACCGGTTTCAGAAGCTGCCGCGATAGAGCGAACAGGACGGAAGCCAGTGCCGGTGTAGTATTCAGTGATCCAGATGATGAGACCGGTTACAACAAGACCGGAAACGCCGCACAGGAACAGGTCCATAGCGGTGAAGGTCATGCCGTTAGAGATGGTCAGCTGTGCGTCCATGCCGCCGAATACCCAGCTAGTAACAGGGTAAAGAACGATCAGGGAGATAACAGCAGTCGCGATGAAGCCCTTATAAAGAGCGCCCATGATGGAGTTGGACTGGCCAAGACGTACGAAGAACGCACCAGCGATAGATGCTACGGAGCACAGGCCGCAGATCACCATTGGGTAAACCATCGCAGCCTGCAACTCAGCAGTACCTGCAAAGTAGATCGCGCTCAGAACCATGGTTGCTACGAGGGTAACAGCATAGGTTTCGAACAAGTCAGCAGCCATACCAGCACAGTCACCAACGTTGTCGCCAACGTTATCTGCGATGGTAGCAGGGTTGCGTGGATCATCTTCAGGAATACCAGCTTCCACCTTACCTACAAGGTCGCCGCCTACGTCAGCACCTTTGGTGAAGATACCGCCGCCGAGACGGGCGAAGATGGAAATCAGGGATGCACCAAAACCGAGAGCAACCAGCGCGTCGATTACAACGCGGGAAGTTGCATCAAAGCCCATAACTTCGGTGAGGACGAAGTAATAGACAGCAACGCCAAGCAGAGCCAAACCAGCAACGAACATGCCGGTAACGGTACCGGAACGGAACGCGATGCTGAGACCCGCAGCCAAGCTCTGGCTAGCAGCCTGAGTTGTACGAACGTTAGCGCGTACAGAAACAAGCATGCCGATAAAGCCAGCAAGTGCAGACAAAATCGCACCTACAGCAAAGCCGATAGCTACGGTCATAGAAAGCAGGTAAGCAACGATAGCGAAGATCACAACGCCAACGATAGCAATAGTGGTGTACTGACGGGTGAGGTATGCGGTTGCACCCTCCTGAATAGCGCCAGCGATTTCCTGCATTCTTTCGCTGCCCTTATCGGCAGACATAACATTAAAAGTCGCCCAGATGGCGTAGGCAACAGCCAGCACGCCACAGGCGATGGTAACCAAAATCTCGGTCATACATCCTCCCCAAGAGTAAATCCCCGAAACACTCACCCTTTTATTAGCTATACTTTACGGCATGCTAATACCCATGAGTTATCAGGGAACGGTATATGGTCGTAACCATCCGTCAAGATAGAATTGGGGAACAGTCCCACCGATCACTTATGTATTGATACGGGCAGTCACTGATTTTTTATTAGAGATTACTCTCATATTTAGTCGTAAGTATAAGCCACAACAAAAGAATAAAGCTTAGACCGACGAAGGGGAAAATCACGACCGCTACGGCATCCCACCCGAAAAAATGCAAAAGGCTCCCTGAGGAAAACGAGGCTATCGCCACTGTTCCAAATACAAGTGAGTCGTTTATTGCTTGAACTATAGTTCGTTCTTCTGGCTGATAGACGTCTGTAAGCAGCGTAGTTGCTCCGACGAAAGAAAAATTCCAACCCAGACCAAGTAGAATGAGCACAGCCCAGAAAATCCATAGCTCAGTTCCTACGAGAGCCAGTGCGCCGCACAGCCCAAGAATTACAAATCCGGCAGCAATTACCCGTTCCCTACCATATTTAATGAGTAAATTGCCTGTGAAGAAACTCGGTGCGAACATGGCAAGCACGTGCCATTGGATACCTAGAGCCGCATCTGAGTGGCTCAAACCGCACCCGACCATAGCCAAAGGAGCCGACGTCATGACCAGATTCATGAGCGCATAGCTGATCATGGCGCAACCGACCGCTACGACAAATTTCGGCTGACGCAAAATCTGACCCAGAGGACGACGACGTTCTTTACTTTGCTTTACTTGCCGCTTTGGCATGTCCAAAAACGACACAACACAGAAGGTCAGCAGACAAATGACTGCCTGCGCGAGGTAAGTTCCCGCAAACAGGAAGGGTTCAAACCAGTCCTTGGTGAAAATTACCGTTTGCGGGCCGATGATAGCGGCGAAAATGCCGCCAGTCAGAACCCATGAAATCGCCTTGGGACGGAACGCATCACTCGCCGTATCGGCTGCAGCAAAACGAAACTGCTGAACGAAGGCAACCATCACCCCGCTGCCGAACGTGGACAGGCACAAAAGCGGAAAGCTACCCATGAAAGCTGCGTAACTGGCGAGCAGGCCAAAACACGCGCCGCACAACATGGCACCGCAGAACCCGAAGCGGCGCCCAAACCGGCCCATAATCAGGCCGGCGGGCATAGCTCCTAAAGCAGTGCCAAGAACGTAGGCTGTGATCGGCAAAGTTGCCAAGGCCTTATCTTCATCAAGAAGGGAGACAGACAAAATAGCCGTCGTTGAAAAGATGATTGTTCCGATAGAGCCACCCAACGACTGGGCTATCGCCAAAAGCAATGCGTTACGCCGCGCACGGCGATCGTCAGCGACTGGAACATTTTCAGAAATTACGGCCATTTCACTCCCCTAAACCTTGGGAGGAAACTAGCCGAAACAAGCAGCTTGCGACACTTGCGAAATTCTTAATTATTGAATTATTTCAATTATTTAAAAGTGCTGAAAGCCTTCATCACCACGAAGCAAAAAGGGTTCACCATCCTTAAACAGAATAACTTCCGTAGCGCCCGCTTGAGTTTCCCTCTCAAAAAGCTCGCCAATCTTGGCAAAAGGGACGCTCGCTTCCCTCAAAGACCCCTCGAAGCCACTACAGTTTTCCGACAAAACTGCACACAGAATTTCATAGTCATCACCGCCTGTGATGACGGTTCGCAGGACATCATCCCTTCCCTCAACCGCTACGCGGGCACCTTCACTAAGCGGGAGCTTGTCTAAATCTACTTGCGCACGAACGCCGGAGTTGCGGCACATGTGCCCCAAATCCGCAACAAGGCCGTCTGAAATGTCCATGGAGGCGCATGCAAACTGAAGAACAGCAGGAGCAGCAGCCACACGCGGCTGCGGCAAGAGATAACGATCAAGCAAGTGCTCACTCTGCTCCGCACTCAGCCCCCAATCGCTTTCCTTTTCACGATCAAGTCGAAGCTGCAGACCCAGAGCTGAATCGCCGATCGTTCCCGTCACATAAATTTGCGCGCCAGCCTGCGCGGTATGCCTGCGCACCAGTTGCCCTTTTGGAGCGCTTCCAAGAGCTGTCACAGAAAGCACAATTCGCTCCGGAGAGCGGATGGTATCACCGCCAAGTAGGGAAATACCAAAGACATCCTGATCGATTGCCAGTCCTTGCGAAAAGGCTGCGATCCAATTCTCGTCTATTGTCTTGGGAAAGCCGACGCCAAGCAGGTAACCAAGGGGTGTAGCCCCTTTTGCGGCAATGTCGGAAAGATTAACTCGGAGAGCTTTGCGGGCGACGGCCTGCGGATCATCCTCTTTGAAGAAGTGGATGTCGGCGGCAAGCATATCCTTGTTCAGAACAAGCTCATGCCCTTCAGGGATTTCCAGTGTGGCAACATCGTCAAGCAGACCAGCCGCACCGGAAGAGGTCGCAAGGGGCGCAAAGTACCGTTTGATTAAACCGAACTCGTCCATGCGCCCCCGCTTTAAATTTTAGTTTTCGAACTCGCTTGCGCGCAGCTCCCGTGCAAGACGGTTCATAATGCCGTTTACAAGACGGGTTTCGTCTTTTTCGTAAAAGGCTTTCGCAATTTCGATGTACTCGTTGATAATTACACGAGCTGGAACATCTTTTTTGCGCATCAGTTCAGCTGCACCCACACGCAAGATAGCACGAACGGTGCTATCGATGCGGCGCAGAGGCCAGTCTTCGGAAAGCGCAGCATGGATACGGGGATCAATCTGTCGCTGTTCTTCAAACACAGCCATTACAAGATCTGCAAACCAAGCAGGATCAGCGTCGCGATAAACTTCGCCGTCCAGTTCCTGACCTAGTCTGAAGAGTTTGAATTCGCCGATGACATCTTCCAATTCGGTACCGGCAAGCTCCATCTGGTAGAGAGCCTGTACCGCAGCCAGACGCGCAAGGCCCCGCTTGTTAGCAGGGCGCACTTCTGCTTCCTTCTTTTTGCTTGTTTCTTCGCTTGTCATCTCGACCTTAAACTCCGAAGTGATCTCGCACTTCAATCATTCTCAGACATGCTTCAGCCGCTGCGCCGCCTTTGTTTTTCTTATCTACGCTGGCGCGCGCCCAAGCCTGGGCTTCGTCTTCAACAGTCTGAATACCATTGCCTATGGCCACCGCTGCATCAATTGCCAATTCCATGATGGCACGAGCAGACTCATTTGCCACGATATCGTAATGGGTGGTTTCGCCGCGAATGACGACACCCAAAAGCACGAACCCGTCAAAATCGGCATCGCCGTTTTCCATCGCAGCAAGCGCCATGGAAAGTGCACTAGGGATTTCCAGAACACCTGGAACCTCCAGACGCGAAACCTTCGCGCCCGCATCCGTCAGCACAGCATTGGCACCTTCAAAAAGAGCGTCAGATAGCTCTTCATAAAAGCGTGCCTCAATGACGAGGATATGTGGAATGGCGGCCATGGCACTGTCTCTTTCATTCATTGAATTTGTGGCTCAGGAACCACGGACAGCCGCATTTGTCCAGCCTAAATCCGCAGTGTCCAAACAACAACGTACTTACTGTGAAAATTCGGCAAGGCGCGCTACATAGCGGGACATCATGTCAACTTCAAGGTTTACATCATCTCCAGCTTGGCGATCCGACCAAGTTGTTACAGATAGTGTATGCGGAATCAGGAAAACGGAGAAGGTGTTCCCTTCAGCTTCGTTAACTGTCAAAGACGTTCCGTCAAGCGCCACAGACCCCTTTTTAGGGATGAAACGGGCAAACTCTGGCGCACACTCAAATTTCAAATAGACGCTGTCTGGATGTTCGGTGCGCTCAATAATCTGCGCTTTGCCATCAACATGACCCAGAACCAGATGGCCACCCAGTTCATCACCCATCGCCAAGGAGCGCTCCAGGTTGATCCGGTCGCCCTCTTTCCAATTGGAAACAGTGGTGAGTTTGAGCGTCTCGGCAGCCGATTCAACTTCGAACCAGTTCTGCTCGCCATCGCGGCCTTTGGCAGTCACAGTATGGCATACGCCGCCACATGCGATAGACGCGCCAATCTCGATACCATCGGCATCATAAGAACAAGCGATACGCGAACGCTGACCTGCCGCAATTGGCTGAACAGAAACAAGACGACCTACGTCGCTCACAATACCGGTAAACACGCGTTTACTTCTCCTTTTTGCGGTAGCGCCACAACCAGTCCTCACCCACATGCCGCAGCAGTTGGCGGGTATATGCGCCACCGTAATCCAAGCGTTCAATACCATCGGTATTAAACGGCAAAATTCCATCCGGCCCTACGACCGTCTTACTTCTGAAAATCAGCGCTTCGTCAATCAGCCCATCGCGGAGCAAACTTGCAGCGATTGTCGACCCACCTTCAACCATGACAGTGGAGATACCGCGCAAATAAAGCGAGGACAACGCAGTTTCAAGGCAAACACGATCCCTGCGGGATTGGTCGCCAATGATAACCGTCACACCTTCCCGCTCCAGCGCACTTACCCGCTCATCATCGGCCCCTTCCTGCACAAGCACCCATACAGGCACGTCACGACAGGTTTTGACGAGCTTCGACGTCAGCGGCAATCGCGCTTGGGTATCCAGAACGATGCGAACCGGAGACCGGCCTTCCATGCCAGGCAAACGACATGTCAGCTCTGGATCATCCTCAAGCACCGTTCCGATACCAACAAGAATGCCATCAACCTCGGAGCGCAGTCCGTGAACCAACTTTTTGGAAAGCGTGCCGGAAATAGCAACCTGTCCGGCATCCTTGCGGCCGATAAATCCATCGGCTGAAACAGCCATCTTGAGTTGAACAAACGGGCGGTGCTTTTCAACACGGGTTATGTGCCCAATAACCGCCTCCCGGCAGGCATCAGCCAGAACGCCATAGTCGACAACGACACCCTCGTCTTCAAGAATCTGCTTTCCCTTGCCAGCAACATCAGGATTTGGGTCAAGCGCTCCGAAAACAACGCGCACCACACCAGCTGCTGCCAGTGCACGAGCACATGGTCCAGTCCGGCCGTAGTGAGCGCAAGGCTCCAATGTAACGTAGGCTGTTGCGCCACGGGCCAGCTCACCGGCCTCTCGCAGCGCAACCACTTCAGCATGAGATCCACCTGGAGGATTTGTTGCCCCCTGCCCGACGACGTAAGGCCCGAACCCATCGTCGCGAACCAGAAGAGCACCCACTGGAGGATTTGGCCATGTGCGCCCGCGTGCGCGGCGACTATAAGCAATCGCCGCTGCCATAAAACGCTCGTCGTACGACCTATCCATCAAAGTCTGCACAGAACCACCAGTAATACGCCCCTTTGGTCGCCGGTAGTTGAGCCTACCGATCGCTTGGGGCTAGAAGAGGATCATCGTCTTCATCGCTCAGCTCGTCAAGCAGAGCTTCAAAGTCTTTGGCCTCACGGAAGTTCTTGTAAACAGAGGCGAAGCGGACATACGCAACGTCATCCAGAGCACGCAGGCCTTCCATGACCAAGTGGCCGATATCTTCGGCAATAATCTCGCTTTCGCCGGAACTTTCCAGCTGACGCACAAGCCCGCTGACCATGCGCTCAAGGCGCTCAGGCTCAACAGGACGCTTGCGCGTTGCAATCAGGACAGAACGCATCAGCTTTTCGCGGTCAAATGGAACGCGACGGCCATTGCGTTTGATAACAGTCAGTTCGCGCAGCTGAACGCGTTCGAACGTAGTAAAACGCCCGCCGCAGGTCTGGCAAACGCGTCGGCGTCTGATTGCTGTATTGTCTTCGGTCGGACGGGAGTCCTTGACCTGTGTATCGTCACCACCGCAGTACGGACACCGCATTAAGGTGCGCCTCCTCAAAGCATTTCACCAAAAAGCCCAAGAGCTTCTTGGATAAGCATATGCGCAAAAAACATAAAATCCAGAGCGTTGGCAGGCTCTAGATCAAACCATCAACGCTCCGGAAAAAGATTGGGGCAGCAACCTGCCCCAATGCACTATTACTTGTAGATCGGGAAACGGCTCGTCAGTTTGAGCACTTTTTCCTTCACAGCAGCTTCTACCGCTGCATTACCTTCTTCAGAATTCGCAGAGCGAAGGCCTTCCAGAACCTCGGTGATCAGGAGACCAATTTCGCGGAACTCTTCACGACCGAAGCCGCGGGTTGTACCAGCAGGTGTACCCAGACGGATACCGGAGGTGATGGTTGGTTTCTGTGGGTCAAGCGGCACACCGTTTTTGTTGCAGGTGATGTTCGCACGGCCCAGAGCTTTTTCAGCAGCCTTACCGGTCAGGTTCATCGGACGCAGGTCAACGAGCATCAGGTGGGTGTCAGTACCACCAGATACGATGTCCAGACCGCCGTCTTTCAGGGTTTCAGCAAGCACCTGAGCGTTTTCTACAACGTCGTTTGCGTACTGCTTGAACTCTGGACGAAGCGCTTCATGGAATGCAACTGCCTTAGCTGCAATCACGTGCATCAGAGGACCACCCTGAAGACCAGGGAAGATCGCGGAATTGATCTTCTTGGCAATATCAGCGTCGTTGGTCAAAACCAGACCACCGCGAGGACCACGAAGGGTCTTGTGGGTGGTGGAGGTTGCGATATGCGCATGCGGGAATGGGCTTGGGTGCTTACCACCTGCGACCAGACCAGCAAAGTGAGCCATATCAACCCAAAGGAATGCGCCAACTTCGTCTGCGATCTTACGGAATGCAGCAAAGTCGATTTCGCGGGAGTATGCAGAACCACCAGCGATAATGATCGCAGGCTTGTGCTCACGAGCAAGGTTTGCAACCTGATCCATGTCGATCAAGCCAGTCGAAGTGTCCAGACCGTACTGGATTGCGTTGAACCATTTACCGGAAAGGTTAGGACGCGCACCGTGGGTCAGGTGACCACCTGCATCAAGGCTCATGCCGAGCAGAGTGTCGCCTGGCTTGGAAAGAGCCATAAGAACGGACTGGTTAGCCTGCGAACCGGAGTTAGCCTGCACGTTTGCAAACTCACAGCCGAACAGAGCTTTTGCGCGCTCGATTGCAAGCTGCTCAGCCACATCCACGTACTGACAGCCACCATAATACCTACGCCCGGGATAACCCTCGGCGTACTTGTTGGTCATGATGGAGCCCTGTGCTTCCAAGACTGCTTGGGAGACAATGTTTTCGGACGCGATCAGCTCGATCTCGTTCTGCTGACGAGAGAGCTCATTATCGATCGCCTGTTTCAACTCGGGATCAACTTCCCCAAGCGAACCAGAAAAGAAGTTCGGGTAAAGCGGGGTAGTCACCGGAGCATCCGTCAGGGACATGGTGTGGCCTCTTTTGTTGAGAAACAATTATCATCTAGAAGCACCCGGAAACGCCCGGGTACTACCGGAACTGTTAAAAGTAGCCCGGGCCTTCGCCTCTACCACATGCAGCGGCGCGAACCAAGAGGCCATACTCTACTTTGTCGCTACTGCGGCCGCCCTTTGCCCGAGTTTCAAAAGGCTAGACTTCGCCTTGTAACTGTAAAATGCGTCGCTCTAATTTGCGCCGTGCAAGCATCTTCAAATGAGTACGTGGCGCAGATGCAGGTCCGATCACAATAACTTCCACGTTTCGGACGGGGCAAACGGCAGAAACTTTCACGTGGCTTCCCACCACATGAAACTCAAAGAGCACTTCTTGAAGAATAGTTTGGCCTGACATGAACTTACCTTCCCGCCAGAAACGTCAGTGTTCCATCAAAAAATAAGGGAGCGCAAAAGCGCCCCCCAAAATATCTAGCTTCATCGAACCCGATCAACGCATTGTCAGGTTTACATTGCCTGATGCTGGCTGGTTCAAGCCATCCATGTCGTAGATGTCGCCACGGAAGTGAACTGCACCGTCACTGCTTGCCCATGCTGTAACATAGGACAGGAACAGTGGAATACGGGTCTTCAACTTGGCATCCAACCGTTCGCCAGAGCGAATTGATTCGTCAACGAGGGCACGGTCCCAACCATCAGTGGTAGAACCAAGCATCCAAGTTACAAGCTCGCGAACGTTCTGCACACGCACACAGCCTGATGAGTGGAAGCGGTTACCGCTGCCAAACAGAGACTGTTCCGGCGTATCATGCAGATAGACCTGATGCTTGTTATGGAAGTTGATGCGGATAGAACCCATGGAGTTCTTTTCGCCCGGATCCTGCGTAAAGCGGTACTGGGTCGCCTGCTGGGTGTTCCAGTCAATATCGTCCCATTCCAGCTTGTTGCCGCTCCAGTCGAAGATGCGGATGTTGTTTTTAGCAAGGTAGCTCGGATCTTTCTGCATACGCGGAATAAGATCCTTGCGAATAATGCTCACCGGAACGGTCCAGTAAGGGTTGAAGTTCACCTCATGGACGGCCGACGCAAGGATCGGAGTCTGGCGATCTTTCATACCCACAACGGCGGTATGACGGGAGCGGATGACACCATTCTCAACTGCCTCGATACGAGCAGCCGGAATGTTCACCATGATGTACTTACCCTTCATTTTGCCAGCGAGTTCCTTGACGCGGTCAAGGTTCATCTCAAGCTGACGAAGGCGGGTAACGGCAGGCACGTTCAACGCGTCCACGGTATCTTTGCCAACAACACCATCTGCGCTCAGGCCATGACGAAGCTGGAAACGGCGCACGGCTGCATCAACAAAACTATCGAAAGTCTTGGAAAGGCCAGCTTCCGGCAGAAGGTCACCAGAGGTGATAAGACGCTGGCGCAGTTCTACAACGCTGTCATGGTTTTGGCCAACACGAAGTGGACGGCCCGGATAGGTCACCTGATTCCAGCCACCTTGCGCAACGATCTGCTGGTAACCCGGAATGGCCTGTTCCATGAAGAAGCGAGTATTTTCGGAAATGATAGGCGACGCCATGTCCAGCTCGGTCAAGCTACGAACACCGCTGTCGAACCCGTCTTCCCATTCAGCTCCGGTCACGATCTGACCATCGAGAATTTCGGAGGTCTGTTCTCCGAACTGCGGATCAAGCGGGGCAAGCTGGGACTGATCCAGACCGCTACCCGGCTGCGCATTGATCTCACCAACCGGCGTCTGAGGTGCTGGGTTGAGAACCATCGGCCCCAAAGGTTTCACCTGAACCTGCGCAAAAGCATCAAAAGATGCGCTCACAACGGCGGCACCCATCACAAGCGCTGAAGAACAGCTAAGCAGAAGACGACTTTTTGCGCGCAATGACACGAATATTCCCCATAATTGACCAAGGCCCGATCCTGCCTAACGAGTTTAGGCGGGCAACTGGCGAAACTCTATAACAACATAGCATGGTGTCAGACAAACGCCTGCACGGCCGAAACCACCGAAAAGAACGATAAAGTCCCCAACTGAAACAGACCGGATAGAAGCGAACAACTGCCCAAGCTGTTGAATTCACGCCCCAGAATCCATCCACTGTCTGACCTCCTCCCGTTTTTCACGGCAATATGGCTGTTTCGTGTCTGGAAAAAGGACGCGGGGGAGTTTCACCAAAATTTGATTGATCGCGGGAAACGAGCGCCATTCACACGGAAAACACGAGGAAGGCGAATCATCGAAACACGCAAAAACGCCGCTCTGTATGGGGAGAGCGGCGTTTTTTGTTTCAGCTGACACTGGGGAATTTAGAGGCGATACAGGATCTGATCGGTCCAGAAACGCTCCAAACGGCGCAGGCTGCGGTTAAGATCGACGAGGTCATTTGCCGTGATCTCACCAACCTGCTCTACCGAGAGGATGTGACGGCTATAAAGTTCGTCAACGATCTGGGCCACTTCCCGGCCTTTTTCCGTGAGACTTACGCGGACAGAACGACGGTCCATTCTGGAACGCTCGTGGTTGATATAACCAGTCTCCACCAGCTTCTTCAGATTGTAGGAAACATTGGAGCCGAGGTAGTAACCGCGAGTGCGAAGTTCGCCAGCGGTCAGCTCGTTATCGCCAATGTTGAACAGAAGAAGAGCCTGTACACTGTTCACGTCAGAGCGACCCATACGGTCAAACTCGTCTTTGATCACATCCAGCAAACGTCTGTGAAGACGTTCGATGAGTGTGAGTGCCTCAAGATATGCAGGCTTGAGTTCTGCTTGTTCTTCTTCCTGCCCCAGGACTTCAACTGCCCTATTTTGATTGATCATCTGGTTGCGCCTCATGTCCATATAATCGTGCAAGTCGTATTTTTATTCCGCACTTGAAGCAAATTTACACTACTGCCTCTAAGAACAACTTAAGAGACAAGATGAATGATCCGTTAATAGCGAAGAAGAACTTTTATCGATCAGCAATTTTTCGTTTACTTTAATGATCGCAGGTAGTGGATAATACCTGAAAAATCGACCTTTTCCCCGTCACTGTTGCAAAACAGATCATACAGCTCCGCAGCTCGTGCCCCCATTGGCGTCGCGGCACCTGAAGAATCAGAGGCTTCCTGAGCAAGTTTCAGATCCTTGAGCATCATTGCCGCCGCGAAACCCGGTTTATATGAATTATTAGCGGGTGACGATGGGACAGGTCCGGGAATCGGGCAATAACTTGTTAACGACCAACATTGACCAGAAGATGTAGAGGAAATTTCGTAGAGTTTTTCCGGGTCCAAACCGAGTTTTTCAGCAAGAACAAATGCTTCGCAGGTGCCGATCATCGAGATTCCCAAAAGCATGTTGTTGCAGATCTTCGCTGCCTGCCCTGCTCCTGCATCTCCAGCGTGCACGATGGACTTACCCATGATGTCTAGAAACGGACGGGCAAGCGCCATCGCCTCATCACTGCCGCCGACCATGAATGTCAGCGTGCCAGCAGCCGCCCCAACGGCACCGCCAGAGACCGGCGCATCTACCATATGCATCCCCGCAGCGGTCGCATCAGCCGCAACAGCGCGAGAAGAATCCACGTCGATGGTGGAACTATCAATGAAGAGTGTGCCCGTATTTGCAGTAGAAACGAGGCCTTCATCGCCAAGGTAAATAGAACGTACGTGCTTACCGGCTGGCAGCATGGTAACAACCACATCTACATTGGTCGCCGCTTCGCGCGCTGAGGATGCTGCAACACCGCCCGCTGCAACGTGTCGCTCTACAGCTTCGGCCGAAAGATCAAAGCCCAGCACCTTGTGCCCTGCCTTCACAAGATTTGCCGCCATTGGGCCGCCCATATTTCCAAGACCGATAAAACCAATCGTCTTTGACGCTGTCATTGGTTTGCCTCCCTCACTTCAAATGCAACAATAGCGCACGAATAGGCACGCCCGGCACCGCCCCAGATGCCAATTAAAAACGAGACAAAGCTGCCGAGAATGCAGCTTCCTTTAAAAATCAAAGCCGCTAGTGGCGGCCTTCTCTTTCGGAAAAGTACAGGAGAATAAGATAGATCGCGATTGCACAGATGTAGAATACGTTTTCCAGCGGCGCTCGGCCAAAAGTGGAAGCGAATGCTGTGTGCATGACGACTTTACTGAGGGATAGAAACAGCCAGATAACCGTACCCCAGTTGGCAAGGAGCCAAAGACCGATACCGGCAACAAGATCCAGCACGCCGAAGAAGACAACGACGCACTGCCACTCCAGAGGCATTTCCAGAAAATGCAGCCCCTGCCAAGTTGAAAAGCCGATAATACGCGCCCACTGAAGCAAGCCGGAAATAATCGCCAAAACCGCAACAACGCGCAGAAAGCCATGCAGGATGCCGACAAACGGCAGTCCTTTTTTGACCATATCTCCAAGCGATTGCAGCATGCTCACCGACTTATGGCTCCATTTTCACCTGTGGCGCGGTGGGGCAACCATACCTCACCGCGATTGCAATAGCATCACCCCTGCAAAGACAAATCCCCACTTACTGGCTTGTCAAAGTATGCAGCGATATCTGCGTCACTCACAGCTTCCAGCGTAGCGGGTGACCATTTCGGAGAGTGATCCTTGTCTACCAGAACAGCGCGAACCCCCTCATAGAAGTCTACACCCTTCAAGGTTCGAGCCACCATACGGTATTCCATCACCATACACTCGTTCATGGGAAGGGATGCGCCTCTTGTAAGCTGCTCGTAGGTCAGCTTCATGGAGGTCGGTGAGCGGCTTGCAAGGGTTTTCAAGGTCTTTGCAGCGAATTCGGCATGCTCACTGCCCTGCTCTTCACCAAGGCGAGCAACAACTTCTTCAACCGTATCTGCGCCAAAGCACTTTTCTACAACAGACGCGATCTTCTTAACCGGCGCATCGCCTGCATCAATCGCAAATTTGGCAAGAACGCCATCAACATCTTCACTCTCGCAGAGCGCGGCTTCCAGAACAGACATGTCCTCGGACTTGACTGCATGCGTCAGAACACCGGTCCATAGACAATCAGCCTGCCTAAGGCGATCTGCGGTCAATGCACAGTAGTAACCAATGCGGTGCGGCATACGAGGAAGGAAGTAACTGCCCCCTACATCAGGAAAGAAGCCGATACCGGTTTCGGGCATTGCGAACATGGTCTTTTCAGTGCCCACACGGTATTTGCCATGCACGGAAATACCAACGCCGCCGCCCATTACGATGCCGTCGATCAACGCGATCAGCGGCTTAGGATAGGCTTTCATGTAGGCATTGAGGCGGTACTCATCCGCAAAGAACGTAATGCTTTCTTCAGAGCGTTCTGCACCCATGTCATGCACTTGACGAATATCGCCGCCAGCGCAAAACGCCCGCTCGCTCGCGCTATTGATGATCACATGCTTGACGGCCGGATCGCTTTCCCAAGCCTTCAACTGCTCGTAAAGCGCGGAAACCATGCCGTGGGACAGTGCGTTAAGGGCTTTAGGGCGGTTCAGCGTTGCAATACCTGCTTTACCGGAGACCTTGAAGAGAACCTCTTCGCTCTTAGTCATTTGTTACTCCCATTGGCTTTGCCAGCCCTGAACCGGACGATTCAGAGCCAGCCAAAAGCCGCTGTCTTTTATTAAAATCTTATTTGAACAGTTCACGCGCAATTATCAGGCGCATGATCTCGTTGGTGCCCTCAAGGATCTGGTGTACCCTTACGTCACGCAGATAACGCTCAATCGGATAGTCCTGCAAGTAGCCATAACCACCATGCAACTGCAGCGCATCATTCACCACTTTAAAGCCGGTGTCGGTGGCAAGGCGCTTTGCCATTGCCGCAAGCTTGGTTGCCTGAGGGTCTTTCTGGTCTTGCAAGAAGGCCGCTTTATGCAGCAGCAAGCGCGCTGCTTCCAACTCGGTTGCCATATCGGCAACTTTAAACTGGAGCGCTTGAAACTGGGCAAGGTTCTTGCCGAACTGCTTACGTTCTTGCATGTAGGTCATTGCCCGCTCAAGACAGGACTGAGCAGCACCCAAAGAGCATGCGCCAATATTTAGACGACCGCCATCAAGGCCAACCATTGCAATCTTGAAACCATCGCCCTCGCCGCCCACAAGGTTGGAAACTGGCACGCGGCAATCTTCAAAGGTCACAACAGCGGTCGGCTGGCTTTTCCAACCCAACTTGCGTTCGTTCGCGCCGAATGAAAGCCCCGGCGTTCCCTTCTCGACGACAATACAGCTGATGCCAGCTGCACCTTCTTCCCCTGTTCGGGCCATGACGAAGTAAAGATCAGAAACCCCGCCGCCAGAAATAAACGCTTTGGAACCGTTGAGAACGTACTCGCTGCCATCACGAACGGCTTTTGTGCGCAAAGACGCTGCATCTGAACCCGATCCCGGCTCTGTAAGACAGTAGCTGGCTATGAGGTCCATGGAGCACATCTGTGGCAAGAACCGCTGCTTGAGCTCATCATCACCAAAGCGGTCGAGCATACCGCCAGTCATATTATGAATGGAAAGGAAAGCTGCGGTTGATGTGCAGCCCTTTGCCAGTTCCTCAAAGATCATCGCCGCATCCAAGCGGCCAAGCTCGGTTCCGCCATAATCACCGGAAACATAAAGGCCAGCTAGGCCCAATTCAGCGGCTTGCTTCAAGGTTTCGACGGGAAAGACCGAATCTCTATCCCACTCCGCAGCATTCGGTTCTAGCGCATCAGCAGAAAAGCTGGCAGCCAGTTCAACAAATGCCCGTTGGTCCTCTGATAAATTGAAGTCCATTATTGTAGCCCTCCCAAACCACAAAATAGTTCGCAGGCCCGTTATTGCAGAGCTTGCTAAAACAACGTCCTGCCCTTTGCGTAACGCTGGTGTAATTCCGCGTCAATTAAACCAAGGGCAAAAGCCAAGGCGTAAACACTGCTCTTAACTGTAGATACGACCTGCGCGAAAAAAATGGTTCATCTTCAAGACAATTGCCCAGCAAAGAAGGTGTTTGTTCCTGCTCCTGCATGTTATGGGAGTAATAATTTGCATCAGAACGCAGTCCGGCCTATTGAGGCACGAGTCAAAAATGCAGGCGAACTGCTCGAACGAAATGGTGGGAACCAATGAGCGAGAAACGTTATTCCTCTGACAAACCTTTGATGCGCAGCATCCTGCAAGGGCGGCGTATGCGTCGTAACAGGGCGACAGATTGGTCCCGCCGCCTTGTTCGTGAAAACGCACTGTCAGTGGATGACCTCATTTGGCCTATCTTCCTCGTTGATGGCGAAAACGTTTGCCAGCCTGTTTCTTCTATGCCGGGCGTTAATCGCCTGAGTGTCGACCGCGCCGTCGAAGCCGCAGAAGAGGCTGCAGAGCTTGGCATTCCTGTTATCGCGCTGTTCCCCTACACTGATCCAGCAGCAAAAGACGAAACCGGCTCAGAAGCACTCAATCCGGAAAATCTGACTTGCCGCGCCCTTCGCGCAATCAAACAGCGCGGACTGCCGATTGGCCTCATGACCGACGTTGCGCTTGATCCTTATACGTCGCACGGACATGACGGTATTCTGGATGGTGAGACAATCCTCAACGATGAAACCGTTGCACAGCTCGCTCAGCAAGCTGTCCTTCAAGCACAAGCAGGTGCAGACATTATCGCCCCATCTGACATGATGGACGGGCGTATCGGTGCTATCCGTTCCGCGCTGGATGACAACGGTTTCGACAATCTGCAAATCATGGCCTACTCGGCCAAATATGCTTCTGCGTTTTATGGTCCATTCCGCGATGCTGTTGGTACATCCGCTGCTCTTCAGGGTGATAAGCGTACCTACCAAATGGATTCCGCCAATACAGATGAAGCCCTTCTGGAAGTCGAACTTGATATCGCAGAGGGCGCTGACATGGTTATGGTCAAGCCGGGCATGCCTTATCTCGATATTGTCCAGCGTATCAAATCCCAGTTCAGCATGCCGACCTTTGCCTATCAGGTCTCCGGCGAATACGCGATGATCTGCGCCGCTGCCCAAAACGGCTGGCTGGATGAAGAACGCTGCATGCTGGAAAGCCTGCTCGCATTCAAACGCGCTGGTGCTGACGGTGTATTGACCTACTTCGCTCCGCGTGTTGCAAAACTCTTGAAAGAGCGCGGCTAACTCAGCACTCAATTTTGCTCAAGCAAACAAGCCAGAAGACAATGACAAAAACCGAAGCACCACAAACAATCGGGCTTGAACACATTCAAAAAGCTGCACGCCAAATTGAAGGGGCGGTTCTGCGAACTCCCCTTTTGGCTGCACCTCGGCTGGAACCGCTGACAGGCACCCAGATTTTCGTAAAATACGAAAATATGCAGGTCACCAACGCGTTTAAGGAGCGCGGCGCGCTCAATAAGCTGCTTGCTCTCACACCAGAAGAAAGAAAAACCGGCGTTATCGCCATGTCTGCAGGCAACCATGCACAAGCAGTTGCCCGCCACGCAACACTTCTGGGTATTCCTGCAGTCATCGTAATGCCGGAAACTACACCCCATGTGAAAGTTGCAGCGACAGAAGGCTTCGGCGCTAAGGTTGTTCTCGCTGGCGAGTCTGTAGACCAAGCAAGAGAAGAAGCAGACCGTTTAGCCAAAGAGCACGGCTACACTTGGGTCCATCCGTTTGACGATCCGTACGTCATCGCAGGTCAAGGCACCATTGCCCTTGAAATGCTTGAGGACCAGCCGGATCTTGATGCCATTGTCATTCCAGTTGGCGGCGGCGGTATGATTGCCGGTATGGCAACAGCCATTAAAGCTCTGAGGCCAGACATTGAAGTGATCGGCGTGGAGACCGAGCTTTATCCGTCTATGTACAACGCCCTGAAAGGCGAAGCACTAAAGACGGGAGGCTCAACGCTCGCTGAGGGTATTGCCGTTCATAACGTAGGCACCCTCACCCGTGAACTCGTTCTGCAGCATGTCGATGACATTGTTCTGGTGACTGAAACCCAGATCGAGCAGGCTGTGAACGCCTATCTCACCTTGCAAAAGACCATTGCAGAGGGCGCAGGTGGCGCAGGCCTTGCGGCAGTGATGGCCAATAAAGGTCGCTTTGCAGGTAAAAAAGTCGGCCTCGTGCTGTGCGGCGGTAATATCGACCCTCGCCTTCTCACAAGCATCATGCTGCGTGAACTCGTCCGCGATGGGCATATCATCTCTATCCGTTGTACTATTCCTGACAGACCGGGCCTTTTGGGCGAAATCTCGACCCTCATTGGCCATCTGGGCGGAAACATCCTTGATGTATCCCACCACCGTCTGTTCTTGGAGGTACCGGCAAAAGGCGCAACGCTGGACGTAACAATCGAGACCCGCGGTATCGTCCACGCTGAAGAGATCGTTGAAGGCCTGCGCGAAAGAGGCATCGATGTGCAGTACCGCGCCAGCGCTGAACTGCGGAACTAATTTTCTATTTAACCCCTGCGTTGAAAACCGCACTCCCCATACCTACCTCTGGGGAAGTAAAAAGGAGGGGCAACAGTGAGCCACGACACAATACAAGTTCAACGGGAAGAACCGTGGTTTGACCCATATACCCATCCGCGCCTCTATGATGGCCTGCGGTTGAAGAGATTGTTCGCATTCTTCATTGATGCGATTGCAATTCTTATTCTGACAGCTCTCGCTTCGGTCGTGGTGTTCATTCTGGGCATTTTCACACTTGGCCTCGGCTTCCTGCTCCTGCCTATTTTGTGGCAGGCGGTAGCTCTGACTTACACAGCATTTACCCTTGGCGGCAAAGATGCAGCAACGCCGGGCATGAAAGCTATGGGCCTTGAGATGCGCCTTTCCCATGGCGGACGCCCTTACCCACTTCTTGCGGCCGTGCATGCGCTCTTCTTCTGGGTATCGGTGACTGTGCTCACACCGCTAATCGTGCTGGTTTCTCTGGTCAGCAGTAAAAAACGTCTGCTGCACGATATGGTCTTGGGAACCATTGTCATTAATCGTGATGCAATTTCATAAATCGTGGTGGGGACAGAGCCCAGTTTAATTGTTTATCATGTCTCGTAGTGCGTGACGGAACCTTCAAAAAGCAATAGGAAGGTGTAGTTTTTTAAAGGCAGTACGGGGCATTGATGGACTTCCTCAACATACCGATGGCGATGACCTTTCTTGTCATCGGTTCGACCATTGTTCTTTACGCGACAGAGCGCTTTTCTATTGAAATCATCGCTCTTGGCTCGGTCACCGCGCTGATGCTGCTTTTTCTGGCGTTTCCGCAAACCCTCCATGGGGATCCGGTAACGCCAACAGAATTGCTGGCAGGGTTTGCAAATCCGGCGCTCGTTACAGTTGTCTCGCTTCTAATTGTGGGACAGGCACTCTTCCAGACAGATGCATTGGAGAAGCCCGCGCAGTTCGTGCTGCGGGTATCCAGACAGCGCAAGTGGCTTGCCACAGGCCCGCTTCTCATTCTGGTGGCTGTAGTTTCGGCATTTCTCAACAACACACCAGTTGTGGTTATGGTGCTGCCAATCCTCACCGCTGTTGCCTCGGCCCACTCGCAATCGCCTGCCCGCTATTTGATGCCGCTCTCGTTCATCACCATTTTGGGCGGTATGACGACGATGATCGGCTCTTCCACCAACTTGCTGGTTGCCAATATCGCCAACGCAACAGGTGAAGTGAAAATTGAGTTCTTCACCTTCACCAAAATCGGCGCGATGGTCGCCGCTGTTGGTGCGATCTATGTGCTATTTGTGCTACCGCGCATCCTCAAGCCACGCAAAACGATGGCTGAAGAGTTTCAAGGGAGCGGCGGCAAGCAGTTTATCGCCCAGATCCAGCTTGGTTACGGCCATCCACTCGTCGGCGCTAAAGCAGTTGCCGGGCTTTTCCCTGATTTGAAGGATATGACCGTGCGCCTCATCCAGCGTGGTGAGCGCCCTCTCCTTCCACCGTTCGAGAACGTGGTCCTGAGCCCAGGCGATACCGTTATTGTCGCCGCAACCCGCTCAACCCTCACCAAAGCTCTGGCAAGTCGGCAGCCTTTGCTGACCGCAGAGAGCAACGAGGAAACAAGCAACGACGACGAACCGTCCATGATCACCGGACAGGTCACCTTGGCAGAGGCTGTTGTTGCTCCCGGTTCGCGCCTTATCGGCCGCACTATCGCCATGGCAGGTTTTCACGCAGATACCAACTGCGTTGTAACCGGCTTGCAGCGACGTAGCCGCATGCCGCGTATGGCGATGACTGAAATTCGCATGGAAGCCGGTGACGTACTTCTGATTGGCGGCAATAGAGAAGACATCGACAAACTGCGCGGAAACCGTGACGTTCTGCTGATGGACTGGTCTACCGCTGAAGTACCTCAGCGCCAATACGCCCGCCGTGCCCTCGGCATCTTTGCGGTTATGATCGCCGTAGCTGTTTCCGGTATCGTGCCAATCGTGGTTGCAGCGGTGTGCGCGTGCTTTGCGCTCATTGCCAGTGGGTGTCTGAATATTCGTCAGGCCCTGCGCACGGTAGACAGCCGTATCTTCATGCTCATTGGTGCCTCGATCGCTGCTTCTGTCGCGCTTGAAGCAACGGGGGGCGCAAGAGCGGTAGCCGCGACCATTCTCGATCTTGCGGAAGGGCAGTCTGTTCCGGTCATCATGTCGATTGTTTTTGCGCTGGTAGCGGTGCTCACAAACCTGCTTTCCAACAATGCAACAGCGGTGCTTTTTACACCGATTGTTATCGATCTGGCGCACAGCACTGGAACACCAATCGAACCGTTCATTGTATGTTTGATCATCGCTGCAAATTGTTCATTTGCAACGCCAATTGGCTATCAAACGAACCTGATCGTCATGGGTCCAGGCCACTACCGTTTCAGTGACTTCCTCATTGCCGGTACACCTTTGGCCATTATCATATGGTTGACCTTCTCATTCCTCGCTCCGTACTATTATAATTTGTAGAAGTATAAGTTCGCGTTGGAGTGATCGGTTTGACGAAGCAAACCTTTGAAAATCCTCAGTTCTATCTGACAGCGCCTTCAGAGTGCCCTTACCTTCCAGATCGTAAAGAACGCAAAATCTTTACGCATCTGGTGGGAGGTAGCGCTCCTGCACTTAATGATATTCTTACGCAAGGTGGCTTTCGTCGCTCGCAGAACATCGCTTATCGCCCAGCCTGCGAGGAATGCCGCGCCTGCGTGTCAGTGCGCGTGTGCGTTAGCGAATTTTTCTGGACGAAATCACTCAAGCGTCAATGGAAGCTGGGTCGCGATATTATCGGGACGGAATTGCCGCCGGGCCCATCGGCTGAACAGTATGACCTCTTCCACGAGTACCTGAACTCTCGCCATCAAGGCGGCGGAATGACGGAAATGAGCGTGATGGACTACACCATGATGGTGGAGGACACCCACGTTGATACGCTGCTGATCGAATACCGCAAGCGCAGCGCGGATAGCTTCATTACCGGCGTTGGTGAAGGGCCTCTTCTCGCAACAGCGCTCAGCGACCGCCTAAGCGATGGCCTATCCATGGTCTACTCTTTCTTCGATCCAAACCACCGCTCCCCCGCTCTTGGAACATTTATGATCCTCGATCATATCGTCCGCGCCCAGCAGCTGGGCCTGCCCTATCTGTATCTGGGATATTGGGTCGATGGTTCGCCTAAGATGGCCTATAAAGAGCGCTTCCAGCCGCAGGAGCACCTTGGCGAACAGGGGTGGCGCAGACCTCAGGATAAAGAAGAAGCGCAGATCTTACCGCGCTATTACGGTCAACCGTTCACAAGGCTCTGAAGATAACCCGCAACATCTTTGAACACGCCACAAAACTCTTCTTCCGTGATACGGCCAGTATTCACGTTGTAACGAGAGCAGTGATACGTGGCGAAGAGCTGACGTCCATCAGGCAGCACTACCTGCTTGTTGTGAGCAAAAGGCTCAGCGCGCACTGAGATGCCATAGCTCTTCAGCGTATTGTCGTAGGCGACGCGACCAATGGCCACTACAGCCCGCAATCTGTAACACTGGGAGAGTGTCTTCCCCAAGAATGGAAGGCAATTCTGCACTTCTACACCGTTCGGCTTGTTATCGGGAGGAAGGCAGCGCACCACGTTGGTGATCATTACATTGGTTGGCTCTATACCGAGCGAGGGCTCTTGGCAGTCCAAATAACTGGCAAACCCGTTTTCAACCAAAGCTCTGGAGAGAAGTTCACCGGAAAAGTCTCCTTGAAAGGGAATTCCGGTTCTATTGCCGCCCTTTAGTCCCGGGGCAAGACCAACAACCAGTAACTGCGCGTTGGCCGGGCCAAAATTGGCAACGGGCGCATTGTGCCAATCCGGCTGCGCCCGCTTCAATCGGGTTCTGTATCCACGCAGTCGTAAACACAGCCCGCAATTCGCTTTAGGATCCATAAGCAAAGCCCGAGAAGGCCAAGCGGATGCTCTTAGTATTCTTCACCTTCATCTTCGTTGTCATCCTCGTTCAAACGCTGCGGACGCTCATTAGGATCACGGCCAACGCGCTGCATCAAGGTAGCAAGCTCGATAAAGTGGTCAGCCTGACGGCGCAGATCGTCTGCAATCATCGGCGGCTGGGTCTGAAGAGTGGAAACGACGGAAACCTTACGGCCACGGCGCTGCAATGCTTCTACGAGAGAGCGGAAATCGCCATCGCCAGAGAAGAGTACAACGTGATCGACATGATCAACCATCTGCATGGCATCGACCGCGAGTTCGATATCCATGTTGCCTTTGACTTTACGGCGACCAGTGGAATCAACAAATTCCTTTACCGGCTTTGTAACGACCTTGTAGCCATTGTAATCAAGCCAATCGATGAGTGGACGGATGGAAGAGTATTCCTGCTCTTCTACTAGGGCTGTGTAATAATAGGCTCTGAGCAGATAGCCTTTAGACTGGAATTCCTTAAGCAGTCGCTTGTAGTCAATATCAAAGCCGATTGCTTTTGCGGTCGAATAAAGGTTTGCACCATCAATGAATAAAGCAACCTTTTCGCGGGGATCAAACATTATTTTAGTTACCTTTCCGCTGCACAGTATCGAATGTCTCTAGTTTGCAAGAAAAGTGATACAACCTGCCAAAACAACAATGCATTCTTGAGCTAAATGCTCTTTTCCGGTCTCTTACGATTCAGCTGGCCATAATGGACCGACACTTTCCTCGCGAATATCCGGCAAATCACTCTTATCTGGCGAACTCCGATGAACTCACTTGTAACCGCGTTACACCTGCAAATAATCTCTGCAACCTGTTAAAAAATCTAGAACGCCCTATTTCTCAAAGGTTAAGGCTGTTTTTGTTAAAGGTTCCAAACAAACTTTTTACAAAACCAGCCAATGAAATGTCCACAGGCAGAGATACATTTTAACGCAAAAATTAACACGTTTAACCAGTGTGTTAGCTTTACATTCGGCCGGATTTCGAGGTCCTTGGACCCCTACTCCATTAGTTTTCGGGTTATTATCACCCACGGTGTTGCGTTACATCTTGCAACTGATAATCTGTGCCACTCTAGGTCCTCTGTCAATTCACCTAGGAGAAATTCCCGAGAAGAGGGACTATTTTCTTTATGATTTGACTTGCGTTAAGTTTTGAAGCGCATTAATGGTGGCCGGATCAATTTCCAGAAACACGGAGAATTCGTATGGCGCGTGTGACCGTCGAAGATTGCATCGACAAGGTCGAAAACCGGTTCGAGCTGGTTCTGCTTGCCAGCCATCGCGCCCGGATGATTTCCAGTGGCTCGCCGCTGACCATAGACCGCGATAACGACAAGAACCCGGTGGTAGCTCTGCGCGAAATCGCAGATGAAACCATTAGCCCGGAAGACCTTAAAGAAGACCTGATCCATTCCCTTCAGAAATATGTTGAAGTGGATGAGCCAGAAGCAGAAGCCGCACCTATGGTTCCTTCGAATCCTAATGCGGTTCAGATCAGTGCCGTGGACGACAGCGAAGTGGAATTCGACCGTATTTCCGAAGAAGACCTGTTGAAAGGTCTCGAAGGACTGGTTCCACCTGAGCGCTCCGACGACTATTAATAATTCTTGATGTCGGCGCCGGCAGTGTCGGCGCCCGTCGAGAGCCGTGCCGGCCTGTTAACCTCTTAGAGTTACTGGAGCGGCCGCAAAATGATGCGCCAATATGAACTTGTTGAGCGGGTTACCCGTTATAACCCCAACGCCGATGAGGCGCTTCTCAACAAGGCTTACGTATACGCCATGCAAAAGCATGGTTCTCAAACCCGTGCCTCGGGTGACCCCTACTTCTCGCATCCGCTTGAAGTTGCAGCTCTCCTTACCGAATTAAAGCTAGACGACGCAACCATTGCCGTCGCCCTTCTCCATGACACTATAGAAGATACCGACGCCACCCGCGCCGAGATCGACGAACTGTTTGGCGAAGAAATCGGTAAACTCGTTGAGGGCCTAACAAAGATTAGCCGACTTGACCTTGTATCTCGCAAGGCCAAACAGGCAGAAAACTTCCGCAAGCTCCTTCTCGCAATTGCTGATGACGTTCGCGTGCTACTGGTGAAACTGGCAGACCGCCTTCACAACATGCGCACCCTGCACCACATGCCGGAAAGCAAACGTGGCCGCATTGCAGAAGAAACAATGGAGATCTATGCGCCGCTCGCCGGTCGCATGGGTATGCAAGAGCTGCGTGAAGAGCTGGAAGACCTCTCCTTCCGCACGCTTTATCCTGATGCTTGCCACACCATCACTGAACGCCTTGCGCAGATTCATGAAAAGAACGCGACGCTCATCAGCGACATTGAAGCGGATTTGACAGAGCGCCTTGCAGAGCGTGGCATCAACGCCGTTGTTTCCAGCCGCCGCAAGCGTCCATATTCTATCTTCAAGAAGATGCAGCAGAAGTCCTTGGGCTTTGAACAGCTCTCCGACATCTATGGCTTCCGCGTTATCTTGAACACGGTGGAATCCTGCTATCGCGTTCTTGGCATCATTCACACAATGTGGCCATGCGTGCCGGGACGCTTTAAGGACTACATTTCTACTCCGAAGCAGAACGATTACCGCTCCATTCACACCACAGTGGTTGGACCGAAACGCCAGCGCGTAGAGCTACAGATCCGTACCGCTGCGATGCACCGCATTGCAGAAAACGGCATTGCCGCACACGCGCTCTATAAAGATGGCGTTACAGGTGGTCGTAACATCTCCACCATGACATCAGACTCCCGCGCCTACGCATGGCTGCGTGGCACCATTGATCTGCTTGCTCATGGAGACACTCCAGAAGAATTCCTCGAACATACGAAGCTGGAACTCTTCCACGATCAGGTATTCTGCTTTACGCCGAAGGGACGCCTTATCGCGCTTCCACGCGGCGCTACGCCAATCGATTTCGCATACGCTGTTCACACGGACGTGGGTAACACCTGTGTTGGCTGTAAGGTCAATGGGCGCATCACATCCCTCGTAACCGAACTCCAAAACGGTGATGAGGTTGAAATTGTCCGCTCACAGGCGCAAACCCCTCCTCCGGCTTGGGAAGATATTGTTGTAACAGGTAAGGCCCGCGCAGCTATTCGCCGTGCAACGCGTGCTTCCGCCCGCCAGCAGTACGGCGATCTTGGCAGACACATCCTGCAACGCGCTTACCAGCGGGCTGAAAAGACTTTTGAAGAAGCTGCTCTGGAACCATATCTGGGCACATTTAACTGCCAGACCACGGCAGACCTTCTGGTTTCAGTTGGTCACGGGGAAGTCTCTGCAAACGATGTAATCAAAGCGGTCTATCCGGACTTTGTTTCCGTCGTCTCCGATCTGTCTACCAATACACTTCCGGCAGGCACTGCATCGGAAGGCTGGTTCGATCTAGACCAGAACGCCTCGGTTAAATTCAAGGTGCCGGGTGCATCGCCAGAAGACGCAACAGATGGCTGCCTGCCAATTCGCGGTATGTCTAGCAGCCTACCGGTGCGTTTTGCTCCAAATGGCGGCGCTGTTCCGGGCGACCGTATCGTTGGCATCCTCACTCCGGGTGTGGGCGTTACGATTTACCCGATCCAGTCGCCTGACCTTAAAGAGTTCGACGATGCACCAGACCGCTGGCTTGACGTCCGTTGGGACATTGATCCGGAGATGCCATCCCGCTTCCCGGCACAGATCAGCGTTTCTGCCGTCAACGAGCCCGGCTCCCTCGCTGCAATCACCGGCGTTGTGAGCGAATGCGACGGGAACATCGACAACTTGAAGATGATCCGCAAGGCGAACGACTTCCACGAAATGTTGATTGATGTTGAGGTATGGGACCTCAAACACCTCAACAGAATCTTGAACCAGCTCCGCGCTAAATCAAACGTTTCACAGGCAAAACGCGTAAACGGCTAAATTTACAGCGCATCACAACGTAAAAAAAGGGCTCTTCGTCATGGAAGAGCCCTTTTTTTGTCCTTCAATCAATCTATTAAGCTAGGGGAATTACCTGTGCGCTTAAGCGCATTCGCCCCTAAGGGAATATTTTGGTAATCGTTCACCAACTCAAAAACCGAGAGGCTTCCTAAGCGAAAAAACCTGACATAATTCTGTGTCTAAATGCCCGTGTTAACGTGCTGTCGGCTATTTTCAGGTTACAAGACGGGTGTCCATCCAACGTTGATGTTCCATGATTGCTTGCAACTCGATAGAATTAAGCCGTTGACGTAGAAAACCGCTTAAGGACAAAAGCCGCTCGAAAAAAACCGGGGTACCTTCCGGCACCAACAAAACCAAGAACGCTGAACGCAAACGGGACAGAATGCTCTTTAAACGTCGTCAGAAACCAAGTCACATTGAGCGGTTGCGGGTCGCTGTCTGGCCGCGTCGCAGCTGGGCTCGTTCCTATCGGTATCTGTCAAAGCGCGTTATCCGTCTGTCTGCAAGCCCGCATGTCGTTGCTGTCGGCTTTGCGTGTGGCGCTGCTGTTTCTTGCACGACGCTGCCGGGCTTTCACTTCATTCTGGCTGCCATCACTGCATACATCCTGCGCGGCAACCTGCTTGCTTCTGCTATTGGCACCGCTGTCGGCAACCCACTCACCTTTCCGTTCCTCTGGATGTCTACGCTCAAGCTGGGCAACCTGATCCTCGGAAAGCCGGTCCATAAGTCCACCCACGCGGTAGAAATGGGCGATCACATCTTCAACAAGTCGTTTGATGCGCTTTGGCCGATTATGAAGCCAATGCTCATTGGTTCGGTTCCAATCGGGATCGTGGTTGGACTTGTTTTTTATGTCATCGTTCGTGTTGGCGTTCAGGCTTACCAGAACACGCGTAATCACCGGCTTCAGCTGCGCCAGAAAGCTGCTGAAATCGCAGCAAGACAACGTGCACGCGTTCAAAAGAAACAGAACAGCGACAATCTCCTGTGATAGAGTGCACCTCAAAAGGCACGCCACCACAAGGGAACTGGACTGAATGATCATCGGAATTGGCAGCGATCTTTGCGACATTCGGCGCATTGAACAAACACTGGAACGATTTGCGGATCGTTTTACCAAACGCGTCTTTACCGAAATCGAACAGCAAAAGTCCGATAAGCGCGCTCAAAGAGCTGCTTCCTATGCCAAACGCTTTGCTGCAAAAGAGGCAATGTCCAAGGCACTTGGCACCGGTCTTCGCATGGGCGTTGCATGGAAGGAAATGGGGGTTGTGAACCTTCCTAGCGGCAAACCGACCATGCAGCTTACGGGCGGAGCAGCCGAGCGTTTGAAGTCCATGATACCGGATGGCTTTACCGCCAGAATTGACCTAACAATTACCGACGACTACCCGCTTGCCCAAGCATTTGTCGTCATTTCGGCCTGGCCTGCGGATTGGCCTATGAATCCCCTCGAAAACTAAAGGCTAACGCATTGCACGGCGCCTCATGAGAGGCTATGTGTTCACCAGAGCAATTTGTCTTGGCGGCAAAAGTGTTGATTCAGGCTGCCCGGGATCCAGAGGATCCGCGACACGTTTTGACATGAAGGATTGATATGAGCGTTTCCAACGAAAAAAAGGAACAGGAAGGCGGCATTTACGAGACCATTAAGGTCATCGCCCAAGCGCTGCTGCTTGCCCTGATTGTGCGCACGTTCCTCTTCCAGCCATTTTCTATCCCGTCCGGATCTATGAAGGACACGCTGCTGATCAACGACTATCTGTTCGTGTCCAAATACAGCTATGGCTACAGCCGCTACTCTTTCCCGTTTGGTCTGGCTCCTATTTCCGGCCGCATCTGGGGTGATGAGCCAGAGCGCGGCGATGTTGCCGTGTTCAAACTGCCAAGTGACAACTCTACAGATTACATCAAGCGCGTTATCGGCCTACCGGGCGATGAAGTGCAGATGATCGATGGCGTGCTCTTCCTTAATGGTAAGGCAGTCAAACGCGAACGTATCGATGACTTCATCGAAAAAGATCGCTATGGCAACGTTAACCGCGTACCTCGTTATGTTGAGACACTGCCAAACGGCGTAAGCTACCATACACTCGATCTCGTCCCGAACGGAGCACTTGACACAACACGTGTTTACAAAGTTCCTGAAGGTCACTACTTCATGATGGGCGACAACCGCGATAATTCCGCTGACAGTCGCGTATTGAACAGCGTGGGTTATGTGCCCTACGAGAACTTTGTCGGCCGCGCAGAGATCATTTTCTTCTCTGTAGAAGAAGGTCAGCCGGCATGGATGTTCTGGAAGTGGCCTTGGAGCATTCGTTGGAGCCGCTTGGGTGATCTCCTTTAAAAAAAGCCCTGCTCCACAAACCGCAGGCATGGATCTAGATTCATTTACATGAACGCAAAAAAAGTAAAAAAAGGTTCCGATGCAGCCCTGGAAGCACGCATCGGCTATGAGTTCAAAGACAAGACCCTGCTTGACAGGGCGCTTAGTCATGCAAGCGCTCTGCCTGCGAACAAGGCGCCGTTGAAGAGCTACCAGAGACTGGAGTTTCTTGGAGACCGTGTTCTGGGGCTCGCCGTCGCAACTATGCTTGAAAAAGCCTTTCCTGAAGCGGAAGAAGGCGAACTTGCACGCCGTCTCAACCAGCTTGTAAAGCGTGAGACCTGTGCGCAAGTCGCAAACGAGCTGAAGGTTGGCGAACATATGCGCCTTGGCGAAGCCGAGGCACAAAGCGGTGGCCGTAAAAAAGCCGCCCTGCTCTCCGATATGTGCGAGAGTATCATTGCCGCAATTTATCTGGATGCTGGCTACGAGGTAGCCGCAGACTTTGTAGAACGTTTCTTCAAGAAGCGGATGCTGTCATACAAAGGGCCGCTGCGCGATGCAAAGACCACTCTTCAAGAGTGGGCCCAGTCCAAAGGTCGTCCAACACCGACCTATGAGCTGGTTGAGCGCACAGGACCTGACCACGCCCCTAACTTTACAATAAAAGTTATGGTGGTTGGCGTGGACCCGGGCGTCGCCGCTGGCGCGTCCAAACGTATTGCCGAGCAAGCCGCTGCCGAAGCAATCCTGCGCCGCGAAGGCGTATGGAGCGAGTAAAAATATGACAAACGAAAACGAAAACGACCACGACACCGAGAACAACGAAGAGCTTCAGGGCATCCACATTTCCGGTGGGATCATCGGGACTGGTGAAGATACCCGCGCAGGCTTTGTTGCCCTCATCGGTGCGCCAAACGCCGGTAAATCGACCTTGCTCAACCAGCTGGTCGGCATCAAGGTTTCCATCGTCACCCATAAGGTGCAGACCACCCGCGCCCTCATTCGCGGTGTGGCTATGGAAGACAAGAGCCAGATCATCTTCGTTGATACTCCAGGTATCTTCAAACCTAAGCGCCGTCTTGACCGCGCAATGGTTGACAGTGCTTGGGGCGGCGCAAAAGATGCCGATCTGATCGCCGTACTCATCGACGCCAAAAAAGGCATCGACGAAGAAGTTGAGAAGATCCTCGTTGAACTGCAGAACATCAAACTTCCTAAGGTTCTGATCCTCAACAAGGTAGACATCACCAAGCGTGAAAAGCTGCTCGACCTTGCTGCAAAAGCAAACGAGTACACTCGCTTTGACAAAACCTTCATGGTTTCCGCGCTGAACGGCTCCGGTACCAAAGACATCCTGCGTTACTTCGGTGAGCATGTACCGGAAGGTCCATGGCTCTATCCGGAAGATCAGGCGTCTGACGTGCCGCTGCGCATGCTGGCTGCTGAAATCACCCGCGAGAAGCTGTATCTGCGCCTCCATCAGGAGCTGCCGTACATCTCCACCGTGGAAACTGACCGCTGGGAAGAAAAGAAAGACGGCTCTGTTCGCATCGAGCAGACCATCTTCGTAGAGCGTGACAGCCAGAAGAGCATTGTGCTGGGCAACAAAGGCCAGACCATCAAAGCGATCTCCCAAAGAGCACGTGAAGAGATGGAAGAGGCTTTCGAAACCCGCATCCACCTCTTCGTGTTTGTGAAGGTACGCGAGAACTGGTCCGACGATCCTGAGCGCTACCGCAACATGGGTCTGGACTTCCCGCGCTAAACCGGAAGACAAAACAGTAAATGCAATGGAGCAGCGAAGGCATCGTTATAGGTTCCAGAAAACAGGGTGATTCAAACCTGCTTCTGGAGGTGCTAACCCCCGATAGGGGGCGCTGCTACGGCCTTGTGCGCGGCGGGCGTTCCCGCCGCCAGCAGCCCGCTCTTCAACTGGGCAACCAGCTTACCCTCACTTGGCGAGCACGCCTTGAAGAGCATTTGGGCAACTTCTCTATTGAGCCTATGAACCTACGCGCTGCAAACTTGATGCAAAGCGCCTTTGGCATTCATGGCCTGCAAACCCTCTGCGCTCTTCTGCACCTTTTACCAGAACGTGATCCGCACCCCGCCCTTTATCATGCCCTTGATGTGATCCTTGATCATATGGAAGCGCCGGAAATTGCCAGCGTGCTGATGGTTCGTTTCGAGCTGCAATTGCTTAACGAACTGGGTTTCGGGCTGGATCTGAAGAAATGTGCTGCGACAGGAACGCAAGAAGAGTTGATCTGGGTGTCGCCCCGCTCTGGCCGCGCCGTTTGCCGTCAGGCTGGGCAACCATACGCAGCCAAGCTCCTTCCCCTACCCCCGTTTATGAAGAACACGCAGCTCACAGCAACTGCAAATGCACAGGACTTGAAGAACGCGTTCGAGCTGACAGGCTTCTTCCTGTTCAAATACATCTTCGAGCCGCGCAACATCATCTGGCCAAGCGCCAGAGACAGCTTCCTTTTCGAGCTGACGCGCATTGCAGCAGCGACCGAAGAAAAAGCTGATTAATCCATTACTCTATCGGAGCTTTCAGGCACACCAGCACCGTGGGCTGTGCTTGCCTTCTCGCTTGCTGCATCATCAGCTGCAACAGGTTTTGCACCTGACTGATCATTGCTGGAACGCTCTGTAGTACCTTCCAAAGACTTCGGCTGCGATATAGATGGCAAGACAGGCGCGCTTTGCTGCCCGTCACTATCTTCTGCGCCCAGTGGCTGCTGATCGGTATGCTGGGCCGCCTGAAAACCTCTTATGGGATCCAGAGAATCATCTTGCTCCGCCACGCTGACAGAGCCCATATGGCCACTTCCAAGCAGAAGTGGCAGAAGCAAAAGAGGAAGTGCGAACACTAGTAAAGCGGTTGGAACTACAAACGATAGCTGGCCACGATCTTCTGTCATACGCGTCCCCTTTTCGGGTTATTCTTCGCAAACTCATATCTTTCCCTAGCGTAATTTCACCAAAATAGAATAAAGATCCAAAAAATTAAGCCCCCTATTTATAAGGGTTACCGTTTCATTAAGAGGGGTAAAGCAAGAACAGAGAGTGGCGAGCGTTCCACGCACAAACACGTTTGCAAACCACCTAATCCGCGGAAAACCGTGGGTATCCTGAGGATTATGACGCCACAATCACCTGCGCCGCATTGCCTGCCTAGCGCCTTTAGGGGTAACCAAGACCTATGGGAAAAGAACTGATCGGCCAGGACGGCCCGGAGTCCGTAAATCTTAAAGATGCGTTGGAAGAGCGTTACCTCAGTTACGCCCTGACGACCATCATGCATCGTGCGCTGCCGGATGTGCGCGACGGCTTGAAACCTGTTCACCGGCGCATTCTATACGGAATGCGACTGTTGAAGCTCGACCCGGGCCAAGGCTTCAAGAAGTGCGCGCGTGTAGTCGGTGACGTGATGGGTAAATATCACCCTCACGGTGATGCCGCGATTTACGACGCTCTTGTTCGTTTGGCTCAGGACTTCTCCGTTCGCTACCCGATGGTGGATGGTCAGGGCAACTTCGGTAACATCGACGGTGATAGCGCCGCTGCGATGCGTTACACCGAAGCGCGCATGACTGACATCGCCAAGCGCGTACTGGACGGGCTGGACGAGAACGCGATTGACTTCCGCGAGACCTACGACGGCCTCGATAAGGAGCCTGTCGTTCTTCCGGGCAACTTCCCTAACCTGCTGGCTAACGGCTCCACCGGTATTGCGGTGGGTATGGCAACCTCCATTCCTCCGCACAACGCGTTCGAGCTATGCGAGGCCAGCCGTCACCTGATTGCCAACCCGCAGGCAGAAAACAAAGATCTTCTTCAGTTCATCAAGGGGCCGGATTTTCCCACCGGCGGCGTCATCGTCAACGATGAAGCCAGTATCCTTGAGGCTTACGAGACTGGTCGTGGCAGCTTCCGCACCCGTGCCAAATGGCACAAGGAAGAAGGCCAGCGCGGCTCCTACCAGATCGTTGTCACCGAGATCCCATATCAGGTTCAAAAGTCCCGCTTGATCGAGAAGACCGCTGAGTTGCTTATGGCGCGCAAGCTGCCTCTGCTCGACGATATTCGCGATGAATCGGCAGAAGACGTTCGCGTCGTTTTGGTACCGCGTAACAAGAACGTTGATCCTGACCTTCTGATGGCATCGCTCTTCAAGCTCACCGAGTTTGAAAGCCGCTTCTCCCTCAACATGAACGTGCTGTCTCAAGGCCGCATTCCAAAGGTTATGAGCCTGCGGGACGTTCTTAAAGAGTGGCTGGAGCACCAGAAGGAAACGCTGATCCGCCGTTCCAACCACCGTTTGGACCAGATCAACCACCGCCTTGAAGTTCTTGAAGGCTACCTGATCGCGTTCTTGAACCTTGATGAAGTGATCCGCATCATCCGCGAAGAAGATGATGCGAAGGCAGAACTCATTCGTGCGTTCTCTCTCACCGAGGTGCAGGCGGAAGCCATTCTCAACATGCGCCTGCGCTCCTTGCGCAAGCTGGAAGAAATGGAAATCCGCAAAGAGCACGACAAGCTTTCTAAAGAGCGTGACGGTCTGATTGCCCTTCTGGGTTCTGACACCAAACTCTGGAACCGTGTATCCAACCAGATTGCTGAAATCGGCAAGGCATACGGCCCGGAGACGGAACTCGGCAAGCGCCGCACCCAGTTCGGCACTATCGAAGATCACGACCTTGGCGATATTCAGCAGGCGATGATCGAGAAAGAACCGATCACCGTTATTGTCTCCGACAAGGGCTGGATACGTGCGCTGAAGGGCCATGTACAGGACGTTAGCAACCTCACCTTCAAGCAGGGTGACAAGCTGAAACTATCCTTCCATGCAGAGACCACAGACAAGCTGATCGTCTTCACCACAGGCGGCAAGTTCTTCACCATGGGCGCGGACAAACTGCCGGGTGGCCGTGGTCACGGCGAACCAATCCGCCTGATGTTCGATATGGAAGAAGGCCACGATATTCTCAAGGTCTTCGTACATAAACCGGACCGTAAGCTGCTTTTGACGTCAACCGAAGCTCGCGGCTTTGTGGTGAACGAAGCGGACGTTATCGCCAACACCCGTAAGGGCAAGCAGGTGCTCAATGTTACAGCACCGGCTGAGGCGCGCCTTTGTGTTCCTGCTGACGGCGATTACGTTGCTGTGATCGGTGAAAACCGTAAGCTTCTGCTGTTCCCGTTCTCGCAGATCGCTGTGATGACCCGCGGGCGCGGTGTGCGCTTGCAGCGTTACCGCGATGGCGGCATTTCCGATGCAAAGGTCTTTGCAAAAGATGCAGGCTTTACTTGGACAGACAGCTCCGGCCGCACATTCAACCGCACCATGGAAGAAATGAGCGACTGGACCGGCGACCGTGGACAGGCAGGACGCCTGCCTCCAAACGGCTTCCCACGTTCCAACAAATTCGGAGGCGGCGGCCTCTAGCTGCTCCCCAAACCCAAATGGAAAAGCCTGCCCTCATCGGCAGGCTTTTTTTGTATCCTGCTAAAGCAGAATGAACAGCACAACAGGCAGCGATAGAAGCGCGAACATGGTCGAGAACAACACGACGCTCGCAACCTCGCCTGCGTACTCGTTGGCATAGCGTTCTGCCATTAGGTATGCAAAGACGGAGCTGGGCATCACCGCCTCCAAAATGAAAGCGCCCCGAGCCACCCCTTCAAAAGCAAAGACATGCGCCAAACCAAACGCGACGATCAACGCGCTACCGAGATGGAAAAGCGCAATCAACGCCCCGCGCACCAGCATCTTGTATTGAAGCTCTGCGATTGAATAGCCAAGCGTCATAAGCATAAGCGGAATGCACGCACCGCCAATCAGTTCAAGACCATTTTGCAGGGGCAGAGGAAGTTTCGTCTGCGTAGCAATAAGAACAACACCAATCACCACGCCATAGATGTTCGGCGTTGTAACCAGCCTGCGAAAGCTGATAGAGCCCTGCGGCACCCATATGCCGATGGTGAACAATCCAACAACGATGACAATCCAGAACGCCAGCGCATAAGCCATCCCCTCCGCACCGAAAGCGAAGAACACAATAGGCAAACCCACATTGCCGACGTTACCAAAGCACAGTGCGTTGAGATAAACCCGAGGCTTCAACCCAAACACCCAGCAGAACACCAGCGCGATAGCAATGAAGCAGGCAACAACGGCTACAGCGCCATAAACCATCTTAGAAAATGCGAGAAAGCTGATGTGCTGGGCGGCAAGATGGGAAATCACCAGCGATGGCATCGCCACATTGGCAACAACGCTGTTGATCACACGGGGTTCAAAGGGCAAGCCACGTTTGGCGAAGAAGAAACCGCAAGAGGCTGCTAGAATAACCGGAAACATCACGGCTAAAACCTGCAGTGCGTTCCCTTCCATGCCTTGCCTTCTCCATCCAGTAGGTACAAAGGCAAAGCATGACAGAGAGGTTTTAAGGAACCACGCCCCTTACCCGTTAGGCTTTATAGGCAGGGTTAACAAACGGCAGCAAAGTGCAAACCAACGTATCTGTGTAAACAGACTGGCGAGTGATGTAATTGTCGGAAAGCAGACCAAAGGCACCGCCCTGATGCTTGATGTTTGTGGTGGCAAACACCTCATCCAGCGCATAGCCAAGCTCGGTGCCCGCCTTAACCAACTCCAGAACGCGGTCCGGTAATGGCAAGCTCAACGAGCGACCAGTTTCCAACTGGCCATCCTTGCTGACAATCGCCATCCAAGCGAACGTAAAGGCTTTGCCGCCGACTTCATCTATACCGCCTTCAAGACCAACCCAAAAGTCAGCCTCCGGCATGGCAGCGCGAGCGTTTTGGGCGCGGTTGACCGCCCCATCGCTAGTTTCACTATCACCCATCGGCTGGTCAGGAACGCCGGACGGTACATTAACGCTCTCAAAGGAGAGCGCATCACCTTCAAACTTCAGTTCGAACGCTGCTTTCACAGCGCCAACTTTAACCGGATTTCCCGAAGCTACGACAACGCGCATTTAGGCTTCCCCTCAAAAAATAAGCGGGCCATTGGCCCGCTTTAATAACGACGGATTACTTATCCGCTTGTTTTCAAAAGACGCTGCTTCTCGCGGTTCCAGTCACGAGATTTCTCGGTCTGGCGCTTGTCATGTAGCTTTTTACCACGAGCCAGAGCCACTTCCATTTTCGCACGTCCCTTGTCATTGAAGTACACCTTCAAAGGAACGATTGTTTTGCCTTCCTTGGCAATAGCTGCCGCAAGCTTGTCGATTTGACGACGGTGCAACAGCAGCTTGCGCGGACGGCGCGGCTCATGATTGAAACGATTGCCTTGCAGATATTCAGGAATATAGAAATTGAAAATGCGCATCTCACCGTTTTCTACGGCAGCGTAGGATTCAGCGACATTGGCCTTACCCTCGCGCAAAGACTTAACCTCGGTACCTTTCAGCTCGATACCGGCTTCGTACACATCTTCGATTTCATAGTTGAAACGGGCTTTCCTATTGTCCGCAACAACTTTTGGACCGGTAGAACTACCCTTTTTGGCAGCCATTTCTTTTCCTTAGATAAAGAGAAGCGGGGCGGTCCCCGCCTCTATCTGTTTTATTAGTTTATCAGACCTGCATGCACCATTGCAGCGCGGATTTTCTCTTCAGTTTCCGGCGCAATGGAGACAAGTGGCATACGCACATTGTTTTGCATCTTACCAAGCAAGGACAGAGCAAATTTCGCGCCTGTCGGGTTTGGTTCGATGAACAGTGCATTATGAAGTGGTGCCAAACGGTCCTGAATTTCAAGAGCAGTCGCATAATCACCTGCGATGCACGCTTCTTGAAACTGGCTGCAAAGTGCTGGTGCAACGTTTGCAGTAACAGAAATGCAGCCATGGCCACCGTGTGCCATAAAGCCAAGTGCGGTGATGTCTTCACCAGAAAGCTGGATGAAGTCTTTACCGCACAGACGGCGCTGCTCGGAAACGCGGGACATGTTTGCAGTCGCATCTTTCACGCCCACAATATTGGAATGCGCTTCGGACAGTTCCGCCATGGTCTGGCTGGTCATGTCGATCACGGAGCGGCCCGGAATATTGTAGATGAAGAGCGGCAGATCGGTAGACTGTGCGATGGCAGAGTAATGCGCCTTCAAGCCAGCCTGATTAGGCTTGTTGTAGTAAGGCGTTACGATAAGCAAACCATCTGCGCCAGCCTTTTGCGCATGCTGTACAAAATCAAGCGCTTCAACAGTGTTATTGGAACCGGCACCAGCCATAACTGGTACGCGACCGGCAGCAACCTCGATGCACAGCTCGATAACGCGCTTGTGCTCATCATGGGTCAAGGTTGGAGACTCGCCGGTGGTTCCCACGGGCACCAACCCGTGGGTGCCCTGTTTTATCTGCCAATCCACGAATTCCTGGAAGGCTTTCACGTCCACTTGTCCATCCTTAAAAGGAGTGACGAGTGCGGTGATTGATCCCTTAAACATTTCCAAGTTCCTCGTTGGATTACAGCAAAACAAAACACACCCATAAAAACAAAGGGGGTGCGGAGCGTCACAATAGTTATGAATGGCCGCCGCTTCAACGGTCATTACACTGATATCTAAAAGATTCGCCTAAAATACAACGACAAAATTCGGCCCCCATTTCTGGATAGGCTTCCAGCTCAATTATAGGCTTCACTATAGGGTACTTAAGGTTTCATTTACCAGTTTTATGGCATTCAAACCCTAGGAAAAACCTCTAAACTAAAAGAAGCCGTCGCACATTACCCCGACCCTACGAGTAACGGGACCCTGTTTGTATCATGCGTATTTCCCAAGCATTTCTCGCCGGTGCCAGCCTATTTTCCATAGTTATTGCTGTGAGCACCTCACCCGTTACAGCCGCCTATAGCGCGAGCACGCCCCAGCCAAAGCCTTTTTCTGCATCTTCTAACCCTGTCGATGTTGTAAGCAGCGTTGTCTCCCATGCACCACGCGCCAAGCCTTTTAGCGGCGGCACGGTAGCTAGCGCGCCACAAAGCGCAAGCCCGCAACCTGCCAAGCCTCTTGCTTATGCAAATGCTGGAGACCCGTTAGCGGGCCAGAGCAAGCTGCAAAACCACGTTGCTGCCGTTGCCCAGTACACCGTTATGGGTGACAGCATTCCAAGTTCCAATGCGCCTGTCAGCCAGCTGAAGGAAGCACTGACCTTGATGAAAAAAGGGCAGATTTCAGAAGCTATTGCCATGCGCAATGCGATGCCAGCAAACCTTGACCGCCGCATTATGGACTGGCAGTTGATGGTAAGGGGCGGACCTGAAGTACCAACCCATCTCATTACCGGTTTTGCAGCTTCTGCGCCTCATTGGCCAAGCCCAAAAATTGCCCGCGCCCGTGCTGAGGCAACACTGGCAAAAGCGAACCTGACACCGCATCAGATCATCGGTGCATTCGGTTCTTCCCCTCCAGAAAGCCTTGAGGGAAAAATAGCGCTCGCAACCGCTTATGTAAAAACGGGCAACAATTCAAAAGCTCGTGCCCTCGCTGCGCCAATCTGGCATACCGAGCTGCTTGAGGGCCGTGAGAACTCATTCCTCTCCACCTTCTCCAAAGTGCTTTCACAAGAAGACCACCGTCTGCGCACGGAGATGTTCCTCTATCGTGATCGCTCGCGTTCAGCAGAACGACTTCTGCCGAGGCTCTCGCGTAATCATCAGGCTTATGTGAAGGCTCGCATCGCACAAATCCGCGGCGCGAAAAACGCTGACAAGTTGTTGGCGAGTGTTCCCCGCTCCATGCGCAACGAACCAGGTTTGATTTTCGCAAAGGTCAAACAGGCTCGTAAAGCCTCTGACTATAAGACCGCTGCAGCGCTTCTTGAAAAAGCACCGCGCGATGCAAAAGCACTCGTTAATCCCGATGAGTGGTGGGTACAGCGGCGCGTTGTCTCCCGCATGCTTATTGAGCTAGGTGATCCAAAGCGCGCCTACAAGATTGCAGCAGGTCACGCGGCTGAAAGCCCAGCCGAATACACAGAGGCTGAATGGCACGCTGGTTTCTACGCCCTTCGCTTCCTCAACGATCCGCGAAGAGCCGAACCACATTTTCGCAATATCTTGAAGATTGCGCAGACGCCAATCACCCTTTCCAAAGCGCACTACTGGATCGGCCGCTCCAAGGAAGTAGCTGGTGATGCAAATGGTGCATTAGGTGCATACAGGAATGCTGCCCAGTACTCGACGGCGTACTACGGCCAGCTCGCTCTGACCAAACTCGGTTACACCAGCCTGCCATTACAGCCACTGCCAAAGGTAACAAGCGCAACGCGGCAGGCATTTAACAGTAACGACATGGTACGTGCCATTCGCCGGTTAGACGAAGCGGGCATGCATTCCGATACACTGCTGCTTTATCGCCAACTTGCGGAGAAGTTTTCTACCAACGCCGAGCTTCGTCTGCTCACGCAAATGGCTGAAGAAAAAGACCTCTACCAGTGGTCGCTCATGGCGGGCAAGGTGGCCCAAAAAGGACGCCTTGATGCAAGCACACTTGCCTACCCGACAGCTGCAATTCCGGCAAAGACGAAGATCACCAAAGGCGTAGAAAAGCCAATGGTTTACGCGATTGCTCGTCAGGAGAGCGCGTTTAACCCTGTCGCTAAAAGCCACGCAGGTGCTCTGGGCCTTCTCCAGCTCATGCCGGCCACTGCGCGCGCCACTGCCCGCAATATCGGCGTGCCTTACAGCACACGTAAACTCACCGCAGATCCGGCCTACAACGCAACACTAGGCGCGGCCCATCTTGGTGAACTCGTTGAAGAATTCAACGGCTCGTACATCCTGACATTTGCAGCTTATAACGCAGGCAAGAACAAGGTTTATGAGTGGATTGAACGTTTTGGCGATCCGCGCAGCGGCAAGATCGATCCAGTAGATTGGATTGAAATGATCCCTTACGGCGAGACCAGAAGCTACGTTCAGCGCATCACCGAAAACCTGCAGGTCTACAGGCACAAGATTGATGGAAAGCCTCTTGCAATCGCCAGAGACATAACCCGTTAATCATTATACATCAGCAACTTAGGCAAGTTACTTGAATCATTTTTCGAGCGACTTAAACCAACAAAAAGGGCGGAAGTTTCCGCCCTTTTTCGTCTCAACATATCGAAATGGAAGCTTAGAAAGTACGCTGTACACGCACCGTTGCACTTGCTTCGCTAAAGTCGTCTTCACCCTTCACGAATGTCTCTGCATATGCTGCATCGAAGCCAATTTCGAGCCCTGCAACTGGCGTCCACGCCACATCCCAATCCACCGCAAAGCGTGAAAAGTCATTGTGGTAGTTGTTGCTTGGCACTTCAACATTCATGAAACTGGTGTCAAAGTCGGTGCGGACCTCGGGTGTGAAGTAATGAGTGTAACCCGCTGAAATCGAATACGCATTGGTGTTCTTTGTCTTATTCCCGTCGGAATATGCATCATAAACATCATCTGCGTTCAAATAGCCAACGGCACCGTTGGTGTATTGGGCTTGCAACGCAATTGCATCGCCATCACCAAGCTCTGGCATATTGAAAATCGCACCAAGTCCAAGCGCCCATCCAAGCGTTGTGTCAGCACCTGAATCCAATGGACGAACCTCTTGGAATGCAGCTGAGAACTTTGCCGTTCCCCAGCCCTGATCAATCCGAGCCGTCACGATTGCCGAAGGTAGTCTATTTCCCCCTGCTCCGCTCCAAGTATGATCGGGCTGGTAATAGACACCCTCTACTCTGCTTGCAGGGTCTTCCAGAGAGGCAGAAACTGAAATACCGTTTTGAAGAACAGCGGTGTAAGCCGCCACCCATGTTTTATCATCTGCCCAGTTGCGGTTCAGCGAGCCATAGGTTGCGCCGGTGAAGAAATCAAAGAACGACTGCGTACGGCCAAAGGTGAATCCGTTGAACTGGATGTATGCTTGGTTCAATGTAAGATCAGGCCCGCGGGAGACATTCGTGCTATCCGAAGTCACGATCATCTCTGAATACGCCTTGATCAAACCAAACTCACTGTCGGTGTAAGCGTCCAGCGTAAGATAAGAGCGCGCACGATAGCGCATTCCTTCGTATTGACGCTCGGACCAGTTGCTCGGCGGACTACCAAAGTTCAGCGCCTGCGCATCCACACGCACACGCCCGCCAATACCTAGACAAGTGGTAGTGCCGGGAACGACAAAATATCCAGCACCATAAGCATCACAAATTTTAACGTAGTTTAGTGGCTCGGCGTAAACCGGAAGGGTTGGCTTTTCAGGCAAATCAGCTGCCTTAGCAACCCCGACCGGCGCCATAAGCCCGGAAAAAACGAGGGGTAAAACAATTCTTCTCAGCATAACAGGGTTCCTTTACCAGTCACTCAGACCTGCTGAACCGAAAAGGCAAAGCAGATCGTTCCCCGCATTGCTGCGTGATGAACACCCCAACTGAACGCTAGGCTGTTCTATCAAGAACAATACATGCTGATAGTCTTACCTATGGCACTTTTACGCAATTAACCGCCATTGGTTGGCAAAAAACGCCCGAAGAGTTCCAACTAGCGGATTCTTAAGCCTTCAAAACAATATGGGGTTTTCAGGAATTGAAATGCGTGGGGTAACACGCGCAAGAAGCCCCATCGTGAAAATCGCAGAGTTTTGCAGCCACAAATGGGGAGCCCGGCGGGTTGGAAGCCGCCGGGCTGAGAGACTGGTTGGAAGATCAGGAAAATCAAACCAACCATGACAAAGGCTAGCACAGCCTTTTCCATTCCTCACCTATTTAATTGTCCGCCCCATTTGTTCAAGGGCCAGTAACCGAGCACGGCTTCTCAACGTATACCTAGACAAAAGAAAGCTCCGGCAAGTTTCCCTGCCGGAGCTCACCTCAGCGGTTACCCGCCGAACCTAGCTAATCTGAAAGATCAAATTAGAATGCGTAGGTTGCAGTGAAGGTGTAGGTGGATTCCATTTCACCGTTGTTTGCATCGGTGACGTTGTCCCACTCAGCTTCTGCTGCGAAAGTCATAACACTTGCAGGAGTCCAGGTTGCGGTTGCACCGAAGTCAACTTCTGCGTCTGCGTCAGAGTCAAGCTTACCCCAGTCAGCAGTTACGCCGAGGTCCAGTTCGTCAGATGCTGCGTAAGCAAGACCTGCACCGAAGGAAACCTTAGAGTCTTCAATGTCGGTTACGAGCAGTGGGTTGTCGTAGTCCCATGCGTCATAACCAGCGCTCAGGTCTGCAGACAGAGCGTCGGACAGATCGAAGGACACTGCTGCATCAAGTTCGTAACCGTGACGGCCAGCAAGGTCGTGTGCGCTAGTGTCGGAATCTTCACCAGTGTAACCGAATGCCTGATCGTAGAGGATACCGGAGAGATCAAGAGTTGCGCCATTCATACCGAGGTCGATGGATGCGTCCGCTGCGATTGCGTAGCCAGACTCTTCATCGCCACCAGCAACTTCTTCCTGTACGACATGGTATGCAGCTGCGAAGTCAACAGAACCCCAGCCCTGAGTGATACCTACAGTACCGATAACATCCCACTCGCTCGTACCAGCTGCGCTGTATGCCATTTCAGATTCCTGAAGAGCTACTGCAGCAGTTACGCCGTTACCGAGGGACTTGGAGTAGGAGATGTACAGGCCGTCTTCAGCATCCCAGTAAGGGCCAAAGATGGAGCCGCCGTAACCCATGGAAAGTGCGCCCATGTCGTTAGAGATGGTGATGTAGGAGTCACCGCCGGAAACGGAACCTTCATCAGCCGCACGTGCATTAGTGTAGCCGTAAGAGAAGGAGATGGAAGTCTCGATCAGAGCAAATTCAGACTGGGTTTTCGCGTCGAAAACAACTTCAGAGTCTGCAGTTACAGTGAGGTCTTCCAGTTCAGCAGCAGTGTTGGTCCACTCAGCTTCAACTTCAGTCTCACCGGAGATTTTCAAGCAGGTGTCAGTACCTGGGATGAAGAAGTAACCAGCGCCGAATGCGTCACATACCTGTACGTAGTCAACTGGTTCAGCAACAACTGGCAGATCCGCAGCGGATGCGGAAGTTGCTGCAGCAGCTGCAGCAGCTGCGATAGCAATAGCTTTAACGTTCATAATTTCCTGACCTTCCAAAAAGTCTCTAATTCGAACCGTGAGCTGCGGTTTGGACCCGCTATTCGGTTCGAAAACCCCTGCGCCAGACGTTTCCCCGTCCGGCTGCTAGGTGAAAGTGACTAATTGTTTTGTCAGTAGCAATATCTACAGAGCTCGCCCCTTGGTTTCAGAGGCAGCCCCTAAAAACCGTGTGTCAAAACTGCAACAACGGATTTAGGCTAGCTGAAAAAAATTCAAAGCAAACAATTGGACCCATATAATATCTTTAAATACAATAACTTAATTCCAACCCGGAGAACCTACGCCTTAGCTTTATGTAATTTTTTGCATTCTGCATAAATACAATTCCCATTGTGGAAAAGTACCTACATTAAAACAAGAAAAGCCCCGACAGCTTTCGCTATCGGGGCCATGAATCCCCCTCTCCGAGGAGAGGATGACTACAAGATCAGCTGATCTTAGAAGTCGTGCTGTACACGTACGGTGAAGCGGGTTTCTTCTTCGTCAGCAACTGCAACGTCAGCAAAGTCGTTCTTCGCGTGGGAGAGAACACCAGCGATGCGCAGGCCAGCAGCAGGGGTCCAGTCTACGGAACCAGCTACAGCGTAACGGTCGTAGTCAAGAGCGGAACCGAAAGCGTCTACGTCGAGGTAGGTACCTTCAGCGCGCAGGGATACGTCTTCCATTACCTGGAAGATAACGCCAGCGCCGAGGGAGTATGCTTTGGTGGTTTCGATTTTGTTGCCGTTGAGAACGCCGTCGAAGTCACGTGCGTCAGAACGTGCACCAACGTAAGACAGAGCACCATCGGTGTATGCTGCGTTGAATACGATGGAAGAACCAGCGGTCAGCATGTCGAGGTTGAACTTAGCAGTACCCTGAACAGCGTAGCCGAATTCACCTTCTGCACCAGCAGCGGTTACTTCTTTAACTGCACCGTGAAGGTTCAGAGAGCCCCAGCCCTGGTTGTAGCCAAGACCAGCGATAACTGCTGGAAGACCACCGTCGTGAGCAACAGCTGCAGTGCCGTCGAATACGCGCTGATCACGCTCGTCGGAAGATTCGATACCAACGAAGCCAGTTACGCCAGCGCCGAGGTTCTTGGTGTAAGTTGCAGACCAAGTAACGGTATCGGACAGGGAGCGATCCACTGCGGTACCGTTC
>NZ_SMMA01000060.1:179262-200961 GCF_009711345.1 Pseudovibrio flavus
ACCGGTCCAAACGTCGAACTGGGAGTAGTCACGACCTACGAAGAAACCGCCAACCTGAACGTATGCGGATTCAAAGTAGATGCCAGCAGCGTCGTCAGAAGAGGTGTTCATGGACAGGCTGGTGTAAGAACGTACGAGACCGAGTTCGGTCTGGGTGCGTGCGTCGAGACGAACGTAACCACGTGCGAAGAAGTCCATGTCCTTCTTGCCTTCGTCGCCCCAGTTACCGCCGTCTGCGAAGTTGTTTACGCGCAGTTCGGTACGAACGCGGCCGGAAACGCGCAGGCAGGTGTCCTGACCAGGCAGTACGAAGAAACCAGCGCCGAAAGCGTCGCAAGTCTGTACGTAGTCTACTGGCTCAACGGATGGCAGATCAGCAGCAAGTGCTGGTGCTGCAGTTGCAGATGCTGCAACTGCAGCAGCAATCATTTTGAATTTCATTCTTCTTGACCTTCCAAAGAATTCATTTGGGAGGCTGGCAACGCTGATTGTGACACCAACGAGGCAAGCTCACCCCTCTTGTGCCAACCGACCAACCGCAGAAGGAATCCCCATTCCCATCTACAGCTTCCCTTTTGAACGGTGGGATAACCCGTCGATTTGCAGGAGTGAAACTAGCCATTTCCTTTTTTACATCAATGATAAATCTACTTATGCAGCGCCAATACATGTGATAGCGATCACACCTGTGATATGCATGACACACACGTATTATTGCGTATTTTACATTTCGTAGAGGGCGAATGAAGAATGAAAAGATAAACTCGGCAATAGGCACGACATGCCCACACATCGACACATTTATCTATATTTTTTCATATTGTGGAAATTGCCAAGGAAAGATTATTATGACGTATAAATGAAATAAAAGTTTATTTTTAGCTATTTTTATACATATAACGATGAAATATATACATATCAAAATCCAAATATTATAGTATTTACGAGAATTTATATTATTTATTCAAAACGGAATTATATGTATAAATGTGGGACTTATTTCATCCCCTTGCACCAAAACATCGAGTTTCTCCGTATATCTGGCCGCTTAGGCCACCCTAGATTGCGCAGCAATGCGTACCTTGAACGTGAACCACACCACGCTCCGGCCATCCGGTAAGTTCGTTTGCCCCGCTGGTAGGCCCGCAGTTTTTGCAAGTTCCAACAGCGTTGAGGTACTCGCCCGCGCACTAACACGTCCTCCGAAGGGGCGTGCCATTCTACCCGCCCCCGTAAATTGGAGAGAAAAACGTAGATCAAACGCGTCACCATCGACAGGCGCAGCTTCGACCTGCATCCTCGGTGCAGTTTCTGATGCGCACTGACCGGTAGCCTCCAGAGCTGCGTCCATTATTTTTTTCAGCAAGAACTGATCGGCTAGAACCAGCTTCGGAACAACGGGAGACACTTCCACAGCGAGTGAGGATGATAGACCAGCTACGCTTGGTGAGTTTTCAATACAATCACGAAGCCATGAGCGAATATCGAACTCACTATCCTCGGTTTCACACCCATCACCATCCGAACAGCGTTTCAGAGCCTTCAGACTTTCAGCAGCTGCGACTAGCGCATTACGGATCACCTTGGAATCTGCATGACCTTCAAAGCCAACCTGCTCTACCTCTGCCAATAGTTCAGAGAGTCCAACCAGCGTGGGGTGCACACGCCTTTTCAGTATACCCTTCAAGCCCGCTTCCAAGTCATCATCCAGATCAATCGGATCGAGTTGAGACGCTTTCGTAGCTACAGACTTAATAAGAAGGATCATTGTGCCTGAGGCTACGCCGTTGAAATCTACCAGCGCAAACTCACTCCTCCCTTTAGCAGACCAAAGGATTTGCTTGTCTGCCTCGTCGCCCCCGCTACCCGAAATTGAAACCGGTGGGAGATCGTCAAGCGTCATTGTTAATGGAAGATAGACCGAAGCTGCTTCGCCTTTTTGAATAGCGCCGTCCAATTCCAGAGCTTTTTCAGCATTCCCGCTAAAGTCCATCACCTTGCCGCTTGCATCGACAAGCAGGTACGCAAGCCCCATATCAACGAGCAGTTCGCTCATGAGGGTAAGAAGCCGCAGGGTTGCATGGTCTCTCTTTTTGGATTCAGTAATGTCGCGTCTATAGCCAATGGTTTGGCCATCGGGCGTTTTGCGCTCATGCACCCGCACCCACGACCCATCATCAAGGCGCTGGTCCATCGTACTCATTTCACGTTGGTGATATGAAAGACGCTTTTCTATCCAGTCAGAGATGGACATGCCGTTTGTATTGTACTGTCCGCGCAGCGCGCCCTGCCTGATAATGTATTCAAACGATGTGCCTTGCACGAGCAAGTCCTCGCTCGTCTTATAGAGTTCCTTATAACGCTCGTTGCAAACCAGAAGCTTGTCATCTTTGTCATAGAGAACGAAGGCGTCAGGCAGGTAGTTAATGGCATCGCTCAACTGCTGCTGGGCTGTGGACGCAAGCCCTTCAGCAGATAGCCGCTCAGATATATCCCTGAGATTAAGAGCAATATACCGCTCCTTCTCCAAGAAGAATTCTGAAACCAAAACCTCCACATCAACAATCTGACCGTCAGACCGAATAACCTGCGCCTGAACTACTCCGTCTGACGACTGCCCACGAGTACCGAGCAGATTAAAGTCTCCAATCCCCTCTCCTTCAAAGAAGGTCTCTATACCAGCCCCTTCAAGGGCATTGCGCTCTGCCCCCAGCAGCTCGGTCGCTGCTATATTCACGCCATCAATGGTTCCATCGGCCTTGCAGGTGATTATCGCATCGGAAGTGCCGTTTAGAATTGCGGTCAATCGAGTGGTCATACGAGCATTGTTGCGCACCGCTTCTTCTAGAGTTCTGCGATTGACGTTTTCAGTAAGCCTTAAGGCTTCCATCGCCTTGCGGTTTCGCTTCTCTCTCAAATGAAGCGCGAGCCATAAGCCCAAGACACTCAGCAAAATGATCGCAAAGAAGGCAAAGAGAATACGCTGACGATCAGAAGTCAGTAGCGCGTCATAGGGCACCCAACCATCTGCAATAAGAACAGGAGCACCATCCAGCGGCAATACAATTGCAATAGAAAGGTCAAAGGAGTTCGCCTGCTCCTTCTCCCAATGGTAGATCCTGAGGTGATCGAAGTTCGAAGCGCGAAGATTTCCTATTAGCTGAGCCAAGCTTTGATCCGTAATCAGCGCAGAGTGCTCATCACCATGCCCATGGTCGTGGGCATGACCATGATCGTCAGCAGCTGCAACGTGAGACTGGCTTACTTCGGCAGCGCCGTTAGGCTGCTCGTGCTTTGATGCTTCCTCCTCACCCTGCTCCGCCAGCAACTTCTGTATCAAGAAGAGGCCATCGTGGGCCTCCTCATGATTATGGAAGCTTTCGTAAATGCGTTTGTCGATAACCAGATGGTCGTCATCAATTCTATAGCCGCTATCATTCAAGCTACGACGGCTGAGAGAGAATGGGCCATATACGCCCGGCAACTCCAAACGAGATCCGGGAGCCAGCCTATCCAAGAACTCGGGAAGCGTTCCGTTCTGGGCATTTACTTTCAAAACAGATTCGACCTGCGCGGTCAGAGCCTGCTCTACATTGCGAACACGCTCGTTCATAGTACTTTGGCGCAGGCTAAAGAACAGAAAGCCCTGCGCCCCAATAAGACAAACAACCACAAATACAAACAATAGGGTCCACCGCAATCCGGTCATACCACCGCGTTCCAGCTCCACCGTTCTGTCTGTCTCTTGGGCCATTCACACCGCCTCTTTGTATTGGGGCTGAGAGAAACAACCTCAAAGCCCGACAAGGCATTGTGCAGGGATGGATTTAAAATTGCGGTTAGGAAACTGGTTAGTGAGCGCCTTAACAAAGCGGCACAATTTGAGCTGAATTGAGCAGTTTTCCTGATTTCTTGAGCACTATCAAAGCACCACCGCCCAATAAGGGTCATCCTGTATGTCGCCACTTCGAACATACTCTTGCCACAAAGGCTATGCATGCGCCTGCGCAGCAACAAACTTGCCATCCCATGGCTGCAATATTGTTTTTCAAATGTGATGGCAAACACAGAAACGTCGCTTATTGACACCAAACCGTCCAGACGGTACAGAAACCGTCCAGACGGTACAGTTCAAACTCGGATTGAGTCGATGTCACCAGCGACAGTGAATAATATTCTGGACGCCACCGAAGCGATCATTTGCGAAAGTGGCTTCTCCAACCTGACAATTGTCGGCGTGGCTCAACGGGCAAGCATGTCCAAGGGCGGCGTGCTCTATCATTTCCGTACAAAAGAAGATCTTCTGACTGGTATCGTCTCAAGGCTTGTCCAATCATTCCAAGAAAGAATTGAGACAGCCAAAGCTCAGCGTGTTTTAGAAGGCTGCGCCTCCCCTAATCTGGGAGCGCTGCTAACGGTTTGCCGCGAGTGGCACGAAACCCAGCTCATGCGATCACTGATGGCCCTTTCATCGGAACGGCCAGAGATAATCACCCCATTTCGAGAATTCTTCTGCCAGTTGGAACGGGAGATTGATGAAGAAGCTAAAGACAAGGTGCTTGCATTTATCATCAACCTGACCTTGGGCGGCCTGCATATGCGGCAGATTCTCAACCTTGATGAACAATTCAGCCACAACATTGAACCCGTATACGAGCGCTTGGAGCAATTGCTCGTGAAAAACACTGAAACGATCTCCCTTTAATTCGGGTCGAAAAACGGATACCACCCATGCCTATCCTTGAAGTGAAGATGAACAAGGCGCTCCACCGGAGAAAGCCACTATTGGGGGCCTCTTCCCTGCTTATTGCCGCTGGCTTGCTGCTTGCCGGTTGCCAGCAGGATGTTGAGGAGACCGTAAAAGAGGAAGCTCCGCGTCCTGCAAAAGTGATGCAGGCTTCCCAGAACCTTAACAGCGCAACTCGCAGCTTTGCTGGTCGCGTGGAAGCAGTGCAGACAGTTGACCTCGCGTTCCGCGTTGGTGGTCAGCTTGTGCAGTTGCCTGTGCGTGAAAGTCAGATGGTTAAGAAGGGCGATCTCATTGCTGCTCTCGACCCAACCGACTACGAAAGCGCTCTTCGCGAAGCCAAAGTAAACTTCGAGCAGAAGAAGCTGGACCTCAAGCGTCTGGAAACCTTGAAAGACAAAGACGTTGTCTCTCAGGGCTCCTTCGACAACGCAAAAACCGCTTACGACCTTGCAGCTGTTGCAGTTGACAACGCAGAACGTAACCTGCGTTACACCAAGCTGCTGGCTCCTTATGATGCAGTTATCACCCGCCGTTTGCTTGATAACTTCACCATCATTCAGGGCGGCACCAGCGTTGTACGCGTTCAGGACGTTAGCGAAATTCAGGTAGACATCAACGTCCCTGAAACCCTGTTTGCACGCGTCAATGAAGGTGACATCCAGAAGATCCACGCTGAGTTCGCAGCGCTGCCGGGTAAAGAGTTCCCTGTCACTTACCGCGAACACTCTACCGAAGTTGATCCGGTTACCCAGACCTACCGCGTAACCCTGACCATGCCTCAAGTTGACGGCATCGACATTTACCCTGGCATGACCGCCAGCGTTAAGGTTGAGACTTCTTCTTCTGCTGAAGTTGCTGAAAAAGGCTTCCTCGTTCCGACAGTAGCAGTCGTTTCTGACGCGGACAAAAAGCTCTACCTGTGGGTTGTTGGTGAAGGCAATAAAGTCGAACGCCGTTATGTAGAAGTCGGCCCGATCATGGGTCCTTTCATTCCGGTTCTTAGCGGCCTGAACCAAGGTGAAACCTTCGTCACCGCAGGTGCTGCATCTCTCCAGTCTGGTCAGACTATCCAGCCGATCAAATAAACGCAGAGTTTAGTCATGGATATTGCACGCTACTCAATTGAGAAGCCGGTCAATATATGGATGGTGGTTTTCATTGCTCTCCTCGGGGGTATATGGGCTCTGTCTACTATTGGTCGGTTAGAAGACCCTGCCTTTACGATTAAGCAGGCACAGGTCATCACCGCTTACCCGGGCGCAACGGCTGCAGAAGTTGAAGAAGAGGTTACGGAGAAGCTGGAAACAGCAATCCAGAAGATGCCTCAGCTCAAGCGTCTGACCTCCACATCCGAGCCGGGCCTTTCTCGCATCATGGTCGAGATTGGCGACACTTATGACGGTTCCAAGCTGCCGCAGATCTGGGACGAACTTCGCCGCGAAGTGAATGACGTTTCCAGCTCCCTGCCAACTGGCACCCGTCCGCCAATCGTTTACGACACCTTCGGTGACGTGTTCGGCATCTATTATGCGCTGACAGCTGATGGTTATAGCAACCGCCAGTTCCGCACCGCTGCTAAAGAGCTACGCCGCGAGCTGCTCACCGTCGATAATGTCGGTAAAGTAGAGCTTCTCGGCGAACCTCAGGACGAAATCGTTCTTAACATCTCTCAGGACCGCCTTGCACAGCTCGGCATCACCCTGAACGATGTGATGAACGTGCTCGGCGCTGAAAACGCAGTGCAGGAAAACGGCAGCACCCTTTCCGGTGAATACCGCCTGCGCATCGTAACCACCTCTGCATTCCACGATTACCGTTCTATTGCAGATCTGGTTATCGGCCGCGCTGGTTCCACTGCGATGGTGCGTCTTTCTGACGTTGCAACGCTGGAAATTCAGGAACCTGAATCTCCAAATGCAATCGTCCACTACAACGGCAACCGCGCAGTCACCATTGGTGTGTCCGCAGTTGCAGATACCAACGTTGTAGAAGTTGGCGCAGCTGTTGAAGAGCACCTGAAAAACATCCGCCGTAACCTGCCTGTCGGTATGGAAATCTTCCCTATCTACGAGCAGCACACTGTGGTTGAGAAGGCCGTTGACTCCTTCGTAGACAACCTTGCCATGTCCGTTGGCATCGTGATCCTCGTACTCGGCATCTTCATGGGCTGGCGTGCGGCAATCGTGGTGGGCGCATCCCTGCTGCTGACCGTTATGTCCACCGTGCTCTGGATGAAGCTTTTTGGCCTTGAGCTTGAGCGTATTTCTCTGGGCGCCCTCGTTATCGCGATGGGTATGCTCGTGGATAACGCGATCGTTGTGGCTGAAGGTATGATGATCAACATGCAGCGCGGCCTAAGCGCTGTTGCAGCGGCTTCCCGCGTTGTTCGTCAAACCCAATGGCCGTTGCTAGGTGCAACCGTAATCGGTATTGCAGCGTTTGCGGGTATCGGCCTGTCGCCAGACACCACCGGTGAATTCATGTTCTCCCTGTTCGCAGTGGTAGGCATTTCTCTGATGATGTCTTGGGTGTTCGCGATCCTGCTCACCCCGCTCTTTGGCAAGTACTTCTTCAAAACCAACGTGTTTGGCGGTGAAGATGATCCTTACAACGGCATTCTCTACACCCTCTTCCGCAAGTGGCTTGTTCTGGCTCTGCGCCTGCGCCCGCTGACAATCATTGGCCTTATCGCCCTGTCTGCTGTGTGTATGTGGAGCTTCAAGTTCGTCGGCATTGCCTTCTTCCCGGCATCTTCTACCCCAATGTTCTACGTGAACTACTGGGCACCGCAGGGTACCGACATTCGGGCAACCGAAAAGAACATGGCAAAGCTGGAAAGCTACATCCTTGGTCTGGATAGCGTAGAAGCAACCAGCACCTTTGTAGGCACTGGCGCAACCCGCTTCATGCTGACCTACTCTCCTGAGGATGCAGCAGGCAACTACGGCCAGATCATCGTTCGCACGGAAACAACGGATACAATCGACGATCTCACCGAAAAGGTGCGTGAGTTCGGTTCCCAGAACTTCCCGAACGCCAACGTCTATACTGAACGTCTTGTTTTCGGCCCGCCAACCGGCGCTGACATTCAGGTTCGTTTCTCCGGTAAAGATGCTGACGTACTGCGTTCCCTCGCAGAACAGGCAAGTGCGATCTTCAACGATCCATACTACAAGATCTCCGACGTACGCACCGACTGGCGTGAGCGTGAACTGGTCTTGCAGCCGATCTTTGATGAAGAACGTGCCCGAATTGCTGGCGTAACCCGTGGTGATCTTGCAACTGCAATCCAGTTCAGCTCCAACGGCATTCAGGCTGGCAGCTATCGTGATGGCGATGAAAACATCCCGATCATGGTCAAGCGCAACCGCAACGAAGGCCAGACAGCTTCGGATGTCCTTATGGATACCCTTGTCTGGAGTGCTCAGCAGAACAAGTATGTTCCGATTGATCAGGTAACCACCTCTATCGAGACAGCTGCAGAAGACACGCTCATTCGTCGCCGTGACCGCTTAAAGACGATCACCGTCCTTGGCGCAAGTTCCAAAGACGAACTGTCTTCCGAAGCCCATGCCCGTATCCGCCCTGCAATCGAAGATATCGATCTTCCATTCGGCTACACGATGGAATGGGGCGGCGAGTATGAATCTTCAGCAGAAGCAAACTCGGCTCTGGGTGCTCAGCTTCCAATCACCTTCATTGTTATGATTGTGATTTCGATCCTGCTGTTTGCGAAGCTGCGAGAACCGCTCATCATCTGGTTGATGGTACCAATGTCGATCAACGGTGTAACACTGGCGCTTCTTGGCACCGGTCTGCCGCTGGACTTCATGGCGATCCTCGGCGTGCTGTCCTTGTCGGGTATGCTCATCAAGAACGCGATTGTTCTCATCGAGGAAATCGACATCCAGATCGAAGAAGGTAAAGAGAAGTTCCAGGCAGTGGTTGACGCGACCGTTTCTCGTATGCGTCCGGTCTGTATGGCTGCAATCACCACCATCCTCGGCATGGCGCCTCTGGTCATCGACCCGATGTTCCGCAGTATGTCCGTGGCGATTATGGGTGGCCTTGCGTTTGCGACGGTTCTGACACTCATCGCAGCCCCTGCTCTTTACTGCGCTTTCTACCGCATCAAGTATCACCCGCTGGATGATATGGTGCCTGCAGCAGCTCCTTCCGCTAAAGAAGAAGCTCCAAAGAAAGCCCTTGAAGAAGCCTGATTGGCTCACTTGAACAACAAAAAACGCCGCTCCAAAAGAGCGGCGTTTTTTTTGAACTGTATTAGCGTTGCAAACCTATCTGCCGGTTGAAGACCGGCGAATAATCAGCTCCGGCGTCAACCGGAAGCGGCGCACCTGTGAGGTGTCACCTTCAAGGCGGCGAAGCAAAAGCATCGCAACGTCGTGGCCAATAGCAACCGGATTACCTCTCACCGTGGTAAGCGGTGGATCCCAAACAGCCGTTTCCATCAGGCAGTCAAAGCCAACAAGGCGGACATCGTCGCCGATGCGCTTACCAGCTTCCGCATAAGCCATGTAAACGCCAGCGGCGACGATGTCATTCTGGCACACGATCCCGTCATACGTCAGGTTCAGGCCGAGAAGCATTTTGGCGGTCTCGTATCCAAATTCGCGGCAAGCTCCGCCGGGAAAAACGAGATCCTTATTGGCAACCATCCCACGTGCAGCATGAGCTGCGAAAAAACCTTCACGGCGAAGACGGCCAGTACTGGTGTTTTCCAAACCACCGATTTGCACCAGTGTACGGCATCCCTCATCTAGAAGATGGCCAACAACATCTTGAGCGCCGAAATAGTCGTCCGTACCGACGAAATCGAACAGGGCCTCAGGCAACTCACGGGTTGTTGTTACGCAAGGAATTTTTCTTGAAACGATGAGGTCGACTTCCTTGGAGCTGGTTCCTGCACAAGGAATGAGGACGATACCGGCCACACCATGACCGATCATCTCTTCAATAAGCTGGGACTGTCGCTCCAGCTTGTCAGAGCTGTTTGCCAGAATTGGCAGATACCCGTTGCGACCAAGCACTGTTTCCATCGAAACAGTCAGCTCGGACATGTACGGGTTGGTGATATCTTCAACGATAACACCGATAAGATTGGATTTGCCGCTCTTAAGGCGTGCAGCGTTATAGTCGCGCACAAAGCCAAGAGCCTCAGCCGAAGCAATGACCTTTTTCCGCGTTTTTTCAGCAACGCGGCCCTTGTTATTCAATGCATTGGAAACGGTTCCAATGGAAACACCAGCATGGCGGGCAATATCGACGATGGTGGGCTTGGTCATGCAAAGTTTCTAGTATTTATTGTTTAATAGAGTTGCATCTAGCGATGCTTGAAAACTCGAAAAACGTCAACTGGATAAATAATTTAACGCTAAGTAATCTTAATGAGCAAAGTGGAGGGCAAGAACAAAGCAACTAGATTGCATTCGCCCCTACCCTCCACTTCGGGAGGAAGACTTAAACCCTCTTAGTCTTCAAAAATCGCACCGAGGCTTGCAGAGGAAACCATCTTTGCGTAGCGACGCAGGTAACCTTCGGTGACCTTCGGAGGAAGTGGAACGTGGGTCTTGCGACGCTCGTCCAGCTCTTCGTCAGAAACCAGAACGTTGATGGTTTTCGCTTTCAGGTCGATTTCAATCTTGTCGCCTTCACGAACCAGACCGATAGGACCGCCCTGACTTGCTTCTGGAGAACAGTGACCGATAGCAGCACCGCGGGTAGCACCGGAGAAGCGACCGTCAGTGATAAGCGCAACCTTGTCGTCCAGACCAGCACCGCACAGGGAACCAGTTGGAAGAAGCATTTCGCGCATACCGGACTGAGGGCCTTCGTACACGATGAGAACAACGTCACCCGGTACGATTTTGCCGCTATTGATTGCAGTCACAGCATCTTCTTCACGGGTGAAGACGCGAGCGGTACCGGTGTACTGCTTCATCTTCTCGTCAACTACGCCGATCTTAACCACAGCGCCTTCTGGAGCGATGTTACCGTATACAACAGCAAGACCACCTTCTGGCTTGTACGCATCCGCAACAGAGCGAGCCACATCGGTGCTCTTTGCGTTTACATCTGCAATCAGCTCATCAAAGGTTACAGCGTTTGCGGTCAGCACGCTGCCATCAAACATGTTGCCGTCTTTGAGGTGCTTCATAACAGTTGCCAGACCACCAGCGTGGTGCAGATCCTGAATGTGGAACTCACCGCCTGGAGAGAAGGAGCAAAGTTTTGGCACTTCGCGGCTGATCTGATCAAAGTCGTCGAGGCTCAGTTCAACCTTACATTCGTTTGCAATCGCCAGCAGGTGCAGCATGGTGTTGGTGGAGCCACCAATCGCCATATCTACAGCCATAGCGTTGTTGAATGCTTCGCGGGTCATGATCTGACGAGGCAGAACCTGCTTGTTGTAAAGCTCCATGATCTTCACGCCAGCTTCCTTAGCAAGGCGGCGGCGTTCAGAGTAAGTTGCAGGAATGGTGGAAGAACCTGGCAAGGTCATGCCGAGTGCTTCTGCCATAATGTTCATGGAGTTGGCAGTACCAAGGTGCGCACAGCAGCCAATTGTAGGAATTGCAACTGTTTCACGAGCGATCAGTTCTTCGTGGGTGATTTTGCCAGCAGCATAGGCACCAACAGTTTCACAGATCATGGAACCGTCAAGAAGACGGCCGTCGAGCGCACCCGGTTCTGCGCAGCCACCAGAAAGCAGCAGGGTAGGAATGTTCAGACGTCCAGCTGCCATGAGAGCTGCAGGCGTGATCTTGTCACAGTTGGTGATCAAAACCATCGCGTCAAACTGGTGACCTTGAATCTGAACCTCGATTGCGTCTGCAATCAACTCGCGGCTTGCGAGCGGGTAGTGCATGCCCACGTGGGTCATTGCAATACCGTCACAGATGGACGGCATGGTCATCTCGAAAGGATAACCGCCCGCTTCGTACACACCATACTTAACGCGTTCGCAAAGTTCGCGCAGGTTATGATGGCCCGAAATGATTTCATTGAATGCATGAATGACAGCAATGATCGGTTTTTCGTCAAGGTCCTTATCACTCATGCCAGCAGCTTTCAGCATGGAACGCTGGTTCGCGGCGGCATAGCCCTTAGTGATAATATCTGAACGCTTCGACATTGTTTTTTCCTTATGGTTATCCGAAGAGGTTCGGCAGCAACAGCGAGATCTGCGGAACGTAGCTGACGAGAGTCAGACAGATCAGCATTGCGATGAAGAATGGTGCCAGGGCCTTGAACACACGCTCGATGGAAATGTTCGCAACACTGGAAGCAACGAACAGGTTCACACCAAGTGGAGGCGTACAGAAACCGATAGCAAGGTTCACGGTGAGAATGACGCCGAAGTGGATTGGATCCACGCCCACAGCCATAGCAACTGGCAGAAGGATCGGTGTCAGGATGATGATCGCCGCAACAGTTTCCATGAACATACCGACAGCCAACAACACAAGGTTGAGAAGAAGGATGATCACAAGTTTGTTATCGGAGAACGAAGTGATGAGTTCAGCAACCTGATTAGGGATCTGTTCCATAGTCAGAAGACGGCCGAACACAAATGCCATAACCACCATCACCAGACAGGTCGCAGCAGTCAAACTGGACTGGGCAAGGATCTTTGGCAGTTCGTTGAAGCTGAGTTCCTTGTAAACGAACAGGGAAATCACCAGCGCGTAGATAACCGCAACGCCAGCAGCTTCAGTTGGAGTAAAGATACCGCCGTAAATACCACCAAGAATGATGATTGGAACGAGAAGCGCCCAGATAGCATTGCCATCTTTGTTTTCAGCGCGTTCTTTTGCCAGTTCTTCCTTGGTGGAAACCAGATCATCACGGTCACGCAGCACGTAGCGGGCAACGATGATGTAAGCCGCACCGAACAAGAGACCCGGAATGAGGCCAGCCATGAACAGCTTGCCGATGGACTGGCTGGAGGTCACGCCGTAGATGATGAACGGGATGGATGGCGGGATCATAACGCCCAGCATGCCGGTTGCAGCAGTCAGACCTGCGGAAAAGTCACGCGGATAGCCACGCTTTTCCATTTCAGGGATCATGTTGGAACCAATTGCAGCAACGGTTGCAGGGGAAGACCCGGAAATAGCTGCAAAGAACATGGACGCCAGAACGTTCACATATGCCAGACCTGCGCGCAGGTGGCCCACGCCGCGAGCAGCCATGCCCACGATACGGCGGGAAAGACCACCGGACTGCATGATGTCACCGGCGAGAATGAACATAGGAACAGCAACAAGCGGGAAGTTGTTACCGCCCATAACCGCACTCTTGAGCAACAAGATGTCACTTGGAGTACCCGGCAGGAAGGTCATAACAAAAAGGGATGCAACGCCAAGAGCAGCGCCAATCGGCATACCAATAAGAACAAGGCCGAAGAAGCCGAAGAACAGAACTAAACCGGACATAGGTTACGCTCCTGGCAGATCGAGAGTTTCCTCTGCGAAATCGTTGTTTTTCAGTCTGCGGATATCTTCAAAAATGTTCTGCAGCACGCGAATAGATGCGAGGAACGCGCCAAGCGGCAGAGAGTAATAGAGGAAGATCAGACTAATGCGGGTTTCGGAACCCGGAATGAAAAGAACCGGAGAGGTCTGCTTGATAACAAAGCGGTTGGTTGCCTGATCATGACCACGAACAGCCATGTAAGCAAAGAAAACCAACATAATAGCAGAGACTACAAGGCCAAGGATGAGCTGGGTTCTTTTGGAAAGAAGGCCGGTAAGAACGGTTACCGCAACGTGCTTGCGAGTTTTATAGCCGTAGCTGATGCCGATCCAGATGAACCATACAAACAACCAACGTACGACTTCTTCAGACCATGATAGCGAGTTCTGCATGACATAACGCATGAAAACCTGAACGAAGATCAGGATTGCGATAGTGCCAAGAGAAACAACCAGAAGATCGCGCTCCAGGTTATCATCGAGATAACGGAGTAGTTTCATAACGACATTTCACTGGGATTATTGATGGGGAGAAGTGGGAGAAAGGGAGGCGGAAAACCACCTCCCTCCTCTAGAGGCTAAGGCTTAGCTTGCTTCAGCTTTTGCTACAGCGTCCATCAGACGCTTATAGGTGTCAGCGCCAACCATGCGTTCAAAGTCTGGCTTGAGAGCTTTGATCTCATTCTGGAACACTGCCATCTGCTCTGCAGACAACTCGTTAACTTCGTTGCCCTGGCTACGGAACCAATCAACCAGTTTAGGTTCTTCGGTACGGATGATCTGCTGCTGATAGTCAGAAGCTTCGCTGATCGCGTCCGCAACGATTTTCTGGTGCTCTTCAGAGAGGCTGTTGAACTTGTCCGGGTTCATTACAACCGCATAAGCAGAGTACACGTGGTTGGTCAGAGAGATGTACTTGTTAACTTCGTGAGTACGCATGCTCTGGATGTTACCCAGCGGGTTTTCCTGAGCGTCGATGATGCCCTGCTGAAGTGCAGAGTATACTTCGCCGGAAGCCATAGGGGTTGGGTTAGCACCCAGCTGATCCCAAGCTTTGATGTGTGCATCAACCTGCATGGTGCGCAGTTTCAGACCATCAACGTCTTCAGGAGTGTAGACAGCTTTTTTGGAGTTGGTCAGGTGACGGATACCAATTTCCCACCAGCCCAAAGACTTGAAGCCGATTGGTTCCATTTCCTGTGCAAGCCAGTCACCATATTCACCATCGAATACCTTACGAGCGATGTCGCGGTTTGCGAAGGTGTATGGCAGTTCGGTTGCAGCAAAACGATCGTCCCAACCGGACAGAACGCCAACAGCTTCAGCGTTCAGATCGATTTCACCCATCTGAACGAATTCGAGAAGCTCACGGCCTTCACCCAGCTGACCAGCAGGGTAGATCTCGACTTCAATGTCGCCTTCGGTGCGGGTTTCGACGAGTTCCTTGAACTTTTCCCATGCCTTGTGCATGTGCATGGTTTCTGGTGCACCATGGGCAACTTTCAAGGTCACATCAGCAGCCAGTGCGCTGCCAGTGAACATCACTGCGGATGCAGCCAATGCGATGGCTAAACGTTTCATTTTCTTACTCCCAATTTAGAAGGTTAGCGTTTATTCCAAGCTGGGAGGAGAATGCTGACAGCACTGGTATCTCACAAGTAGGGAGATTTGCATAAACGTTTCGGCAGCATGCTAAAACGTTTAATTAAACCCTAAACTTCCGTAAGGTCTTCTTATATTTTCGTTTTTCATACGAATTTTACCGTGTGACGTGCTGCCTCACTCTCACTGGAAAAAGTTTGCTAAAACGTTTTTATTTTTGCACATTTTTAGCAGGGTTCTGATGATTATAACTCTTTGAGAACCTGCAATTATTGCTAATGGTTCTTATTAGGAAAAGCGCGCGTCATTTAACGCCAACAGAAGCCCCTCCCCTAGAGCTTATAGACACGGTGCAGCACCCGCATCAGGCCACCCATTTTATGCCCGTTATTGAGATCAGAGGCCAACCGCATCAGCGTGTCATAAAAACCGTTTACAGGAAGAGCGGCATAGACCTTGTCGATATCCTCTTTCGCCACACCTTTTCGGAAGATCGCTTTGGAACCATCAATCCAGTCACCCTTTCGAACGGCGTTGACGACCTCTGCGTCCTCACCTCGAAACGGCGTGAACTTGTGGTGCCAGAAAATGATGTCGTGCACGAGTTGAGTATCCACCTGATCCTGAAGCAACCCTTCACTCTTGGCTTTTTCGAACTGCCCTATTGAGGGCTCCAGATACGCTAGATCGTGATCAGTCCACATACCAAGGTCATGGAAGGCAAGTGCCACTTCTATGTCGGGGCGCTTGGGATGATCCTGATCGCCAAGAAAATAGAGTGCGTAGCTCAGTACCCGATAGATGTGATTTCTGTATCCGGGTAGGTCTTCCCCTATCTGCTCTGAATAAAGTCCCAGTAGGTGCTCGATGCGCTCTGAGTGGGTAATGGGCTCCATAGGCTCAACCTTTCCAGATCTTTGAGAGACCGGAAAAGACTAGCACAGCACGTGGAGCAGCAGGACAGCACACACCGTGTGGGTTAACGGGTGTGCTTACGCTGGTTGAGTACGTGAGGCCGAGCGCTCAGAAGGTAATAGAGATTTCTGTGCCGACGACCGCTGCATCATCAATGGAATTCCGCCCTGATGGGTTGACGATGTACTGGAAATCCGTTGTCAGATAGAACCATGGCGCGAACTGGAACCGATGGTTTAGTTCGATAAACCATTCAGAGGACTGCCCCGGAAGATCTTCGCTAAAAAAGCCGGCGCCAATAACACCTGCGGTTACATCATCTGGGCGCAGTTCGAAGAGCCCCTTGTAATAGGTTCCCAGATAAGTTGAAAACGGCAGCGTACTGATCGACTGCTGCGGCGCGATTACAAAAGAACCCCAGAGCGTTAGACCTTCATCCCCCTTCTCCTGATAGACCATCTGCTCGACAATAGAATAGAGCCCCCAACTCCCACGAATGTAAGAGGGGTCGGTGATGCGCGGGTCTATCTCATAATACCTGCTGGTATCGACGTAGGCACCAAAGCGGTAAGCACCCGGAAGCTCCTGCCCACGATGAAGGAAGGTTGGCTTCCATGTCGCCTGCGATAACACCAAAACGCCCTTGTTGGGATTAAGCGTAAAGTCAAAACCATGCTTATCGGTATCTCCCACTGACGGGTCAGCATTATATACACCCGCTGCAACCGTAAAATCAGAGGTAAAACGAGCGGCAGCACGAACGCCCCACTGCGCCCGCGTGGAGGTAAAAAGGGAGTCAATATTATAGAAGACACCTGCGGGGTTATCATTGAGGGCGGAATTGACATAGTAGTCGCCAACAGGGCTCGTGACGAAATAAGTTCCAGCAGATAGTCGGCCAAGGGCTACTTCAAAACGATCATCGAAGAACTGCTGTGTCAGCTTTACGCGGGTCAAACGCCAGCCTTGACCGGAATAGGTCTGAGCAACGTCAAAGATGTTGCCAATGGCTTTACCGCTTAAGTCTTCACCGCCGGAATAGACGTGGCCGATAAATAGATCAGCTCCCTGCCAATTTGCCAGCTGATTGAGGTCGAAGTTAAAGCTTCCCTCCCACAGGTCTGCATAGGCTCCGGTTTGATTAAAGCCACCGATGGGATTGAACAGAATGTCAGTCGTGTAGTTTAGCTCGGGATCTACGCCAGCATCGTTAAGCTTTGTGCGGATACCACCCCAGTCATCAGTAGCCTTTTGCCAATTGAACCACGGTAGAACACTGTCATTGGCGTAGACAGCAGAGGTGCTCCCCAAACTCGCCAATAACCATAAAAACCAACCGGTTACGATGACCATTCGCTGAAAACTGCGTCTGCACAATGAACCGCACTCCTTCGCAACAAAACGAAAAAGCCTCCAACCAGCAGACAGTAAAGTTTATTGATTTGGGTACGGACAGCCTGCCCGCGTAAATTAGCAGAGCACAGAGACACGCAAATATTGGCAGTTCCTGCAGATTCCACAGCTGGAATAAGGCAGATCACTAATACCAGAAGATAACAAGGGCGCGGAGGAAATTAATGCAGACAAACTGCAAACAGAAACAAGCGTCTACCGCTTGCTCAAAACCATCAATGTAGAGGGAAAATGGCGGACACGAAGGGATTCGAACCCTTGAGACCCTTCCGGGCCTACTCCCTTAGCAGGGGAGCGCCTTCGACCACTCGGCCACGTGTCCTTGACGGCGTAGATACCACGCCAGGTTTGAAATTCAAGAGAGTTTTCTAACCAAGCCTGTGGAAACCAAAATTACCCTGTGAAGAAGCAGGGTTATTCAGCCATGAGCCCATAAAAATTCGCAGTTTCCCGTAACATCAAAGAGATCAGCGTCCTGCATTTTGGTCGAAAGACCATATTTTCGAGCTTCACCAAAAGTAAAAAATCTCCACTACGAACGAAATAATTTTCTACAGCGTTGAAATTTATGAGTTTCAGCGCCCCTACCACCCGCGTCGCAGCCTCTTTACAGATTCACCCTTGCGCAAAATTCTAGTTTCTCATATTTTCAATCAATCGATTGATTTATTGAAAAGCAAATGAACAAGCAAGAAAAGTCGACCTCCCTCGCCGCCATGCGCACCAGAAAGGTTCTTGTTGAAGCAGGGCTGGAGCTTTTTGGGTCTCAAGGGTTTGAAGCAACCTCAACACGTCAGATCGCCCAATTAGCGAGAACGAACATCGCCTCAATTGCCTACCATTTCGGCGGCAAGGACGGACTGCGTGAAGCTTGTGCCCACTACGTTGGGCGCACATTGGGCCGCGTTGCAATGCGCAGGCACAGCAACGGCGGTAGTCTTGAAACTATGTCCGCTGAACAAGCACGCCTTATAATGCTGTCTCTCGTAGACCAGATGGTTGCCTTCACCCAGTTACAACACAAGGCCAGCCTTATCGTTCCATTTATTCTGAATGAAGCAAATCGGCCAAATGGCACGCTCCCTCTCCTCTATGAGGAGTTATTTGGTCCTGTTCTGGAGAACATCACTCAGGTCTGGGCCAAAGCAACCAACACCTCACCAGAGTCTGAGTTTGTTCGCCTTCAGCTTTTCGCTGTTATTGGCCCAATCATCTACTTCCGAATTGCCAGAAACATCGTGACCAAGCGCATGGAATGGCAGAGCATTGGCCCTGACGAGGCAGCCAAGATCGCAGCAGTAATAAAACAAAATCTCATCGCGCTGCTTGATGCCAGCGTTAAGGAGTAGCCTATGTCATTTGTGTGTTCCATTCCCATCATCACTGGCTTACTCTCGCTCTGCTCATCTCAGCAAGGCGCATTTCCCGGCTATGTAGAAGGCGAGTATGTGCGCCCTGCACCGGTAGACAGTGCCCAGGTCATTCAACTCTTTGTTGATCGCGGTGACAAGATCGAGGAAGGCCAATTACTGGCGCAGCTGGAGAAAGAAGACGCCCGTTTAGCGGTGGCAGAGGCTGAAGCCGCGATGAAGAAGGCTCAGGCCTCGCTCAACGACCTGAAAGAAGGAAAGCGGCCAGAGGAAATCGCAGTACTAGAAGCAACGCTGGATTCTGCTGAGGTTCAAACGCGCCAGTCTCTATCCGTCTTTAAACGCTTTGAAGGGCTGTTCAATCGCGCTGTTATCTCGCAGGCCCAGCTGGATGAAGCACAAACAGCGCTGGATGTGGCACGTGCTCGTGTGAAGCAGCTGCAGTCCGAGCTGGACGTTGCCCGCCTTCCAGCTAGAGAAGACCAGATACAGGCTGCACAAAGTGCCTACGACCAAGCTGTAGCAGCTCTAAAGCAAGCTCAGTGGCGATTGGAGAACCGTCAGGTCTACGCGCCAGCAGATGGACGCGTTATCGATATCACGCGCCGCGAGGGCGAAATTGCAGGGCCGTCCTCACCGGTCCTCACTATGCTGCCAGCAGGTGAGACTAAGCTTACATTCTTCGTGCCAGAGAAAATCTTCTCCAGCCTCTCCCTTGGCAAACGTGTAGAAGCGACGTGCTCCGGCTGTGCTGAAGAAGTTCCGGCGCGTATTAGCTATCTGGCAGAAGGCCCCCAGTTTACTCCGCCGGTAATTTACTCGTTGGATGTGCGCGACAAACTCGTCTACCGCGTCGAGGCCCTCCCAGAGACAGAAAACACAACGCTCGCGCCTGGCCAGATCGTTGACGTTCAGCTACCCCGCTAACGCTGAGAGGTCACCATGTATGCGATTGATGTTCAGTCTCTCACAAAACGTTACGGCTCAAAGACTGTCGTAGACAACGTCACCCTTCAAATCGGCAAAGGTCAGATTGTTGGCTTTCTTGGCCCAAATGGCTCAGGCAAGACAACAAGCATCCGCATGATGTGCGGTCTGCTAAAGCCGGATAGTGGATCTGGCAGCGTGCTTGGTTATGACCTGCTTCGGCAGCGCTTGGAGATCAAAAATAAAGTCGGCTACATGACGCAAAAATTCTCTTTCTATGAAGACCTCTCAATAGAAGAGAACCTGCGTTTCGTAGCCCGTCTTCATCGCCTACCAAGCAAAAGCAGACCTGTTGAGACCACACTTGATAAGCTCGGTCTGACCTCTCGTAAAAAGCAGCTGGCAGGTCAGCTATCAGGGGGCTGGAAGCAGCGACTTGCGCTTGCTGCCTGTACAATGCACAAACCCGATCTTTTGCTTCTTGATGAGCCTACTGCAGGTGTTGACCCTAAAGCGAGACGAGAGTTCTGGGAGGAAATCCACGAGTTTGCAGCAAGCGGTATGACCGTGCTTGTCTCCACTCACTATATGGACGAGGCAGAGCGCTGCCACCGGATCGCTTACATTTCCTACGGCAAGCTGCTGGCAAACGGAACGCTGGATGAAGTGATCACCGGCTCGGGTCTTATCACCTTCTCCATCACTGGTGAAAACCTTGCAGCAATAGCAAAGTCTCTTCACGGCGCAGAAGGCGTGGAGCAAGTCGCCCCCTTTGGCAATGCATTGCATATTACCGGAACAGACGAGAAGGCACTTAGAGCAGCTTTACAGCCTTTTGAAAGTCACACTCATCTCGCAATCACACCGCAAGCCACTAGCCTTGAAGACGTCTTCATCCAGTTTATGGCCAACAGTCAGGACAATATGCAATGAGAGGCTTCTTTTCCCTTCGCCGCCTGCTTGCCATGCTGGGTAAAGAATTCATCCAGATGCGCAGAGATAGAATTACCTTTGCGATGATGCTTGGTATTCCCATTGTCCAGCTGATCCTGTTCGGCTACGCAATCAACAATGACCCAAGATCCCTGCCAACAGCAGTCGCCTATCTGCAGAATGATCGATACTCCCGCGCCATAATCAGCGCATTGGAAACATCAGACTATTTTGAAGTCACCCACATGGGCGTCGGGCCTACGGAGGCAAACGAACTGCTTGTACGCGGAGATGTCACCTTTGTGCTCACGCTGCCTCATGATTTAGGAACCCGTATTGAGAGGGGCGAAAGCCCAAGCATACTCATGGATGCGGACGCAACAGACCCTGCAGCAGCAAGCGGTGCAATTTCGGCCCTCCCCCAAATCGTCGAGAAAGGTCTACGGCCCGTCATGCCACCTCAAAGTGATATGACAGCGGCTACTAACCCTCACTTCCCTGAGGTTGTCGTTCACCGGCTTTATAACCCAGAGAGCATCACCCAATACAACGTCGTTCCGGCTCTTCTTGGCGTCATTTTGCAGCTTACAATGGTAATGATGACATCAATCGCACTCACACGCGAAATAGAACGGGGAACGATGGAGAACCTGTTGTCGCTTCCTGCAAGCCCAATTGAAATCATGCTCGGCAAGGTCCTGCCCTACCTCGCAGTTGGCGCGGTACAAATCCTGGTCATTTTAACAGCAGGCAAGATACTGTTTTCTATCCCCTATATCGGCAGCATTCCGCTTCTACTGGGCGTGACCCTTATATTCGTTCTTGCGCTCGTGTTGCTTGGCTACTTCATCTCGACCCTTGCCAAAACACAAATGCAAGCACTGCAAATGACATTCTTCTTCTTCCTTCCGTCTCTACTTCTTTCTGGCTTTATGTTCCCCTACAAGGGCATGCCAGACTGGGCACAAACGTTGGGAGAAATATTCCCCCTCACCCACTTCCTAAGAGCGGTACGCGGAATTCTTTTGAAGGGCGCGGAACTTTCTCAAGTTACGAGCAGCGTACAAGCCTTGTCTCTATTCGTCGTAGTTTTCGCAGCAATGGCCCTACTTCGCTTCAAGAGAACGCTGGACTAAAGAAAGCAAGCGCGAAGGAAGACCACTAGGTTTCAAGCATCACATATTAAATACTAACGTGCGCCCTACAAGGGCGCGGTATCAGTTCCGTTGCTTGGATCACACCAACATTCTAAACCGCTCACATTCTGTCATACCGGACTTGCTCCGGTATCCAG
>NZ_SMMA01000024.1 GCF_009711345.1 Pseudovibrio flavus
TGCGCACCAGCGTCCAGCGCGGTGAAGCCTTCAGTCGGGGTGTAAACACCCGGCATCCACTTCATGCCGTGGACCTGACAGGCAGCGCCAACTTCGGTGTTGCAGTTAGGTGCAACAACAAAGGTACCGCCCGCTGCGTGCACATCACGCACCTGTTCCGGTGTCAGCACGGTGCCTGCACCAACGCTCACCTGATCACCCATTTCCTTGGCGATCAGCGCAATGCTTTCCAGCGGACGCGGTGAGTTGAGCGGCACTTCCATAACCTTGATGCCGCCAGCGACCAGAGCCTTGGCGATATCAAGCGCTTCTTCAGGCACAAGGCCGCGCAAAATTGCGACGATCGGTGCCTCTTCCATGTGTTTGTCTAGCTGAGACATAAGTCTCCCCCTCCCCGTTAAACGAGTTCGATTGCTTCTGCGACCTGCATTGCCCCATGCACAACGCCGCCCATCGGTACGATCTTGGCGTCACCACCAAGCACCTTCAGAGCTTTGAGATAGATTTCTGGCAGACGGCCGTTGCCCAAAATCCAGATGTCACCATCCTGACCCATCGCTTCTTTGAGTTCAGCGCCAATCAACATGCCAGAGAGATAGCAAGCGGCGTGGTTTTCCGGCAAGCCGTCAACCAGCACGCGGGCGCGGGCAGTAAACAGGCGGTTGAGCAGTGCGCCGGAGTTGCCATCACGAGCACCAATGCGTACGCCTTCGCTGAACCACTCGCAGTCTTCACAAACGTCCTTACCGAAAGCACCCAGAATGGTTGCAGTGGTCAGAGCGTGGAACATTTCACCGGTGATGTAGGTGCGGTAGCTCTGGATCGCGCCATCACGGATATCAACGTGCTTGGAGTGGGTGCCCGGAATGATCATGGTGGCGTTGGCAATGCCGAGCATTTCCAGTGCGCCGAAGATTTCGGTTTCCTCGCCGCGCATCACGTCGGCTTTATCGCCTTCTGCCATAATGCCCGGAATGAACCAGACATCGCCGATGCCTTCCACTTCGATCTTTGTCATGGCTTTGGACAGAGCGTCCGGCTTGGTTGGCATGGTGGCGTATGGCACTTCTACCCAGCCATTGCGGGAGCCGATCATGCCCGAAAGGATCACAGGAAGGCCTGCACGGTAGCCTTTGAGCGCTGGAATGTGGGTGCGGAACACCTCTTCAAAGCGGCCCTTGGCTTTCAGAATACCTTCGTCGGTGGAAATGGTGTCGATGACCGAACGGTCTGCCCGAACAGTACGCGCACGGAACGAACTGGTGCCCCAGTCAACGGCAACCAGAACTGCGCTCATCTCGTCTTGCATG